>NZ_CP134146.1:3695200-4311067 GCF_031583575.1 Thalassotalea nanhaiensis | reverse complement strand
TCAAAAACTCCCGTAATAGATCGTTTTATCTGATGGCACAAATAGAAAAGAATCAGCCAAATGAAAAATATTGATAAAAACAATAAATTACGAGGCTAATTAAGTGCTAAAAAACAATGGTCAGAAACGATCTAAGTTATAATAATAATTGTTAGATTAAAGTCATTATCTCCCTACTTATCCACAAGTGCAATACAGCAATTGCATTTAATCAAAAAAAACTTTTACCACAGGTTAACTTTAAATATAACTCGTTGATTATAAACAATATAATAAATGCATTAAAATGTAATTAAGGCTATTAATTAAACAATAAAATAAACTATAATAAACCTCGTTGAATATAGAGTTATTAAAACCTAAATTTACAATTGTTATAAAACTGTGGACATTATTGTTTTAACGGCAATTAAGCCCCGCTATATATAGATGATGATCGCTTTTTACGATCAAAAAGATCCTGATCTTTAGCTAAAAGGATCTTTTCTATTATTAATTTATAATTATCGTTGACTTTAGTTGTAATTAAACTTAGAATTCGGCCTCAAATTTTATCACCCTGCTCGAAAACGTTTGTTTTCGCAAAGCAAACAAACAGACGGATTAGCGTAATGAAAAGAACATTTCAACCTAGTAACTTAAAGCGTAAACGTAACCACGGTTTCCGTGCTCGCATGGCAACTAAAAACGGTCGTGCAGTAATCGCACGTCGTCGTGCAAAAGGTCGTGCTAAGCTTAGCGCTTAATTCTTATTGCAAAATAAGGATAAGTAACCCAAATGGGTAACTACGAATTTAATCGGGAGTCACGTTTGTTGACTCCCGGTCATTTTAAACAAGTCTTCGACAACCCCACTCGTTATGGTTCTAACCATTTCACCATCTTAATTACTTCAAATTCAGACGACAATAATCGTTTAGGTATGGCAATCGCTAAAAAGCGAGTTAAATTAGCTGTGCAAAGAAATCGTTTAAAACGTCTTACTCGAGAAAGTTTTCGTTTAAATCAGCATAAATTACCTGCAGTCGATCTGGTTGTTATGGTAAAGTCAGGCATTGATAAACTCGATAACGACGCGATTAATCAGCAATTGGAAAAAATATGGCGAAAAATAATTCAACGGCACAAAAGTTAATTATTGCCCCCATAAATGCCTATAAACGCTGGCTTAGCCCGCTTTTAGGTAATAATTGTCGATTCAATCCAACCTGCTCTACTTATGCTATTGAAGCAATTAATCGCTTTGGAGTGTTAAAAGGTGGTTGGTTAGCAAGCAAACGTATATTAAGATGTCATCCACTGAATGCGGGTGGAGAAGATCCCGTACCAAAATCTAAACAAGAGAATTAGCACATTATGGAATCACAACGCGGTTTGCTATTTGTAGCATTGTTAGTTGTTAGTTATTTACTATTCAACCAATGGCAAATGGATAATGCCCCTATTCAAACACCGGTAGAAGCGGCAGAAACGTCTTCAGTACCAACTAGTAGTTCTTCAGAGTCAGGTGAATTTATTCCTGCAGCAACTGGCGAGCAAGCTTCAGTGCCACAAACAGAAACTAAAGGTGGCGTAATTACCATTACTTCAGATGTATTAGAACTTAAAGTTAATACACAAGGTGGTGATATTGTTGCAGCTAATTTACTAGCCTTTGAAACAGAGCAAGGTAGTGGCATCCCAATGCCAATTCTAACGACCCAAGGTTTTACCTTTGTGGCTCAAAGTGGCTTAATTGGTTCTCAAGGTCCTGATGCTAACCCTGCTGGTCGTCCTATTTATTCTACTGCAGCGCAAAGCTATTCATTAGTAGATGGAAGCGACAACCTGGTAGTAGAGCTGTCATTTACAGAAAATGACATCACTTACGTGAAAAGCTTTACCTTGGTTAAGGGTAACTACGATGTAGCTGTTGACTATAAAATAATCAACAATTCATCTGTTGCTGCCTCTGTACAATTATATGGTCAGCTTAAGCAGTCAACTAATGTAGATGAAGACTCTTCAATGATGATGCCAACGTATCGTGGCGCAGCATACTCAACAAGCGAAACTCGTTACGAAAAGTATGATTTCGGTGATATTGAAGACGCTAACTTAAAAGAGTCTACTAAAGCTGGTTGGGTAGCAATGCTTCAACATTACTTTGTTACCGCATGGGTACCAAGTAATGAAACGAACAATCAGTTATACACACGTTACCTAGATAATAACGGTCAAGCGGTAATCGGTTTCAAAGAACCGTTAATGAACATTGCTCCAGGTAGCTCTGCAATGACTTCTTCTACATTCTATGTTGGCCCTAAAGACCAAGATAAATTAGAGAAAATTTCTGAAGGTTTAGACCTAACAGTAGATTACGGCTTCCTTTGGATGATCAGCCAACCATTATTCTGGTTACTAATTTTTATCCAAGATATCGTTGTAAACTGGGGCTTGGCAATTATCTGTATCACTATTGTTGTGAAAACATTAATGTACCCTCTTACTAAAACGCAATACACGTCAATGGCGAAAATGCGTAAGATCCAACCTAAAATGGCTGCATTGAAAGAACGTTTCGGTGATGACAGACAAAAGATGTCACAAGCGATGATGGAACTTTATAAGAAAGAGAAAGTTAATCCTGCTGGTGGTTGTTTACCTCTTCTTCTACAAATGCCTATTTTCTTAGCACTTTATTGGGTGTTTATGGAAAGTGTGGAATTACGTCATGCCGAGTTTGGTTTATGGATAACTGATTTATCATCAAAAGACCCATACTTCATCTTACCTATTTTGATGGGTGCTTCGATGTTGTTAATGCAGAAATTACAACCGGCAATGAGCCAAGATCCAATGCAACAAAAAATGATGCAATGGATGCCAGTGTTCTTTACCTTCTTCTTCTTATGGTTCCCATCAGGATTAGTACTTTACTGGTTTATTTCAAACGTAATTACTATCGTACAAATGTTAATTATTTTCAGAGGTATTGATAAAGCCGAAGAAAAAGCGAAGTTAGCTAAGAAGTAGCTGGTTGCAAAAATCAAATAACAAGGGTAGCTAAATAGCTACCCTTTTTTATGTGAGAAGATAAAAGAGTTCTATAAACGAGAAACGAAAAGCATGTTTGGGTATACGCAATGTCAGTTAACTTACACCACGTCATCTCAAAGGACTAGTACATTGATGCATGTAGGTAGAACAATGCAGGAGCAATTGTCGAGCACTAGCGACATCAGGGACCTCCCTGCTTGACTGTGTGCTTGTAAGTAATCAACTCCATAAAACATAACCAGCTCTTAGTTTCTAGTTTTCTCGTTTCTCGTCTCTTTTATGTTTATAATACAACCTATTATCAAATTTAAACCTATTAGCGAATTAACCAATGTCAAACACTAGTACTCTAAGCCACAATACTGAAACCATAGCCGCCCAGGCAACAGCTCCAGGACGTGGAGGTGTTGGTATAATTCGCGTTTCCGGCCCGCTTGCTAAAATGGTTGCAGAGCATTTATTAGGTAAAGTGCCTGAAGTAAGAAAAGCTGAATATTTACCATTTTATGATCAAAATAAACAAGTGATTGATCAAGGTATCGCAATTTATTTCAAAGGCCCTAATTCGTTTACTGGCGAGGATATTTTAGAATTACAGGGCCATGGTGGTCCGGTTATTTTAGACATGCTGTTAAAGCATATATTAAGTTTAAAGTCAGTTCGTATGGCTCGCCCTGGTGAATTTTCAGAGCAAGCGTTCATGAATGATAAGCTTGACTTAACTCAAGCCGAAGCGATTGCCGATTTAATCAACTCAAGCTCAGAGCAAGCTGCACGTTGTGCTTTGCATTCTTTACAAGGTGATTTTTCAAAACTTGTTCATCAACTTGTCGATGATGTGATTCATTTACGCATGTATGTTGAAGCGGCCATAGATTTTCCTGAAGAAGAAATTGATTTTTTAGCTGACACAAAAATTAATACAGATTTGAAAGCGCTAATCAATCAAGTAGACGATGTAATGGCAAAAGCCCAGCAAGGAGCCATTATAAGAGAAGGCATGCGGGTTGTTATCGCAGGTCGTCCTAATGCAGGTAAATCTAGCTTATTAAACGCATTAAGTGGTAAAGACTCTGCCATAGTAACCGACATTGAAGGTACAACCCGTGATGTGTTGAGCGAACAAATTCACATTGATGGTATGCCGTTGCATATTATTGATACCGCAGGATTACGAGAAAGTCCGGATAAAGTTGAACAAATAGGAATAGAACGCGCTTGGAAAGAAATAACACAAGCAGACCGAGTCTTATTGATGATCGATTCAACCAAAGAAACAGGTGATAATCCAAAAGCATTTTGGCCCGAATTTTTTGAAAAACTACCAGCCAATATGGGCGTTACCATTGTAAAAAATAAAGCTGATGTTAGTGGCATAACTACCGGTTTAACCATTGATCACGGCACACCAACCGTTACTTTATCGGCTAAAACTGAATCCGGCGTTGCTAATTTAAAAGATCATTTAAAAGAATGTATGGGCTATGAAGGTAATATAGAAGGCGGTTTTATGGCGCGTCGTCGCCATCTAGTGGCATTAAATAATGCTCACCAACATTTAATTAGCGGACTTGATCAACTTGAATCCTATGTAGCTGGCGAAATTTTGGCTGAAGAACTACGCATTTGCCAACAAGAATTGAATGAAATCACCGGTGAATTTACCTCCGATGACTTGCTTGGCCAGATATTCTCATCGTTCTGTATTGGGAAATGATAGAGACGAGACTGCTAGAAACTAGGAACGAAGAGCCATACATTCGCTGATGTAAGGCTCATTACTTTTATACGACTAATAAATAACCCTATACCTACAGTATTTTAGATAATTCCACTATTACGGCCATAGCTTAAATATATTTACATACCTGATTTTAGCCTCTCGTTTCTCGTTTATTAATCCACATTCCTATATACTTCCGCTATATTAACGGATCGATAAGATCACCATTATTTACCCAAATAGGATGTATTAATGTCTTCATTTCAAATCATAGTTGGTAGCATGTTAGGTGGCACAGAATACGTTGCCGAGGCAGCTGAAGAAGTATTAAAAGAACATGGTCACAGCACAAAAATCCATTTTAAGCCTAATTATTCAGAAATAAATCAACAAAACCAAACCTGGTTGATTTGTACTTCAACACATGGAGCCGGCGATTTTCCAGAAAACATTGAAAATTTTATACACGATCTAAAAGTGGCTGATCATAACTTTAACGATCTACAATTTTTAGTGATCGCGGTAGGTGATAGTAACTACGACACTTTTTGTCAGGCAGGAAAGTCTATACAAAACATAATGTTAGGTAAAGGGTCGAAACAATTAGTTGATATGTTCACCATTGATATGATCGATATTGATGATCCAGAAGAAGCCGCTGCAAATTGGATACGATCAATAATCGATCACTTATAAAGACTTATACACATATTTACTCATAAAACAAACCTATTGTGGATAAGTCTGGGTAAAACATATTAATTTTCTATTATTATTCAGTGTACATAAATAAATTTAAAACCACTTGTGGATAAATAGGCTTTTTGATCAAAGGTTATAAGCTTGTTGATCAAGCTTTGATCACAGGATCCGATCTAACACAACAACCTGTTATATATAGCAAAATTACACTTATCAACAGAATAAAGGATCCTTAATAGTAATAATAATAAGATCTATATATAGATCTTTATATATTATTTAAGGATCTACACTTCGATCTTTTTAACACTTTGATCATTTCCCTCAGCTAAAAATAACGGTAGAATACACACCTTAGAATTTTCATTAATAAACTTAGAGGTGCTTAAGCATGTTGTATCAAGAATCCTTTGACGTAATTGTTGTCGGGGGCGGACACGCAGGCACAGAAGCATCTTTAGCAGCAGCTCGCATGGGTTGTAAAACATTATTGCTTACCCATAACATTGACACCTTAGGTGCTATGTCATGTAATCCAGCAATTGGTGGCATAGGTAAAGGACATCTGGTAAAAGAGATAGATGCGCTTGGCGGCTTAATGGCTGAAGCGACCGATCATGCCGGGATCCAATTTCGTACATTAAACTCGTCTAAAGGCCCTGCTGTTCGTGCCACAAGAGCACAAGCGGATCGTTTGTTGTATAAGGCATATGTACGTAACTACCTGGAAAACCAAGAAAATTTAACCATTTTCCAACAAGCATGTGATGACTTGATCATGGATGGGGATCGTGTTGCCGGTGTTTCTACGCAAATGGGTCTTAAGTTTAAAGGTAAAACGGTAGTATTAACCGTAGGTACATTCCTTGCAGGCCAAATACACATTGGTTTAAATAGCTATGAAGGCGGACGTGCAGGTGATCCTGCGTCAGTAAATTTAGCAGATCGTTTGCGAGATATGCCATTTAGGATCGATCGTTTAAAAACAGGTACACCACCTCGTTTAGATGCCAGAACTCTAGATTTTTCGGTAATGCAAGCGCAGCCAGGTGATGCTCCGGTACCAACGTTTTCATTTATGGGTAAATCTGAACATCATCCACAGCAGATCCCTTGTTACATTACTCATACCAATACAAATACCCATGATATTATTCGTGGCGGTTTAGATAGATCTCCAATGTATACTGGTGTTATTGAAGGTATTGGTCCACGCTACTGCCCTTCAATTGAAGATAAAATTATGCGCTTTAGTGATAAAGACTCGCATCAAATCTTTGTTGAACCAGAAGGCTTAACCACACATGAAATTTATCCAAACGGTATTTCTACAAGCTTACCGTTTGATGTTCAAATGGACTTGGTACGATCAATTAAAGGCTTTGAAAACGCGCATATTACTCGCCCTGGCTATGCCATCGAGTATGACTTTTTCGATCCTCGCGATTTAAAACAAACATTAGAAACCAAGTTTATTGAAAACCTATTCTTTGCAGGTCAAATTAATGGTACTACTGGCTATGAAGAAGCTGGAGCGCAAGGACTGATTGCCGGTTTAAATGCTGGCCGTCGCAGCATGGACAAAGAAACATGGACACCTGGTCGTGAACAAGCGTACATGGGCGTGTTAATTGATGACTTATCTACTTTAGGCACCAAAGAACCGTACCGTATGTTTACCTCACGTGCAGAATATCGTTTGTTATTACGTGAAGACAATGCTGACATTCGTTTAACTGAACAAGGCCGAGAGTTAGGTCTAGTCGGTGATGCGCGTTGGGCACGTTTTTGTGACAAAATGGAAAACGTAGAACAAGAGCGCCAACGATTACGTGCACTATGGGTACAAAAAGATCATCCAGCGGTAGATAAACTGAATCCAATGCTTAAAAACCCATTAAGCAAAGAAGCAAATTTAGAAGAATTACTGCGTCGTCCAGAAACCCGTTATGATGATTTAATGGCTATTGAAGAGTTTGGTCCTGGTATTGCTGATAAACAAGCATCAGAGCAAGTAGAGATCCAAACTAAATATCAAGGTTATATTGATCGTCAACTTGACGAGATTGAGAAAAAGAAACGACATGAGAATACCCTGATCCCTGTTGATTTTGATTTCTCTAAAATTTCTGGCTTATCAAATGAAGTTGTTGCCAAATTAACCGATTCTCGTCCAGAAACGTTAGGCAAGGCTTCACGTATTTCAGGAATAACTCCTGCAGCAATTTCATTGTTGTTGGTTTACTTGAAAAAACACGGACTATTACGTAAATCGGCTTAAGTCGATTTACTTTTTCAATAAATAATTAACGGCCAATCATATCCATGGATTTAACTGCCCAACTAACATCAGAACTAACTGCGTTATTGAACAAAACTGATTTAACTATAAGTAACGAGCAAGTTAGTAAACTTGTCGGTTATGTTGAATTACTGCATAAATGGAATAAAGCTTATAATTTAACGTCGGTTCGCGATCCAAGTGAAATGTTGGTTAAACACATTTTAGATTCGTTAATTAATGGACCTCACTTAAATGGTAATAGTTTTATCGACGTTGGCACTGGCCCAGGCTTACCAGGTATACCTTTAGCGATTTTGTACCCGAACAAAAATTTTGTTTTATTAGACAGTTTGGGCAAACGAGTAACGTTTTTAAAACAAGTGGTTTATCAATTAAAACTGGAAAACGTAACACCTGTTCAATCTCGGGTTGAAAAATATTTACCAGAAGTGCCATTTGATGGTGTGTTAAGCAGAGCCTTTGCTTCACTGGAAGATATGATCACTTGGTGTCAGCATTTAATTGATGACAAAGGCCGCTTTTACGCGTTAAAAGGCCTGTACCCTGCAGATGAACTGGATTCTATGCCTGCAGGAATTGAATTAGTAGAGAGTTTTACCCTTACTGTTCCTGAACTTGAAGGGCAACGACATTTAATTGAATTGAAGAAAATAAAATAATTAAAAGCTAATCTTGTAATTCTTTGCTAAATTAGCAAATCAGCCAGAGAAAAAATAATAGCTGAACTTGAAAATATTTATTGGCGCGGGGACATTGTGGGAAAAATTATAGCAGTTGCCAACCAAAAAGGTGGTGTAGGCAAAACAACTACGTCGGTTAACTTAGCGGCCTCTTTGGCTGCAACCAAACGTAAAGTATTACTTATTGACCTTGATCCACAGGGTAATGCCACTATGGGCAGTGGTGTTGATAAATACGACGTGCATGCAACCAGCTACGAGTTATTGATTGATGAATTACCCCTTAATGAAGTCATCTGCACTGAAACTACCGGTCATTATGATTTAATTGCTGCAAATACAGATGTTACTGCTGCTGAGATTAAATTAATGGAAGTGTTTGCCCGTGAGCAACGCTTAAAAAATGCCTTAGCACCATTTAAAGACACATATGATTTTATCATCATCGATTGCCCACCTTCACTAAATATGCTCACCGTTAATGCCATGGCTGCCGCTGATTCAGTGTTAGTTCCTATGCAATGTGAGTATTACGCCCTTGAAGGTTTGACCGCATTAATGGATACCATTTCTAAACTATCTTCGGTGGTAAATAAAGACCTTCATATTGAAGGTATTTTACGTACTATGTATGATCCTCGTAACCGTTTAGCTAACGATGTGTCAGAACAATTAAAACGTCATTTTGGCGACAAAGTTTATCGAACCGTTATTCCTCGTAATGTACGTTTAGCAGAAGCACCAAGTTTTGGTACCCCTGCAATGTATTATGATAAATCAGCAACTGGCGCAAAAGCATATTTAGCTTTAGCTGGTGAAGTATTAAAAAAACAGGCGCAACCGGCTACGGTTAGCGAATAATAAGCAAGGATATTCATGAGCACGTCGAAACGTCGCGGCTTAGGTAGAGGCTTAGATGCCCTATTAACCTCAGCACCTAGAAAAACAGATAAATCTGAGCAAGACATTCCTGATAATGACGTTGTCGTTGTTAAAAGTGAGTTGCAAAAGTTACCGATTGAACAATTACAACCAGGTAAATATCAACCACGCAAGGATATGTCTGAAGGTGCTCTTGAAGAACTTGCTAACTCAATTAAGGCACAAGGTATTATTCAGCCTGTTGTCGTTCGTCCTGTTGGGACTGATAAATACGAAATAATTGCCGGTGAACGTCGCTGGCGAGCATCGCAATTAGCTGAATTAGATATGATCCCATGTTTAATTAAAGATGTACCCGATGAATCGGCGGTTGCGATAGCCTTAATTGAAAACATTCAGCGTGAAGATCTTAATGCCATGGAAGAAGCCATTGCATTAGAACGCTTATTAAGTGAATTTGAACTCACCCACCAAGAAGTTGCTACTGCTGTAGGTAAATCTCGCACCACGGTAACCAACTTATTACGTTTAAATAGTTTAAATGATGACGTAAAAACCTTCCTCGAAAATGGCGATATTGAAATGGGCCATGCAAGGGCCCTGTTAAGTTTACAAGGTGACTTACAAACAACCACTGCTCGCACTGTGGCTGCTAAAGAGTTAACCGTTCGTGAAACCGAAAAGTTAGTAAAAAAGGCCCAACAACCGGTAGTTGAAAAACAGCCTGATGTTAAAGACCCTGATACATTAAAACTTGAAGATAACTTAGCCATGCGCATTGGCTCGCCTGTACAAATTAAGCACAATAAAAAAGGCAAAGGAAAAATGGAAATTTCTTTCGCATCTCTCGATGAGCTAGAAGGCATTTTGGCAAAGATTCAATAATTTTAGTTTTTTGCTAAATTGGACTTTTTGGACATTAGATTTTCCTGTTTAGATATTTTTACATATGCCTGACATTCTTAGCCAAATGTCTAGTTAAATAATTATTGTATTAATGTATTGTAGTGGGCTTAAAAGTTGCAAAAGTGCTGTAAATCAGTATACTTGCGCACGCGTTTGACTATAAAAAAAACATTCGCTTAAAAAATACGTTTTTTGACAGTGTTTCTTAGGAGTTACCGGTGACAAATATTTTAACTAAGCCCGGTAAAAAGGTTGCCAACATTCAGCTGATAATGCAGTTGATAGTAACGCTACTAAGTTTTATAACTGTTTATTTTAATTGGGGATTTACTATGGCCCAGTCAGCATTAGCTGGTGGTGCAGTAAGTATTATCCCTAATTTTGTATTTGCTCATAAAGCATTTAAATTTGCTGGAGCAAGCGCCTCACAACAAGTCGTAGACTCGTTTTACAAAGGCGTAAAATTAAAAATGATACTAACGGCAATCTTATTTGTTTTGTGTTTTAAATTTCTCGATTTAGCGCCGATAGCATTTTTTACAACATATTCCTTAACAATGCTTGCGCCGTTTTTGGCAAGTGTTGTTAATAAATTTAACTTTAATCAACAATAATTAGGATAGAAGATGGCTGCAGATACAGGCTCTTATATCAAACATCACCTTACTAACTGGCAAGTTAGCTTGGGTGAAGGAAGTTTCATGACGCTTAATGTGGATACATTAGGTTGGTCAATCTTTCTAGGTTTGGTTTTTCTCTTAACATTCCGCTCGGTAGCAAAAAAAGCGACCACAGGTGTTCCAGGTAAGCTGCAATGTGCAGTGGAAATGATCATTGGCTTTGTAGATAGCTCAGTCAAAGAAACATTCCACGGCAAAAACAACTTAATTGCACCATTGTCTTTAACCATCTTTGTATGGGTTTTATTGATGAATGCAATGGACTGGGTTCCGGTTGACTTAATTCCTACTATTGCCCAATTTATTGGTGGCTTTATGGGCGTTGATCCTGAACATGTTTACATTAAATCAGTACCAACTACTGATTTAAATATGACTTTCGCACTTTCTTTAGGTGTGTTCTTCCTAGTCATATACTACTCAATCAAGATAAAAGGTTTTGGTGGTTTCATGAAGGAACTTACACTACAACCGTTTAACCACTGGGCCTTTATCCCGGTAAACTTCATCTTAGAAACAGTAACCTTACTTGCTCGTCCATTATCGTTGGCACTGCGTTTGTTTGGTAACTTGTATGCTGGTGAGTTGATCTTTATTTTGATCGCCACAATTGGTTTATTCCAATTGCCGGTACACTTTTTATGGGCAGCGTTCCATTTACTAGTAATTCCTCTTCAAGCGTTTATTTTCATGATGTTAACCATCGTGTATTTAAGCTTAGCGCATGAAGATCACTAAGCATTACTTATATAAGTAATGTTTAGTACGACAGGACGTCGAACTGTAATGGTTTAGGGCAGGAAGCCCAAATGTACAAAATTTAATTTTATTAAATACTTTAATTTTTAACTTAACTAACTAAATAATAACTGGAGATACACATGTTATATATTGCTGTTGCTTTACTAATCGGTTTAGGTGCTTTAGGTACTGCGATTGGTTTCGGTCTACTTGGTGGCAAATTCCTAGAATCAGCTGCTCGTCAACCTGAATTAGCACCACAACTTCAAGTAAAAATGTTCATCGTAGCGGGTCTTATCGATGCTATCGCGATGATCGGTGTAGGTATTGGTCTATACATGTTATTCGCTCTTTAATAAACACCATTATTTATTAAACCTGAATAACTTAAAGGAGGTACACAAATGAATATTAATATTACTCTTGTTGGTGAATTAATCGCATTTGTCGTATTCGTAATATTCTGCATGAAGTTCGTATGGCCACCATTAATGGGCGCCATCGAAGACCGTCAAAAAACTATTGCTGACGGACTTGCTGCTTCTGAACGTGCTGCTAAAGATCTAGAGCTTGCTCAAGACAATGCAAAAGCACAATTAAAAGAAGCTAAAGCTCAAGCTGCTGAAATCGTTGAAGGTGCTAAAAAGCGCGAAACTCAAATGATTGAAGAAGCTGCCGGCAAAGCAATTGCTGAACGTGATAAAATTATCGCTTCAGGACACGCAGAAATTGAATCAGAGCGTCACCGCGCACGTGAAGAATTACGCAAACAAGTTGCTGTTCTTGCCGTTGCTGGTGCAGAGAAAATTCTTGAACGCTCTATTGATGCCGCAGCACATAGCGACATCTTAGATAAACTAGTCGCTGAACTTTAAGGGGATATGAGCTATGTCTGAATTGACTACCGTTGCTCGTCCTTATGCTAAAGCAGCGTTTGATTATGCCGTTGAAGCTAACGCAGTAGACACTTGGTTAGAAATGCTAGTGTTTGCAGCTGAAGTAGCTCAAAACGAAACCGTAGCCAGTTACCTTAGTGGTGACAAAGGCGTTGAAGAAGTGAAAAACTTATTCATCGGTGTTTGTGGTGAGCAATTAAACGACAAGGGCCAAAACTTTGTTAAGTTATTGGCTGAAAATCAACGTTTGTTGGCGTTACCAGAAATTCTTGTACAATTTGTTGAATTAAAAGCAGATTACGAACAAGAAGTTTCTGTAGATGTAACATCTGCTAATAAATTGAAAGCAGCAGAAGTTAAAACATTAAGCGCCGCGCTTGAAAAGCGTTTGGCACGTAAAGTTAAGCTTAATTGTACAGTAGATGCTACCGTAGTATCTGGTCTTGTTATCAAGGCTGGTGATATGGTTATCGATGGCTCAGTTCGTGGTAAACTGAACCGTTTAGCAACTACATTACAATCCTAATTGGGGAACAGAGCATGCAACTGAATTCCACTGAAATCGCTGAATTGATCAAAAATCGTATTGATCAATTTGACGTTGTTAGTGAAGCTCGTAACGAAGGTACTATCGTTTCTGTAACAGATGGTATCATTCGCATCAATGGCCTTGCTGATGTAATGCAAGGTGAGATGATCGAACTTCCTGGCAGCCGTTACGCTATCGCGTTAAACCTAGACCGTGATTCGGTAGGTGCGGTAGTAATGGGTCCTTACCAGGACTTATACGAAGGTCTAAAAGTTAAAAGTACTGGTCGTATTTTAGAAGTACCAGTAGGACGTGGCCTATTAGGTCGTGTTGTTAACACTCTTGGTGAGCCTATCGACGGAAAAGGACCAATCGAAAACGATGGTTTCTCTCCTGTTGAAGTACAAGCACCAGGTGTTATCGATCGTAAATCAGTTGACCAACCAGTACAAACTGGTATCAAGTCAATTGACTCAATGATTCCAATCGGTCGTGGTCAGCGTGAGCTTATCATCGGTGACCGTCAAATTGGTAAATCTGCGATCGCACTAGACGCAATTATTAACCAAAAGAATACTGGTATTAAGAGTATTTACGTAGCAATTGGCCAAAAAGCGTCAACTGTTGCTAACGTTGTACGTTCTCTTGAAGAGCACGGCGCGTTATCAAATACTATCGTTGTAGTAGCATCAGCTTCTGAAGCTGCAGCATTACAATACTTAGCACCATACTCTGGTTGTACTATGGGTGAATACTTCCGTGACCGCGGTGAAGATGCACTAATCGTATATGATGATTTATCTAAGCAAGCTGTTGCTTACCGTCAAATCTCATTACTTTTACGTCGTCCGCCAGGCCGTGAAGCATACCCAGGTGACGTTTTCTATCTTCACTCTCGTCTACTAGAGCGTGCTGCTCGTGTAAACGAAGCTTATGTTGAAAAATTCACTAACGGTGAAGTTAAAGGCCAAACTGGTTCATTAACGGCATTACCGATTATTGAAACACAAGCTGGTGACGTATCTGCATTCGTTCCAACAAACGTAATCTCTATCACTGATGGTCAGATTTTCTTAGAGTCAAACCTTTTCAACTCAGGTATCCGTCCAGCTGTTAACGCTGGTATCTCGGTATCTCGTGTTGGTGGTGCGGCACAAACTAAGATCATCAAGAAACTTGGTGGTGGTATCCGTTTAGCATTAGCTCAATATGCTGAATTAGCGGCTTTCGCTCAATTCGCATCTGATTTAGATGACGCTACTCGTGCACAATTAGAGCACGGTCAACGCGTTACTGAATTAATGAAGCAAAAACAGTACAGCCCTATGTCAGTGGCTGAAACTGGTGTTTCATTATTTGCAGCTGAAAAAGGTTTCTTAAATGATATCGCAATCAACAAAGTTGTAGACTTTGAAGCTGCGTTATTAACTTATGCAACTAATGAGCATGCTGAGCTTATGGCTACCATCAACGAAACTGGTAACTACGATAAAGATATCGAAGCGGGTTTAACTAAATTGCTTGAAAATTTCAAAGCAACTCAAACCTGGTAATTAATAGTTTCGGAGTGAATAGTCATGGCCGGTGGTAAAGAAATAAAAACTAAGATCGGAAGTGTAAAAAATACACAGAAGATCACTAGCGCAATGGAAATGGTTGCAGCTTCAAAGATGCGCAGAGCGCAAGATTTGATGGCTTCTTCACGTCCATACGCTGAAAACATTAGAAACGTGATCGGTCACATTGCACGCGGCCAACTTGAATATCGCCATCCTTATTTGGAAGAGCGTGAAGTTAAGCGTGTAGGCTATATCGTTATTTCTACCGACCGTGGTCTTTGTGGTGGCTTAAATATTAACTTGTTCAAATCTGTGTTAAAAGATTCAGCCAAATGGCAAGAACAAGGCGCTGAAGTAGACTTAGCTGTAGTGGGCTCTAAAGCCTCTGCATTCTTTGGTACTATTGGCGCAAATATAGTTGCACAAAAATCAGGTTTAGGCGACTCACCTTCTGTTACCGATTTAATCGGTTCTGTGAAGGTTATGTTAGACGCTTACGACAACGGTGAAATCGATAAGTTGTTCGTAGTTTGCAACAAGTTTGTAAATACTATGACGCAACAGCCAACAATCGATCAATTGTTACCTTTGCCTAAGTCAGATGATGACGCTATCTCGCATCGTTGGGATTACATTTACGAACCAGATGCTCAAGCTTTGCTTGATCAATTATTGGTTCGTTATGTGGAATCTCAAGTATATCAAGGCGTGGTTGAAAACCTAGCCAGTGAACAAGCCGCACGTATGGTTGCTATGAAAGCAGCAACCGACAATGCTGGTGACTTAATTGATGATTTACAATTGATATACAACAAAGCACGTCAAGCAAGTATTACCCAAGAATTGGGTGAGATTGTAGCTGGCGCAGCTGCGGTATAGGCAAAGTTTAATTAATAGTTTAGAGGAATAAACATGAGTACAGGTAAGGTAGTGTCAATCATTGGCGCAGTTGTGGACGTTGAGTTTCCACAAAATGCTGTACCTCAGGTATATGACGCATTAACAATTACAGAAGGTGATCTAAGTGGTCTTGTACTAGAAGTACAACAACAACTTGGTGGTGGCGTAGTTCGTACTATTGCCATGGGTTCATCTGACGGTTTGCGTCGTGGTCTGAATGTAGAAAATACAGGCACCAATATTCAAGTACCAGTAGGTGTGAAAACACTTGGTCGTATTATGAACGTATTGGGTGAGCCTATTGATGAAGCAGGTCCTATTGGTGAAGAAGAGCGTTGGACTATCCACCGTGAAGCTCCGTCATATGAAGAGCAAGCTGCATCAAATGAGTTACTAGAAACAGGTATCAAAGTAATCGACCTAGTTTGTCCATTCGCTAAGGGTGGTAAAGTTGGTTTATTCGGTGGTGCTGGTGTTGGTAAAACCGTTAACATGATGGAGCTTATCCGTAACATCGCTATCGAGCACAGTGGTTATTCTGTATTCGCTGGTGTTGGTGAGCGTACTCGTGAAGGTAACGATTTTTACCACGAGATGAGCGAATCAAACGTACTTGATAAAGTAGCGTTAGTATACGGTCAAATGAATGAGCCTCCTGGAAACCGTTTACGTGTTGCCATGACTGGTCTTACAATGGCAGAGAAGTTCCGTGACGAAGGTCGTGATGTACTATTTTTCGTAGATAACATCTATCGTTACACACTTGCTGGTACTGAGGTATCTGCACTTCTAGGTCGTATGCCATCAGCGGTAGGTTACCAACCAACTCTTGCAGAAGAGATGGGTGTACTTCAAGAACGTATTACATCTACTAAGAATGGTTCAATTACATCAATCCAAGCGGTATACGTACCAGCGGATGATTTAACGGATCCATCTCCAGCAACTACGTTTGCTCACTTAGATGCAACTGTTGTACTTTCTCGTGATATCGCATCGCAAGGTATTTACCCTGCAATCGATCCACTAGATTCTACTTCACGTCAACTTGATCCATTAGTAGTTGGTGCTGAGCACTATGAAACTGCTCGTGGCGTACAGTCGACTCTACAACGTTATAAAGAACTTAAAGATATCATCGCTATCTTAGGTATGGACGAGCTTTCTGAAGAAGATAAGCAAACTGTTGCCCGTGCCCGTAAGATTGAGCGTTTCTTATCTCAACCGTTCTTCGTTGCTGAAGTATTCACTGGTTCTCCAGGTAAGTACGTATCTCTTAAAGATACAATTGCAGGCTTCAAAGGCATCCTAGCGGGTGACTACGATGAACTACCAGAACAAGCGTTCTACATGGTTGGTGCAATCGAAGAAGCGGCTGAAAAAGCCAGCAAAATGTAATTTGGCCTATAAAGGTACAGGAGACTAATATGGCAGCCATGACGACACATTTGGATGTAGTAAGTGCAGAAGAGAGTTTATTCTCTGGCCGCATCGAATCATTGCAAATTTCAGGTAGTGAAGGTGAACTAGGTATTATGCCTGGCCATGCACCATTACTAACTGCGTTAAAACCAGGAATGGCGCGTATTGTTAAACAACATGGCGGCGAAGAGGTAATTTACCTTTCCGGCGGTATGTTGGAAGTTCAACCAAACAGCGTTACTGTATTAGCCGATGTGGCTGTACGTGGCGATGACTTGGATGAGCAAGCTGCTTTAGATGCCAAGCAACGTGCAGAAGATCATATTCACAACGCCTCAGGCGATGTAGATTATGCTGAAGTTGCTGCTGAGCTAGCCAGAGCGGTAGCGCAATTACGTGTTATCCAGGAAGCAAGTAAACATAAGAGATAATAGTTAGTTTAACTAATTACTTATCTACAAAAAGACACGCAATGCGTGTCTTTTTTTTACATCATGGATGATGGAATGCCGACTTGCCATGGATGGCATTTAAGTCGGCGTCTATGAGGTTAAGCGTTGCCTGAAATTTAGATTTAAGAAGAGTTTAGTTTTAATTCAGTCACAGACCGCTGAATGATCTACTTTCGGTTATAGCGTGCTTATAAAAAAACATTAAAAGTAAATCACAGAAAATAACTTCTCCCAAGTCAAAATAACTATCACTCAATAATCTTATATTTATGTGCGACATTGACCATACCTACAATAGACATTAACGGAAAAGTCTTACCTTGAATTTAATTACTATTGTAAAAACAATCACTTATATGGTTTGATTATTTAGTGTTCACTAGTTTGTTTTGTAAATGCATTGTAATAATAAAGTGAAGGTTTAGACTTTATATCAGTTACAGGATGTAGCGTGTTAGAAATCAAGAAGTGGAAATTTGGTAAGGATGCTACAGGGATATACTTAATGGATTATTAAGTTGATCAGGAAGATCATTTATCATTGGATGATTTACCCTTAGGGTTTATGGATAGCAAATAAGGTGTCAGGATGACCGAAAATAAAAAACAATGTACGGAAACGATTCAAATATAGGGATAGTATTTCAAGGATAGGTTCAGGGCTGGATTAACCAGAACAATGACAAAAGTATTTGTCGAAAAGCGATAGTCATCAGACTATCGTTTTTTTTTGCTCAAAAACTAACAGTTTATGTGTATACCATTTAGCTTAACTATCTGATTATTTAGAACGCTGTAACGGCATTAGAACAAATAAAATTTTTGTAAATATAGTCATTCTAGGCTTTGGCATCCTGCGTCGCTCTATCTGCAGCATCCATGCTTTCGTACATTAAAGAAATCTTGTGCCGTTATCATGATGTTACAGCGCTCCCGAAGGGTGAGTTTAAATGGCCCATAAGCGGCGTTATTAATTTTGACAAGGGAATAACCATTATCAGCAATTAATGCCTTGCCTATAAGCCATTTAATTATCACTAAAAGACCAAATAATTATGCTAACTGGTATCAGATCGCGTAAAATAGAGATAATTACTATTTATTTAAGAACACTATGAGCAGAACTAAAAAATCTCGCAAGCCAGGTCGCGCTAAAACAATAAGCGAACCAAGAAATAAGGTTATCGAAGAGAAAGAGCCAAGAGCTCGTAAAACTTCAGGTAACAAAGCTGGAACTCGTCAACAAGTTGCTTTTACCAAAACCACTCAAACGGAAAATGTAAAAGATAAAGATCCACGTATTGGCAGTAAGAAGCCTATCGATCTTGGTGCCCCAACTACTCCAGTTAAACAGGCCAAACCAAAAGCTAAAGTTGTTCAACAACCAATTGCTCCGATTAAAGATGTTGAAGTGGATACCACGGAAATAGAGCTTTTAGAAAAAGAATTATTCGCCATTGAAGATAATGAAGAACTGCAAATATTAGCCGCAAGAGCTGAAGCTGGTGAAGAGTTAACTGAAAATGAAGCACAGACCTTATCTGATAGTTTTGATCGCTACGAAGAGCTGTTAGAGGCTTTAGGCATTGAAACCGAAGATGACGATGAAGAATATGAAGACGAAGTATCAGAAGACTCAGAAGATAAACTTTGGGATAAATTAGACGATACTGATTTTTCTGAATTTAAAGAGTAGATTTAATCGTGTCAGTTAGTACCCTTTTACTCCTTATTTTTGCTTCGTTATTTCTTCTGGCTTTGGCGAGTTATGCTTCTTTTTTGATGTTTAAATTACGCAGCCAAACGATAAAAACAAAGCTTATTGAAGAACAACATAAGCAGCAACAAATTGTTCGAGATTTGAAAGCTGTTGATTCTATCGTATTGATAACTAAGGCTATTAGTGAAAAGCAATGTGAAATATCGGAAGGCTGCTGGCGCCTTTCGGTGTTGATGGAATCATTGCCGAAGTATAGTGAAGAGTTAAAAACCAAATTTCCTGCTATATTTAAGTTATACAGCAAAATTAGTCACATGCCGATACTTGAAGCACGCAAGCAACTATCAAAGAAAGATAGGTTAGCGTTAGATCTTGAGCGTATGGGAATTGAACAAGAATTAGAGCCTGCTGTATATTCGGATGTAGCAGATTTACTACCATTTGTTAAATCACTGCAAAAAGAGCTAAACCAACAAAAAAAATAGAAAGCGAGGCTGAATTATGTCTGAACAGCTAATAGCAAATTTTACCCAACGTATAATAGCCCTACAGGCGCGCGTAGATTCGATCCATGGTGACTTTGCCGATGGTCGTGCAGCCGATTGGGCCGAACAAGCTTGCGAGCGAGAAAATGATGAAGTGCTTAATGCGCTGGAATCAGAAGCTAAGATAGAAATTCAGCAACTATCAAATGCAATCACTCGTATTGAAGACGGTTCGTATGGTATATGTGCAGAATGTGGTGAAGACATAGCTACAGGTCGTTTAAAAGTTCAACCAGCAGCAACTAAATGTATTCAGTGTGCCGAATAATACACATCCAAATAAATACACCTAGCTAACGGATTTAGAGAACTTTAAATCGTCGTCATTTGTTAACTGAATGCTAAAACATTGCGCTTGATCAACATAAATTAATCTGATCTTTTTTATACTAGTTACTATCAGTAGAAATAGGTTGTTTTAATGTCATCACAAATGTTCTCCCCAGAATTATTAGCTAAATATAATGTTAGCGGTCCGCGCTATACATCGTATCCTACAGCGTTGGAATTTAATGAAAAATTTACTGACGCTGATCTTGTTACAGCCGTAAATAATTCAACAACAAATGATCTGTCTTTATATATCCACATTCCATTTTGCCATAGTCTTTGTTATTACTGTGGTTGTAATAAAATAGTTACCCGTCATCGCGATAAAGCTGATGAATACCTAAACTATTTATTTAAAGAAATAGATTCTCGAGCCGAGTTATTTAAAGATCACCAAGTGAAACAATTGCATTGGGGTGGTGGCACACCAACATTTTTAACTAAATCCCAAATTAGCCGATTAGTGAATAAGCTTAAATCATCATTTCACTTCACCGATTCAGCTGAGCTGGGTATAGAAGTTGACCCTAGAGAAATTGAACTGGATCTGGTCGATCATTTATATGCCGAAGGCTTTAATCGATTAAGTATTGGGGTTCAGGATGTTGATACAAAAGTTCAAAAGGCAATAAACAGAGAGCAAAGTACAGAATTTGTTACTGATTTAATTCATCACGCCAAGGCTGTTGGTTTCAACTCGGTAAATATCGATTTGATTTATGGATTACCACATCAAAGCCCTGAAACATTCGCTAATACGATAGCAGCTGTGAAGATTATGGATCCAGACAGAATTTCATTATTTAGTTATGCACATATGCCGAGCCGCTTTGCCGCACAACGAAAAATCAGAGATGAATGGATGCCTAATGCCGATCAAAAATTTGCCATTATGCAATATGCAATCGAGTCATTAATTGATCTTGGCTATGACTTTATTGGCATGGATCACTTTGCCAAGCCTAGCGATGAATTATCTATCGCACAAAAGGCGGGTAAATTACATCGCAATTTTCAAGGCTATACAACTTTAGGTGACTGCGACTTACTTGCCATGGGGGTATCTTCTATAAGTGCCATCGGCCAAAGTTTTAGCCAAAACAGTAAAACGTTAAAAGAATATTACCAAGCTGTAGATGAGCAAGGTCATGCCTTGGAAAAAGGAATTGTGACCACAAAAGATGATGTGATCAGAGCTACAGTGATTAAAGAGCTTATGTGTAATTTTAGTTTGTCGAAACAACTAATAGAGCAGCAGTTTGATATTAACTTTAATGAGTATTTTGCTGAAGACTTGCAAAGTTTGGATACATTCATCAATGACGATTTACTAACAAATAGCGCTGAAGAGATTGTTGTTGCAGAAAAAGGCCGATTGTTAATTCGTAATATTTGTATGTCTTTTGATGCGTATTTGAAATCAAAAATACATCAGCAACGCTTCTCCAGAGTGATTTAATTTTCGATTAAATCTTTCCTAATATGTGATTAATACCAGCACTGTTTAATACAAGGTGCTGGTTTTTTTTATCTTCAACTATTTCTGCTATTTCTGCCCATTGATAAAATACATTACGATGAATAGATGCATAAAGATTTCTTCTTACTCGCACTTTTAAATCACCAGCTTTATTTATTTCCAACGGGTGCTCGTTATCGAGTAATAGCTTATCGCCAATGTTGGTGGTTAATTCGATTATCGCTGGGCTGACATCTTCCAACCAACGCCAATGAGTGATAACAAAAGGTTCATTAACAACGGTAAGCTTAATTTTTTCAACAGGGGTTACTAAATAATACTCATCATGTTCTTTTTTTAATACCGTCGAAAATAGTTTTACCAGTCGCTCTCTGCTAATTACAGTGCCCATATAGAACCAGCTACCATCGGCTTTTATTTCCATTGGCATTTCACCGCAATACGGCGGATCCCATAGTTCTACTGGCGGTAATTTACCTTCAAGGTCAGTTAATTGTTTTGTAATGTGTTCTAAAGACATGGTTGCTGTTTATAAGTGTTGAAAATTGGCTTAAGTATAGCAGTTGATAATATTGAATAGTGGATATGTTAGCGCAATAAATATTACGCTGCGTAATGAGACACTCTATTTTTGCCTTCAGTTTTTGATAAGTACATTGCTTCATCGGCCTTCTTGATCACCGATTCTAACGTATCACCTTCTTCAACTTGGGCAAGACCTAAACTTACTGTGGTAGAAAACTCCAGGCCATCAAACTTGATCACACACTCTTCTATCGCTTTTCTGATACGTTCGGCTAAGTTATAGGCATCGCCTAACGAGTTATTATGACAACCGATCATAAATTCTTCCCCACCTATTCGCCCACAAAAGTCACTTGCACGAATGATACTGCGCGTTAAATCACCCACTTCTTTTAATGTTTGATCACCAGCAGGGTGACCATATTGGTCGTTAATGAGTTTGAAGTTGTCGATATCAAAGGCGATAAATGCCAATGGTTTTTCTTGACGATTAGCTTGTGCGATAGCCATTTTAGCGAGATTCATAAATGCACGTCGGTTCGGCAAGTGAGTGAGCATATCGGTTCTGGCTTCAAATTCAGCCTGTTCTTTCGCGGCCTTAAGCATTTGGTTTTGTTGCTTAACTTGCTCCTGTAAGGCATACGCCTTTTCATAAGCATTGCTTACGGTATCTAAATCTTCTGTTGAGCCATGTTTATAATGTGTAGTTGCTTTGCCGTACATTGCCCAAAGCAGGCAAATGAGCTGGGCGAGCATGCCCATAGTGGGTAAAAACACTAAACCATAAGAAGGAGATACCCAGCCCCAGGCTTGTAAGTTAGTGCTTAGTAATATGATGAAAAATAAAGACTTAGCCAATACCATAGTGGTGATTTTTTTCTCACCTAAACTACCACAATATATGGCGGCAATAATTGCTACCGGGAAAGTGAAAATTGCCAGTTGTTGAATTTGCATAGCCAGTTCATGAAAGCCAATAATCGCAACCGGTAATGCAATGAGTACTAGCATTAAGGTTAAATGCATAATTTTATCAGCGATTATTGAATGATACGCGGCATTACTATAAACCCGCATAAATTGTAAGCCTGCAGCCATCATCACAATCATTGATATGGTACCAAGCGGGTGATAGTCCAAATTAGGAACATACAAGTTTAAAATGCCAGTGGTTAACCCTAGGACAGGTAAAGAGCTTAAAGCAAATAAACTGTACCAGAGAAAGAATTTTTCTTGTAAAAACTTAAATAACGCGAAGCTGAGCAACGCTGAAATAATGATAAAACTAACAACTATTGCAAAGATAACATGCTCAATATTAGACGCTTTCACAATTGCCTTGGTTGACCAAACTCTAAACTCGACAAACCTAGGCGTAGCCACATCACTGAATGTTTCTAACAATACCTCGATACTTTCCAATGGTTTCAATTCAAGAGGTAAAGCAACTCGTGGAAAAGCGATTGAGCGATCAGAAGTGCTTTCAAAAAGGGTATCTTTAGTTGAATGGAAATTTTCTTCACTGCCGAGTGTACGTTGATACAGTACTACGGTCGAAGGTTGATGATATGGGTACTCGATATGAATAACTATTGCAGCATCACCATTATTTTTAATAATGAATCTATTCCAAACGGAACCGGCAATATTACCTAACCAAGAATTACCTTCAGCACTTTCTTTAAAAAAGTCTTCTTTTTGCCAAGCTTGCTCGGCTGTTAGACTAGATTGCTCATCAAGTAAATACTTAACAGAACCCTCAATTGAAGAACCATTTTCAGAACCATCAACTAATATTACCTGCTGTGCTGAAGCACTAAAGCTAGGCAACGTTGTAAGACAAATAAATGCAAGAAGTATTACTTTTAGCAGGTTATTGAAAATTTTATTATTCAAGTAAATATTTCCATTAAGGCAAAATCAGTTTGCTGTTATTGCTTATTTCTAAATTAAATAGCAATACATCCATGTTTAATTTTTTTATTATTAATATCGTTTTAAGTTAATCTATCAGACTTTTGCAACAAATGTAAATTAACGGTTAAATTAGCGGGGGGTATTTGAATTTTAGGGGAAAAAGTTGCAAAAATACTTGCAAGAAATCTGCTATCTAATATACAATCCGCGCACTGTTTCAAAGCTTGAGACAGTTCATACACGCAACACCTCAGTGGTGGCTATAGCTCAGTTGGTAGAGCCCCGGATTGTGATTCCGGTTGTCGTGGGTTCAAATCCCATTAGCCACCCCATTTTTCTTCTCTAAGTAAAAGCCAAACAGAATTTCAATACAGTAACACAACAGAATCACCTGTGATTCCATTCTTGATTACCGTGAGGTTCAAATCCTATTAGCCACCCCATTTTTCTTCTCTTAGTAAAAGCCAAACAGAATTTCAATACAGTAACACGACAGAATCACCTGTGATTCCATTCTTGATTGCCATGAGGTTCAAATCCCATTAGCCACCCCATTTTTCTTCTCTAAGTAAAAGCCAAACAGAATTTCAATACAGTAACACGACAGAATCATCAGTGTTTCCATTAGCACATGGCGTTATCTAGCTAAATATTCAATCTTTTCTAATTTTTAAATCGGGGATGTCGGTAGCACCTATAGCATGTAATACAATGCCTACCATAAAGAAAAAGAATGTTGTTGCACCTACAGTTGCTTTGTACACCTCAGTTGCCTCGCCGGAATTAAGCACTAATATTACCCCTGCAATAGCAGCAATAACGAAGCAAGTCTTAGCGCAGAATGTGGAAACTTTTTGTAAAAAACGTTTGTTGTTTGGCATAAGGCCTCTATATGTTGGATTTATTATTAGTAGCAAGTATACCTACTAATAATTTTTACATATTGACAGGGGTCAAGAGAGTGGTCACAAAAAATTAACATTCAAAGACTTTGATTTTCATCAAATACCCGACTGATTTAATCAAGTAATATACGACTACTTTTACTTACTGGAGAATATTATGGGTTGCTGTGGCGCTTGTGGTGGCGAAGAGAAAAAACCTGAACAGGAACAATCTCAAGAAACTACCGAAACATCGGAAGATTAATTGGTATTACACCAAACGAAAAAAAAGCAGCTATTTAGCTGCTTTTTTAATTCAAGGATGAATTAACTTAGAATTGCCAAGGATGGCACAAATTCTGTTAATTCAAGGCTGTCTAAAACCTTTAAATAAGTTTAACTTATTTTAAAGAAGACATGTATTCAGCTACTGCGGCAATATCTGCATCAGTTAGTTTAGCAGCAATGTTAGCCATCATTGAATTCATATCATTGTGACGAGTACCATCGCGGAATTTAGCAAGTTGTGATGCTAAGTAATCTGCACTTTGGTTGCTAACAGCAGGGAAACCAGCCAATGCAGCACCTTTACCATCCGTACCATGACAAGCGATACACGCAGTAATTGCACGTGATGCATCACCACCTTGATATAGCTTCATGCCAACGTTGTTCGTTGCCGTTGTTGTTGCTCTCGGCTTTTGGCTAGCAAAATAAGCAGCTAAGTCTTGCATATCTGTTGGCGATAAAGCTGCTACCATACCGGCCATTACTGGGTCGTTACGACCTTCTGGACCAGCTTTAAAATCAGCTAATTGCTTAGCTAGATATTTTTCATGTTGGCCTGCTAAATTAGGGTACATTGCAACTAAAGCATTACCGTCTGCGCCGTGACATGAAGCACACATCGCCGCTTTAGCTTTACCTGCTTCAACATCACCAACAAATGTTAATTTTGCTGCTGAAGGCTTTTTAGCTACAACACTTGCTACAGCTGCTGGGTCTTTAAAATAAGCACCTAAATCAGCAACGTCTTGCTCTGTTAAGTTTTTAGCAACAACGTTCATTGAAACGTTAGTGCGAGATTCATCTTTAAACGCATTTAATTGCTTTTCAATGTACTCAGGATGTTGTTTAGAAAGGTTAGGGTTAATCAGAACGTCTGAGTTGCCTTCTTTACCATGACAATCAACACACGCGGTAATACCTCGAGCAGTATCGCCGTTTTCATATAGTCCTTTACCTGCGGCTGCATCAGCTACCATTGTTGGTGCTGCGATAGGTGCAGGTGCTGCGATAGGTGCAGGTGCTGCTGCAGTATCTGCTGATGAAGAATCAGCTGCTGCCTGTGTACTTTCACCTGCAAGGCTGAATGTTGCGAAGTAAGCTGCTACGTCATTCATATCTTGATCAGATAAGCCAACAGCCATAGGCGCCATAACAGGGTCTTTGCGAGAACCATCTTTAAATGCTTTTAATTGCTTAGCAATGTAATCAGCGTGTTGGCCAGCTAAGTTAGGGTATGCATCAGCGATACCGATACCATTTGCTCCGTGACAACCAGCACAAACTGCTGCCTTAGTTTTGCCAGCGGTTGCATCGCCAGCGGCAAATGCGTTGCCTAATAACCCGAAACCTAAAATTGCTGAAATAATGATTTTTTTCATAGATGTTCTGCCTGTTAATACCATGGACCTCAGTTTTACTACTGATTAATCCCTTTAAAAGCGCTTTTTACTGAATAATATAAAACGATAAACACTGTTTATTAGCTTTATTTTACCCAGAGTAATAAAAATTTACGCTATTTTACACAATTCCCGTGTTCGTGTAATGGTT
Organism: Thalassotalea nanhaiensis; assembly: GCF_031583575.1. Lineage (NCBI taxonomy): Bacteria > Pseudomonadati > Pseudomonadota > Gammaproteobacteria > Alteromonadales > Colwelliaceae > Thalassotalea > Thalassotalea nanhaiensis. Next base: position 4,284,411 of record NZ_CP134146.1, on the reverse strand, counting down.
ATTGATTAATTTTCGATAAAAAGATTAATTAATTGCCTTTGTAGCCCTGATTACAAAAAAACACTGCCTCAAAATGTTAAAAACAGGATATAATTGAATAAGTTATTTTAATTTATTTTTACGTCTTTATTTATGGTGGATCCCGTTTTGACAACTCCTATGGTTAATTTACATGTTGCCAAATTTGAGCTAAGTGCTCCCGACATTCGTCGCCTCCCAGCTGATAGTGGTATTGAGGTTGCTTTTGCCGGTCGTTCTAACGCGGGTAAATCTAGTGCTTTAAATACCCTAACTAATCAAAAAGCCCTGGCACGAACGAGTAAAACTCCTGGTCGTACGCAGCTTATCAACGTGTTTGATATTAGAGAAAATCGACGCTTAATCGATTTGCCGGGTTACGGCTTTGCTAAAGTTCCTTTAGAAATGAAGAAAAAGTGGCAAAAAGCGTTAGCTGAATATTTAGAAAAGCGCATGAGCTTAAAAGGCTTGGTTTTATTAATGGATATTCGCCACCCTTTGAAGGACTTAGATGTAGACCTTATTAATTGGGCAAACGATTGTCAGTTACCAACATTAGTTTTACTCACTAAAGCAGATAAATTAAAGCCTGGTAAAAGAAACTCTGAAGTATTACAGGTTCGCAAAAAATGCCTGGCAATGCATGATAATGTAAAGGTGCAGGCGTTCTCATCATTAACAAAAGTTGGTTTAGAACAAGCAACAGCTGTAATTAGTGACTGGTTTATTAATATCGAACATCAAGAATTAGTTGAGCCTGAAGATGATGAGGCTTTCGAAGAAAGCGAGTAATTAGAAACACATTTCTTAAAAAGAGCCTCACGGCTCTTTTTTTTTGGCCATGGAAGGCCTATATGACAAAAATGCACTAATACAAGGACGTATGTAGGTAGAATAACGCAGGAGCAGTTATCGAGGAGCAAGTTTTTTGTTTTTGCTTCATGGATGAAGCAATGCAAATCGTCAGGGATGACATTAGATTTGTAAAGCAGGATGAAGCAATGCAACTTTACCGTGGAAATTTATTTCAGGCAAAAAAAAACCAACGTCAAGGACGTTGGTTAGAAGCTTATGGGGAAGCTAGAAAACAAAAGTTATTACAACAAGAATTCCGTTAGGAATGAGGCTATATTAGAGTGTTAACTCTAGCTTGTAAAGTATTTATTCTAATTTTTATTACATTTTTGTAAAAAAAGTGAAAAAAATAGCAATTTATTGTTGTGTTTTCTATACCAAATGAATGCTTTTGTAATTTTATTACATTAATATTCAATTAGTGCGCTTGCTGCCAGTTGTCGCCAGTACCGGCCTCAGAGATTAATGGCACATTTAATTGCACGGCATTGTTCATTATTTCGACTAATTTTTCGGTTGTTTCCACAATTATGCTTTCTTCAACCTCAAAAATGAGCTCATCGTGTACCTGCATGGTCATTTTTATGCGTGGATCATTGCTTTCTACGAGCCATTTATCGACCGCAATCATAGCTTTTTTAATGATGTCTGCGGCCGTGCCTTGCATTGGTGCATTTATTGCGGCGCGCTCAGCAGCTTTTCGTCTTGCCCCATTTCTGGACTTAATTTCAGGTAAAAATAGTCGGCGGCCAAATATTGTTTCAACATAGCCTTGTTCAGAGGCTAATTGGCGAGTATTTTCCATGTACTCTAATACGCCAGGGTAACGTTCAAAATATGTATTCATATAATCTTGAGCTTTACCACGGGCAATGCCCAGTTGCTTAGATAAACCAAATGCAGACATACCATATATAAGGCCAAAGTTAATCGCTTTTGCGCTACGACGGTGATCTGAGGTTACTTGGTCCAGTTCTATATTGAATATTTCAGCGGCAGTTGCCTGATGAACATCTCGGCCTTCAGCAAACGCAGTTAATAGACCCTTATCATTCGACAAATGCGCCATAATGCGTAATTCAATTTGCGAGTAATCTATCGCCAATATTTTATAACCTTGCGGTGCGATGAACGCTTGGCGGATTTTTTTACCTTCTTCACTGCGAATTGGGATATTTTGCAGGTTAGGATCAGTTGAAGATAAACGTCCGGTCGCTGTTACAGCTTGATGGTATGAAGTATGCACACGACCAGATTTTTCACTCACCATTAATGGTAATTTGTCAGTATAGGTTGATTTTAATTTACTTAAACCACGATGCTCAATAATCAACTTAGGTAATGGGTAGTCTAAAGCTAACTCTTGTAATACCTCTTCAGCTGTTGAAGGAGCACCTTTTGGAGTTTTCTTGATCACCGGAATGCCCTGCTCTTCAAACAAAATTGTTTGAAGTTGTTTTGGTGAGCTCAAGTTAAAGCTTTTACCTGCCACGTTGTGTGCTTGAATCTCCAGTTCATCTAAACGCATGCCAATTTGATGACTTTGTTCATTTAGAAGTTCAGAATCAATTAGCACACCTGTTTGCTCCATACGGGCAAGTACGGGCATAAGCGGTAACTCAATTTCTGAGAATACTTGCTTTTGCTCTGCCAGTTTGTTCAGTTTAGGCCAAATTGCTTGGTGTAAACGCAGAGTTATATCAGCATCTTCTGCAGCATAGTGTCCTGCCTTTTCAACATCGATTTGATTGAAGGTAAGTTGCTTTGCTCCTTTTCCGGCGATGTCTTCAAAATGCACTGTTTTATAACCCAGGTATTTTTCAGCCAGAGCATCCATATTATGTCGAGTGGAAACACTGTTTAAACAATACGATTCAAGCATGGTATCAAAACCAACACCCTGTATGGTTATGTCATAATGACTAAGCACATTAGCGTCATATTTTAAGTTTTGGCCTATTTTTAAAATGCTGGTACTTTCTAATAGTGGTTTAAACTGCGCTAATACCCAATCTAAATCTAACTGTTCAGGTGCATCTATATAATCATGAGTAAGTGGTACATAAGCAGCTTTGCCAGCTTCAATAGCAAATGATAACCCTACTAACTTAGCTTCCATATAATTGACACTGGTAGTTTCAGTATCAAAGGCAAATTCAGTACAGGAATTTAATTTATCAAGCCAGGTTTGTAATTCAGCCTTGGTTAAAATAATGTCGTATGAACTTTCAATCGCAGCAGGTAATTCTTCATCTTCTTCTGCATCTGGGGCTTCAGTTGCTGCGGGTGTATCGCTGCCAGACTTACCTTTATCAAGCTCGGCGAGTAAACGTTTAAGTTCAAACTCGGTATACATTTCTCGTAAAGTATCTGTGTCAGCATCAACAGCTTCTATTTCATTAATTGGCTGCTCAAGTTCAACATCCAGTTTTATCGTTGCAAGCTCATAAGAAAGCGGTAATTGATCAAGTGCTGATCGAAGGTTTTCGCCTATTTTGCCTTTTACAGAGTCAGCGTTGGCAATAACATTGTCTAAATTTTCATGTTCTGTTAACCATTTTACTGCGGTTTTAGGGCCACACTTTTCAACGCCAGGAATGTTATCTACTTTGTCGCCCATTAATGCTAAATAATCGATGATTTGATCGGGACGAACACCAAACTTTTCAATAACGCCATCAACATCCATAGCGACATTAGTCATGGTATTGATTAAGGTGACATGTTCGGTAACCAACTGCGCCATATCTTTATCGCCGGTTGAAATTACTGTTTCTAAACCAAGTTTACTCGCTTGGTCGGCCAGCGTTCCGATAACGTCATCGGCCTCTACACCATCGATAACTAATAATGGTAATCCCATGGCTTTAATGATTTTATGCAGCGGTGCTATTTGGCTGCGCAAATCATCAGGCATCGGAGGACGATTTGCTTTATATTCTGGGTATAAATCGTTACGAAAGGTTTTACCTTTGGCATCAAAAATAACAACGATCTTTCCTGTCGGATAATCTTTTTGCAAACTTTTGATCATATTTAATACACCGGTGATCGCACCGGTAGGATGGCCATCTTTTGTTGAAAGTGCTTGTAAATATGGTACGTAATAAGCGCGAAACAAGTAAGACGAACCGTCAACGAGAATATAAGGGGAGGATTGAGTCATGGTATTAGTTTATTATCTTTGAAATTACTGGCAATAGCATGCCATAGATTGATCTAGTTTGGTATTGAAAAACTGTGGAAAAGGATCGTTTCTGTGGATAAGTCTGTTGAAGGAATTACTAAGTCCACCTGCTATAAAGAAAATTAGCAAGTGTAAAATGCCTGTAAGGCTTAATGTTTATGATGTTCGGAAGATACAACTGACCGTTTCTATTTATTATTATTGGTAAAATAGATGTGGATAATTTTTCCATAAATCCCAAAAGGTAAACAATATTGAAAAGAGTTTTTCCTAAATGGGATAATGATACTAGCAGAAAGATTTTCGAAAACAAACGGTTTTTTAACAATATATTAACTAATTAATTCAATTGATAATTTTGTTTTTAATGTAAAAAAGTGATTACCCAGATAAATAAAGGCTTGCAGCTAACTTGGTTATAGTCATCACTTTTTATTAACAAAAGTGCCAAGAAAAAAAGTACAAAAAAAAGCTCAATTTCCGAATTTAATTCTAGTCATTGAGCTGATACGAATTTGATTTTTCCACACACCACCAACTTAACAAAGCCGGTATTGGTGTTTATTGTCGAATAATACCGTTAACGCATAGTAACGAACTCTTCGGCAGCTGTTGGGTGTATTGCAATTGTGTTATCAAAGTCAGCCTTGGTAGCGCCCATTTTAACGGCCACAGCAAAGCCTTGTAGCATTTCATCGCTGCCAAGTCCGATACAGTGCATACCCACAATTTTTTCATTTTTACCCTGACAGATAAGCTTCATTCTACATGGTTGTCTATGCTGTGTTACCGCGGTATACATAGAAGTAAACTGAGAGGTATAAACAGTGATGTCTTCATCACCAAAAGAAGCGATAGCTTGTTGCTCAGTTAAGCCGATAGTGCCAATTGTTGGGTGTGAAAATACTACCGTTGGGATCAGATTGTAATCTAGATGCTCATCGGTTTTACCATTAAATAAACGTTCTGATAAACGACGACCTGCAGCGACTGCAACAGGTGTAAGTTGTGCTCGTCCTGTGTTATCACCAACAGCATAAATATTTTCAACGCTAGTGTTTTGATATTTGTCTGTATCGATAAACCCACGAGCATTTAATTCTATGCCTGTTGCTTTAATATTAATGTTATCTGTAGCTGGTTCGCGACCAATGGCCCAAATAATTGCATCAACGGTAATAGCTTCACCATTTTCTAGTTCTAGCGTTAAGCTGTTGTCGCTATTTTTAATGACTTCTTTTGGCGTGCAGTGTGTTTTTAGGGTTGGCCCTTCTGCCGCCATGATCTCAACTAAGGTATCTGACATCATGTCGTCAAAATCACGTAATGGTTTATGCTTACGCACTAATAAAGTCGTTTCACTACCTAGAGCGTTTAATACGCCGGCAATTTCAACGGCAATATAGCCTGCGCCTACCACGGCTACGCGTTTAGGTTGTTCATTTAATGCAAAGAATCCATCTGAAGTTATGCCATATTCCGCACCTGGAATGTTTGGCACACTAGGGCGACCGCCAGTGGCAATTAATATGTTGTCAGCTGTATAGGTTTCACCATTTACTTCAATGGTATTTTTATCAATAAATTTACCAAATCCATTGATAACGGTGACGTTATTTTTAGCCAAACCATTGTCATATGACTGATGAATACGAGAAATATAGGCTTGTCGACTCTCAACAAGTTTTTCCCAATTTAATTTTCCAGCAGTTAAATCGAAACCATAATCTTTAGAGTAGTGTACTGCGTCAGCAATTTGCCCTGCATACCACATTACTTTTTTAGGAACACATCCAACGTTTACGCAAGTACCACCTAATGCTTTTGCTTCTATTAATGCACACTTTTTGCCGTGCATTGCTGCTCGGTTTATTGATGCGATTCCGCCGCTGCCAGCGCCAAGGGCTATGTAGTCAAAATGTTGGCTCATGAATAATTCCTAAATAAAATAGATGCTTTAATAATTGTGCTCAACAACACATTTTTCAACTATAAGAGTGAAGTTTCATAGATTTTATTTCAACGAACTGTTTCTCAGTTGCAAAACGAGGCATAAGCTATGCTTATGAGGGTTGATACACTTAACATCCTAATTACATATGTTTTTATATAGTAGAAGCTTGATCTAAGATGTATAAAAGCTATTTAGATCAAATTGCTGGGCGTTAAATTTGTCAGTATTGAAATGTATAGCGCATTTAAGGGTTCCCCTCGAGCGTAAATTAACAAAGAGATATTTATGACATCAGTTAAACAAGGCTTTAAGCACAATATTGGATTACAGGTCGTCATCGCTATGGTGATTGGCGCTGTTGTTGGTGTACTTATGGGAGCCGACGCGTCAGTTTTTGCTCCTTTAGGGGCTATTTTCATTCATTTAATTACTATGCTAGTCGTACCCTTGGTCGCCGTTTCTATTATCTCTGGCGCAGCTAATTTAGGGGCTAGTCCCTCTGCCGGGAAAGTTGGTTTTGGTACTATCGCTTTTTTCATGATTACATCAGCAATTGCAGTGTTGTTAGCTATTTTTCTAGGAGAACTGTTTAAGCCAGGATTAGGAGTAGATACTTCCGCGGTTTCTAGTATGTTTGCCAATACTTATGCTGATAAAGGTGAAGTGGCAGGTGTATTTGATACCATTTTGGCGATGATCCCAACAAACATTTTTGAATCATTAAATTCAAGTAACATTCTACAAATAATCGTATTTTGCATGTTTTTTGGTATTGCTATTACTAAGGTTGGCGTTGAGCGAGCAAAACCGTTTTTAGCGGGAATTACAACAATCATTGACGCGTTTGTATGGATGATAAACAAAGTGATGATTATTGCCCCTATAGGCGTGTTTGGTTTAATGGCTGATGCCGTGGGCACATTTGGTTTTGATGTACTGGGTATCATCGTTAAGTTGGTTATGGTTTTTTTACTAGCGATAATTATCTTTGGCTTTATTGTGTACCCCCTAATGGTGAAGTTTTTATCAGATGTACCAGTAAAAGACTTTATATCGAAGATGAAAAAACCTCAGGCGGTAGCACTATCAACTGCTTCAAGCATGGCCACTTTGCCAGTAACGATGGAAGTATGTGAAGAAGAATTACAAGTGAAAAACTCGGTAGCATCTTTTGTATTACCCTTAGGTGCCACCATAAATATGAGCGGTAATGCTATTTATTATGGATTAGTAGCGGTATTTTTCGCGCAAATGTTCGGTGTTGAATTAAGCATGGGGGCTTATGTGGCTATCATCTTTACATCGACTATTGGTGCTATAGGACAAGCAGGCGTACCTGGGCCATCCTTCCTCGTTGTTGCCGTGTTACTTGCTGCTGGAATTCCAATTGAAGGTTTACCATTATTATTCGCCTTGGATAGAATTTTTGACATGATCAGAACAGCGTTAAATATTACTGGTGATGCAGTATGTGCGGTGATCATGAATAAACTCGTGCAAGAATAATTAAACTCATCATACTAATTACCTACAAGAAAAGACGCCAACGGCGTCTTTTTTTTGAATGTTACTTGAATAATCAACTAAAAGTACTTATCTCTAGTAGTATTACTATCTCCCTAATATTATAAGCAGCATTATGAGCAATCCATTACTAGAGCAAACAGGCCTTCCTGAGTTTTCCCAAATCAAACCAGATCATATTAAACCTGCAGTAGAGCAAGCGATTGCTAATGGTAAAAAAGCCATTGAGCAGGTCGTTGCCAGTGATGGACCTTTTACCTGGGACAACCTGGTAGCTTATATCGATGAGGTTGATGATCAGCTTGAAAAAATTTGGTCACCAGTGTCACACATGAACTCAGTAGTAAACAGTGATGAACTACGTGATGCTTATGATTCCTGTTTAGCCATGTTGTCTGAATACGGCACATGGGTTGGTCAACATAAAGGTTTATTCAATGCCTACCAACAACTTGCCAATAGCGATGAATTTGCCACGTTGAATGCTGCACAACAAAAAGTCATTAGTAATGCATTACGAGATTTCAAATTATCAGGTATTGCTTTAGAAGATGATAAAAAAGCTCGTTACGGTGAAATTCAAACTAAATTGTCAGAACTTGCTTCTAACTTTAGTAATAACGTATTAGATGCAACCGGTGCATTCACGATAAATATTACCAATGAAGGTGAGTTAACCGGCTTGCCTGAAAGTGCATTAGCCGGCGCTAAACAATTGGCCGAGTCACAAGAAAAGCAAGGCTGGTTATTCACGCTTGATATACCAAGTTATTTACCTGTAATGATGTATGCTGATAATGCAGCGTTACGCGAGAAAATGTATGTAGCTTATGTTACTCGTGCATCAGATAAAGGCCCAAATGCTGGCGAATTTGATAACTCAGCATTAATCACAGAAACATTGGCACTACGTCATGAAGTTGCCCAACTCTTAGGTTTTACTAACTACGCTGAAGAGTCACTTGCGACTAAAATGGCAGAAAACACTACGCAGGTGCTAGGGTTCTTAGAAGACTTGGCTAGTAAATCAAAAGCTCAAGGTGGTGAAGATCTCAACCAATTGACCGACTTTGCTAAAACCGAACTTAATATTGAGCAACTTAATCCATGGGATCTTGCTTATTATTCTGAGAAATTAAAACAAGCTAAGTACTCTATATCAGACGAAGACCTACGCCCATATTTCCCAGAAGATAAAGTTGTGTCTGGTTTGTTTGAGGTGGTACATCGTTTATATGGTTTAACCATTAAAGAGCGAGCGGGCGTTGATGTTTGGCATAAAGATGTTAGCTTTTTTGATGTCTATGATAATACCCAAAACTTACGAGGCAGCTTCTATTTAGATCTATACGCTCGTGATAAAAAGCGAGGTGGTGCCTGGATGGCCGACTGTGTGGGTCGTCGCCAGTTAAGCAAAAATACCGTGCAATTACCGGTAGCATTTTTAACCTGTAACTTTACCAAGCCTGTAGGTGATAAACCGGCGTTATTTACTCACGATGAAGTGGTAACGTTATTCCATGAATTTGGTCACGGCTTGCACCATATGCTTACTCAAATTAATGCCGCTGGTGTCGCTGGTATTAATGGCGTGCCATGGGATGCGGTAGAATTACCAAGCCAGTTTTTAGAAAATTGGTGTTGGGAGCCTGAAGCCCTTGCGTTTTTATCATCACATTTTGAAACTGGTGAATCATTACCACAAGAAATGTTGGATAAAATGTTGGCGGCGAAAAACTTCCAATCGGCAATGCAAATGTTACGACAGCTTGAATTCAGTATTTTTGACTTTAAAATTCATGCTGACTTTGATGCAAAAGCTGACAATCAAGTGCAACAAATTCTTGATCAGGTTCGTGCTCAATATGCTGTTGTTAAGGCGCCAGAGTTTAATCGTTTTCAACACAGCTTTGGTCATATCTTTGCCGGCGGTTATGCCGCAGGTTATTATTCTTACAAATGGGCTGAAGTGTTATCTGCTGATGCTTATTCGCGCTTTGAAGAAGAAGGTATTTTTAATGCAAGTACCGGCAAAGATTTTTTAGAGTGTGTGTTAGAAAAAGGTGGTTCACAAGAGCCTATGGAGTTATTTAAAGCATTCCGTGGTCGAGAGCCACAAGTAGATGCGTTATTACGTCATAGTGGCATTAATGCATAATAATTGGATTAAATAACTTAAATTATGGAAAAAATTCAGTCAATTTACCAACGAGCAATCGATCGCAAGGGCGGTGCAGATAATGTCGAACTGCTACTTTCGCCTTATCAAACCTTAGCAAATTCAAATGCTGAATTAGCAATGTTGGGTAATGATAGGTTTTTGGCTGAATTCACCAAAAAAGTATTTCAATCAGGCTTTGTTTGGCGCGTGGTCGAAAATAAATGGCCTAGTTTTGAGGAGCATTTTTTCAATTTTGATATTGAGAAAATATTAATGATGCCCGATGAGATGCTTGAACGAAAAGCTCAAGATCCAAAAATAATTCGCAATTTCAAAAAAGTGCAAACCATAAAGGCTAATGCCCATATGATCCATGATGTTGAACTTGAGCAGGGCAGCTTTAGTGAATTTATTGCTGCCTGGCCTGAAAGTGACATCATCGGTTTATGGAGTTACCTTAAAAAGCACGGTCAGCGCTTAGGGGGTAATACCGGGCCTTATGCACTTAGATCATTAGGGAAGGACACCTTCTTGTTGAGTCGCGATGTAGAAAGTTATTTTCGTAATCATGAGTTAATCACCGGCGGACTTACCAGCAAGACCAGCTTAAACACTATTCAACAATGCTTTAATGAATGGCGTGAGCAAAGCGGTTATAGTTTAAAGAAGATCAGCCGCCTTATTGCTTTAAGTACCGGTGATAATCATTTTCATGTAGAACAAGTACCAACAAATTAATGACTGACTCAAACGTATCACCACATTGTTTAGTTTTCGCTGATAGTTTTAACAACATTATGCGAGCAGAGCATGCTGCACAAAAATGGGGATTACCTTACGGTGGTGAATTACGAGATTTAAAAAAAGTAAAAAGCCCTTTTTACTTATTAGCTACCGATCATCAATTAGAATTGCACAAAACAGATGAGCCAAAGCTCGACGGTATTGTTGTTGACTTTATTGGTGGTGCAGTCGCTCATCGTCGTAAATTTGGTGGTGGTCGTGGTCAAGATATTGCCAAAGCAATTGGTTTAAAACATGGCTTTGAGCCAAATGTATTGGATGCAACTGCGGGGCTTGGTCGAGATGCTTTTTTATTAGCGAGTTTAGGCTGCAAAGTTACCATGATGGAACGCCAGTTACCTGTTGCGGCGCTACTGGATGATGGTTTAGAGCGTGGTAAGGTAGATGCTGATATTGGTGATTGGCTCATTGAGCGTTTAACGTTAATAAATGCTTCCTCAATTGATGCAATGAGCAAGCTTACTGATATCGATGTTGTTTATCTTGACCCAATGTATCCACACCGAGAAAAGTCTGCTGCCGTTAAAAAGGAGATGCGGGTATTTCAAACATTGGTGGGAAGTGATCCTGACGCTGATGACTTATTGGATCAGGCATTAGCATTGGCAAAATACAGAGTCGTGGTGAAGCGCCCAAGTTATGCAGAGCCGTTAAATGGTAAAAAACCATCAACGAGTATCAAAATGAAGAAAAATCGTTTTGATGTTTATGTGAACCAGGGCATTCCAAAAGCATAAGTTAATATTAGCTTTCTGTTTTTATTTTCTCTTCAAGTTCGGCGATTTTGCCTGCCATTTCATCTAATTTAGCTCTAGTTTTGATTAATACCTGTGTTTGTACATCAAACTCTTCACGGCTAACTACGTCTAATTGAGATAGTTTACTTTGTAATACTTGCTTCGCTTTTGATTCGAAATCAGTGGCCACATTTTTTACGCCTGGAGGAATTGCTTCAGTAATTTGTTTGGCGATATCTTCAATTTTTTTAGCGTTAATCATATTGTTCTCGTTAAATCAGTACATATATAACGCATATAATACCTACTAATGCTTGTTAAGCACAGGCTTTGAATAAATTTGTTAACACTTATTAGTTTTATACCACTTCCAACAATTACCTGCTTGCTGAGTAACATTTATAAAAGACATAAATGCTACCCGTTGGGAACCTAGCTAAAACGTTTTAACTACCTGAAATTTAATAAAGATATGAATAACTATCTCTATCAAATTTCAATTGTTATAACACTTTATCTAGCATTCTCAGTTAATCACCTAATTAATGGAATTGGTATTGTTGAAAAAAGCAGGTAAAATTGCCACTTTAAAATTTTCTAGTAATTACTCATAAATGAAACTTAACCCTGGACAAAATGAAGCAAAAAACTACGTTAGTGGGCCATGCCTGGTACTGGCAGGTGCTGGTAGTGGTAAAACGGGGGTTATTTGTCAGAAAATTTCATACCTAATTCAAGAGTGCGGTTATAAAGCTCGCAATATAGCGGCCGTAACGTTTACCAACAAAGCTGCTCGAGAAATGAAAGAGCGCGTCGGTAAAATGCTTGGCAAAGATTTGACTCGTGGGTTGATGGTATCAACGTTTCATTCATTGGGCCTTGATATTGTGCGACGAGAAATTAAAACCTTGGGCTTTAAACCAGGTTTTACCTTATTTGATGACCAAGATACATTGTCATTATTAAAAGAGCTTACAGAAAAAGAGCTTGATGGCGATAAAGAGCTATTGTCCCGTTTACAAAGTATGATTTCCAACTGGAAAAACGATTTAATGTTACCCGATGGTGCATTAAAACGAGCTCGTGGCGCTGATGAAGTCATGTTTGCTGAGTTTTATCAACGTTATCATCAAAATATGCGAGCTTATAATGCCCTAGATTTTGATGATTTGATCATGATCCCTACCTTGCTACTACGAAACTATGAAGAAGTCCGTCAGCGTTGGCAAAGAAAAATTCAATACTTGTTAGTGGATGAGTATCAAGATACCAATACCAGCCAATATGAATTAGTAAAGAATATAGTAGGCGAGCGAGCACGGGTAACTGTGGTTGGCGATGATGATCAGTCTATTTATTCTTGGCGTGGTGCTAAGCCACAAAATCTTGTATTGCTTGGTGAAGATTTTCCACAATTAAAGTTGATTAAATTAGAGCAAAACTATCGCTCCAGTGGCCGCATATTAAAGTGTGCAAATATTCTTATTGCCAATAACCCGCACGTGTATGACAAAGCGCTTTTTAGTGAATTAGCTTACGGTCCAGAGCTTAGAGTGGTCAAAACAAAAAATGAAGATCATGAGGCTGAGCGGGTAGCCGGTGAATTACTAGGTCATCGTTTTTTAAACAAAAGCCAGTTTAAAAATTACGCCATTTTGTATCGAGGTAATTTTCAATCAAGAGTGATCGAAAAAGTGTTAATGCAAAATCGCATTCCTTATAAAATAAGTGGCGGCACCTCGTTTTTCTCGCGCGCAGAAATTAAAGACATAATGGCGTATTTACGCGTTATTGTTAATCCGGATGATGATAATGCCTTTTTGCGCATTGTTAATGTACCCAAACGAGAAATAGGCCCTGCAACACTCGAAAAACTCGGAACGTACGCCAATATTCGCCAAATAAGCATGTTTGCTGCCAGTTTCGAATTAGGCTTGGAGCAACATTTGACGGGTAGAGGTTTAGCGCACGTACAACGTTTTACCCGTTTAATTGTCGAAACAGAAGATAACGCCAACCGTGGTGATACTGCTGCAGTGCTTCGAGGCTTCATTCAAGGCATTAATTACGAAGATTACCTGTACGATACATCTCCGAGTGCCAAAGCAGCAGAAATGCGCATGAAGAACGTGACACAACTGTTTAGCTGGGTTACCGATATGCTTGCTGGCGATGATGAGAATGAGCCGATGACATTGGCGCAAATTGTTACTCGTTTAACCTTGCGCGACATGATGGAAAGAGATGAAGAAGAAGGTGAAGCTGATCAAGTACAATTGATGACCTTGCATGCATCAAAGGGCCTAGAATTTCCTTATGTGTTCCTTATTGGCATGGAAGAAGGTATGTTGCCACATCAAACCAGTATTGATGAAGATAATATTGAAGAAGAGCGACGGTTGGCTTACGTAGGTGTAACGAGAGCGCAGAAAGAGTTAATTTTTACTTATGCGCAAGAGCGCAGACAATACGGTGAGGTTATACGAACTGAGCCATCAAGATTTTTATACGAAATGCCGCAAGATGATTTAGCCTGGGAGCAAGGCGGGCAACGTAAGCAGAGCGCAGAAGAAGCGCAAAATAAAGGCAAAGCAGGAGTAGCTGGGCTAAGAGCCATGCTAGATGCTAAAAAGCAGGCTAAAAGCTAAGTTCAACAGGTGCGAACTCGGCGCTTTGCACCTTCGAATATGCTGACGCTTCGATAGCTACTTCGTAATTCGAAATGCAATGTATTCGAGATTCGTTTCTATTTAAGAAATTCGTTTCTAATTAAGCCATTTGCTCAATAAAGTCTATGCTACCTGCACCCATAATTTTGGCTTGATATAAGGCTGTATCGGCAATCGATACTAACTCCCCAATCGTTTCACACGAATTATGGACAACGACCCCCATACTCATGGTGTTGGAAATAGCTTGCTTGTCAGCACTGATAAAAGGCATATTTTCAATTTGATAACTCAACTTTTGAGCAAACTTTTCAGCTTCCAGCCTAGTGTATTCTGGTAGAGTAATGACAAACTCTTCACCGCTGATACGACCAATCATTTCACCTTTATTACACAAGCTTTTTAATAACGTTGCTAAATGGATTAAATAGTCATCACCAACTAAATAGCCGTACTTATCGTTAATGCGTTTGAAATTATCTAAATTAGTTAAAATTAAAGAGAACGGTCTATTGTTTGAGTTTGCGATGTCTAATTGCTCTTGGCCAGCTTCAAAAAAGTAATTACGATTCAAACAATTGGTTAGCTTATCTGTTTTATCTCGATTGTTTATTAGTGCCTCATGATGAGATATTTGTTGATTAAACATCGCTGAAATTACCACTAATTCAATCATAGTGAAAAATACGACTGATTGATAAATGGTGTTGTTCGCTTCATGTGACAAGAGGATTAATGGCGTGGTATTGATGGTGTTTTCACAATAGAAAAATAATGCGGTAGCAATAAGTGAGAGTATTACTTTTTCTTTTTGTTGGTGTAATTCAAATAATAAAAATGCTCCAACCGGTACTAAAAAGTAGAATAAATGAAACCCCGATAATTTAGTGACAAAAATATTCGTACAGGCCCATAAATGCAACATTAACACCGAAAAAAACCATAATTTGGCATTCTTTATGGCATTAAAACGCATAAACAAATAACCAAGAGCGTAAGCGATTGTAAAGCCTAAGTTTAAAAAACCAACGACATTTTCTTTTAAAATTAACAGATACATAAGGGTATAGGTCGCTGAGATGAATACGGTAATTACCGTAATCCAGTTGTTGGTTTTTATTTTATTGGCAACATTAAACGGTTGAAATTCTGCGCCAGTATTGATGATTTTAAAAATAGACATATAAAATAAATCAACTAGGTCATTAAAAAGCTAATTTATATTAGCGCATAACAATATAAAAGACAGGTGCTAGAGCCTAATTAAATGTAAAAAATTATATAATTTGTTGTAAAAGGCAGGTATTTTACGCGCAATGATTTACGTCATTATCTGGTTCGTCGGCTTCGATCGCTTTTGGTTTACTAATGTAGAACCCTTGGCCATATTCACACCCAGCTGCAATTACCTTTTCTAATTGAGCTTGGGATTCTATTCCTTCCGCAACCAATCTAAAACCAAAAGACTCCCCTAGCGCAGCTAAGCTTTTTGCCAACTCCCAGTTTTTCATGTTGGTTGAAAATGACCGAACAAAATTTTGCTCCAGTTTAATAAACTCAAATGGGTAGTTATTTAAGTAATTAAGCGAGGATTGACCTGAACCATAATCATCAAGAGCGAGTTTAACTCCGGTTTTTTTGAGGATTTTTAAGTTTTTTAATGAGCGCTCTGACTGTTCATTAAATGCTTTTTCATTAAACTCAATAATTAATCGTTCTGGCTCATTAAAGTGCTGTTGGATTAATTTGCTAAGCTGCTGTACTGGTTTTGTTTGTAGTATGTGCTTTCCCGACAGGTTTATCGATACAAAACTGCCTTTGTCTTCAGGTTGTTCATCCCAAAGTTTTATCTGTTTGGCTACACTTTCAACAACCCAGTTTTCAATATCAATAATTAAGCCTGTTTCTTCGGCTAGTTCAAGAAAACTGGTGGGCGACATTAACCCCTTAGTTGGGTGTTGCCACCTCAATAAAGCTTCATAACCAATAGTATCTGAACCAATTAATTCTGAAATTTTTTGATAGTGCAGAATAAACTCTTGGTTATTTACTGCTTGACGCAGGTCTTGTTCAAGAGAAAGGTTCGCCAATAGCTCTTCTCGCATACTTTCATCAAAGAACATGAAGCGGCCGCGACCCATTGATTTAGCTTGGTACATGGCAGCATCAGCATCTCGTAGTACATCGCTTGCTTGTTTATAGTGTTGATCACAAATGGCAATACCAATACTGGCACTTGAAAATAGCTGTTGGTTATCAATAGTAAATGGTTGTTTTATCGTTTCAATAATACGATTAGCAATATCTTCAGCATCATCAGAATGCGCCAGGGTATCAAGTAATACTACGAATTCATCCCCGCCTAAACGAGAAACAATATCGTTACTACGAATGCACTCTAAAATACGGTCAGCAATTTGTATTAATAACTCGTCACCAACGTGATGCCCTAAGGTATCATTTATCACTTTAAAGCGATCTATGTCGATAAATAGCACGCCAAAGCGATGGTTAATATGGCGCTTAAGATGCTTAATCGATTGCTCTAAACGATCAGTAAACATTGCTCTGTTAGGCAGCTTAGTTAAGGCATCGTGGTGAGCATCGTAATAAAGTTTAAGTTCGCTTTTTCGGCGCTGTTCAACTTGTTGGCGTAAATTAAAATTACTTTTTTGTAAATTTTGAGTCCGATCGAAGATGATGTCTTCTATGTCTTTACTGTAAAGTTTAAGCTGTTCATTGGCTCTATTGCGATGTATGGCAGCAGCAATAAGTGTCGCGATAAACTTAATCAACTCTAAGTTTGTTTGTGCTTTATGATTTGGATTGATAAAGCCTTTTACCCCAACAATGCCTATGGTTAAGCCTTCAACTAATAATGGCGCAGCTAACCACACATCAATTAAGTGTGTTTGCCTCGTTCGTGTTGGGAAGGGTCTTTCATTAATACTATTGTCGTTATTTAAAATACTGACTTGGTCGTGATTTATTAATACAGGATTTGGAATGTTATTAATAAAGTCGATGATGTCAGGGGTAAGTTGTTGTTCAATTGGAGAGCAATTAAGTTCATCTATATAAAAGTGTTCGGCTTGGTCTGAATTTGCTTGTGTATATAGCTGAATATATAAATTTTCAGCAGGGAAATGCTGTTGAATAATTTTTTGTAAAGCAGGATAAAAAGCAGACATGTCTGTAACTAAGCAGCAAAGCTCAGAAAGTTTAAGTAAGCCAGTCTGAACTTTTTTCGTTTGTTTATATTGCGTTAAAAGAGACTTGAGCTTTTGTATTGCGGAAATTTTTCTTCCTGTCATATTCTGCCTTTGTTCCTTCAAAGTGCTGTATTGAGCTGTTTTTATTCATTGTGAGTTAATAAGTTTAGCAGTGAATCATCTCTTGTCGAATTTAAGGCTTCCATATGCAAAAAAGCCAGGTTAAACCTGGCTTTTTTATTCAATTATTAGCTATTCACTACATTGTTAGTGTTCAGCAATAGAGCCTTTTAACTTGTTAAGGGCATTTTTTTCTAACTGACGAACACGTTCAGCTGATATTTGATATTTATCGGCTAAATCTTGCAGTGTTGATTTATCATCGGTTAACCAACGCGCTCTAATAATATCTTGGCTACGTTCATCAAGGCTAGTAATAGCTTGAGTTAGTTGATTGTTAACATGGTTATCCCAGTTTGAACTCTCAACTTGCTCTGATAAATCTGAACTGTGATCTTCTAGGTATTGTGATGGCGAAAAACTGCTGGTTTGTTGGCCGGCGTCATCGTCACTATCAGACAAGTCGAACGCTTGATCGCTACTTGCCATGCGATTTTCCATCTCAAGTACATCTTTGGTAGATACACCTAACGTTTCAGCTACAGTATGAACTTCATCATTACTAAACCAACCAAGACGTTTTTTGTTTTTGCGAAGGTTAAAGAATAATTTACGTTGCGCTTTTGTTGTCGCAATTTTAACAATGCGCCAGTTTTTCAATACGAATTCATGAATTTCGGCTTTAATCCAATGCACAGCAAACGATACTAAACGTACGCCTACTTCCGGGTTAAAGCGTTTTACTGCTTTCATCAACCCTACA
This sequence comes from Thalassotalea nanhaiensis, assembly GCF_031583575.1. Classification (NCBI taxonomy): domain Bacteria; kingdom Pseudomonadati; phylum Pseudomonadota; class Gammaproteobacteria; order Alteromonadales; family Colwelliaceae; genus Thalassotalea; species Thalassotalea nanhaiensis. The sequence goes on along the minus strand of NZ_CP134146.1, from coordinate 4,266,407 downwards.
TTACCTTCTTGGATAAGATCAGCTTGTGGTAAACCATAGCCAGAGTAACCTTTGGCAACATGGATAACAAAACGTAAATGCGACATGATTAATTCTTGAGCGGCACTTAAGTCACCATCGTAGTGTAGACGGGTAGCGAGCTCGTGCTCTTTTTCAGCAGTAAGCATTGGAATGCTATAAGCCGATTGCATGTATGATTCAATGCTGCCACTTTGTGGGACAGTTAGTGCCATAGATTGCATAGTATTACTCATTTCTACCTCTTTAAAACCTTGTTTTACGCTATTTCTTACACACCTATTCATTAGGTGGACTTTGGATACTATCATAGCTTTTTTGAGATCGCTAATTTAAAAAATAGTATAATTTAATCGAAAAAAACGTAGCACTTAAAATGCTACTTAACTGTTTGATTCAAATAAATTTAATTAGTTCAATAACAGTCTTTTCAAATTGTAACCAGAGATGAATTCAGCTGAAAATTGATCAGTCTGCACTAGGTTCTATTGATTTAATATGTTGTCGAACCGAAATATAGCTACCAAGTAAGCCCAAGCTAATAGCTGTAAGTATTAATAACATGATTTCATCAAAGTCTAGGGTTTGTAATGAAAACTGGCTTTGATAAAGCTCGGCCAAGTCAACAATCGCGTAATCGAGATAGCTACCAAGGATTGCAACGGTTATTGCTGCTAGTAAACCGCCAAACACACCATACCAAAAACCAGTATACATAAATGGTCGTTGAATAAAGGCATCAGTAGCACCAACCATTTTCATTACTGCAATGGCACTCTTTTGATTTAAAATCGCTAAACGTATGGTATTACCAATAATTAATACCACAGATAAGCTTAACAATATGGCTAATGACGTTACTATGTCTTGAATTAGCACCATAATGGCTTCTAAACGGGTAAGCCACTCAAGATCAAGTTTACCTTGAGCTACACCTCTTTCTTTTTCTAGCTTTTCCAGTAATGCTTGTGCTGCGGTTGGTTGGCTGAAACGCTTTGATGGAGTGACCAGAATTGTTGCTGGCAATGGATTATCATCTAAATAAGATAACGCTTTACCAAAGCCGGAAAGCTTTTTGAATTCGGTTAATGCATCAGCCGCTGAAATATAACGTACTTCTTTTACTTCAGGATATAGCTGAATACGTTTTACTAGATTTTGCGCGTCTTTATCTTTAACCGACAGCTTTAAAAAAACACTAATTTGCGCAGCAGAATCCCAATTTGAACTTACTTGTTGGGCATTTTTAGTGAACAGGTGCAGAGTCGCCGGCAGCGTTAAACTAATGCCTAATACCAATATGGTCATGATAGACGCCATTGGTGTTCGCCATAAATCTCCTAAGCTACCAAGAGCTTGTTGTAGGTGACGAACAGGTAACATGAGCAGAGAATTTAATGAGAAGCCAGTGCTCTTTCTAAGTAAAGCATTTGATTCTTTCTTAGCCATTACTCTTCCTCCTCTTCACTCTGACTTAAACCATCGGTGATCATCGTGCCTTGCTTTAATGTCAGGGTACGATATTTCATTCTGGCGATTAGTCCAAGGTCATGGGTGGCGATAAGAACACATACGCCAACAGAGTTGAACTCTTCGAAAAGGCGAATAATATCTAATGATAATTTAGGATCTAAGTTACCGGTTGGCTCATCGGCAAGAATGATTGGCGGTTTATTAACAATTGCTCTGGCTATGCCCACTCGCTGCTGTTCACCACCGGAAAGCATATGAGGGTAGCATTTAATTTTGCTTGCCAGGCCAACTTTTTCTAATGCCGCTTCAACTCGTTTACGCGTTTCTTTATGACCTACGTTTTCAATCACTAAAGGTAGTGCAACATTGTCAAAAATAGTGCGATCCATGAGTAAGTTATGATTTTGAAAAATCATGCCTATATTGCGGCGCATATATGGGATTTGAGAATAATTAATTCGTGATATATCACTGTTGTTAATTAGAATTTGCCCGGCAGTTGGCTTTTCCATAACACTGATCAGTTTTAACAGGGTACTTTTACCCGCACCTGAGTGGCCTGTTAAAAACGCCATTTCACCGGTCTCTAAATTGAAGCTAATGTTTCTTAAGGCGTTAAAGCCACCTGGATAAGTTTTATTTACAGCATTAAAACGGATCATTGTGTGTCACTTATTATTATTTTAGTTAAACAACGTTGAATTTGGTGGTGCTATTCCTGTGTTTCAAATAGGGCTTCAATAAAATCTTCACCATCAAATGGTCGAAGATCATCAATTCCTTCACCAACACCTAAATAACGAATTGGTACGCTAAACTTATCTGCTAAGGCGAATATAACACCACCCTTTGCGGTTCCGTCTAGTTTAGTAACATTAATTCCAGTTAAGCCAACAGCTTCATTAAATAATTGAGTTTGGCTTATTGCATTTTGACCAGTACCAGCGTCAATAGTTAGCATAACCTCATGCGGGGCATTTTGGTCAATTTTTTTCATCACGCGTACAACTTTAATCAATTCTTCCATTAAATGCGCTTTGTTTTGTAATCGACCGGCAGTATCGGCAATTAAAATATCGATACCTTTACTTTTAGCTGAATTAATCGCATCAAAAATAACTGAAGCACTGTCAGCACCTGTGTGCTGAGCTACAACAGGGATATCGTTACGCTCACCCCAAACTTGCAGTTGTTCAACTGCAGCGGCGCGGAAAGTATCGCCTGCAGCAAGCATTACAGATTTACCCTGGGCTTGAAATTGTTTCGCTAATTTACCAATCGTTGTGGTTTTACCAACACCATTAACACCAACCATTAAAATAACATGTGGGCCTTCGTTGGTTTCAGGCTCTGGTTGTTCAACGGTTGCTAATATTTTCTTCAGCTCTGCTTTTAATAAATCATAAAGCGCTTCTGCATCTTTTAGTTGCTTGCGCGATGCTGATTCAGTCAAAGAATCTATAATTTTAGTGGTGGTATCAACGCCAACGTCAGCTAATAATAACTGTGTTTCTAACTCTTCAAATAATTCGTCATCAATTTTTTTGCCGCGAAATAGATCAAAAATTCCACCACCAAGGTTTTGTCTGGTTTTCGTTAAACCTTGTTTTAAGCGAGCAAAAAAACCAGATTTTTGTTGTGGTTCAGCAACCACAGGTGTAGCTTTTTGCTCTGGCTCTGGCTCTGGCTCTGGCTCTGGCTCTGGCTCTGGCTCTTCTTCAGCAGGTTCTGCAGCAACAGGTACTTCAGCTTCAGAAGTCACAGTTTCTGTCTGTTCTGAATCATCTACACTTGGTTGTTCAGTTACTTCTGCATTTTCTGCCGTGCTTTCAACTGCCTCTAAAATTTCTTCGGGAGCATCAACTGCGGGTTTATCTTTTTTCAGCCAGCCAAAAAGGCCTTTCTTCTTCGACATAATAAATAAATTCGATAATAAGTTGGAGATTGCGACTGCAATAAATTTACCATGGTAGGTAGATAGATTGGTATAATCGCCTTTTTGTTTATAATATCATCATAGTTGGTTTGGCAAAACCAACCAAGATAAAATAAACTCGCTGAAATGGTAAGTAAATGGCTAAAAATCGTAAAGCAAAAAGTCAAAATCAACAAACAGGTCAAGTTCGAATTATCGCCGGGCAGTTTCGCGGTCGTAAACTTCCTGTAATTATGGCCGATGGTCTAAGACCTACAACCGACAGAGTAAAAGAAACGGTTTTTAATTGGTTAATGCCTTATCTATACAATGCCAAGTGTTTAGACTGCTTTGCTGGCTCGGGTAGCTTAGGGTTTGAAGCCTTATCTCGCGGGGTTAGCAGCACTCAATTTTACGAATTAAATGCCACTGCGGCCAAACAAATTCAAGACAATATCCAATTATTAAAAGCAAGCAATGCCCAAATTAATAAAGGCAGCTGTTTAACCTTATTAGAATCCGAACAGCAACAGTTTGATTTAGTATTTATTGACCCGCCGTTTAGAAAGGGCTTTGTAGCACAAACAGCTGAGCTACTAGAGTCGAAAAGCTTGTTAGCAGATGAGGCAGTTATATATGTAGAAGTGGAGTCTGAACTTACAGATCTGCAGTTACCCGTTAACTGGCAGTTGTTAAAAGAAAAGATTTCAGGTCAGGTTGCCTATCGCTTATATCAGCGCAGTTAAAAACGATCAGCAGAGTCACATATTAAAACGGCGGACTCTGACCTTGTTATTTGCTAGCTATATTTTATTCTAAAACCAACTTTTATCGTAACTTGATAATGAGCCACTTTATTTTCAACGAGGTGGCCTCGGGTTTCAACAACCTCAAACCAATTCATATCACTTACGGTTTTGGCACATTCGGCCAAAGCATTTTCAATAGCCGCTTCAATACTTAGCGGTGACGAACCGACGACTTCGAGCTTTTTATAGGTGTGGTGATCTGACATAGCTATTCCTAATATTCTTTACTTATATTAAGAATAGCTGATTATTTTTGACTTCCTAGTAAACCTAAGCTTAGATTTCGATACCTAGGTTAGACATGCCTTCACTTAATGCCATTTCTTTTAATTGTTTGCAGGTTTGCTTATTTTCTTTGCTGATTTTAACCGACATGAATAACTCTTGTTGAGTTTCTATTTCCCATTGCATTAACGGATGATCTTCAATGTCTTGTTCATTAATAACAATATCTTTTTGTTGTTCCTGCTCTGAGGCAAGTAAGATACCTAAGTAGTAACTTACGCTACTATGTGATAACAAGCCTACGTTATTGATGGTATCAGGATCTTTGTCTTGCATGCCTTGTAGTAAAGAGCCTAAAGCCATACAGGTATCAAGTGCTGGGTGAACGCCAAAAAAATCAAACTTATCTACATCTGGAATTTCATCTTCAAGCTTTTCTAATTGCGCAGCAAAATTGATTTTCAATTGCCCTTGCTCGAGTCGTTGCCAAACCAAATCTAATTGGTTACGCAATACTTTGTAATTGCCAAAGTCAGCTGCTTGCGAAAACATTTGATAATTAGGTAGCATACGTTCAAGAATTGCTGCGGCGAAAGCGGTTTGTTGCCAAGGAGAAAGGTCTTGCAAAGAGATGTTTACTGGCACAATGAGTGTCTCACAAATGATAAGTGCGCTAATTATAGCGCACATAATCATTAATATTCAAAGCGGGATGTTGTATTAAACGTTAGCCGAGAGCTATTTGTTTTTGAGCATACTCAAATTTTAAGCGATATTCTGTTAGTTTAGATTCCATTTCAGCAACTTCACTTTCTAACTGGCGTTTTAATTCATGATTCTCATCACGTAATTCTTTCAGCATATTACGAATTTGATCATCGCTAGAGTCTTGTCGTGATCTTATCGCGGCATTCTTTTGGACAAATTCAGCAACTTTTTCTCGTTCAGCTTCTAATAGCCCTTCTAAACGAGTAACTTCCGAAGTACCGCTGGCGCTACTCTGTTGCAATTGCTCATATTGATTCTGAAGAGAAGCTTTATCTTGGTTGACTTTTTCGAGTATTTCATCGGTTTTAGTTTGATAATTTTCAAATCTTGTTTGAGCTGCTGATAATTGTAATTCTAAATCACTAATTTTTTCTTGGTGGCTGTTTTGAGTAGCTTGTGCTTGCTGATTCGCCTGTTCAAGAATTTGTTTTTGCTCTTTCTTTACCGCATTTAGTTGGTTCTCAGATTTTTCACGTTGGCTAATTAATTGGCTATTAACTTGTGAGTTTTTGCTTCTTAACTCTTCTAATTGCTCATCTCTGTTGGTCACTTTGTCTTTTAAAGCACTGTTTTGTACCCAAGCAGATTTTTGCTGTTTTTCACTTTGCTCTAGCAAGCCTTCAGTCTGCTCAAGTTGCTTTTTCAAGCTGGCGGTAGCACTGTTAACATCTTGCTGCTCAGCATTAAGTGATTGTGTTAGCTTATCAACTTGTTGTTGTAAACTTGTCACTTGTTTTTCAGAAGCAGAAAGAGAGTTATTTAATGATTTTTCTTTTTTGCTACTGTCAGCAATGATTTTATCAAGACCTGCTTGATGAGCTGATTTAAGGTCTGTAATTTGTTGCTCTAAACCTTGCTTATCTGTATGAGCATTATTAAGTTTTTTCTCAAAATCAGCGATTACTTCACTAATGCCTTCTTTATCTTTGGCCAGCGTAGATAACTGCTTGTCAAACTCCTGCTGTTGTTTTTCTAGTGCTTTTTGATGCGCTTCATTAATACAATCGAGTTTAATATTCAATTCTGTGATATCAGAATTTAGCGTTTTTATTTGTAGCGCTTGTTCACTAACTTTTTGGCTTTGTTGTTGCTCTTTAGCAACCAACTTATCATGCGCGAGTTGTTGTTTATCTAATTCTTTTTGTTTGCTTTTTAGGGTTTTATCTTGTTCTGTAAAGTCAGTTTTATGCTGCTTCTCAAGCTTTGTTATGGCTTGGCTATGCGCTTTAACTAAATTTTTGCTTTCTACTGAAAGGGTTTTACTTTCCTGAGTAAGGCTTTTTATCTGACTTTTTAAATCACTTATTTCGTCTTTTAAATTAATATTTGTTTGTTGTGATTTATCTAATTGAGTCTCTATTGTTTTTAACGCATCTGTACTTGAACCTGATGCCTGTTCATAAACTTTTAAGCGTTCATTGTGAGATTTTACTAGTTTATCTGTAGTTGCCTTATGCTCTTTTTTCAACGAAGCGGTTAGCTGTTCAGCATTTTCTTTAGCAGTTTCAACTTCAGTAAACTTGGCTTGTAACGCGGTATGTGATTCATTCAGTTGTTCAAAATTAGATTTTAATTCTTGTTGTTTTTTTTGATCATCTGCAAACGTTGCTTTTAGCTCAGCTAGATCATGTTCAGCTGATTGTTTAAGTTGTTGATATTTTTTATCAAGCTTTTCAACATCTTTTAATAATTTGTCTTTATCTTTGGCTAAGCCGGTTACTTGCTCGTTTAACGGTTCTAATTGGCTTTGTAGCAGTTCACGGTTTTCTTTTGTTAAGCGTAAGTCTTCTAATGTATGCTGTTCATCTTTTAACTTAATTTTTAGATGAGTTTCAATCTGAATTGCACGCTCTTTCAGTGCGCTGTATTTGGTTTCGTAAGTAAGCAGTTTCTTTTTCAGCTGCTCTATTTCGCTAAACTTAAGATTTACCGAGTCGTGCTTAGACTGGCTCAACTTTTCATGCACAGCACTATTTTTTTCATCAAGCTCAAGCTTTTGTTTTTCTAACGCTTGCTGTTTATCAATTTTTGCATGTTCACTAATTTTAGCCGCGAGTTGATTAAACCTATCTTCAAGTTGAATAAAGATATCGCCGGCAAGTAGCTGTAGTTGCTCGTCAATTTCACTATTTATTTCTGCTTGAGTTGTCATAGAAAATTCTTGAATTAATTTTTATTATTATTGATATACATGTCTTTCATCATGTTTATCAGCCTGAAAATAGTGTTACTGTTAGCACTATTATTGTTTTACAATAGCAGAAAATACAGCGCTTTCTTACAACTTTTTTACAAGTCCGATGATTAGTGATTCATATCTGGTTAAAAGCGATTAAATTTACAGGGGTTTTATGTTTTTTTTAGTGCTAGTGTCGATAGTTTGGGCATTTTCTTTTGGCTTAATAAAGGGACAATTAACCGGTATTCAACCAGAAGTGGTCGCCAGTATTCGCTTACTGCTATGTGTGCTTACTTTTTTACCATGCCTGCTATTTTTAAAATCATTTAAACCGAACAGTAAATTGATGTTGTTAGGAGCGTTGCAATTTGGCGTAATGTACCTTGCTTATATTCAGTCCTATCAATACCTTCCTGGATATTTGGTTGCGGTATTTACCATATTTACACCTTTGTATGTGTTATTAGCAAATGCAGTAATAAATAAATATTTTAACGTGAGCTATTTATTACCTGTGCTGATCTCAATCCTTGGTGCCGGCGTTATAGTGTTTAAATCACCACAACAAGCTGAATTTATTACCGGATTTTTGTTGCTGCAAGTCGCTAATATTGCGTTTGCTATTGGTCAGGTAAGTTATAAGTATGTCGCTAAAGATCAACCCGACAGTGAAAATATGCTTTGGATGTATGTTGGCGCAGCATTATTGGCCGGTGTTTATACAGCAATGAGCGTTGATTTAGGTCAGGTAAATATTGATGCTAAGCAATGGTGGGCATTAATATATCTTGGCGTGATCTCTTCAGGTTTGTGTTTCTACTTTTGGAATAAAGGTAGTAAGCAGGTAAATACACCAACCTTAGCGGTAATGAATAATGGCTATGTGCCATTAGCGGTTATATTTGCGATTATAATCTTTTCTGAAAGTGCCGATTATGCACGCCTGGTCGTTGGCGGAGCATTAATCGGCTTAAGTGTATATATTGCTTATTTCTTACAAAAGAAGAATAACTGAGCAAGTTAACCTGATTAGGCTTGAGTTGCCTGGTATTTTTTTAACATTAAAAATAATTCATCTTTATGGTTAAGACGTTTCATTTTAAGTTGATCTAAATAGTCATCAGAGGTGTTTTCTACGCCTTCTTCAATGCGAATCACTTCATGATCAAGCTCATGGTATTCTTTAAATACTTTGGCAAAGTGATTGTTGTTCATCTTTAAAGTGCGGATTTCATCTTTAAATTCTGGAAATTCATGATGTAAGTCGTGTTTTTCTATATTCATAATCAATTCCTGATCGCTAATTTTAAGGTTTAATGTCTATTCTTGGCTGCAATTAAAGCATGTTTTGGTATATGGCAAAGCTTCTAAACGTTCTTTGGAAATGGGCTTGCCACAATCTGTACAAATACCGTATTGCTCGGTTTGTAACATCGCTAGGGTTTGTTTAATTTTTTGCAGTTCCAGCAAAGTTTGTTGATGGATTTCATCAAGCACTTCGTCGTTTTCACTTTCCGTACATTGTTCGGCAAAGTCTTGGCTACGACCTTTTTTAAAATCTGTTTCAATAGCGGCTAAGCGTTTTGTTAATTCATCTTGCTTAGCAATTAATGAGGCTTTTAGTTTCTCAACAATCATTGCAATTCTCCTTATTTCGCTAGATTAGCGCGTCTAGAAAAACAGCACTTGATCTGGCTCAAAAAAGTTTCGGTTGGCTAAATAAGCTGAACTCGGGATAACAACTTGCTTTCTAGTAGCTGTTTTTCCTTACTACAGTGTTAAATTTGTTTGCAATAGGCGAGCTAATTTCTTTACCCAAGTTCAGGTTAAATACAAAAAAGAAAGATAAGTGCTCATTTAATTTATGGATTATTAAATGAGCATTTAGGGAGGGGGAATAACGCTAAGTAACCCGAGCTCAGGCTAGATAATTCTTTGCCAGTTTTTAACTAATTGCTCATTTTCAACAGTAAGCTGCACCGCAAGTTTTGGCGTATCAATAACCGTTAACGGCAATTTCAGTAGTTTGTCATCTCTGAATACGTGGCAATCTAGTTGTTGATTTTCAGGAGTATGATCCAGTAACGATTGCAACGATTTGTCGCTAACCTTTAAATTATCAACGGCAATAATTACATCATCTACACTTAATCCCGCCTGCTCAGCAGGAGAGCTTTGTTCTACTACCGTCACTTTTAGCCCCGCAGGCGTCTGTTTATAAAATGCGCCTAAGTAAGGTTTGTATGATGATTTATTTTCACCGTCAAAGCTGTTTAGTTTTTTATAAGGAGCACGCTCAAACGTGACGCCTACTTGTGCTAATAGCTGCTCAAGTGGGACTCTATTTGCGCGGTGTAGTAGTTGGGTAAATTGCTCACTGATATCACTGTCACATAACTGGTTGGCGATGTTGATAAAGTGCTTCTCGTTTGTACCTATTCCCGTTTTTCCATGCTCTAACCATAGTGTTTTCATCAAGTTGTCCAGGCTAAATTTGCCTTTGCTGTGTTCTCTTATGGTTAAGTCCAGCCACAGAGCGATTAACGATCCTTTGGTGTAATAACTTACAATATTGTTAACTGCATCAGGGCCTTGTTTATAAAACTTGGTCCAGGTATCAAAACTGGAATCGCTTACCGACTGTTTCAATTCACCCTGCCCTCGGTAAACACGAGTCATGGTTTTAGACAGAATGGTTAAGTAGTCTTTAAATGGAATAATACCCGCTCTAAATAATGAAAAGTCATCAAAGTAAGATGTGATCCCTTCATAAGCCCACAACTGATTGGTATGCACTTCTTTGCTTAAGTCGTAAGGGACAAACTCTTCTGGTTTTATCCGGCAAACATTCCAGGCATGAAAATATTCATGTGAGCACAGAGATAAAAACGTTTTATAGTTATCGCTGAGTTCTTCAGGTTTATTTGGGTTAGGTAGGTCGAACCGACTTGCGACTAATACGGTTGAGTTTTTATGCTCTAAACCGCCAAAGCCATTACCAAGTAAATTGGTGATAAACCAGTATTCACTAAACGGTGCTTCGCCAAATAAATCAATGTGGTGTTGGCAAAGCTTAGCAATATCATTTTTTAACCTTTCCCGATCACCAAAATGGCGGCCGGCAAATACTAAATAATGTGGCACATTAGCGACATCAAATTCGATCACATCAAAATCACCTAACTCTACTGGGCAATCGATTAAATGTTGATAGTTATCGGCAATATAATCGCCAAATTGATATATTTCGGTGCCATTTGCTCTAGGCAATCCGGTAGCAACTTTCCAATTATTTAGCCCTTCAGGTTTAATTATCTGTAAGCTACAAGGATGCTCAGCTAATTCTTGTACTTCTAAGAACGTTGAACTGCCATTAAAAAAACCACGCTGATTATCTAAAAAAGCGGTGCGAACTGATAAATCAAATGCATAAATATCGTACTCAACCCTAACTGCAGCACCGTTCGTTGTTAACACCCAAGTTTGTTTGTCAGTTTTGCAAAACTCAATTGGTTGTTGTGCCATTGAGGCATTAAACGTAATAATGTTTTTAGCAAAATCGCGGATCATATAAGAACCCGGCAGCCATGATGGTAAGGATAATGTCAGCTGTGAATGCTCATGTGAAGGTATATCAATGGTTACTGTAAATTGGTGAGCATTAGGGTTACTGGCACTAATGCGGTAAGCGATTGTAGTCATATTCGGTGTTTACTCTTTGTCGTAGAAGCAAAAGGTTATTTCGGGCCTTGATTAAACTTAGGTAGTTGATCAAAGCTGGTATGCCATTTAGGTGTTTCGGCGCAAAAAATATTTTGGCTGGGCTTTAACTCAATTTCGTCATCTAAAGTACCAACCGGTAGTACATAAATTTGCTCTGTTTGGGTTAACCAGGGCATGGTGGAACCACAATTTGTACAAAAGCTGGTGGCAAAGTACTTTGCTTCCGGTACGGTATAGCGACCAAGTAAGTCTTTACCACTGAGCCAACTAAATTGCTGTAAAGGTACGAAAATGTTTGGCGCAAAGCCACTGCCGGTGATTTTACGACAACGGGAACAATGACAGTATTGAAACATTTTTAGTGGTTCGCTAATTTGATACTGAACTTGCCCGCATAAACAACTACCCTTATAGGTTTTAGTTTCACTCATGTTTATCCCAATTTATGTTTGTTCTTAATGTAAAGTTGCTCAACCTTCTCACGTGCCCAAGGCGTTTTGCGCAAAAACTTCAAACTCGATTTTATGCTGGGATCGGTAGTGAAACATTTTATTTTGATTAGCTTGCCTAGCTCACTAAAACCAAAGTGCTGCTCAAGATCGGTAACGATTTTTTGCAAAGTAACACCGTGCAAAGGGTTATAAGGTTGATTATCCATAGTATTTTGTATTGATGATTAATATGTAAATAGTAGCATTAAATAGTCATGATTTTCGTTAGTTTTAATACCGTTTAATGAAGTAAAACAAAAAATTGCTCCTCGATAACTACTCCTTCGTTATTCTACCTACCTACATACGTCCTTGTATTAGTGCATCCTTGTTACAAATCAAAAGCCTTCCATGGCGATTTGCATTCCTTCATCCATGAAGTGAAACAAAAAATTGCTCCTCGATAACTGCTCCTGCGTTATTCTACCTACATACATCCTTGTATTAGTGCATTTTTGTCATATAGGCCATCCCTGGCCAAAAAAAAGCCCCTATTTATACGATTAAATAGAGGCTGAAAGTTGTAGTGGGTAAGGAAGAGACACATACCAATTAAAGTAAGTTATATCCTGCTCAGTGAGAATTAAAAAGCTTATAGGTAAGGCATTGATTGATGAGAATGGTTATTCCCTTGTCAAAATTAATAACGCAGCATATAAGCATTTTAAACTCACCCTTTGGGAGTTTGTTATAGGCCTACTAACTGCACAAAATATATTTAATATAGACAAACTATATCTAAACAAATTTTATTTGTTATTAATCCTATAACAAAACTCTGAGCTGGGAATAAATTTACTCTAATTGGTATCATGTTTCAAAGTGCGCGAGCACAAACGTTAAATTATTTTGCTAAAAAACTAGCAAGGTCTTCGCTGCTACCTATGTGATTATTGTCAATAAATACCTGTGGTACTGTGTCATTGCCGGTAATTGCTTTTAATGAGGTTAAACTTGCGTCTTTTCCTAATTCAATTTCTTCAAAGGCGTAACCATGGTCAGTTAATAACTGTTTTGCATTTAAACAAAATTGACAACCTGGCTTTGTAAAAATACTTACCGCTTGTGGTTTTTTAGCATTTGGGTTGATGTAATCAAGCATAGTATCGGCATCTGACACTTCAAACGGGTCGCCAGGAACATTTTCTTCGATAAACATTTTTTCAACCACACCATCTTTAACTAACATAGAGTATCTCCAGCTACGTTTGCCAAAGCCTAAGTCGGCTTTATCAACTAACATGCCCATGCCGTCAGTAAACTCACCATTACCATCAGGAATTAATGTTACGTTGTCACTTTCCTGGTCCGCAGCCCATGCATTCATTACAAACGTATCGTTTACTGATAAACATACAATGTCATCAACGCCGTTTTCTTTGAACGTGTTTGCTAGTTCATTGTAACGAGGTAAGTGAGTAGACGAACACGTAGGAGTAAATGCGCCTGGTAATGAAAATACTACAACGGTTTTACCTTTAAATAATTCTTCTGTTGTTATGTTTTTCCATTCGTTATTAACGCGAGTTGGAAATGTTACGCTTGGGATTGATTGGCCTGTTTTAATATCTAACATAGGTGCTCCGGTAAATTTTAATATTGTTGGTGACAACCGTTTCTTTGGTGTCTGCTAATTCGATGGAGTAATTATCCTGCACAGCGTTAATTTATTAAAGCGATATAAATCGATGTTTGTAATTGAATAAATAGATTGGATGATTTTGATAATAATTGTAATGGCAATGAATACATATTAAATAACGAACAGTGATAAACTTTTATCATTCTTTGTATTAATACTGGACTTCTATATGCAACATCAACAAGCGTGGATCATTAATGAGTACGCAAAGGGCGAGTTAACGGGCAATGAATTATCACTTGTTGAAGTCCCACTTGCAGATTTAAATGACGGCGAGGTATTAATTAAAACATTACTGTTGAGTTTAGATCCCTCTAACCGTTTATGGTTAAGCGAAAAGAAAGACTATTTACCGCAACTACAAATTGGCGACGTAATGCGTGGTTTAGTTGTTGGTAGAGTAGAAGAATCTAAAGATGATAATTTTAAGGTTGGTGATCATGTTTTTGCCATGCTGGGTTGGCAACAATATGCGGTAGTACCAGCAGCGCAATTAACTGCGCAAAATGGCGCAATTAAGTTTAATCCGAATCCGCAAATTCCCCTTGAAGCTTATGTGTCAGCATTGGGTCTAACCGGTTGGACTGCCTATGTTGGTATGCATCAAATAGGCAACATAGCGCCTAACAGTAAGGTACTGGTTTCAGGTGCTGCTGGTGCAACTGGGCTAGCAGCATGTCAAATTGCTAAAGCTACAGGTTGTTATACCGTAGGTATTGCCGGTGGAGAGCAAAAGTGTGAACTACTCTGTTCACAATTTAACATGGATGGTGCTATTGATTACCGCAATGAGCAGGATATATCGGCAGCCATGAAAGCACAGTTTCCAAATGGTATTGATGTGTTTTTTGATAACGTTGGCGGTGAAATGCTTGATGCTGCCCTTGAAAATATGGCAATGAACGGCGTTGTTGTGGTGTCGGGCAGTATTTCTCAGTACCAAACCTTGGAAGAAAAAGAGAAAGTCTACGGTTTAAAAAATAGCTTTATGCTGGCGACCAAACGCTTACGCATGGAGGGATTTTTAATACTCGATTATTTAGAGCAAATGGACACAATATTACCAACCATGGAGCAATGGCTGCTTGAAGGTAAATTGCAGTACCGCAATACTACTGTCGATGGTTTGGAAAATGCGCAAGCGGCATTGCCTCGATTATTTTCTGGCAGAAATACTGGAAAACTAGTGATTAATGTTGCGGATTAACATTACCGTAGGATGGAGCTATTTGCTTGTTTAACAGTATATTACTTACCTATAATGCGTGCCTGTTGAGTTGGTTTTTGGTATGTTTTAATTATTAACGCTCTAAGTTAATAGAAAAACAACTATAAATATTAACTCTATATGGCCGATATTAGATGCATAGAACTTGCTTTATCCCCTGCAATTTAGCTGCTTTTCGAACAACTAAACAGCCATCTTTAGGCTTTACTTTAGTCGAAATGGTCATCGTTGTTGTACTGTTAGCGGTACTTGCAGTGGTTGCTGTACCTAAGTTTATAGATTTAACCAAGTCTGCCGATCAAGCGGTAATGAAAGCTCAAATAGCAAGCATAGCTGCCGCTAGAGATATGGTTACGGTGCAAATAACTCTGCACCCAGAAAATTTAAATGCCAATAAAAGTCGATTCACGTTAAAAAGTGGCCAACGAATTCGTATCCGCGGCGGATATGCCGATGGTCGATGGAATAATACCTTTATTCATTTAGTGGATATCAGTAGTACTGCCCAAGTAACTTCAAACGATTGTGATGAAGAAGGTATGGATTTTTGTGTCCGTCATCGTAATAGTGGTTGGTTTCGTAATCCTAATAGAGATTACGTCGATAGTGCCTCAAGAGGACGTGGATTTGTTATATACCCGAATGGTTATAACCTGAACACTACTAAGTGTTATACCTATTACTACACGCCAAATGACTCGGTGACGCCTGATAATCCGCAAAAACCTATTACCGGTAGTGATTTTAGTGAATGTTAAATGAAGACCTTTGGTTAATACCAATTCGCCTAACGATCACATCATTATCCGAATTGGTATTACGTTCGCTGTTAATGCTTATTCAACCGTAACTGATTTTGCTAAGTTACGCGGTTGGTCAACATCAGTACCTTTAATAATTGCCACGTAGTACGACAATAATTGTAACGGCAAGGTGTAAACGATTGGTGCAATTACATCATCACAATGTGGCACGTTGATTACTTTCATTGTATCGTCACTGGCAAATTTTGCGTCAACATCGGCAAACACATACATTAAACCACCACGGGCGCGAACTTCTTCAACGTTTGATTTTAACTTTTCAATTAAATCGTTGCGTGGCGCTACCACAATAACGGGCATATCGGCATCAATAAGAGCTAACGGGCCATGCTTTAATTCACCGGCGGCATAAGCTTCGGCGTGAATGTATGAAATTTCTTTAAGCTTTAGCGCACCTTCCATTGCGATAGGATATTGATCGCCACGACCTAAAAATAACGAGTGCTGTTTATCGGCAAAATCTTCAGCTAAACCTTCAATACTGCTGGCCAAAGTCAGTACTTCTTCAAGCTTATTAGGTAAGCTCATAAGTGATGAAATAATGGCTTTTTGAGCATCATCATCCATGCATTTGTGCTGACCAATGGCGATTGTCATCATCATTAATCCAACTAACTGGGTAGTAAATGCTTTTGTTGAAGCAACGCCAATTTCTGCGCCTGCTTTAGTCATAAATGCCAAGTCTGATTCACGTACCAATGATGAACCTGGCACATTACAAATACTAAGGCTGGCACGATAACCAAGATCTTTAGCTAAACGTAATGCTGCTAACGTATCTGCGGTTTCACCCGATTGAGAAATTGTAACGATTAGCGCGTTTTTAGGGACGAATGATTTGCGGTATCTAAATTCACTGGCAATTTCAATATTACACGATACGCCGGCATGCTCTTCTAACCAGTAACGAGCAACCATGCCTGAATGGTAAGAGGTACCACAAGCAATTATTTGTACATGTTCGATGTCTTTAAAGATGTCATCAGCATTTGGTCCAAACGCGTCGCTATTAATTTTTCCGTCAGTGAAGCGCCCTTCCAGCGTATTTCGAATAGCCGTTGGTTGTTCGTAGGTTTCTTTAAGCATAAAGTGACGATATTCACCTTTGTCGCCGGCGTCATGGCTAACCGATGCTTCAGTTATTTCACGTTCAACGTTGTTACCGTCTTTATCGACGATGTTTACTTCAAAACGAGTGATTTCAGCCACGTCCCCTTCTTCTAAAAATGAGAAACGACGAGTAACTGGCAATAGTGCCATCATATCTGAGGCTAAAAAGTTTTCACCTAAACCGTAACCAATAACCAATGGACTACCGGAGCGTGCAACAACAACACGGTCTTTGTCATTAGTATCCATAATTACCGTACCGTATGCGCCTTCAAATTGCTTACTGGCACTTTGTACTGCTTGTAATAATGACTGAGCTGTTTTGAGTTCGTGGTGAACTAAATGAGCAATAACTTCTGTGTCGGTTTCAGAGACAAATACATAACCTAGTGCGGTTAATTGTTGTTTTAATTGTTCATGGTTTTCAATAATACCGTTATGAACAACGGCAATATTAGTGCCTGATACATGTGGATGAGCATTTGTTTCGCTTGGAACGCCATGAGTAGCCCAGCGTGTATGAGCGATGCCCGTTCCGCCATTTACTGGAGAATCTGCTAATGCACTTGCCAGTTCTTGCACTTTCCCCAAACGACGAACACGGTGTAAATTACTATTATCATCAATAACGGCAACACCGGCAGAGTCGTAACCACGATATTCCAGGCGTTTTAACCCTTCTACTAAAATGTCTGCTACATCACGTTGTGCTACTGCACCAACTATTCCACACATATTAAAACCTTAAATTTATATTAATTACTTTTAGCACAAATCAACTGAATGCCTTGTGCTTGAATTTTGTGTTGTAAATCTGCTGACAATCCATCATCGGTGATCAGCGTGTTTATGCGTTGCCATGGCAACTCTAAATTTGGGATGCGGCGACCTATTTTTTCTGATTCAACCACAACAATCACTTCTCGGGCGACTTCACTCATAACTTGCGAAAGACCGATCAGCTCATTGAAGGTTGTTGTACCACGTTCTATATCAATGCCATCGGCACCAATGAATAACTGATCAAAGTCATATGATCTTAGTACCAATTCAGCTACTTTGCCTTGAAACGCCTCTGAGCTGCTATCCCATGTACCACCGGTCATCAAAAGTGTTGGCTCATTTTCTAATTCATTCAATGAGTCAGCAATTGATAATGAGTTGGTCATTACCACCAGGCCTTTCTTTTGTTTTAGCTCAGGAATAATTGCTGCTGTAGTTCTGCCACTGTCGATAATAATACGATTATGATCTCGAACATGTTTTGCCGCTTCGATGGCAATAGCCATCTTTTGGTTCGATACTTTTTCAGATGAGGTGATTTCTTTTGGTAATGGTACTGCGCCGCCATAACGGCGTAACAACAAACCACTTTTTTCTAACGCAGAGAGATCTTTGCGAATAGTGACTTCCGATGTTTCAAACTGTGCTGCCAATTGATCAACGCTTACCTCGCCAGCTTCGGTTAGCTGGTTAAGAATATTATGACGGCGTTGTTGGGTATTTCGTTTTGACATAAGTTTCAGTTTAAATCATTAAGTTTCGTTTCGAAAGATGTGCGATTAAAACAAAACTTTTATGGTTTTGCAAATTTAACTGCTTAATTTCTTTGCCAGCATCCCGGCAAAATGTTAAATTGGCACTCAATAATTTGTATATACAACTTGTGTTCGGTGCTGGCTTTAACCAGTATTGGATAACAACGGCAATAAAAGGCATTTCATGAGCAACACTACTTATACGTTAATTCAAGGTAAAATCCCGCTGTTAATAAGCATGCCGCATAATGGTGAAGAGATCCCAGATGATATCAAAGCGAAGATGACCGAAACCGGTTTGTCGGTGCAAGATACTGATTGGTACATGGATAAGTTGTATGATTTTGCTATTGAGCTTGGTGCCTATATCTTAATGCCTAAATATAGTCGCTATGTAATTGACTTAAACAGAGACCCTACGGGAATAAATCTCTATCCGGGTAGTGATACCACTGAGTTATGCCCAACCACAAGTTTTGAATCTAAACCGCTGTATTTACCAGAACAATTACCCGATGAAGCTGAAAATGAACGCCGGGTGAAGCTTTATTGGCAACCTTATCATCAAGCTATTGCATCAACGTTAGATAGCTTACAGCAACAGTTTGGCAAGGCGGTAATGCTTGAAGCACACTCAATTGCCTCTGTAGTGCCAAGGTTTTTTGACGGCCAACTGCCTGACTTCAACTTTGGCACGAATAACGGCGTAAGTTGTGCAAGTGAGTTAGTCGACGCTGTTGAAGCGGTTGATTACTCTCCTTATAGCCAAGTAACCAATGGCCGTTTTAAGGGCGGTTATATTACCCGTCAATATGCTGACTTGGAACGTAACATACATACCCTGCAGCTTGAGCTTTCACAGCGTACTTACTTAAATGAAGATACGTTAACGTACAACGAACAAGAGGCTAACTTAGTAAAACCTAAATTAGCGCTGCTTGTTGATGCAATGGCGAAGTTCGCTGTTAATAAATAACCCCAAGATACCAAAAATTATGATGAAACTATTTGCTGAAAATATTTTACTGGCCTCAGGATGGCAACAAAATAAAACCTTACACATCGATAACGGTGTAATCACCAACATTACCGATGGGCAAGCGAGTGATGCCGAGGTAGCAAAGGGGGCTGTTATCCCAGGTATGGTTAATTGTCACTCACACGCCTTTCAGCGTGGTTTTGCCGGCTTTTCTGAGCAAGGCAGCGAGAGCAACGACAGCTTTTGGACTTGGCGTAAAATTATGTATCAGTTTTTAGATAATATCTCTACTGAGCAAGCGGAAGTTATTGCCAAGCAGCTGTATATTGAAATGTTGAAAGCGGGTTATACCCGAGTGGCAGAGTTTCATTATTTGCATCATCAAAAAGATGGTGAAAATCATCAGCCACTTGCTGCAATGGCTAAGGCAATTTTTAATGCTGCAAACAATACTGGTATTGGTTTAACCATGCTGCCGGTTATGTATCGCTTCAGTGGTTTTGGACCGCTTGCACCCAATGATGGCCAAAAACGGTTCATTAATTCAATTGAACAGTTTAATCAATTAGTAAGCGACTGCTTTGCCATGGCCAAAGATAGTCGCAATGCCAATGTTGGTATTGCGCCGCATTCTTTACGTGCAGTTGATAAAGAGTCTTTAGTTGCGGCTGTACAGCATGTGCGCAGCCTTGATGACAAAGCGCCAATACATATTCACATTAGTGAGCAGCAAAAAGAAGTACAGGATTGTGTCGCTCATTATGGCAAGCGACCAGTGCAATGGTTGTTAGATAATATGGACCTGGATCAACACTGGTGTTTAATTCACGCCACTCATATTGATCAACAAGAAGTTGCTGGCATCATAAAAACGCAAGCGATTGCCGGTATTTGTCCAACCACTGAAGCTAACTTGGGCGATGGTATTTTTCCTACAACTGAGTTTATGGACCAAGGTGGGCAAGTTGCTATCGGCTCTGACAGTCATATCAGCGTATCTGCTATTGAAGAAATCCGACTGCTTGAATATGCACAACGGTTAATCAAGCAGCAACGCGCCATCTTAGCAACCAGTGACACTCGTTCTGTCGGGCAAAATTTATGGCAACATACTGCGAAAGCCGGAGCACTTAGCACCAGTAGTAATACTGGCGAGCTTGAGATAGGTAAACAAGCCGATTTATTAGTGCTGGACGAAAATAAGACGCGTTTATTTGCCAATCAAAATAAATTTGTTTTAGACAGTATGATGTTTGCCAGTCAAGATAATCCAATAAAGGATGTAATGGTAAATGGGTGTTGGTGTATCAATAATGGTGAACACGCAGAGCAAACATCGAGCGCCGATAAATTTGCTCAGGTGTTACAAGATTTAGGTAATAACCGCTAAAATCTTTTTAATATAACGCTACAAAATTCTGTATTGATCGATAGTCGAACATACTTTTAATTGATATTGTCTGCGTAACCTTGGGTTATCCTTAGGCTCTACGCAGTACTCTTTATGAAATGCTTTTAATGAATCACGAGTTTCTGCAACTTGTTTTACATAAGCGACCTCTTTTTTCGAAAACTTTTTAAAGTCAGTTTGTAATACTGAAATCAACTTACTTGGTGCTACTTTTGCTTTGGTATCGGCAATCTCAGAGAAGTCCTCTTGCGCCTGTTGCTTTGTTTCACTGAACCATTCATTTAACTCTTCATTCGGATAAAAGTGTAAATACACCGCTATTGCAACAATTATTATTATTAGATTTTTAAACATGTGCGCTCGATTTTATCGGAATTAGTGATTAATAGTGATAATAACCCATTTTAAGCAAATGTTAAAAAATTAAAAAAACTTAATCTAAATCACGCTTTTAGTGAATACCCTTGTTATAATTGAGCGATAGAAATATGCCTCAATTTTGGAATGGCCATGGTTGACAATAAAAAGCCTGCAAAAGTACAAACTCAAACAATTCCTGTTAAAAATATTAAGGTACATCGACCTAAATCGGGTAGTGTTGAGCAATATAAACCGCGTGATCAAATTTATGTTCGCAAAGTGAAAGGTTTCTTCCAAAATATTCGTCGTAAAATGAATATATTCTTTCTGGCGATGTTCGCAGCCCTTCCCTGGTTGCAATACAACGGCCAACAAGCCATTTTATTTGATATCGGTGAGCAAAGGTTTAACATTTTTGGTTTAACTCTTTGGCCACAAGATTTAACCCTGCTTGCATGGATTTGTATTATTGGCGCATTTTTGCTGTTTTTTGTCACCACCTTTCTCGGTAGAGTTTGGTGTGGCTATTTGTGCCCACAAACTGTTTGGACCTTCATTTTCATTTGGTTCGAAGAAAAGTTTGAAGGTGCTGCCAATAAGCGTAAAAAACTTGATTCTCAAAAGATGAACTTTGATAAGTTTTGGCGAAAAGCACTTAAACATGGCTGTTGGCTGCTGTTTTCGTTATTAACGGCAATTACCTTTATTGGTTATTTCACCCCAATGCAGCAACTCACCATAGATTTCTTTACTTTTAATGCGTCATTTTTGATTACCTTGTGGATTTTGTTTTTTGCTTTTTGTACCTATGGTAATGCTGGTTGGATGCGTGAAATCATGTGTTTGCATATGTGTCCATATGCACGTTTTCAATCTGCGATGTTTGATCAAGACACCGTAACCGTCTCGTATGATTACGGCCGAGGTGAAAATAGAGGACCAAGGGGGCGCAAAGCCGATCCTAAAGAGTTGGGGCTTGGCGACTGTATTGACTGTAACCTTTGTGTCGAAGTTTGTCCTACCGGCATTGATATACGCAATGGCTTACAATATGAGTGCATTAACTGTGGTGCCTGTGTCGATGCCTGTGATGGCGTAATGGAACGGATGAAGTATAAAAAAGGTCTTATCCGCTACACCACTGAAACGGTATTAAAAGGTAAAACCGTACATATCCTGCGACCTAAACTGTTTATGTATGCCATCGTATTAACGGTTATGGTGGGCTTTTTTATTAATGATATTGCCACTCGTGTACCGCTGCAATTAGATATTATCCGAGATAGAAATGCCCTCGCCCGGGAAAATATCGATGGCTTTATTGAAAATGTGTACACCTTGAAAATACTGAATAAATCACAACATCAAGCGACCTATGCAATTAAAGTTGAAGGTTTAGGCAACTATGAATGGCAGGGTGATAAAGTTGTTACTGTTAATGCCGCAGAAATACATACGATTGCCATCAGTATTGCAGTAGACCCCTATGACTTAAAAAATTATATGACTGATATTTCGTTTGTTATCCATCAAACGGAACCTGCTGATAATGATGTGGTCATTAAACAAAGCAGCGTGTTCTTTAATAAACGATGAGTACAAGTGATTTGGCAGATTTTAGTTTTGCATCCCTTAGGCCTGAAACCATTATTGATGGTTTAGAAGCTGCAGGTTTTAGTGTTGCCAGTGGTTTGCTGGCGTTAAACAGTTATGAGAACCGGGTTTATCAATTTCATGATGATGATTTGGTGAAGTATGTCACTAAGTTTTATCGACCGAATCGCTGGACCCTAGCGCAAATTCAAGAGGAACATGACTTTGCTTTAGAGCTTGCCGCAGCAGAGTTACCAATGGTTGCACCATTAGTGAGAGATGGGCAAAGCATTTTTACTCATCAGGGCTTTACCTTCGCAGTATTTCCTTGTCGTGGTGGCAGAATTTTTGAAGTTGATAATTTAGACCAATTAGAATGGATGGGACGCTTTGTTGGTAGAATACATGCTGTTGCCAGCACTAAACCATTTGAGTGCCGCCCGCAAATAACTACCGAAGAAAGCTTAATTCAAGCCCGAGAAATCATTACCGATGGCAATATGGTAAGTTCAGGCTTGCAACTTCCATTCTTTACGGTACTGGATCAGGTGATAGATATTGCCAAAGATCAATATAAACCAACTAAACAGATACGTTTACATGGTGACTGTCATGCAGGAAATATACTGTGGACTGATGATGGACCGCACTTTGTTGATCTCGATGATTGTCGCACTGGTCCTGCCATTCAAGACCTGTGGATGATGCTTTCTGGCGATCGTCAAAATAGATTGTTACAATTGGATACGTTATTAATGGGCTATGAAGAGTTTTTTTCATTTGAACATAATGAGCTAACACTGATAGAATCATTGCGTTCAATGAGATTAATCAATTATATGGCATGGTTAACTAAGCGTTGGCAAGATCCAGCGTTCCCAAGAAATTTTCCTTGGTTTAATACCGAAAAATACTGGGAGCAGCAGATCTTAATGTTAAAAGAGCAGCACGCTATTTTACAAGAGCCAAGCTTAAGTTTGAACTTAGGTAACTAGCACCAAGTCATAAATATAAAAATATATGCAAGGAATTTGTTAAGTAATGAAAAAGTTTATTAGTTTGATTTTTGTGGCCCTGTTTGCGTCAGCGTCTTCACAGGCAGCCGATTATAAAGAAGGCACACATTACACTGTGGTAAGTGATACTGCTTCAGCAAAACCTGAAGTACGTGAATATTTTTCATTTTACTGTCCACACTGTTTACGTTTTGAACCACTAATGAAAGACATTAAAAAGTCTTTACCTGAAGGCGTGAGCTTTGAAAAGAATCATGTTGATTTTTTACGTGCAGCAAGCCCTGAAGTACAGTTCAACATTACTAAAGCAATGATTGTTGCAGAGCATATGCCTCAAGAAGAGCAACTAATTGCGGCAATGTTTGATGCCATTCAAGTTCAGCGTAAGCCATTGGCTTCTACTGCAGAATTACGAAAGTTATTTGAAGGTGTTGGCGCAGACGGTGAAAAATTTGAAAAATTAATGTCTAGCTTTGGTGTTAACTCAAAAGCGAAACAAATGAAAAAACTTCAAGATGAAATGACTCGTAAAGGCGCGTTAACTGGTGTACCAACCATTATCGTTAATGGTCGTTATAAAGTTGAAGCTGGCGGATTAAACCGTAGTGACTTTTTGAATGATTACAAAAACTTAGTATTGCATTTAACTACGCTTAAATAAGCTAAACACTATGTTTTAAATTAAAGGCCCTATCAGGGCCTTTTTTGCACATGGAGGTGCTTATCCTCCCAAACCAGGGATGGGGGAAAGGGAGGGCTTGTTTCTTGAGTAAGGTTTTACTTTTCAGCAGCAACTACAGATATTTCAACTAACAATGCATCTCTAGCCATACTTGCTTCAACGCAGGCTCTTGCCGGTGCAAACCCTTCAGGCACCCAATTATCCCAAACGGCATTCATTGCGGCAAAATCATCCATCGTTTTAACGTAAATAGTTGCAGATAAAATGTGTTCTTTATCGCTACCAGCTTGTTCTAATAAGTCTTCAACTTTGTCCAGCATGGTTTGAGTTTGCTCGGTTATACCTTGCTCGGCATCCTTACAAACTTGACCACATAAATAAATGGTCCCGTTATGTTTTACAATACGGCTCATGCGTTGTTTGGTTTCAATACGTTCGATCATCTTTATCTCATTCAGATATTATTTGAGTGTTTGGGAGGATTTTAGCGATTTATAGCTGACTTTCCAAATAAGAAAATCAACTTATCGATTACAGAATCATCTATTATTTAATGGTCTTGGGGTGAGCGTTAAGCTCGCTTTGGTAACGCTTATACAAACGGTAACTTAGAATACAGGCAATAACGCTTAACGCACCGCTTGCTCCAATTTGCCAATAAGACTTCATTTGAATACCGCTGCCCGCTAAAGCAAATATTGCCATTTGTGGAAAGAAACCTAAATACGATGCGCTGATAAACCGTTTCGCGTCAATGTCACCAACACCTGAACATAGGTTTAATAAAAAATTATTGCCGGCAGGAATTAAACGGATAATAAAGGTTTTTTGAAAGGTGTCTTTTTGCAGAAAATTATTAAAAATTTCAACTTTGTCACTAAAGCGTTTTATCACCAATGGACGGGCAATAAATCGTGCAGTGTAAAACGTTATGCTGCAACCTAGTGCGGCGGCAAATGTAGCTACTAATGTACCTTGCCAGACACCAAATGCATAACCTGCAGCAAAGGCAGCTACTTGTCTTGGCAGGCTTATACTGGTTGCTAAGGCAATTACAGCAATAAAATATATTATGCCATTAGTACCTTGCTGGTTAATGTTGTTATCAACCCAAGCTTGGTCAAAGTGAGATAACAGGCCAGAAAAATTAAAGAGTAGTGCGATACCTGCACTGATCAGAAAAAACACCCCTAAAAATGTAATAGAGGCTTTATATTTTAACCAAAATGATTTCATCAACAGCACAACAGCAGCTAAAGGGCAGGACAAATGATGACTTTCTTCGCCTCTATCAGGTGCTGTTTTTTATTCGTACTAAGGTAGCTTACCGTGCCTTCTATAAGTATTTGTTCGTTAATGCTGGCTTTATTTGCAAAAAACTCAGCACTTTTCCCCCAAAGGTGGACAAGGCGAGTAATTTTTTGTCCTTTAAAGTGATGATCGGACTCAACAAACCCCGGTTCATTAATGGTTACGGTAAATTCCGCCAAGCTGACGTTATTTTCAGTTGTGACTAATTTAACCTCTGACACTAATGTTGCATTACAAATCAGTTGATTGATGCCCAGGTGAATACCTTTGCCCAGTACTGATAAAGACTCAATTTGGATAAAATCTTTTTGTCGTTTATTGCTTGTGGCCAGTGCGCCATGAATAAGAAGCAACTGTCCTTTATCGGCATATAAAAAATGCTTTTCTACATCGTGACCTTCAAAATGACAGCTATGGTAGCTGGTCCAGTCTTTAAACGAATTAGTTTTTTTGTCAAACCACGACTGATTGGTAGCAATAACAAATTCTGCAATTGGCACAACAGGGTTTGCTCGATAACGTATCTCAGGCTTGGCAACTAAATTACCTGCAAGAACCACATGGCACTGCTGTTGTTTTTCTACTGGTTTTTCAATAGGTCTGGTTTTATCGGTCATAACATGAATCAGGGATTAAACATTAATCAGTATCATAAGAAAAATTTGCAAGGATGAATACTAAAAGAGAATATTTTTTGAATTTTATCATTAGCTCATCTATTTGGCTTACTTCAGGGAAGTAGAGCGGCCAACCTCACATTGATGATGAAAGGTTGGCTGATTATTATAAATTAGCGATTGGCATAATAGTTTGCAATATCAGCATTGCTGCTGATCAGTTGCATATGTTGGTTTAATTGTGGCGCAATATTGGCAACTAGATCCGTTGGCAAATGATCCAAACCTCCAGAATTTAACCAGCCTACAATCGACATAACTTTTAAGTCAGCAATACTAAGTTTATTATCAGCAAAGTACTTACCACCTTGTTGAATTAACTTACTCTCTATATGGCTTAAATATTTTGGTAAACCATCTTGAGCTAATTGTTTTCTTGCAACTTTTTGTGCGTCACCTTCTAAAAATAAAGTAGGCACAATTTTGTTAATAATGTCTTCAGCTACGTCGATCACTTCATCACAAATTAGCGCTTGGTATACATCATCAGGGTACAAATTGGTTAACTTGCCAGCGTAACGTAAAATTGCACTCGACTGAGTGATTAAAACGTCATCTACGTATAAAACAGGCACCTGCCCAAGCGGTGTTTTTGCTGCTTCTTGTGGGAAATCAGTGTATGGGAAGCGGTAATCTTCAAATGCTATACCACCCAAGTGAAATGCTAGTCTTATTGGCTCTGCACGGCCACCATCTACATCAAAATAGCTTACTTTAAGCTGTGTCATATTTGTTTCCTTTTAATTATGCCTGTAATTAGTATTGGGCATAATAATCAGAAAACAAGGCGGTGACTTGGCTGATAACAGCAAAAGAAAGTTCAAAACGTTGAGTTTGAAATGGCCTTCCCGACAGGAGTCGAACCTGCGGATACGCCAGTTTGGTTAGCAACGATAGATGCGGATGGACCAACAGGAGAATTATTCCGAGAACGAAAATTATATCCTTGGTAAATTATTTATCGAGCAGGGTTGTGCCATAAGCGGAAGTGGCTAATGGCACAACTCAATTTAGGTTTTGTTTTCCTTAGGGAATTTACTTTTTTTGAAATAAATTGTCTCTTGTAATGCCAAAACGTTCAGGCTCTTTCATTACATCTCTTATAGTGCTGTAGTGTGGGAAACCGTGCCAGCCTAAATCTTTTTCTCCATGACGTGTTAAATCACACGTAAAGCCGACTAAAAAGCACCAATCTGAAGCGCCGTAATGTGCAAGTCCCCATGAGAACCCCTGTCCATCGCCGTTATTTAAGAATTTGTCTGGTACATAAGCACCACCTGCTGGGGGAATATCTTCAAGCGTTGTGACAATTTCAAAGTCTATACCGTTCTCAGAGTATTGAATGGTGCCTTTTTCTGGTCCTGCCCAATCAACGATTGCCGCCATGCCAGTTTTCCATGGAAATACCCACGTTTCATGACCACTATTAGACACAGGATTAGCTGCATGCTTAACATATGGACCTTCTGGGTGATCAGCGATAGCTAGCCCCCATTTGGAATCGGTAAACATTTTTTCACCAATAGCATGTCCTTTATAATACAAATAATATTGGCCATTAAATTTAATAATGCCGGGATCATGTATTGCACCGCTATCCCATGAACCCATCTCTAAAGCCGCACCCCAATTAGAGTCCCCGTGCTCTTTAGGGTTAATAAGTTTACCATCACGGCAAGGCTCTAAAATAGGCTCTGCTAATTTTGTCCATGGCCCATCAGGGCTTTCTGCTGTTGCCATACCTACGAGATTTAACGGGTCATTATTTTGCTTCGCCTGATAGCATAAATAATATTTGTTTTCTGCAACTAATATTTCAGTGGTAAACACACTGTATTCATCCCACGAGCCTTCTGGCCCTCTTGTTACGGCCGGCCCTTGTTCTTGCCAGGCAATGCCATCGTCACTTGTTGCATACCAAATATCAGCATCTAACCAACTTGATTGCTGGTATTCATTTCGGGTATACCAAATATAGTATTTTCCATTTGCCTTGATAATAGTACTGGGATCGCGACGGTTAACCCCTTTTTCATAGCCTAAGCCTGTTACTGGTTGATAGCGAAACCGGGTATATAATTCATTCTCACTATCATCCATTTGATGACGCTGCATTGCTGCACTCATATTTTTGTCTAACTTACTCACCTAATTATTCTCCATACAACTTTAATTTTATTTCTGCGCGTTTTTCTTTATCTAGGGTGTAAAACATCATAATCATGCCTGCAACAATAAAGAGAATGCCCGGTAATAAGGTACTAATAAAATTTATACTTTCGACGACTTCAGGAGTTTGTTGAGCAATATTAGCGACATAGCCAGTTTCACCCATAATCCAAAGAGCTAATGCACCTCCGACACCTAGCCCTACTTTTAGGGTAAATAGAAATAGGGCAAAAAACAGTCCTGACATATTTTTGCCAGTCAGCGTGACTTGATAATCAACAACATCACTCAACATACTCCAAATAAGTGGCACCATGCTTAATGATAGAAATGAAACAACAGTACCTAATATTAATATCGATGAAAAAGCATCGCCTGGTAGCCAGTAAGGGATAGCAGTAAGTACACCACAAACAAACATTAATATTTTGTAAGCGCGTACTTTATCGAACCTTGTCCACATTAATCCTGACAATGCCGCCCCTAATGTTGCACCGACAGTTCCCCATGTTATGAAAGTTGTCATCATATGTTCAGCGTCTATCAATACTTCTTTGACATAATAAACAGTAGGGGTTGCCTTTAATGTTAAAATGATAAAAAAGAGAATATTGCCTAGAAAAAGTATTACTAATTGCTGGTTATTAAAGGCTTCTTTAATGCTGCCAATGAGATCTTTTAACCCCATTTTTTCGTCATTTTTTAAAGCAGGGGCTGGGTAAACTTCTTTAACGGTAAAAAAACAATAATATAAACAACCGACTATCAATAAAGCAAAAACAACTGCTGTATAAAAGAAACCTTGTTGATCGTTACCTTGACCAAA
This sequence comes from Thalassotalea nanhaiensis, assembly GCF_031583575.1. Lineage (NCBI taxonomy): Bacteria > Pseudomonadati > Pseudomonadota > Gammaproteobacteria > Alteromonadales > Colwelliaceae > Thalassotalea > Thalassotalea nanhaiensis. The sequence continues at coordinate 4,237,440 of NZ_CP134146.1, read as the reverse complement.
TAAGCCGACTAAAGATAGTGTGCTGTATGAAACAAAAACTGAGGCAAGCATGCCTAGGCCAAATCGAAAAGATTGCAGCATGGTTCTTTCGTCTGAATCACGTGTTAAAAATCCGGCCATTGCAGAAAATGGGACATTGACTAACGTATAAGCAAGGGTAAGTAAGGAAAAACTTACATAAGCATAAACAAGCTTACCTGTTTCACCGAGATCTGGCGTATAAAATAACATGATGAAAGTTATTGCTAATGGAATAGTGCCATAAAGAATAAATGGACGACAGCTACCATGTTTAGTGCGAGTTCTATCAACCAATAAGCCTACTAATGGGTCGGTTATCGCATCAAATATTCTTAGCATTAAATACATAACAGCAACATGACTTGCACTTAAACCGTAAACATCCGTATAAAAATACGCAAGCCATATCCCCATGGTATGCCAAATAATGTTATTGCCAAAATCTCCTATACCATAGTTAATTTTTGTTGTTCTTGGCATGATATCCTTATATGAATCTGAGGAAGTAACCACTTCAGTGCATGTCGTCATTGTTTATTACCTTTGATTGAAATGTTTTTTAATATTCAAGACAATTAAGAAATAAATATTGTTAACAATTTACAAACCAATGTAGCAATTGAATAACATGCTGTAAACATTTTTTATTTAAATTACTATCAATTTGATTTTAATGTGTACATCTGAATTACTGCACTTTGAATGGTAACGGGTATAGTTCAATTAACCCCCAACTTTTTAATTCTGGTATTTTCACGCTAGTGATACCATTTTCGTAGCTGATATCTAACTGAATGGCTGATTGTCCTGCTTGAGTATAAGTGGCGCCAACAAAACCTGATGTGACATCAGTATATAAACTGTCGTTAATTGTTACGGTTAAATTGGTTTTTGGGTTTAGGCTACTCGTTATGGCATTGTAGTCTCTGTTTACCAAATGCATAATGCGCGGTGCATTGCTCATTGTTGCATTTAAGGTTGGATTTTCTCTAGGGAACAGCGCAACCTGTGCAACATCAACGGCTACCTCTTTTGGCAATAAATCAGTTATTGACGCTTTACCTGACCACTTTACAACTTTATTTCGATAATAATTAAGCTTTGCTGTTTGTGATGAGCTAAGTGTTGCGCCATTAAAGTCAGTTTTTACAATCACGTTAAAATTGTCCATATCATGGCTTTGATCACTATCGGTTAAATATTTTGGCCACCAGCTATCACCAGCGACTAATAATTTATAAGGGATATTTTGTTCCATGAGATCTGAGGCTGCCAAAAATACATCTAACTCATCGTATTGAGTTTCACGGTAAGCTTTGTGACTATATACTAAGCCAACGTTAGCGACCGTTTCATAGCCATCAAACATGAGCGACTTTTCGTTTATCCAAGCATAAATATAATCGTAATCCCCTATGGCTGGATCGTAATAACGCTGCAATGCCCCCTGATAAGCCCACATATGTTCAGGTGCCATAAAAATTTGGCCATTAGCATACGCGAGTGCTATCCATGTACGCACTAAATCAACCGCTTCAGGATGATCAACCATATAATTCCAATCAGGATAAGGCAGTGCGGTTAAAGCTAAAGGTTTATTAATAGCTTCTGCTAGTTTGTACATTAGCATTACGTCACCATTAATTTTCTGCTCGGTGGCACGATGGTTAAATTCTTGCACATAGAAATCAAATTCATCATTAAAGGGCATTCTTATCCCATTCCAATAGGGATCAAGTATCGGTGAACTGGTGCCTACCTCAATATAGCCAACACCTTCTTGATAGGGGTAACCTTTTGCCTTGGCAACTTCATCAGTGTATTGAACTAATTCAGCTAAGTAGCTATTGTTCCAATCTTGTAAAAAATGGCGGTATTCATTGTTTAACGGAATTTTATTGGGAATAGTGGTGGTTTCAGCCTCATATTGAGCCGCGGTATATCCAGCAGTTTTTAAAAAGTCACCGTAGTGAAATGTTGATATATTAGTAATACCAAGTGCAATTAATTCATCATTACTAAAGTTTTTGACCAACCAAGTATTAAAATTAGCCATGCAATGTTCACTAAAATCTCCACCTAAATAATATTGTGCTGGATTGGAATGTTGTGAATCAAACAAGATAGCATCGACTCTATTAATGACGTTTTCATTATCATAAAAAGCAACATCTTGAATTTGCCATTCAATATACTCGCGAAATAACGGATGGTGAGTTGAAAAAAAATAATGACCTGGAAACCATTTTATTTCCAGACTTGAGCCATCGAGTCGTTTAACCATCGCTTGTTGGAAAGTTTGAGGATATTTTGATGTCATCCCATTCCAAATAACATCCCATTCTATGCGTGAAACCCAACCAACATCAGCAAGGTCATGATTAATAGTGTCAGTAACATAACTATTCATTGTTGTTGTTAAATTTGTTTGAAAATCAAAATTAGTAAAAGAAGGAGGCAGGAAGCCCCACATAGTGGCATCAACATGATAATCAGTATATTTGCCATGATCATGGTTTGAGATTTCATTTCGAAGCGGTTGAGTGAAAAAAATACTGGATTTTCTAATAAAAGATTCAGGCTTTATTCTCGCAGTAGTTTCTGTTTTGGCTGTGGACTCTTCTGGTTTATCTTGTTCAGCACACGCAAATAATAATCCAAAGATGGCGATATATATTAGTTGTACCGTTTTCACTTTTTCACCTTATTCTTAGTTTTGTTAATACCGCCAATACTGCTTCAGCTTATTCATGTATTAATTTAGCTATTTACTATCTGGCTAACATTATCGCGAGTCATTATTAATTTTCTTTAACGACTATTTTTTACATACCCCACACCCATTGTCAACAATACACAATTGCGATGCTGAATAGGGATTTATATAAATGAAATACGTGAGCAAAAAATAAACTATGTAAATTGTTGACAATCTGTAAAAAGGAAGTTATAAATTAATTAAATCTAATATTGTTAACAATCTGCAATTGTATTGTTTTGTTTTGACAATGTTTAATTTGATACGTTACTATCTAAAACTAGTACTGAGTTTATGGGATGAATAAAGTTCTAGTTTGGTTTTCTAAATAACTATATAAATAACAGGCAAAGCCATGAAACAGTTCTATCGAAATAAGTTAAACCTTGCGTGTATAAACGCTATAGCTGTACTAACCCTTACTGCACCATCAGTCCTTGCGGCCGAAGAAACAAACGAAGCAAGCACCGACGAAGTCGAAGTTATTCAAATAACTGGTCTTCGTGGTTCGTTATCCGAAGCGGTTAATCGTAAACGGTTTAGCGAGGTGGTGTCTGATACTATAGTGGCTGAAGATATAGGTAAAATGCCCGATAGAAATATTGCCGAAGCATTACAACGCATTACTGGTGTGGGTATAGCTCGAGATAACGGAGAAGGAACTTCAGTAACTATACGTGGCATTGCCGACAATCTAAACCTTACTTTAATTAATGGTCAAACAGTAGCATCAGCAGGTGAAGGACGCGGCATTGATTTTAGTAGTATGCCTTCTTCTATGATCTCTGCCATAGAGGTTTATAAATCGCCTATGGCAAAACATATGGAAGGTAGTATCGGTGGTACGATTAATATCTTAACGGCTCGACCTCTCGATGTTGGTGAAGCTAAAGGCACGGCTTTTGTTGAAGCTGTTTATAATGAAAATAATGAAGAGACCTCTCCCGCTTTTACTTTTTCTTATATGACGCCACTAAGTGATACATTTGGTATTGCTGCCGCGGTATCACATGAACAAATAGATACTCGAACAGATTCTATGTCAAACTGGAGTTGGGAAGAATCTGAGCAAGGCTTTTACCCAACTCGTTGGGGCGTTTCTGCCCAAGGTCGTGAGCGCGAACGTAGCTCTGTTTTAGTCAACCTGCAGTGGCAACCAGCCGACAACATTGATAGCTATTTAGATGTAACCTACAGCAAAGTGGAAGATGATTTTCTAACCCATTCATTTACCAGCTGGATTCCTTATGGCTATGGGGCTATTGATGCAGACTCTGTTGTTACTGATCCTAGTACCAATACCATGACTGAATTTGCCGTTGATAACTTATATATTTCTCCTGTTGATGAAAATATTGGCGCAGATATTGATACGCTAACTGTACAACTTGGTGCTGAAATAGAGTTAGAAAAATGGACCCTTTCATTTGCAGCTGGTTATTCCAAAGCTGAAACCGAACAGCTGACTCAACAATTGTATAATTTTGACCACTGGTGGTTAAACGGCGATCAACATGATGCGTTATTTAAACTTGGCTCTGATCGTCAATACTCTTATTTACCTTGGGGAACAGAATATTACGATGCTGCTAAGACTGACAACCATGCTGGTGAAACATACGAGCAAGATGGCTTAGTTGATTTTAACCTTAACCGTTTGAACCAAGGGCCAATTATGCGTTTGCCGGTAGAAAATACCGATGAAGACACCTCATTTAAAGTAGACGCCGAATATGATTTAGATAGCAGTGAACTGTTTAGTTCTGTTGAAGTAGGTGCTCGTTGGAATAAACGAACTAAAGAAACCCTAAGTGCATCACAGCACCTTGGCCCTTGGGAAATCGCATTTGAAGATTATAATGGTGGCTGGAGCTTATGGGGCGCTGAACCTTTATTTCATGATGCGAATGCTGAGCGATTTGACCCGAAAAACTTTATGGGCGGAAATGCAAATTCTGGAGTGCCTACAGGATGGAATTCGATCCATAGTTTTGATACGGCTATCACTAGCTATACAGCTCATATGAATAAACTCTTTGGTTTCACCGACGATGGTTCAACTCCTTATTTTACTGACTTTGATAGCGTCTTTGAAACTATGGGGATGACACCTGATCGACGTGGCTCGGCAGATAATGAAGAAGAAACCATGGCAGTATATCTACAAGCCAATATCGATATGTTGGATGGTGACTTAACAGGTAATGTTGGTGTACGTTATGTCCAAACAGACCTTACTAGTAAAGCCTTAACTGGCGGCTATTATGAAGCAACTCATGGCATGGAATTAGAACAAATTTCTTTAGAACATGATTATGACAACGTTTTGCCTAGTCTTAATTTAAGTTACAAACTTAATAGTGAAATGGTACTTAGGTTTGCAGCTGCTAAAGTGATGGCGCGACCTAATTTTAATCAAGCAAAAGCTGGGGCAAGTACCACGACTGATGGTTGGTATGATATCGACGGCATTAATGATCCAGATTGGACTGTTGCTGATGAAGATTCATTCGTTGGCGGTAATGTGAAGTTAGACCCGTATGAAGCGAATCAATTCGATCTTTCTTATGAATATTACTTCAGCGAAACAGGTATGTTTTCTGCAGGGGTATATTATAAAGATATTGAAACTTTTATTTTTAATTTTGTTGAATTAGGCAAAGTACAAGTTGAAGGGTATGAAACTGAAATAGGTACTCGCGAACCATTCTATACTGAAGAAGACTTTTTAGCAGGTGAAGTTGCTTTACCTTCACCACAAGAATTTCCATTATTCTTTGAATCAGTGTCTATGCCTATTAATGGCGAAGGTGGCAAAATCAGTGGTTTAGAACTTGGTTTCCTCACTAATTTTGACTTTATCAAAGGATTCGAAAACTTTGGTATTCAAGCGAACTATACCTATGCTGATAGTGAAGCTGATTACTTTAAAGAGTCTTTTGGTGATGAGTCGGTTGATCTACCGTATCAATATCAATCTGAAGATACTTATAACATTATGGGTTTCTATGAAGATGATAACTTAATGGTTCGTGTTGCTTATAATTGGCGCTCAGAATCATTAGAGAATCCAATAAATAATTTAGACGGTATGGCTATTTGGCGCGATGATTATGGTCAGTTAGATGCATCGTTTAGTTATAAATTCACAGAAAATTTTGAATTAATTGGTAGCGTAAGTAATGTATTAGAAGAAAGTACTGAATTTTTCTCTGCTGCACGTACCGATGGTAATTTAATTAAAGGTGATGACGTACCTACAGATAGAAATTACAACCAAACATATAATGGCCGTACGTTACGCTTAGGTGTAAGAGCTGTTTTCTAATAAATAAGTTTAATTTATAGTAAACAGGCTCTCTTTATTTTTAATAAAGAGAGCCTTATTTTTTGCTCACAATATTAAAATTAGGGTTAACAAAAATGCTAGGAAAACTTCCTAAAGATAAACCTCAAGGGCTTAGTCATGCAATGCAGCGGCTTTATGACGTTTGGCCAGAGCCTGATGACAGAGATAATGAGTTTTTTACCAACTTTAAATACTCTTACATCTCGGGCGTTGGTAAAGATGAGAAAGTATCAAGACGTGATCCCAGTAAAGTTATTTTGGTCGGTGACACCTATTACGTTTGGTATACGCGTCGCGCCACTAAAAGTAACCCTGTTGGCATGGATCGTTGTACAGGTGAGCTTCCTGCTGTTGATTGGGATCTAGCTGATATTTGGTATGCGACCAGTAAAGACGGCTTTGATTGGCAAGAGCAAGGGGTTGCTGTATCAAGAACTGCAGCAGGACAATATGGTGATAGATCAGCTACTACACCAGATATCCTTGTTTTTGAAGATAAGTATTACTTGTTTTTTCAAACCTTCACTGGAACTTTTCAGAGTGAAAAAGGTGATCATTGTGACGTGAGTATGGCTTGGGCTGATTCGGCCAACGGCCCCTGGACTCGATGTGAGCATAGCATTCTTGATTTAGGTAGCGATGACGAGTGGGACGGTGGAGCAATCCATGATCCCTATCCACTCGTTTATCAGGGACGAATTTGGTTATTCTATAAAGGACAGCCAATTTCTAAAGAAAAAGACTGGCTTGTTAGAGCTCAAGGTGTTGCTATTGCAGAAAATCCACATGGCCCCTATGTCAAACCTGACATTAATCCATTATTAAATTCAGGCCATGAAACCTTTCTTTTCCCATACAAAGAAGGTATTGCCGCATTACTGTGTGTTGATGGGCCCGAAAAAAATACCATTCAGTATGCTGCTGATGGCATTAATTTTAATATTATGGCAACGGTTACTTGCCCACCCGTTGCTGGCGGTCCATTTTGTCCCGATGCATTTAACGACAGCAATAACGGACAAGGTGTCTCGTGGGGCTTAAGCCATATTAGTGAAAGTACCATTAATCCAAATGATGCTAGACGGGTAGTAGAAAGTAATTCATTTTTGGTGAGGTTTGATTGTGACTTGCAACAAGGCTCAAAGAATGCGTATTTTAGAAACCCAAGAGATCAAGTCGGGCGTTATGATGAAGCCACTTTTTTTCAGCCGACCATGGCATTAGAGCCACATATAAAAGCGGATATTATTAGCAAAGGTCGAACAAAGAAATCATAAACGGGTAAATCACACCAAAGGAGTTATTGCAGTGTCAAAACAAGCTTTTGGCACAATTGCGCCTTTGTGCTGAATAACACAACCAGCAACGTTTGCGGCATAAATGACCGCATCTTTTACCGATTTACCATTTTGTCTGGCACTCAAATAACCGCCATTAAAGGCATCTCCAGCAGAAGTAGTATCTACGACTTCAGTTACAGGAATAATGTCTATTTTAGTTCGTCTGCCTCTAGCACTAACAAGCACCTCCAGATCGCCATTTTTTATAATGATTTCACCTATGCCTTTCGCTTCTAAATGACTGGCAATTTCAGCAGCAGTTTGGTGATTGTATAAATTTTTATGATCATCTACGCCAGGTAATACTACGTTTGATAGAGAGTAAGCAATTTCAAATGCATCTTTTGCGTGTTCAGGTGAAGGCCATAGTGCAGGACGATAATTAGGATCAAAAACGATTTGGCAACCTTGAGAGCGACGACACTTAATAAATTTCCAAAAGTCTTGCAAATCATCAGGTGATAAAATCGCAATTGAAATACCAGAAAAAAATAGAGTAGTAACAGAGCTGAAAGCCATTTTGTCACTATCTTGCTTGATAAGTTGCATCAGTTGTCTAGCGGCAGAATTTTCTCGCCAATAATCAAAAGTTCGTTCGCCATATTGATCAATATTAATGATATACAGGCCCATTTTATTTGATTTACAGCGATATAAATAACGGCTGTTAATTTGCTCATTAGCCATTAAATTCAAAAATTGTGTACTCAATTTATCTTCTCCAATAACTGATAGAAAACTCACTTGTGCGCTGTCTTTTAAGCAGCGTTTAATATAAACCCCTGTATTAAATACATCACCAGCAAAACTTTGTTTATATTCACCGAGTTCATTATTTTGAGATAACTCGATCATACACTCACCTATCATTAACAAGTGGGGCATCAGCCTATTCCTTTCATTTGATTGTTATTGAATTCACTCTTCATTTTTTCATCTTTCATATCTAGCATAATAGCAATCAATGACATAACTAATATAAAGATGAAAAACTTAACTAATAAATTTTTAGCTTCTACTTTTAGCCAGTTAATAAAAATAGAAAATTGATTATTTCTCTATATTTTTCAGGCTATGTATTGACCTTATCAGATAATTAAGTACACTGTATAGTATATTGTTAACAATTTACGATTGTCAAAGTAATGAAAAATAGTAATAGTAAAATAACAAATATTGAAATTGAGTATTATCAAGTTCCTTTAGATGAGGTGTTGAATGATGCGATGCATGGTGACCATACTCATTTTGAATTAATTCTTTGTCGGATAACTTGTCAAGATGGTTACCATGGCGTTGGTTACACCTACACGGGTGGAAAAGGTGGCAAAGCTATTTATTCATTACTTGAAGATGAGCTAAAGCCGTTTTTAATGAATGAAAATGCCAATCGCATTGAATACCTTAACGACCAAATGGGCTGGCATTTACATTATGTTGGCCGTGGAGGTTTAGTTTCATTTGCCATTTCAGCTGTTGATATTGCGCTATGGGATATTCGTTGCAAACGTTTAAATCAACCATTGTGGTGTGTTGCTGGCGGGGCTAGCAATAAAACCAAAGCTTATGCTGGCGGCATAGATTTGAATTTTTCAGAGGAAAAATTACTCACCAATATCTCAAACTATTTAGATAATGGCTTTAATGCCGTAAAAATAAAAGTTGGTTCACCTGATTATCGTACTGATGTTGCTCGAATTGCCGCGGTTAGAAATTTACTCGGGAAAGATCGTAAATTTATGATCGATGCAAATTATTCATTGTCAGTTGAGCAAGCTATAAAGTTAGCGAATGCCGTTGAACAGTATGACATTACTTGGTTTGAGGAACCCACCATACCTGACGATTATCAAGGTTTTGGTCGTATTGCTGATAGCATTAATATTCCTACCGCTATGGGAGAAAATTTACATACTATTTATGAATTTGGTTATGCCATTGCCCAAGCTAAGCTCAGTTATTTACAACCCGATGCGTCTAATATTGGCGGAATTACCGGTTGGTTAAAAGTTGCGGCTTTAGCACAGGCTAATAATTTAACGGTATGTAGTCATGGTATGCACGAGTTACATGTCTCATTGATGGCCTCTCAACCTCACGCGGGTTTCCTAGAAGTACACTCTTTCCCAATCGATCGATACACCAAAACCCCATTAAAGCTAATAGAAGGCTTGGCTGTTGCCCCACAGGATGCTGGCCATGGCGTGATATTCGATATGGATTTATTAGGCCCTCATCGAATTAATATTTAATAAAAAGGTAATTTTAATGCAAGCTACAAATCAAAAAAACACTGTGCAGGCAGCACTATATATTGGTAATAAAAATTTTAAAATTACTGAAGTAGAAACGGTCGCACCAAAAGCTGATGAAGTACGATTAGCAGTTGGTTATGTCGGCATCTGTGGTACTGACATGCATATTTATCATGGCGTGATGGACGAACGTGTTGCTCCGCCTAAAACCATTGGTCATGAAATGTCTGGAACGATTGTTGAAATAGGTGAAGATGTAAATGACTTTTCCCTTGGCGATGAAGTTGTCGTTAGACCTTTAGATTATTGCGACGACTGTCCTGCATGTCACTCAGGTCATAGCCATATTTGTCATAACCTTAAATTTATGGGGATAGATAGCCCGGGTGCTTTTCAGAATTTTTGGACAGTTAAAGCAAGGACACTGCATAAATTACCAAAGACTGTTTCACTTAAACAGGGCGCCCTAATAGAGCCGTTAGCAGTTGCTTGCCATGATGTTTCGAGAGCGCGATTAGTTGCAGGTGAAAAAGCCGTGATTATTGGCGGTGGGCCTATAGGTCAACTGGTTGCACAGGTTGCTAAAAGTACTGGCGCAGAAGTGCTTATTTCAGAAGTGAATGAATCACGATTGGATTTTGCCAAAGCTAACGACATTCTTACGGTTAATCCAATAGAGCAAGATCTTGCAGAGTATGTATCAAGCTGGACTGAAGGCAAAGGCGCGGATGTTGTGTTTGAAGTTTCAGGCGTGAAACAAGCTATAGATGCGATGACGGAAATTGCAGCTGTGCGAGCTCGTATCTGTATGGTAGCAATTCATAGTGAAAAGCCGGCAATAGATCTATTTCAATTTTTTTGGAAAGAGCTGGAGCTATTAGGTGCTCGGGTTTATGAACATCAAGACTTTGAGAAAGCAATAGAGCTGATTGCTAAAAAAGAAATTGATATTGAACCTTATATAACTTCGGTATCTGATTTAACTGATATTAAGCAAGCGTTCGCGCAAATGTCGGGTAATCCACAAGGGCTGAAAGCACTAGTCTCTTGCCAAGCAAATATTTAAAGTAAGCCGTAGGAAATTGAAACAATGATTTTAAACAAATTTAGTTTAACGGGTAAAGTTGCCCTAGTCACTGGTTGCAAACGAGGTATAGGCAAAGCTATGGCTTTAGCTTTGGCCGAAGCTGGTGCAGACATTATTGGTGTCTCGGCTTCATTAGAAGAAGGCTCTGAAATTTCGGCATTAGTGACTGAGCTTGGCAGGAAATTCCACTCCTATCAATGTGACTTTAGTCAACGTGATGATATTTATCATTTCATTAATAAAGTAAAAGAAAATCATCCGGTAATTGATATATTGGTCAATAATGCAGGCACTATATTAAGAGCGCCAGCGGCAGAACATAATGACGAATTGTTTGATACCGTAATGGAAGTTAACCTTAATGCTCAATTTATTTTAAGTAGGGAAATTGGCAAAGAGATGTTGAGCCGACAAGCAGGTAAAATTATTTTTACCGCCTCACTACTGACATATCAGGGCGGAATAAATGTCCCTGGGTATGCGGCAAGTAAAGGTGCAATTGGTCAGTTGGTGATGGCTTTATCTAATGAATGGGCATCGCAAGGGATCAATGTTAACGCGATTGCACCTGGTTATATTGCTACCGATAATACCGAGGCGTTAAGAAATGATAGCGAACGTAGTACGTCAATATTAAGCCGTATTCCTCAAGGACGTTGGGGAAAACCGGAAGACTTTATGGGTCCCGTGGTATTTTTAGCCTCGGATGCATCATCATACATGAATGGTAGTACTGTCCTTGTGGACGGTGGCTGGATGGGAAGATAAAAATGAATCAAATAAAAAATAACCTACATTTTATTAATGGCGAATATATTGCTTCTAAGTCGGATGGAGAAATTCCAGTATATAACCCAAGTACAGGAGAGCAACTAGCGAGCATTCCTGAAGGTTGTATTGCTGATGCACAATACGCATTAGACATTGCCAATAAAGCGCAAAAATCATGGAAAAAAGTTACTGCCCGTAATAGAGCTAAAATATTACGAAAATTTGCTGCAGGTATTCGTGCAGAGGCAAATGATCTTGCTCGGTTATTAGTTCAAGAACAAGGAAAGTTGCTTTCGGTTGCAGAAGGTGAAGTGGAAGCAACAGCGACATTTATTGAGTACGCTTGCGATAATGCCTTAACGATGGAAGGTGATATTTTAGCGTCAGATAATGAAGGTGAGAAACTCTATATTCACAAATACCCTAAAGGCGTTGTGGTCGGCATTACCGCATGGAATTTTCCTTTAGCATTAGCAGGCAGAAAAATTGGACCTGCTTTGATCACTGGTAATAGCATTGTTATAAAACCAACTGCCGAAACACCATTAGCCACTTTAGAGCTAGGTAAAATAGCCAATGAAGCGGGAATTCCAGCAGGCGTGTTAAATATAGTAAATGGTAATGGTTCAGTTATCGGCAAATACCTTTGTGAAAGTCCAATCACGAAAATGATCACCATGACAGGCAGTACCAAAGCAGGTCAATCAATTTATCACAGCAGTGCTGAACATCTAACCCATGTAATGCTTGAACTGGGCGGTAAAGCCCCCTTTGTTGTGATGAATGACGTGAATATTGACAATGCCGTTGAAGATTTATTTTGGGCCAGATTTGCTAATTGTGGGCAAGTTTGTACCTGTGCCGAACGACTCTATCTTCATGAAGATATTTATGATGAATTTATGCAAAAATTTATCAAACGAGTTAGCCAATTAAAGGTAGGGGATCCACTCGCTGCTGACTCTGAAATGGGTCCAAAAGTTAATCAACGAGAAGTAGACTTCATCGACGGGCAAGTAAAACAAGCTGTAGAAGAAGGTGCAACCATTGCTTTTGGAGGCGCTAGAGCCAAGGTAGAAGGATATGAAAATGGCGCATGGTATCAACCAACAGTATTAGAAAATGTTACTCAAGAAATGACCATTATTCATGAAGAAAGCTTTGGGCCAATTTTACCGGTGGTAAAAATAAATTCGATAGAGCAAGCGATAGCTTTCAGTAATGATTGTGAATTTGGCTTGTCTGCCTATCTTTATACTAATAATTTGGCATGGATAGAAAAATGCACAGATGAATTAGAAGTAGGTGAGATTTATGTTAACCGTAGTATTGGTGAACAACATCAAGGTTTTCATTATGGTTTAAAAATGAGTGGCTGTGGTGGTGAAGATGGTAAATATGGTTTGGAGCAATACCTTGATAAAAAGACTGTTTATCTAAATCATTGTTAACAATTTATTGTAACCTTGTTATCATGGGCACTTACTAATAAATAGTGCCCCATAATTTTCTGTTACTTGAAGGATGAATAAGTCATGCTTGACTCAACTGCAATTGTCTCAGTACGCGAACAAATAGCGCGTCAATTACGTGCTGATATTATTAACGGTGTTTTAACTGAAAAAACGAAGTTAAAAGAGCAAGAGCTAGCTGCTCGATTTAATGTTTCTCGCGGTCCCGTGCGTGATGTATTACTGCAGCTAACTAAAGAAGGCTTACTTATTTCAAAAAATAATTGTGGTGTTATTGTCAACAGTGCGCCAAAAGCTGAGTTACAGCCTTTAATGGTTAATTTACGTGTGAAAATTGAATCCCATGCGATAAAGATGACTATTAATGAATTAACAGAAGAAGATTTTTCTCAGCTTGATAAAATTTTGGCGACTATGATCAAAGCTTTTGAAGAAGAAAATTACTCACTCGTTACCGAAACTGATATGGCATTTCATCGATATATAGTACACAAAGCTGGTGGTGATGATTTAGTTAATTTATGGCAACCTGTTATTTATCGTATGCGCATGAACTACAAACGTATCAGCACACCTAAAGAATGTTTTGAAGAGCATAATCAGCTACTCACTTATTTAAAAAATAAAGAATTAAAATTGGCTTTAGCGTCGCTAAAAGATAATGTGAAATAAACGTTTGGTCATTAAAGTCGCATCCGCGGTCATTTAGAAAAATCATGCTCTGATACTTTCACTATGAAGCAAAGTTTTTAATTGAGAAATGTAGTTTTTAACGTTGAGAGAAGCTGTCTAAAATACAGGGCGCAAAAAACGCACATATTTATCTTTATGTGCTTTTTCTTTTTGTTTGTCGTAAAAATCGTATTTATTGTTAATTTAATGAACCGAATTGAATAACCGTAATGCTACAGCTAATAAATATCAAAAACTTTATGGAAATGGCGAGGGTAATCTAATAGAATCCTTTTCTAACGCGCTCTCGTGGTGAAATGGATATCACATGGACCTCCGGAGTCTAGGTTGCAGGTTCGATTCCTGCCGAGAGCGCCATTTCAATAAAATTAGTTCTAATCAATATTCTTCTGCCTGCATTGTTTTAAATCCTAAAAAACATATAGATTCATAAATCTAAAACACCTCTGTGTAGTTTCTAAGTGATTGGAATACCATGCAAATAAGAGTAAATGAACTATTATTAAACTCAGTGTTTAAAATTCAAACAAACTTTGATTTTATAATAATAATTGAGTATCAAATGGAGCTTCTCGGACTGATTGGTTATGGCGTTGCGACTATAGCTTATCTAGTGTTTTTCTTATTGTTAATGGTAGCAAGGCAGAAAACCTTTGCTAGCCAGTTAGTGATCTATGCCTGTTTAACAACTCTGCTTTCTGTCGCAGTGTGCGCGCTACAAGTTTATCAATCATTTTCCCTACAAATTACCTTTATTTTTGAAGCAATAAAAATAGCATTTTGGTCATTATTATTTATTAGCGTTAATACCGGGTTGCAGTCATTCCAGCAGTTTATTGCCAACCGACAAGTTAAAAAGTACCTACTGATCTGGCTAGGATTATCGGTGTTTGGTGCTATTAGTGTTCTGTTCTTAAATAAATATGAATGGTTGTTTATTGTTTTATTAGCCTTGAATTTATTTGCTTTGGTGAATTTAGAGCAAGTATTTAGAAATCACCAGAAGCAATTAAGGTGGGCTCTTTGGCCATTAACGATAGGTCTGGGTTGCTTGTTTATTTTTGATTTTGTGATGTACTCACAAGCGTCTATGGTTAATCGATTAGATTTTGATTTTTGGTATGCGCGCGGTTTTATCACTGCTGCCGTTATGCCGTTATTGCTATTAAGCTCAAAACGATTAAAAGATTGCAGCCCCGATTTATTTATTTCCAGAGACGTAGTTTTTTACAGCAGTATTATCGTTTTTAGTGGCCTTTATTTATTAATTCTGGCCCTTTCAGGCTATTTAATTAGATACATAGGTGGCCAATGGAGTGATTTGCTCAGTACTGTATTTATGGTACTGGGACTGTTAGCTTTGGTGGCTTTACTTATTGCCAATAGCCTTAGAGCAAAAATAAAAGTATTTATTGGAAAGCACTTCTTTGCCAATAAATATGATTATCGGGTTGAATGGTTAAAATTAATTGCTGCAATTGAAAATGATGACTCCAATGATCTATTTGTTAGCGCATGCAAAGCAATGGGAGAATGCCTGCAGGTAAATTACTGTGCTTTTCTTAAGGTTCACGGTGAAGACTTGGATGTAGTTTATCAGGGGGAGTTAAATCTAAACGCGCAAGTGCTAAAACAATTGCACGATGTTCACTTGTATTGTGAAAAGCAACAGTGGATTGTTGATGTCCGAGAATATCAACGTTATCCACAGCGCTATTCTAGTTTAGATATTGAGTCTAATGTTTTACTAAAAAGTCATATTGACTTAATTATACCTACCTATAGCCAACAAAGTTTAATGGGCTATTTTGTTCTTCCTGGGCCGCAAGAAAAGCCTATGCTTAACTGGGAAGATCGAGATTTTTTGTTCGCCGTGTCTAAGCAACTGGGTAATTATCTATCATTGCAAAACGCGCAAATGAAGCTTGCACAGAGCCAACAGTTTTCTGTATTTCACCGTATGTCAGCTTTTGTACTCCATGATTTAAAAAACATACAAGCCCAGTTGTCTCTCATCACAAAAAATGCGACTCAACATCAGCACAACCCTGAATTTGTCGCCGATGTATTTAGTACCGTTGAATCAGCGAGTGAACGGTTAAACAAAGTTGTATTGCAGCTTAGAAAAAAAAGTAACGAAGCTCCCAAAGATAATAAGAAAGAAATAGATGTTGGCGATGTCATTAGACAATCAGTGGAAATATGTAATCAAGATAACCCTCAAGTTAGTTGTCATTACGATGAAAACCTATTGATGTGGATAGAGCAAGAGCGATTATTAAATGTATTAATTCACTTGATTCAAAATGCCCAACAAGCAAGTCAGCATGACGGTGTGGTTAACGTTAGTGGTAAAATTAACACTAATGGACTAATCATTACTATTGAGGATGATGGTCATGGTATGAGCAGCAAATTTATTAGAGAGCAATTATTTAAACCGTTCAGTACTACAAAAGGTAATGCGGGTATGGGCATTGGTGTTTATGAAGCAAAGCAATTTATAGAAGAAATGAATGGCAAGATAAGCGTTGAGAGCACTATTGGAAAGGGCAGTTTGTTTACCATTAAATTGCCGTTACACGAGTTAAGCAAGGAAAGTGAGTAAAGCTATGGAAAAACTACTGATTGTTGATGACGATTTAGGCATTCAAAAACAACTGAAATGGAGTTTGTCTCAGTATGAAGTGCTATTAGCTGGTGATAGAGAGCAAGCCATATCAAGTCTACGTATGCATGAACCAAAAGTTGTGTTGTTAGATTTAGGTTTACCACCTGATGCTGCAAATGCAAGTGAGGGATTAAAAGCATTAGAGCAGATTTTAACATTATCTCCTTTTACCAAGGTTATTGTAATAACGGGTAATGATGAGCATCAAGTCGCATTAGATGCAGTGGCTAAAGGTGCTTACGATTTTTATCAAAAGCCCTTAGATGGTGATGTGATAAATGTAATCGTTGAGCGAGCATTTAACCTGGCGAAAATAGAATCTGAAAACAGAGAAATTAGAGAATTAGGTGGCGTTGATAGCGGTATTATTGGCAGTAGTGTGGTGATGGATAAACTACGAAATATGGTAAAACGTATTGCTCCTACCGAAATCACAGCCCTACTACTTGGAGAAAGCGGAACCGGTAAAGAAGTTATTGCCAACGCGATACATCAACAAAGTAATCGAAGTAAAAAGCCGTTTATTGCCATTAACTGTGCATCAATTCCTGAAACGTTATTGGAAAGTGAGTTATTTGGTTTTGAAAAAGGTGCCTTTACCGGCGCCCATAAAATGACAAAAGGTAAAATTGAAATGGCCGAGGGTGGGACCTTATTTCTTGACGAAATAGGCGACATGCCATTTAATTTACAGGCTAAATTATTACGTTTTTTACAAGAAAGAGTGATAGAGCGAATTGGTGGTAGGCAAGAGTTAGCTGTAGATGTGCGAGTCATTTGTGCAACAAATCAAAACTTACAACAAATGGTCGAAGAAAAAAACTTCAGAGAAGATTTATATTATCGCATTAGTGAAATGGTGATCCCGATTGCACCGTTAAAAGACAGGGATTTTGATGTGCTTATTTTAGCGCAATATTTTCTACTACAATATGGCAAAGATTATAACGTTAAAGTCAAAGGGTTTAGCGACAACGCTGCCGCGGCATTAAAGTCGCATTCTTGGCCGGGTAATATTCGAGAATTACAAAACAAAATAAAATCTGCAGTGATCATGGCTGCTACTGGGCAAATAACCAGTGAAGATTTAGGTTTTGTTGAAGAGTCGGATAATATATCTCTCGCTGAATTTAATTTGCGTGGTGTTCGAGAAAAAGCGGAATCAAAAGCTGTTGAACAAGCCTTTGCATTAGCCGAAGGCAATATGAGTAAAACCGCTGAATTACTGGGTATAACCAGGCCAACATTATACGGACTGGTAGATAAATATGGTTTGCAATTAAAAACACTGGAAGGAGAATAAGGGGGACCGTTATGAATTGTCTTCAGGGTTCTCAAACTGAGATAGGGTAAGGTTTTTTTGTTTTAGCAACTTATCCAAATAGCGATTCATTTTTATTTTTTGATCGATGTTTTCTTGTAAATAATTATCAACTTTTTGTAATGAACTAAGCAGTGCATCGCGATTTTCCATTTTATTTAAATGAACGCCAGGTTGGTTATTATATAGTTCTTGCTGTTGATTATTTATTGAAAGCGAGGCGCTTAATTCGTCGGCCATTTCATCAATAACTGTTTGTACTTCACTGCTGGTGAATTGAGTTAAATCATTTAAAAAACCGTACAATAAAATCCTGTCTACCAGTAGATTTATTTTTCTTGGAATGCCTGTTGTTATTTGCTGAATTTGAGTGAAGCAATCACGCTCGAATATCTCAGCATTTGCAATTCCAGCAGACGTTAATCGATGCAATACATATTGTTCAATTTCTTCGGTTGTTAATGACTGAAGATGGCATGAAGCAATTATACGTTGGCGAAACTGCTCTAGTTCAGGGCTTAAGATAATACTCTTAAGCTCTTCTTGTCCCAGTAAAAAACTTTGCAATAAAGGTTTGCTATCACTTTGAAAGTTAGAGAGCATCCGCAACTCTTCAACGCTATCCAAAGGTAAGTTTTGAGCTTCATCAACCAGTAATAGAGCTCGCATACCTTGTAATTTTAAGGTCATTAAATGCTCTTCAATGGCTTGCAATAAATGCGCTTTAGCTGGCGATAATGGTGACAATCCAAATTCTTTGGCAATAACCAAAAGTAAATCTTCAGGTGAAAGCTTACTGGTTACGATTTGCACCGCATGAATTTTTGTAACATCTAAATTGCTTAGTAAACTTTGAGCGAGAGTGGTTTTTCCTGTACCCACAGGGCCGGTAATCACGATAAAACCTTCACCTTGTTCTAAACCATATTCAAGATAAGAAAGTGCCTGTTTATGTTTATTAGAAGCATAGAAAAATCTTGGATCAGGGCTTAGCTGAAAAGGTTTTAAGGTCATACCGTAATGTTGTTCGTACATATTAAAATTCTTTTATTATCTGCATTGACGCACGATTTTCTTTATAACTATAGCCAAAACGGTTGGAATTGCGATTTAGGTGCTGCGTAGAAAAGGTAACGCTAAGAGTGCGGTTCAATTGTCTCTTCCAATTAATGTTATAGAGACGGTAATAGTCCATTTGCTCAAACGTTAACGGGTTATTTTGATCAAGACTGTTTTTGTTAAATGAAAACTTAAGGTTTAACTCAGTGGTTCTACTCATTAAACGTGTTATTGAGAAGCTGGCAAAATCATAAGTATCATAGTCTTCTAATTCTAGATTTTCTCTTTTAGATTTTCGTAAACTTAACTGGTAAGTCATTCTACTGAGCGCTAACGTTGATGTTAAATTAAAGGTTTGGTTAAGATTAAAAGAGTTGGATTCTTGCAGCTCTAGATCGGAATAAAACCCTGCGAAAGTAAAGTTAGTTAAATCGATACTTTCATCAGGAGCAAAAATACAATTACCAACTTCGACTGCTGCTCCTGTAATACACCATACATCTTGCACGTTTACCGGCACTAATTCTAAGCGATCAAATAAATCCAAAGCTTCATTATATGAAAATGTTGTGGTTAATCGTTTAGTGCGGTGGCGATAGTTAAATTGATAAGCGTCACCAAAGAAACGTTGATAATACTTAGCGAAAAAATCGGTGCGAGCAGATGGTTGCCAGTTTATTGAGCCGCTTACATAGTCATCTTGTTTGTCTGAAACCTTCCCTTGAGCATCACTTTTTTCGTCAACAGAGTTATATGCTACATCTAAAATTAAATGTTCGGATGC
Source organism: Thalassotalea nanhaiensis (assembly GCF_031583575.1). Taxonomy (NCBI): domain Bacteria; kingdom Pseudomonadati; phylum Pseudomonadota; class Gammaproteobacteria; order Alteromonadales; family Colwelliaceae; genus Thalassotalea; species Thalassotalea nanhaiensis. The sequence goes on along the minus strand of NZ_CP134146.1, from coordinate 4,217,859 downwards.
CAGCCAACGTATGCCAGCTCCAATGGAGGACGTACCTTGTATTTTACTGTCTCTAAGGTTGCCACTGGTATCTTCTTCATAAAACCGGATAAATGGATTTAGTTTCCAATTTGTAATGTAGCCAATAGTTGCATCAGCCGTATAAAAGCGACCTTTGCGTTCATTGTTTTCATAATCGGTATATTGGCTGTCTAAATTCCAGAATACATAGCGCGAATTGCTACCACTCTCACTTTTTATATATGCGTTATAACCATCTCGGTCGCCAACTTCATCTTCAGCCTCATCTAGTATGAACGATATTTTTGAGTCAATCTTGAAGCTTGAGGACTCGGCTTTATATGAAAAACCAGCTCGATAGTTTTTATATTCAACCGTATCAGCAGATACAAGATCTGCTAGAGAGTTTCGAGCAGTATTTTGACTAACATTTCTAATAGATGCGGAAAAATCAAATGCCAATCCATCGGGCCATAAGTCAATAGAACCTGAAGATGTAAGACTATTGTAGTTATCATCCAGATCGTGATCATGGGTATAGAGTGTTTGTGTATAGGCATAGTCTAATTCTAAATTTGCGCCACCAGACTGATAAAATATATTGATACCTGGTGATAATAATGAAACGAAACTGTTGTCGGCATTACCGGGAACTAGCTCAACGTTATCGGTAAAAATTTCTGTAAAATCTATGCGTGGTTGAACCCGCCACTCACTCGCATGGCTTGGAAAAATTATCAGTATACAAACGGCAATAAAACAAAAATTATTGAGGTGTTCTTTTACCGTATCCGTAACCGTAATAACCATATAGTTCCTTTTGTGCGTGAAATGCTTTGTTTAATACCAGTCCTTTGGCTAGCTCATCGTGTAATAATGCACTTGCCTGTTGTACATCATGTAAAGAGGTTCTATTTTCTTCAACGGCGATTAATGCTTGGCCCATAAGTTGTGCCAATACTGATGTCTCTGAAATGCCAAGTAATGGTGGCGAATCAAAAATAACAACCCTGTCTGGGTACCGTGAGGATAACTCTTGGGCCAGTTTAGCCATTCGCTCGCTGGCGAGTAATTCATTGGATAAATGATGAGGAGTACCTGCCGGTATTATTTTAAGATTATCTATATTGGTGTGATAAATAATATCTCTAATGTCTTTAGAATCATTCAGAAGGTATTCAATTAAACCTGGTTTTGACTTAACTCCACACTCATTCAATACACTTGGTCTTAGTACATCAGCATCAATTAATAACACGGTTTTATCTTGTTCTTGAGCAATACTTAACGCTAGATTCAAAGCGATAAAAGTTTTGCCTTCATTCGCTTTCGGGCTGGTGATCATGATCAAGTTTGGATTTTGTAGTGTTTTAGCAACTGCGCCAAATGCATTATTTAAAAGCTTACGTTTAATTTGTCGAAACTCGGCAATTAATGTTTGCTTGCTATCCTCTATATCTTGAATAATAAAATCATTGTTAGACAATTTTTGTGTATCAATTTCGAAGTAATTATTTGCAGTACTTTCTGTCGAAGTGATTACCTGTTCTTTATGGATACCACTTACTTCTGCGGAATTATCAGGTTGCTTTTCTTCACTATGCTGGCTTTCTCTTTCCGCTAATTTCTTCGCCAATGCTTGCTCAATTGTAGACATAATTAGAAAATCCTTTTCAATTGTGGCTGAATAAGTTCAGGTGCCAAAAAGTAAGTAATAAATACAATTAATAAAATAATAAGCATTAGATTAGAAGTGATAAACCAGCGTGTTTTCTTTTTATAAACACTTTTTAAATGTAATTTTTCAGTAGCACTAACAACTCCAAATATTGGTAACTGCAGCTCTCTACTTAATTGTGTTGTTGAAACCACTAAAGGGGTAATTTGAATCATTAACACAGCTACGCCCGTTCCTGCGACAATACCTATGAGAAAAACTGCAAAAAAGTAAGCAATACGATATGGCCCTGTAGGTTTAAGAGGAGCTCTTGCTGGATCGATAACTCTAAATTGTATTTTATCCGAGGTTGCATCTGCTTGTTTTGCTAAAGCAGCGGTTTCTCTTCTTGATAATAATTCTTCGTACTTTTTCTTATTAATTGCATAGTCTCGATTTAATGCCACTAATTCGGCTTCTACTTCAGGCAAAATATGTATCTTTGCATTCAGTTGGTTTACTTGGTTTTGATAATCTTCAACTCGTACATTGAGTGATGCCACCAAGTTTTCTAACTGATTTATTTGAATGCGCATTTCTTGATAAACAGGATTGTTATTAGATGAATTATTGCCTGTAACGTTACCGCTTTCTTCATTATCGGATAACGCTTGATAATACTCTTCTAGCTCTTTTTTTCTTAGCGACGTAAGCTCGTTTAAGCGACGGTTTAACTCGCGAACATCTGGATGGCGTTCGGTGTAGCTGATTAACAATGCATCTAAGTCGGTTTGTAATTGTACAATACGGTCATCATAAGTAGTTGCAATTGTGCTGTCATTAATGATGTTTTCAGAAATATTTTTACCTACAGATCTTTCTTTTGAAAGCTGTGCTTTTGCTGATTTGAGTTGAGTTTGTGCTTCTAATAATTCTAATTTAGTTGCCTTTAACTTTGAATTTGCACTATTTAAGGCAGTATAAAAACCGCCGGTATCATTTGGCATTACTCCGCTGTATTTCTGTTTAAACTCAGTAAGGCGTTTTTCAGCGGCAATTAATCGTTGTTCGTAATCAGATATTTGTTGTTGTAGAAACTGTTGAGCAGTATCGGTATCGCTGCGGGTTTCACCTAAAGTGTTTTCGATAAAAACGGTTAACGCTGCTTGCACAATATTTTTAGCAAGTTGTGGATCTTTCTCTGTAATTGAAAGTGTGTAGATATTTTCTCTACCTGCACTATCAATGATGATATCTTCTTTTAAGTTTTCAATTAACTTTTCGAATTCATCATTGTTTTGGGCTTGTAAGTCTAAATCGGTCATACGTACAATACGTTCAAGGTTAGGGCGACTTAACAAGGTCTTTATCATTAATCTAATTTGAGTGTTGGGATCAGTTTCAACCATTAAGCCTTTCATTAGGGGGCGTAATAAAGATTGTGTATCTACATAAACTCTTGCCGAAGCTTTATACTGATCGGGTAATGAAGCAACACCTAGCCAACCTATAGGACAGATCAGCCATGTGGAAATAATTACATAGTGTTTTTTTGCCCAAACACCTAGTAATGTTTCTTTAAATTTTTCAATTTGCTCATGCATTCAAAGTAATCTTTTTATTGTTTAAAACCATGCTTCTGGAATAACGATAATATCACCTGGTAAGACATCCACATTAGCTTTGATATCACCTGACTTTATTAGGTCTTCAATGTTTAATTGATATTGTTTTTGCCTGCCATTTTCGATTCGTACTAATATGGCATCATTACCGTCAGCAAAATCTGTCAAGCCACCAACTGCAATCATCACATCAAGTAAGGTCATATTCTGACCATAGTTAACCGCCCTAGGTTGAGTTGCTTCGCCAATAACACGAATTTGTTCACTAAAAGGACCGACAAAGTTATTTATCGTTACAGTAACAATAGGCTCACGTAAGTATGTTGATAATCGTTTCTCAATTAGCCTAGCAAGTTGGGTAGGGGTTTTACCCGAAGCGGAAATATCTTCAACTAATGAGGTAGTAATTTTGCCGTCAGGTCGCACAATAAAACTGCCGGAAACTTCTGGATTACGCCACACAAAAATATTTAATTGATCACCAGGGCCAATCAAATAGTTATACGCCGCAGCCGTATCTGTTTTTGCCGGGTAAATGGTAGCTGTTGGTAACGTATGTGTTGAACTGCAACCATAAATTATAAAACACAACAAAGTAGCTAACATTCTTGAATATAAGAGAGAAAATCCTTTTGTCATATTTTTAGCCTTACTCTTAATTTAATTATTTTTACATTAAAAATACTAGTTCATAGATGCTTTTTTAACCAAAAAATGAGTGAAATAAGCTCATCTTTATTAAGTTGGTCTATTATTAAAAAGGTTATGGATAGGCTTATTAAAAACAATACAAGGCGGTTTAAGGGTGAAAAATAATAACTCACATTACTTATCTTTGATGTTAAAGATTTTACTGTTTGTTGATGTCCTCATTTTTTTCGGGAGCTTCACGCTTGCATCAATTGAATCTTTTGAGCAGTTCCTACAATTTGACTTTATCAGTAAGGGTGTGATTTTTACCATAACCTTACAACTTTCTTGTTTAGGGTTAGGCTTGTATAAATCAAAACTAAGGGAGAAATTTGGTGGTATCGCTCAACGTTTGATTTTAGCGATTATCATCAGTTTCGTGCTGTTAAATATACTACAGATATTTATTCAATCGCCGCTTTATCATGGTCAAATCCTCTTTAATGCTTGCTTGTTCAGTTTAATTTTATCGGCTAGTTTTCGCCTGATCTTGATTGCATTTAACGTGTTGGGTTTGGCGCGGAGCAATGTTTTAGTTCTTGGTGTCGGGCAAAGAGCATTGATTATTGAAAAGAGAATGCGCCGAGAGATTGATCGAAAAGGTTTTAATTTACTTGGCTTTGTTTCTATGCCGGGTGATACAGAAGTCTTTATTAATGAAGATAATTTAATAAAGTTAGACACTAGTATCATTGAATATGTACTGAATAATCATATACATGAAATTGTCGTAGCGACAGATGAGAGGCGTGAGAATTTACCTGTTGATGAGCTGTTCGCTTGTAAGATTAGGGGAGTACTAGTTTCAGACATTTTGGATTTTATTGAAAGAGAAACAGGGCAAATAGCCGTAAACTTAATTTATCCAAGTTGGGTGATTTATTCAGAAGGCTTTACATCCAATAATGATCTTAGAAATTCATTAGATTGGTTGTTCAATGCCTGCTTATCTTTAATACTTTTAGTTATTACTTGGCCATTCATGCTTATGGCATATTTTGCAATAAAGATTGAAAATGGTTTATTTTCACCAGCTTTTTTTTGGCAAGAGAGGGTAGGCTTAAATGGGCGAATTTTTAACATGGTTAAATTTCGCAGTATGCAAGAAGATTCTGAACCTAACGGCGCTGAATGTACATCCATAAGTGACCCAAGGGTGACTAAAGTTGGACACTATCTACGTAAATATAGAATTGATGAGCTTCCGCAAATATATAATGTACTTGCAGGTGATATGGGCTTTGTAGGTCCAAGGCCGGAACGCCCTGAATTTGTTGAAAAATTTAGGAAAATTATCCCTTATTATAATGAACGACATAATGTAAAAGCTGGGATTACCGGATGGGCACAATTGAAATATCCTTATGGGGCTGACGATAAAGATGCACAAGAAAAATTAAAGTTTGATTTGTATTACATTAAACATCGAAGTTTCATGCTTGATTTGCTTATTTTAATACAGACTGCAGAAGTGGTGCTATTTGGGAAAGGTCGGTAAATACTGTGTCTGCTAAAGTAAAAAACGCTATGACAGTGGATGTTGAAGATTATTTTCATGTGTCGGCTTTTGCCAAAACCATAGATAAAAATGATTGGAAAACATTAAAGCCTACGGTTGAATATAATACTAAAAAGATCCTAAATTTGTTCGCTCAGCATAACGTAAAAGCTACTTTTTTTATTTTAGGCTGGGTTGCCAGAGCATATCCAGATTTGATCCGCACGATACATAATTCAGGCCATGAAATTGCTAGTCATGGCTTCGAACATACCCGTATTACAGAGCAAACTCGAGATGAATATATTTTTGATGTCTCAAGAAGCATATCTACTATAGAAGACATAATTGGCGATAAAATATTAGGTTATAGAGCTCCGAGTTTTTCTATTAATGAAACAACAGTATGGGCTTATCAAGTATTGGCAGAATTGGGGATAAAATATAGTTCGAGCACCTACCCTATTTGTCATGACTTATATGGAGAGCCATCCTGGCCGAGATTCCCTCACTCTAGAAAAGAGGGCATATTAGAAATCCCAATTTCAACTATCAAAAAGGGTAATAAAAATGTAGGTATTGGTGGTGGCGGCTATTTTCGTTTATATCCCTATTTTTTTTCAAAAAATAGGATTAATTCATACCATCAGCACGAAACTCATCCATATAATTTTTATTTTCACCCATGGGAGATTGACCCTAACCAACCTCGCATAAGCAACGCTCCTTTATTATCAAAAATTAGACATTATACGAATTTAAATCGGATGGAGAATAAGCTTCGTTTGTTAATCCAAGATTTTAATTTTTCGACAATGAAAGATGTTTATCTTACAAATTCAACATTTCCAATTTATCCGAAGCAAGATGTAATACTTGGGAGTTGTGATGGATAGTAAAACCATTCGTCCGCAGTTATTTGTAGCATTAGCCATATTTTCAGGCTTTTATATAAGTATCTTTTATTCAACGTTTCAAAAGCTCCTAAATACATGGACTCAGTCGAATACCTACAGCCATGGATTCTTTATTATTCCCTTAGTAATTTGGCTGATTTACCAACAAAAGCATAAGCTACAAGAAGTTATATTTGGGCCATCTTGGCTAGGAGTATTTTTAACTCTTATTATTTCTATTATGTGGTTTGTAGGAACCCTTTCAGGCATCAATATTGTTGAACAGTTTTTTTTATTTTTAATCCCCACATCTATCTGCTTAGCACTTTTAGGTCTAGATCTAACTAAAACCTTGAAATTTCCCTTGTTCTTTCTGCTATTTGCAATTCCTGTTGGCGACTTTCTGATCCCTTATTTATTATTTATCACAGCTGATATCTCTGTTGGACTGACTAAAATATTAAACATTCCGATTTATAGAGATGGAATGTACATACAGATCCCTAACGGGAAGTTCGTGGTCTCAGAGGCCTGCAGTGGGATAAGATTTTTAATTTCTACAGTGACCATCGGGGTTTTATATTCTTACCTGTTTTTAACGGGGTTCTGGAAAAAAGCCCTGTTCATAACATTGTGCTTTGTTGTCTCAATAGTAGGAAATGGAATTAGGGCCTTTTTAATCATTCTAATAGGCTATCTTTCAGACATGCAAGCTGCAGTTGGCTTTGATCATTTGGTTTATGGTTGGTTTTTCTTCTGTGTGATTTTATTAATTTTATTTGTCATTGGAAATCGTTTATCTGATAAAGAACTGCCTCAGTATGACATCAAAGAATCTAACTTTAAGAAAAACGTAAACTTTCCTTCTTACTGGTTTATCTTTTTAACGTTGATTTTTATGAGTTTTGGACCATTTTTAAATTATATATATAAACAAAAAGAAAACGATATCAAAGCTGAATTAGTTACCCTCGATAATGGCAAACAAAAGGATTTCCCACCTTTACAATGGCAACCAACTTTTCCACATGCTGATTCATTGGATTATAAAAAAGTAAGCACTAAAGGAAGTTTTATAGATGTGTTTACTGCAACTTATTATTTTGAAACTGATCGTAAGGAATTGATTAGTTTTCAGAACAAACTTTTTGATGAAACAATTTGGACTATTAGTGATATATCGAATGGGGAGGTTGAACTCGCAACAGGAAAACAGATTGTTTATCAACAGATTCTAATTGTTAATTCATTAGGAAAAGAAAGAATAATTCGACTTATTTATCAAGTTGGCAATTCATTTTTAGCGAATAAATTACACGTAAAAGCGTTGCAGTTATATAACAAATTAACCTTCTCAGACTTAGGTGGTAAAGCGTTTATTTTATCAATGGATAATTCGTTGGGTGCAAATGAAACATTAGATAAATATATGCAAAATAACTTACAAGAACTACTTTTAGTTGAGGTGAATCATGCCAACTAGGTGGCCTCTATAATGTATATTTCTGTCGTGATACTGTCATATAACTCTATTACACCATTAGAGCGATGCCTGCTACATCTTATCGAAGCATTAAAACCCTTAGAAATGGCAAATGAAATTTTTGTTGTGGATAATGGATCAACTGATGGCAGTGTAGAGCTAATTGAATCTTTTCAACATAAAAACGAACATTTAATATCGACTATTCTATTTAATGAAAATAAAGGCACTACGTATTCACGCAATGCAGCCCTGAGACAAGTTAAAGGCGAATATATTCTGATTATAGATTCAGATGCTTATGTAACCTCTCAGGCGATAACCTCCTTGATTAATTATTTAAAGCACAACCCTGAAACTGGAATTGCAGTCCCGAGATTATTTTATCGAAATGGCAATTTTCAAATGTCTTGCGATAAATTTCCTACATTAATCCATAAAATCAAACGTTTCTTGTTTTTAAAAAAATTTGAAAAAATTACTAATTATCTTCAAAGCGCAAAAGCTCCAATTTCCGTTGATTACGCTATTTCGGCATGTTGGATGATTTCACAAAAAGCGTTTATGGACACAGGATTATTTGATGAAAATATTTTCTACTCACCTGAAGATGTCGACTACTGTATTCGCGTGTGGGAACAAGGTTATAAAATTACTTACCTACCAGATGTTGAGGTAGTTCATGATGCTCAGGAATTATCAAGAGGATTTAGATTATCAATGTTTCATCTTCATCATCTTAAAGGTCTAGTTTATTTAATGCGAAAGCATAAATATTTTTGGGGATTAGATAATTTATATCAGCGTTTAAACAGGATCAGGTAAAGGGACTTTTATGTGTGGGATTGTGGCTATTTTTAATCATGACATTCAATATGAGGTAGATCTCAAGCTATTGAATAAAATGAATAATAGTCAGAACCACAGAGGTCCGGATGATAGCAATATTTGGCAAGATGATGGAAATAAAAACATAGCATTAGCACATACCAGGCTATCAATTATTGATATTGAAGGTGGTAGACAGCCTCTATTCGACGACACTCAAACTATTGGTATAACCTTTAATGGAGAGATATATAATTATATTGAATTAAGAGCCGAGCTGCGCGAAAAAGGCTATGTATTTAACACTGAAAGTGACACTGAAGTTATTGTAAATGCGTGGCTCGAATGGCATGCTGATTGCGTAAAAAAATTACAGGGTATGTTTGCTTTTGTTCTATGGGATAAAAAGAACAAACACCTCTTTGCTGCACGAGACAGGTTGGGTATCAAACCTTTACATTACTCTAAGGCTGATGATCAATCGTTTTTATTCTCCTCAGAAATCAAGGCATTAAAATGTAACGATAAAATATCGTTAGCTCTCAATTCGCAAGCTATAGAAGACTATTTCTCTCTTGGCTATATTCTTGAGCCAAAATCTATTTATAAATCAATATATAAGATTTTACCTGGGCATTACATTTTATTAGATCAAAACAAACCTGAGCAATTAATAAATAAATGCTATTGGGACCCACTCGATTATATAAATGTAGATAGTCAAAATTTTGATCAAGAAACGGTTCAGTTAAAGTTAAATGAGGCAATTAAAAAGCATCTTATAGCTGATGTGCCATTAGGCGTTTTTCTGTCCGGCGGTGTTGACTCTTCGGCGTTAGTTGCATTGATCAGTCAAATAAAGCCAGAGCCTGTAACAACCTGCTCAATAGGCTTTGACTTATTAAAATATGATGAATCTTATTATGCAGAGCAAGTTGCTAAATATTTCAATACTACTCACTTTGAAACCAACGTTTCAGTAAATGACTTATCGTTAGTTGCTAACGTAATAGATGTTTTTGATGAGCCTTTTGCTGATAATTCCGCAATCCCAACTTTGATATTAAGTAAAACGACTAGAGAAAAAGTAAAAGTTGCGCTCTCTGGTGACGGTAGTGATGAACTCTTTTTAGGCTATAGAAATTATCAAATGCTGCAATTGGAAGAGCGATTTAGAGGTGTTATACCTGGCTTTATTCGCAAACCATTTTTTAGTTTCTTAGCAAAAATATACCCTAAACTTGATAGAGCACCTCGTTTTTTACGTGCAAAATCTACTTTCCAAGCCTTGGTGAATAACCCGATAACTAGTTTTCATCGCGCAATGTCTATAATCAATTCAGAACTGCTACAGCAAGTTTATTCCTATCAATTTAAAGAAAAACTTGCAGGTTACAGCTCAGAGGATGAATTTAAATTATTAGCTAAGCAAGTAAATCATTTACCTACACTGAAACAAATACAATATATCGATTTTAAAACCTATCTCCCTGGAGATATTTTGACCAAAGCTGACCGAGCAAGTATGGCTAATTCTTTAGAAGTAAGAGTACCATTTCTAGATCATAAAATTGTGGAATGGGGACTTGGTTTAGCACCTAAACTCAATTTAAGAGGTAGCAAAGTAAAACAAGTTTTAGTCAAATCATTAAAAGGATTAGTCCCAGAGTTTGTTTTAGAACGAAAAAAGATGAGTTTCACTTCACCATTAGATGAGTGGATGAGACAGATTCCAATAGAAACATTAGAGAATAAAATATTCACTAATGCTTTTGTAAATGCTGATATTTTCAATATTAGTCAAGTTAAGTCTTTAATTGAGGAACACCAAAATAGACAACAGAATCACGGTGTATTCATATGGGCACTGCTAATCTTTGAAGCCTTCTTGAGTAAAGAAGAAAGTTTATGAAAATACTCTATCATCATCGAATAGCATCAAAAGATGGACAATATGTTCATGTTGAAGAGCTCTCAAATGCATTTATAGAGCAGGGTCACGAATTGATATTTGTTGCTCCTTCAATAAACCAAAAGACTAAGTTTGGTCATGATGGGGGCATTGTAACAAAGTTAAAAAAACTCCTCCCTCAAGCACTATATGAAATGCTTGAACTTAGCTATTCAATTTGGATTTTTATCAAATTAGCCGTAGCGATTAAAACATTTAAACCTGATTTTATCTATGAACGCTACAACCTTTATCAACCGGCAGGAATTTGGGCAAGCAAGCTATTCAATATCCCGATCATGCTAGAAGTTAATGCACCACTTGTTTATGAACGACGTAAATATTCAGGATTAGCATTAACCTGGCTAGCTACAAAAATAGAACGCTATACATGGCAAAATGCAACACATACTTTGCCGGTAAGTAGAGTGCTGGCGGACTACTTAATAAAGGCTGGCGTTAAAGAAAAAAACATTACAGTTATCCATAATGGTGTAAATAAGCACTTTCTTGAAAGCCTTACACCAATAACAAGCCATGAAGATAAAGAAGAAATAATTATAGGTTTTGTTGGTTTTATTCACCGTTGGCATGGCTTAGACAAAGCCATAGAAGCTATAGCAAAGCACAAAAAAAAATCACTAAAATTAATTTGTATAGGTGATGGCGATATATTGCCAGAACTTAAACAACAGGCTGAAAACCTTGGCATAAAAGAAAAAGTAATTTTTACAGGCCTGTTAAATCGTAAGCAAACACTCGAACAAATAAAGCAATTTGATATCGCTTTACAGCCGAATGTTACTCACTACGCTTCACCTCTCAAACTGTTTGAATACATGGCAGTAGGTTGTTTAATCATTGCACCAGATTGCGACAATATAAAAGAAATATTAACAGATGAATCTGCATTGCTTTTTAATAAAAATGTGAAATCTGATTTTGTAGTTAAACTTAATTGTGCTGTAGAAAAGTTTAATACTTTGATTAATAAAAGGTTTGAAGGGCGAGAGAGTCTTAATCGAAATAGCTTCATATGGCAGGAAAATACAAAGAATATTGTGAATATTATTGAAAATAAACCAAGAGATATTGAATGAGCATAAGTGCTTTGATTTTCATATTTTTATATGTGATGGGCTTAATTAAAGCTTTCACAAGTAAACCCCTTTGGGGGCTATTTTCTTATTTTGTAGCTTTTTATATGCACCCTCCTAGTCGTTGGTGGGGAGTTGAATTACCAGATTTTCGTTGGTCTCTGATTGCAGCTGTAATCACTTTTATAGCTTTAATTTTTAACTCAAAACTCAAAATAGATTGGCTTGATAATAAAGAAAGTAAATTATTACTGCTATTTTGGTGTTATATCTGTTTACAAATGTTTTGGGCTATAGATTTTTACTTACATCTTCGATATATCGAATTATTTTTAAAATTTATACTCTTATTTGTTCTAATAAGAAACTGCATAACGAATAAAGGGGAATTGATATTTTTTATTTTAATAAATGCAATTGGATGCACTTACTTTGGGTATCTAGGTCTAATTAATACTAGTGGGAGGTTAGAAGGTGTTGGGGGGGCAAGCATTGCTAGTGCGAACCTTATAGCTCAGCATGTTGCAGTGATTCTCATTTTAAGCTCTTATTTATTATTGTGTAATTTGAAAAAATTGAATTGGTTACTAATTCCATTGGTAATCATTTTACTTGAAATCATTATGCAAACAGAAAGCCGAACGGTTTTAATATCACTATTTTGTATTGCATTGTTTTCTCTTTTTTATATTCCTAGAGATGTAAAAAAACAATTCATAATCTACCTTTCTTTAGGAGGAATTCTATTTTTTTCTCTTTTAGGGCCTCAAATCATTCAAAGGTTCGAGCAAATTAGTAGTAATGAAAGTAGTGTTTTTCAACCAAAAATTGACCGGAGTGCTTTATCTAGAATTGAGGTTATTAAAGCTCAGCTTTCAATGTTCAAAGAGAGGCCAATAATAGGATATGGGAATAGGGGGACTTTACTTTTAAGCCCATTATATCTTCAGGAAGAATTCCTCACTAAACCAACTGCACAGAATAATAATGCATCAATCAGAGCGTCACACAATCTAGCAATGAGCATGCTTGTTGATCACGGGTTGATAGGGGCTACAATTTATTTTTATTTGATTTTAATTTTATTCTTAAAAATTAATGTAATTAAAAATAATTGTGAAGTGAATAAAGATGATTTTTTCTATAGTGTGATGCTACTTGCTACTACATTATCACTTTTATTACTTCAAATTGCAGGTCAAGGAACAAACAATAAAGTTTTAGAGGTCACTATTTGGTTGATGGCATTGATTACGTTAATAAGTGACCATATTAAGAGCTATTCTAAGGTTCAGATTAATGATAAGTGATGGAAAATCATTAATTGCAGGAAGTCAGATAGAAGCTGATATATGCATAGTTGGAGCAGGGCCCGCTGGGATAGTTTTAGCATTGGAATTAGAGCCTTTTTTTTCAAAAATTGTTCTTGTTGAATCAGGAAGTGACCATTATGTTGATAAAACTCAACAACTCTATCAGGCTGAGTCGTTCCCAGAGCACTTTCCTGATCCATTGATTTCAAGATTAAGGTTTTTAGGAGGAGCGAGTAACCATTGGGCAAATAATACGTCACCACTTTCCCCTATTGACTTTGAATATAGAAACTGGATACCTAACAGTGGTTGGCCTATTTCTTTTGATGACATTGAGCCCTACTATTACAAAGCTTCGACTTATTGTGGTGTAGGAAATGATGGCTTTTTACCAGATAAGTGGATGAAAAAATATCATCAAAAAGATTGGGGGATACAGGGTTCAGCACTTGAAATAGGCATAGCTAAGGCTGCTCAACCGCCTACAAACTTTTATTTGAGTAACGCAACTCAATTAATTAATTCTTCTAAAATACACCTTATTAAAAATGCTAATCTAGTAGATATGGAATATTCTTTAGAAAACAAAAAAGTTTCTAATCTTTCATTCAACGCTTTACAGGCTGACAATTTTTCGGTTTCAGCAAACGACTTTGTTCTTTGTTTAGGTGGGATAGAAAATGCGAGAATGCTTCTATTTTTTAATGATAAATATCAGAATAAATTGGGAAATATAACTGGAAATGTAGGACGGTACTTTATGGATCACCCGACAGTTAAGGGAGCTCAGTTGTTCTCTAATAGTTTAAGTGATTTTCCCTTATTTTCTGGGGTAAATGAATATGATAGACGTATTTTGAGTTATTTTCAGCTAAGTGAGCGATCTTTAAAAGATAACTTGACTACTAACCTACGGTTACCTCTAGTTAAGTCGACCGAATATATGCTTTCTGATGGTATATCATCATTTCATATTTTAAAAGATGCCTTACAGGAAGGTGAGTTTCCGGATCAATTACCCGATCATTTATTAAACTTTGTACTAGACTTTGACATGGTAGCAGAAGCTATTTCTAGAAAATCGTTTGATCATTCTTTATTTGATTCATCTAAACAAATGGCAGGGTTTCAGATCCCAATGATGATTGAGCAAACACCCCATAGGGATAATAAGATTTGTCTTGGCAATGAAGTTGATGTTTTTGGAATACCTAAAATAAATATTCATTGGGAATTAAAAAGCTCAGATATTAATAATATTTGGAAATCTTTAACGATATTTGCTAACGAAGTTGGGACAAATTCTATAGGACGAGTCCGTTTACTTAAAGAAAGAAGCGAGCGTATTTTCAATGATCAAATTGGATTTGGAAATCATCATATGGGAACAACGCGTATGGCAAATAATGAAACAGATGGTGTGGTAGATAAAAATCATAAAGTCTTCGGAACTGAAAATTTATATATTGGTGGAAGTTCAGTATTTCCAACAGGGGGTCATGTACCTCCTACTCTTACCATTGTTAGTTTGTCTATCAGATTAGCAAAACTTTTAAAGGTTAAATATTTTGGAAAATAAGTCTAGACGAATATTTGTAAAGTATAGTGGTATGACTTTTTTTTCAACTTTACTTCCCGTTCATCTTTTTTCTGATTTTTTACATAATATACCCGATGATAAACGAACTTATTTTATAGATTTCTATCATTGGTGGAAATTAAATAATACAGGGACCATTGATCTAAAAGGTCAACTTTTGAAAGTACCCTTTAAAGCTCAAAGTGATTATGAAAAGTTAATTAAGAGAGATTTTCAAGAATCTAGAACTGTAAGTTATAAGGGGCTTGTTTTGAGTGAAACTGAATCTATTGTTTTAGCTGCATTAGGTTATAAATTAATTGCTGAAATTTAAGTGAGGATTTAAATTTCCGGAGTGGGTAAATGTTGAAGGTATGCTTTGTTTTGGGTGTTATGCCAAGGTGTGGAACCAATTTTTTACAAAATATGCTGAGGTTACACACAAGTTGCTACGCCCCTGGACCAGTTTGGGAAGATTTTGTTATTTCTCAATTAGATATTCTTTTTAGATATTCCCAGAGAGTTTCCAATAACTGGGATCCTTATTGGTTTAGAAATGCAGAAACTAATCATAAGGATTTATTAATGCAATGTTTAGGTCAGGGGATACAGGATTTTTTAAAATTACAAGTCAAAAACTCTAATCCTAAAAATGAAATTGAATATATTATATCTAAAACCCCTTCACTCAAAGGCATTGATAAATACAGTCTTTTTTTTAAAAATTGCAAATTTATTATGATCATGAGAGATGGAAGGTCTGTTGTGGCTTCAGGAGAAAAATCTTTTTCTTGGGATTTCGAACTGGCAGCGATTCAATGGAAACTTAACGCAAAGAAGATTAAAAAATTTAAAAAAATGAATGATATAAACTTTGATACATTTTTGTTAATAAAATTTGAAAATTTAATTGTAGAGCCTGAAAATCAATTCAAAAAAATGATTGAGTATTTAGGCTTATCTTTAAATGACTTTGACTTTAGTAAGTTAAAGTCATTGCCTGTTTCAGGTTCTTCAGACTTAAAGTCTTCTTCAAAAGCAATGCATTGGAAGCCCGTATCGAAAGAAAATAAATTTGATCCTTTAAATCGATTCTCTAATTGGTCACTCAATAGGAAGAAAATATTTCATTATATTGCAAAAAATGAAATGGAATATTTTGGTTATCACAGCGACATAGCTTTATCATATTGGGATAGAGTTTGGATTTCACTTTATTTATTAATATGGCCTATTAAATTTGTATTAAAAAAATTAAAGGAGTTTTTTCATTCTATTTTTAATAAAGCTATCTAATGCTTAAAGCTAAAGTATTGCATGGATTGAAATGGTCTTTTTTATCCAAATTTTGTTCTCAGACTATTTCTTGGATAGTCACTTTTTGGGTCATTAGACTATTAACTCCTGCCGATTATGGGGTAGTTGCTTTAGTAACTGTTTTCTTTGCTTTTATTAGTATCTTTGCAGTAAACGGCTTTGTTTCTGCTCTTGTGAAAATGAAAAATATAACGACCCAAGCCGCCAGGCAAATTTTCACTATTTCACTTTTTATGTATTTTCTGTATAGCTTGCTCATTTCTTTTTTTGCAAAGGATATTGCTGTATTTTTTAAAAACAATGAAATTGAATACGTTTTATATGTGATGGCTATTTTTACGCCATTACTTAGTTTCAATGTTGTTCCCAATGCTTACATCCAAAAAGAGATGAATTTTAAATTACAGGCCTATAGTGAGATCATATCGTCATTCTCATCCATATTTACGGCATTGACTTTTGCTTTGTTGGGTTATGGTTTTTGGTCTCTCGTTATCGCACGAATCGTTCAGATTTTAGCCTCCGTAATATCGATAAATTACTTTAAGAAAACTGCTTATGGCATAACTTTCAATTTTTCATTGGTGAAACCAATTCTAAATTTTGCTCTTAAAATGCAGCTAAATGGAATAATTTGGTTTGTTTATAATAAATTAGACAGCTTAATTATTGGAAAATTCTTAGGCACTAATTCTCTAGGTTTATATAATGTTGCAAATGAAATCGCTGCAATGCCTATGAATAAAGCATCATCCATATTAAATCAGGTTGGATTTTCAGCGTTTGTAAGTATAAGTGGCTCTAACAATGATGCAAAATATTATCTATACCAAGCTATAAGGGTAATGTCACTTTTGATATTTCCAGTATTTTTTGGAATTTCAGTTGTTGCAGAAGAAATTCAAAAAGTGATTTTAGGTTCGAATTGGCACGGAACGGCAGCAATAATATCTATTTTAGCGGTTATTCTTCCATTTAGAATGATTAACTCATTATTTCAAAATTTTGCTAATGCTATGGGGAAAGCTAATTTTGCTCTTGTTAATACCAGTATCACAGCTACTATTTTGATTATTTCAATTTCAATTGGAGTGCAATTTGGACTAATCTCTACCGCTTGGGCTTGGCTTATAGGCTTTTCTATAGCTTTTGTAATTAATACTCTTAACTTAGCCAATAAATTCAAGCTTGATAGACGTTATTTATTAAGTCGATTTTCTCCTTTAATGACTTCGATACTTATGATGTTTATTGTTTATTGTGTGAATCATTTTTTCTTATCGAATACTCTTCCGATAATTTCTTTAATTATAAAAGTGATTATTGGAACCATTTTTATTTCAATTACCTATTTTTATTATTACTTTGATGATTTAATTAAATTAAAGGTCTCATTTAAGGGATTTGGTGTGAAGTGACAAGCGATCAAACAAATCATCACAAAGTTCTTTAATATTGCTGTTAATTTTTTGGTTTCTATTGATAGTATTGATAAATACATCTTGTGTTATTTTTTTAGGTACAGTCGGTAATGACATCTTTGTTAGTAGATCTTTAATGTGTTGCGATGGATCTTGGACAAATTTGTCATAATCCCAGAGGAAAACCTTGCTATTAGTATCTAAGCTTTGCTCAAAGAACAGTATATTTCTTACATACCAAAATAAACAGGCGCAATCTAAAGGCGATAAGTCTTTGGAATAAAGGGAATTAATAATTGAAGTGGTTTTATGTGAAATATTTTCACATCTCCAATTATTCTTATCTTTATTTATAATAGGTAATAAATTGCTATGTCCAGGATTTTTAGAGAATTTCTTAATGTCAGATAAACCAACATCTAAGTAATGTCTAAATACCCATAAAACGCAAGCATTTTGTATTTGGCTCAATAGGAGGTTCGCCTTATGGCTTTCAACTAATGGTTTTAAAACAATTAATGGACTGTGACTCTTTTGTACTTGAGCGATGACATTATTAATATTGTTCAATCTAATTCTATTAGGATCATCAATAGATAAAATACTAAACTCACCAAACACTTTTGCATATAAAATGCGATCGAAAACCCGAGATATAATAGTTGTACCGGATCTCTGGCACCCCATAATGATTAAACATTTTTCATATCCTTTTGGATAAAAAAAACGCTGAAATATGGGTTTTATTAACTTACTCGCATTCGAAACCGACTGAGTTGTTTTCTTAATATTAACCATTAGATAATTCAGTTAAAAACATCTCATATTTATCTAACAGTTGAGATTCTAGGTAATCCTTATTGATGGGATCTATTCTAGGAATTTCTTTGCTAACGATATTTTTAATTAATTGGTGAATGAATACAGGCAAAAATAATGTTAGGTATTTGTTTATAGATTTTAAATATTTAATTGGTATTTTGTTTAAATAGCTTGTTTTTTTTCTCCATCTATAGGATTTATTAACTTTTTTTGTTAGCTCTGACTTTGAGATATTAATCTTATCAAGTTTTATTTTTTTTAAAATCTGATTTGTATGTTTTTCTGGATCCTGAATAAAGTCTTCGAAAGAAATTAGTGTTATTTGTTCTCTCTTAAAATATGTTAAATAATCTTGCAATCGATCATAATAAAGGCTTGCCTGGATATGAGAGCTATTAAAATCTTTAAAGGCTTCATCAGGTGTACGCACTTCACTACCTACTCTTCTCGCATGCCAATACGAGGACCAAGCTCTTTTTACAGGGTTTCTAAATATATAGATAATTATGGCTTGTGGGTAATGTCTAGCAATTCTTTCCGCAATGTTTTTTGAACTTTGATTCCAACCAGCAGAATAAGATGTCGAGGCATCTAATAAGTATTTACATTCCTTTTTGTGAAACGCTTTTAAATATGTCTTATGACTATTAGGTTTATAACATTTGTTCGTAAAAAAATTAGTTTCTTTCGGGGAGCTTAAACAAATCTCAGGATGCTTATTTAATATTGTCGCAAGCAGTGTTGTACCACTTTTTGCTGCACCAATTAAAAAAATAAATTTATTCAAAATTAATACCACTTCAGCATATAAAAATTTATTGACTATAGTTTGTAAGTATATAAGAAAATTTATAAATCACTAATGTAAGGATAAATTTGAGTGTGTGCTATTTATGGGATGAGTTGTGTTGAAGAATTAAATAAAAATACACTAATTTCAATTCTCAATACTATGCATTACAGAGGGCCTGATGATAAAGGGCTGTGGTGTCATGAGGGAGGGAATCTCATGTTTGCTCATTTAAGATTAAGCGTTATTGATACCACTGCTGCAGGTCGTCAACCTTTTGAAGATAAAGATCATAACTGTGTTATTACCTACAACGGTGAAGTATACAATTACCTTGAAATTCGCTCTGAATTAGAAACAAAAGGTTATAAATTCCATACCAAAACAGATACTGAAGTTATTGTAAAAGCTTATATAGAATATGGACATGGCTGTTTAGAACACTTTAATGGTATGTTTTCATTTGTAATTTGGGATGGAAGGTCTGAAGAACTCTTCCTTGCAAGAGATCGGTTAGGTATTAAACCTTTATATTATTCTTTAATAGAGAATCAATTCATTTTCTCATCTGAAGTTAAAGCAATACTAGCTGGACTGAAAACAAAACCTAAAGTTAATAAAAACCTTATTGATGACTACATGAGTTTTGGATATATCCCTGGTGAAAACACCCTTCATAAAGGCATTATGAGGCTTCTGCCTGCGCATTATGCAGTGTTTAAAGATGAAAAACTAAGCATTACCCAGTATTGGGATTTAAGCTTTGAAAACACTACGGATAAAGGTTTTGAATATTACTTATCACAAAGTAAATCTCTTTTAGAAAACTCAATTAATTTAAGGTTACGAAGCGATGTGCCACTTGGTATCTTTTTAAGTGGTGGAATAGATTCAAGTGCGGTTGTTGGCTTATTGGCAGATAAAGTTAAAGAGCCTTTAAAAACGTTTTCCATATCTTATGATTTTGGCTCTGAATATGATGAAAGTATTTATGCCAAACAAGTTGCTGAAAAATTTAAAACAGATCATCACGAAATTAAAATAACCCCTCAACAATTCAAAAAGTTTATACCTGAGTACATTCGATTAATGGATGAACCTGTTACTGAAGCGGCTGCCATTTCTTTGTTTTTTGTATCCAAACTTGCTAAAGAGCAAGTAACCGTAGCACTTTCAGGAGAAGGTTCTGATGAAATATTTGCAGGCTATGACTTGTATCAGTACATGTATATTATTGAAGGTTTTCATAAAACCTTAGGAACAACAGTAACGAACTGGATAAGTAAATTATCTAAAAGGCATTTAGGAGAGAATCATAAGCTCTCTAAGTATTTATATTTAGCATCACTTCCTTTTGAGCAAAGGTATAAGGGAGTATCGACTTATAGTAATTCATATAAAGAACTACTTTACCAAGACAAATTCAAAGCTGAAATAACAGAAAAAAACCTTTCAAGAAAGAAATACCAAACAGGTATTTTAGATAAAACAAAAGGGCAAAACTTACTAAATAGAATGCTCTATTTTGATACTAAAACTTGGTTAGTGGATGATCTGCTCATTAAGGCTGATCGAATGAGTATGGCTGCATCTGTCGAGTTGCGAGTACCATTTCTTGATTACCGGCTAGTGGAGTTCGCAGCTACTATACCTAGTAAATATAAGATTAAACAAAGGCAAGGAAAGTACATACTTAAAAAAATGATGGAAGGTATTTTACCTAAAAATATTATTTACCGAAAAAAAAAGGGCTTTCCAACACCCTTAAAATTAATGTTTCAACATGAACTGAAAGGTTATGTTGAGGAAGTTTTACTATCCGATAATGCTAAAGTTCATCAATATTTTAAAGTCGGTAAAATTAAAGAATTAATTGATGAGCACAATGGTAATAAGTCTGATCATCACCGAACACTCTGGCAATTAATTGTGCTCGAAGAGTGGTTGAAGCAGAATACAGATTAATTATGAACCTTAAGATTCTTGCAATAAGTTACTTATATCCAAGTTCTGATAAACCTAATCATGGGGTTTTTGTTCATAATCGCCTAAAAGCAATGAGCAAATATACAGATGTCACAGTAATTAACCCTGTACCATATTTCCCTTTTTTAAATGCTGTTATTAAAAATAAAAATATTCTCCCACAAGAAACCATAAATGGTATAACGGTATATCATCCCCGTTTCCTTTCATTTCCAAAGATTTTTAAGTTTATAGAAATTTTCACATACAAATGGGCGATTGAAAAAGTAGTTAAAGAAATAGGTTTTGAATTTAACTTAATCGATTTGCACTGGACATTTCCTGACTTGCCTACTGGGAATTATCTATCGAAAAAATATAAAAAGCCATTTAATGTAACGCTGCGAGGCATGGAAGCTTTTCATGAGCAAGACTTTGGTATTCGAAAATATGTTGTTCAACATTACTTAAAAAAAGCAAATCATATAATCTCTCTTAGCCAAGAAATGGCAGATAAATCTAATCAATTATCCAATACAAAAGATAAAACCACCATCGTTAGAAATGGTGTAGATACCGGGGCATTTTATTATATAGACAAAAATTTTTGCCGGGATTTACTAGGCATTAGTAAAAATGAAAAAATAATACTAGGTGTTGGTTCTTACATCTATCGTAAAGGCTTTGATATTGTAATTAAACAAATACGAGAAGTTCAACAAACCAAAGGATGTGAGAATGTTAAATATTACATTTTAGGATCAGCCGGACCTGAAGGAAATTATAAAAAAGAATTGGACGCATTAATCATTAAGGAAGGTATAGCTAATTCTGTAGTTTTTATAAATTCAGTGAAAAATAATGAATTAATCCATTGGTATAATGCGGCAGATGTTTTTTGCTTATCTAGTCGTGGAGAGGGTAGCCCTAATGTATTAAATGAAGCTCTTGCATGTGGAACTCCTGTTGTTGCTGCTAGTGTAGGCGGTGTTTCAGACATAATGAATAGTTTACCTAATCTAGGGGTAATGGTTGATGTAGGAGATGATAGTGGATTAATAAAAGGCTTAACTAATCAATTTTTGTTTCCTCCCAACAGAGAGGGCATATCTAAAGCTTTTAATGTTTTTAATTGGGATTGGTGTGCACAACAAATAATCGAGGTTATTAGTGAGTAAAAGCCTATCTATTTACCTTGATCTCATAAGGTTCCTAGCTGCCTTAGTTGTGTTCTTTTCTCATTTAGCTAGCCAAGATATTTCAGGTGGATTTTTATGGCAATTTAAAAATTATTCACAGTCTGCAGTTATGGTTTTCTTTGTACTGTCAGGTTTTGTTATTTCTTATGTGTCTGAAAATCATGAGAAAGGAATCAGGAGTTATAGTTTAGCAAGGATATCTAGATTGTATTCTGTAATCATTCCTGCTCTGGTATTAACTGTAATTTGTGATTATATAGGGATAAAAATTAACCCAGATTTTTATTATAATGCTTCATGGCCATACCCTGAAGGATCACAAGTTGCTCACTACGTTTTATCCTTTTTTTTAATACAAAATGTCTGGGATTTAAACTTAAACCCTGGAATCAATGGACCTTTTTGGTCGATTACTTTTGAGTGGGTTTATTACATTTTTTTTGGTGTATTATTTTATTTAAGATCAAAAGTTAAATGGCTAGTTTTTCTTTTAATTACCCTGTTAGCTGGGCCAACAATACTCGCACTTTTTCCAATCTGGTTACTAGGGGGGGTATTATATCGTTTACAAGATAAGCCCTTGACAAACATCCCTGACTGGCTCTTGGCCATATTTTCATTAATATCGCTTGTGTTTTTATTCTGCCTAAGCCCTACCGTTAGAGATATGGACTTTACTCTTTCATTTATTGAAAGGAAAAGTATTTTAGGGGACTATTTTGATGCAATTATGTTTTCCCTACATCTTTATTTGAGCAAGTATTTAATCGTTTACTGTAAACATTACCTTTATAAGTATAAAAAATTAATTCGATGGCTCGGAAGTTTAACTTTTGCTTTATATCTATTTCATCGGCCAATTTTACAGGTATTAGCAGCAATTTATAATGGAGATAAATCTGAACCAACTTATATTTTTTCTTTAATATTCTTCACATTTTTTATTGTATGTACAATCGGTAGGCTTTGTGAAAAACAAAAAAGTAGGATAAAAAAATTGTTGAAATCAAAATTAGTTAAGGGCTATTTGTGAATAACACACTCTCTATATATTTTGATTTCATTAGATTTGTTGCCGCCCTGATGGTAGTTCATTCGCATATACTGACTAGTGGTTTGATCCCTTTAGATTTATCTATATTTGAATATGGTCGTGAGGCCGTCATTATATTCTTTGTCCTGTCTGGTTATGTTATCTCTTACACCACAAAAATAAAAAATACGAATCTAAAAGATTATTTTGTAGCTAGAGCTTCTAGAATATACTCTGTTGCATTGCCCGTAATTCTACTTGCCTTTATTTTCGGTTTTTTTGGGGCTTATTTTGTTCCGGAAGCATTTTCTGATTTTTATCAAATTAATAAACCTCAGATCTATATTCCTTTCCATCTCCTGTTTTTAGGCGAGGTAGCATCATTTTACGAAAAACCATTTTTAATCACTCCTTATTGGTCCCTAAGTTATGAGGTTTGGTATTACGTTATATTTGCTATTGGCTTTTTTTGCCAAGGTTGGAAAAAAATTGTACTTTTAGTTTTATTGTTTTTATTCTTAGGCTTTCGACTGACACTTCTTTTTCCTATCTGGTATTCAGGAGTACTTCTTTATAAATTGAATCAACATTTAAAATTAAAAAGATCACTTGCTTGGTTTTTATTTATTTTGTCCCTTAGTTTATTTGTTTTCTTTAAATCTTCAGGTGCAATTGAATCATTAAGACACTATACGGTAAGCCATTGGCCCGATTCTCTCGGAGCATTAGCTAGTGCTGACAGAGTACTATCGGACTATATATTTTGTTTATTGATTTGCATTAATTTTGCAAGTGTAAATGGAATTAATTTTAATTTAAGCTCTAAAATCAAAGGATTAATCCGTGGACTTTCATCTTATACATTTACATTATATTTAAGTCATATGTTAATTATTGAAATGTATATAAGATTAACAAAACATTCGTTCACTACTTCTTGGGCACCTTTGATATTTACTCTCGTAAGCATTGCCATTTTTACGTTTTTGCTGGGTTAAATAACAGAAAAAAGAAGATATATATTTAAAAATAAAATAGAGAAGTTAGTTTTAAGAGGTAATTAATTCAAGTTTGTATTATTGAATTTAAAAGTTCATTTAATGTCTTGGCCCTATCTTTCCTTGAAAAATTACCAGTGAGATGTGAGGGCTCCATTTTGTTAAAGCCTTGTTGTATTGAAGTATTCAAAATTAACTCATAAATGTTTTGATTTGAGAATAATAAACAACACTTATATAAATTCGCTACTTGGGCTGTTGAACTACCCTCTGGAGTTTTAATCAATATTGGCTTATTAGAACCTAAATACTCATAAATTTTCCCGGGAACTTGCAGGTTAAATCTTTCATCTTGTATCAATAATAATGCATCTGCTCTTGTCATATTTACTATAGCTAAAAGAAAGTCCGTTGGTTTTATAAATGAAACTAAATCATCAACGTTCAATTGTTTTAACGTGTCTTCAAAGACTGTACCATCACCAGCACCTTGAAATATTAATTCAAAGTTGCTGCTATCAATTTCATTTTTAGCTTTTAATTGCGATAAAGCCTCAAATATAGGTATAGGATCTCTACCTTCTTGATATAATGCACCAGCATAATAAAGGCTAAACTTTCCATCTGAAAAAATATTAGGGTGCGATTTTTCTAACGCTTTTGCTTTTCTAAAATTATCTTCATCATAGCCATTTTCAATAACTGAAAATTGTTCACTTTCACTGTACTGTTCTTCATATTTATCTTTAGTTGCGCTTGTTGCAAAAATAACTTTTCTAGCTTTAGATATTGTTAAATCGTCTATTTTTTTATGGATGCCATCTAGAAATTTTCCATTCGTTGTATGGATATAAGGAGCAGGATCTCTATAATCTGCTACCCAAGGAATGCTTCCATAATCAGAAAGTTTACTCGCAATATAATGTGCGCTGGGTATCGGGTAGGTTGACCAAATGATATCTGGTTTATGTTGTAGGATTATTTTTTTACCTTTATACAAAGCAAATGGGATCCATGTTCCCCATCTATCTGGAGTTTTCATCCAATTGAAGTGCTTACCTCTGATTGATAGGTGACGCATTACATCAAAAGCTTTGGCTCTGTATATAAATTGATTGTCGTTTAGCTTTATTGGAGGGGAATTATCTAAATGAACGTATGCACTTTGCTTGGCTGTTAGCATGATAGTTGTCCAGCCAAACTCATTTAAATATTGGAAAAACTTTAAGGTTCTTTGTACCGATGCAGCATTGCTTGGTGGAAAATCAAAAGCGACCATTAAGATTGTTTTAGCCATTTTCACTCGCAATTTTTGCAATTGATAGTGAAAACAAAGATAAGTTCCTTCTAAACGGCATAAACCTTGGTAAGGCAAATTTTGGTGTGTGTTGAAATGCCCCGCCATCATTTGTAGAAAATCCAAATCTAAATTTTAATTGCTTGGCAGCACCACAATGCTCTTTATTGTAATCTCTATTATATAAACCATTTGGAAAAGCAATAGAGTCAATTTCTTTACGGGTTAATGTTTCTAAATAAACCTTGTTGGTTTGAAGTTCATCTATAGTAACTTGCTTTGTTTCAGTAGATAAAATTGTGTGGTTGTGTGTGTGTGCGCCAAGCATGAAACCTTTATCTGTAAGCTGCTTAACTTGTGATGCTGTCATCATGGTTCTTTTATAAATAACAGCGCCTAATTCATCTTCAAGTAGCTTAATCTTCATTGTTCGAGTGTTTTGATCTAAAAATTTTAAGTAAGTAATCAAAGCATTAAAACTTTGAATTTTTTCTTGTTTAGAATGCAATGGGAGCACCACCCCTGTAATTTCTTTACTTATCTTTTCAGCTTCAGTAGCTATGATTAATTGCTGAACTTGATCATTCCATAAATAGCCCTGTTCAATTCCTTTTGAAGCGATGAAAAAAGTTGCTGCACACCTATGTTTTTCTAGTACAGGCAAAGCATTAATAAAATTATCCTGGTAGCCATCATCGAATGTTAAAACTAAAGCTTTAGTTGGTAGATTTCCTTCTGCCAATAAAGCCAGTGCGCTGTTTAGTTTTAAAATATTGAAATGATTTGAGAGGTGCTCTATTAATTGAGCGAACTCATCTTTATCAAAATCATCAGAGTGGTATGGGTTAGGCTTGTCTAGTACATGATGAAAATACAAGATCGCTAACGGATACTCGCTAAATTTGAGTTTTGAACGATAATAAAAAAGTGATAATAGGAAATCTAGCATTTCATTTATTTTTCATTTTATTAAGGCTTAGACTTGTTAATGCTTTTAATGAACGTGATCAAACAACTATTCTCAAACTTATTAACAGCTTATGAAATTAATTATAGTTACATTTTGGTTTATTGCTTTTTGTTTTCCCGTACAGGCTAAGCAAGTCATTGTTGATGGCGTGGCCTTTACTTCATTTAAGCTGGCGAAGAAAAGCATAAAAGATGGAAGTAAAATATTTTTATCTAAAGGAGTTTATACCCAAGGTGTAAACTTAAAGGCTAGTAATATAGAAATTTTAGGGGAAAAGGGAGTTGTTTTTGATAATGCCTCTGTTAATGGTAAAGCAGCTTTAGTACTAAAGGGGGATAACATATTTATTGAAAACATTGAATGTAGAAACATACAGGTTAAAGACGGTAACGGTGCATGTATTCGCTTTGAAGGGCGAAATCTTACCGTAAGAGGGCTGTATGCGCATGATAGTCATTCTGGCCTGATGACGTCTAAGGATGCTGGCATTGTTAATATAGAATACTCACGCTTTGAGCGGTTAGGGAATAGAGGTGGTTATAGCCATGCTATTTATGTGAAGGCTGATTTACTTTCAATTAAATATAGTGAATTTTTATCAACTAAAAAGCAGGGAAGCGCTGTCAAAACAAGGTCGAAAAAAACGGTTATTGAATATTCATTGCTAGCATCTATTGATGGTAAAGACAGTCGCTTGGTTGATGCAGCTAATTATGGCGAGCTTATTATTAGAAATAGCATTTTAGAGCAAGGTGTAAATACTTCAAATAGTCAGCTACTAGCTTATGGTTTGGAGAAAAAAGTTCCAGTAAAAACCGAGGTTAATAAAATTGAGGTTACCGGTAATTTACTACTACTAGACAGGAAAAAAGCAAATGTAATACTTAAACATCGTTTGGCGGATGAAGTCATTGTCGCAAATAATATAATCGTAGGTGATCCCCTAGATAAAAAAGAATTTTTAAAAACTAATACCTGGTATAAAAATAGAAGCTCTGCAAAATTGCAACCTTACCCTTATATTCCAGAAGTTGATGATATTGAACGCTTGAAAACATATATTCAACTTGTGGGGGATGCTGAAAAATAACGTATATGGTCTCTAATTATCGTATTGAACAACTTAGTCCAAAAGATTTTGATAAGTGGGATCATTACGCACAACAACATGCCCAATTTACTATTTACCATTTAACTGAGTGGCAGCAAATAATTGGTGAAACATTTAACCATTCAAGCTGTTACATAATTGCCTTTAACTGTTCTGGTCAAGTTAAAGGCATCCTACCAATGATCAATTTATCTAGTACTCTTTTTGGCAACCATATGTTGTCGCTTCCTTATTTCAATTATGGAGGTGCATTAAGTGATTGCGAAGAAGTTCGAGAGCTTTTAATTGATAAAGCAATTGAATGGAGTAAAACATACAAAGTTAAACATTTACAGCTGCGAGATACGCTTCCTGTAAGCAATAAGTTGCTGACTTTAAATAAACATAAAGTAAATATGGTTTTATCTTTACCTAAAACCAATGAGCAACTTCAGAAAATTTTTTCTTCTAAGTTAAAATCTCAAATAAAGAGAGCAACAAAAGAAGAAGTGCAAGTAGAGTTTGGGCATTTAGACTTGTTAGATGACTTTTATCGGGTATTTTGTGAAAAAATGCGCGACCTTGGAACCCCCGTTTATAGTAAATTATTCTTCGAAAACATGTTAAATGCTTTTCCTAAAGCTAGCTTGATTACCGTTATTTATTGGCAAGGTAAACCGGTGTCTGCTGGGTTTGTGTTTTTTTACAATCGAAAGTTTGAGGTACCTTGGGCCGCAACATTAAGCAAAGCTAATCATATTTCAGTTAATATGCTTCTATATTGGAAAATGATAGAGCGTGCAATTGATTATAATTGTTTGCAGTTTGATTTTGGCAGATGTACTGTCGATTCTGGAACCTTTCGTTTTAAAAAACAATGGGGGGCTATTCCTAAGCAATGTTATTGGTACAATTGGGCTGAAGGTTCGAAAGGTGCTCCCGATTTATCTCCGGCAAATCCTAGGTTTAATTTAGCGATTAAAGTTTGGAAAAAATTGCCACTGCTTATCACCAATCGTTTAGGCCCTGTAATTGTTAAAAATCTTCCATAAACGGTCTTTAATGCTTTTGAAAGTAACACTGAGTAAATATTTATAATTTTTTTTATAAATTATTAAATTACAGTAAGCTTCTGTTGTTTGTGCTAAGGATTTTTTGTACCTAGCATCACCCGCTAAAAAGTCATAAACATTAATCTCTGGCTTATTTAGTATTAGCCATTCTATTACTTTGGCATGAATAGCCAAACCGAGTTTCAGCTTATTGTTTTCAATCTTTGATAAGCAGGCTAAATAGAAATAGATATGGCCATGATCAACCAAATAATACGCGCAACCTAGAATGGCTTCACCTGAATTTATCTCTGCAACTAGAGTATAAATATTTTGACTATAAGCAAAATCTTGAGCTGAGTTTAATTGTTGATGAAACTCTTCAAACAATGGATTACTAAAGCCACTGGGCGTGTTTGTATTCTTCCATTTCTTTATGTGTAGATGTTTGTGTTTATTTAAAATACTAAATTGATCTGTATTCCATATCTTTAATTCTATTGCTGCAGATTTATTTAATAAACTTATACTTCGGTTAACTTGTTGGCGAGTATTTTTAGATAGCTGTGATAAATAATCATTTAAATCTTTATAATTATGCAGGTTAACTTTGTAACCACTGTGAAGATCACTCTTATAAAGAGAGTAACTATTGGGTAGGTGTTTTTGATTGGTAGTTTTTCCTTTACTGACCGAAATAATAAACTCATCCACATGAGGCTGGCTTTGAGATAAATATCTCCAAATATTGGTTAATGCGCTTTCTTCATAGCCTTTTGCAATCAAAAAATTGTTATTTTCTATCCAAATTTGGTCATAATTGCGCTTACCTGTTCGGTGCAAAAACCACTGCGTGCATGGAATAAGACCCAATTTGTTACTTTTCTTTTCAACAAATAGCCCGAGCGCAATTATTTCAGATGTGTAACTGTGGGCGCTTACTAACACTATTTTATTATCATCAATTACTTGATTTAGCCAATTAGCTATCCAACGCCAAGATAAAAAAAACTGAGTCTCTGTTTTTTCTGCGAGTATAAGCCACTTTTGTTGAATAGATGGAATCTCGGATTTTGAAATTTCAATACACTTAACCTGTAAAGGTTGATGTTCTATGCTGTTGTGTATATTCAAATCTATTTTCCTAAAAAACAATTAACTTTCTTTGAGAAAAGTTTTATAAATTCTTTATCTCTTACTAGTATGAATATAGAAAAGTTTTTGTTTAAAGAGAAATTTTTAGTTAATCATTTGCGAGTATATTCTTGGAGACTAGAAATAAATGACCACTAAAGTCGTACATTTAGTATACAGCTTTGGTTGCGGTGGCTTAGAAAAAGTTATAGTTAATCTAGTTAATTACTCAAATGAATTTGATGTTGAGCATATTATTATTTCGTTAACTGATGATTTATCTATGGCTGAACAATTACAAGAAAAGTGCGCCATTTATCAGTTAGAAAAAAAACAGGGAAATGACTTTAGCTCACATAAAAAGCTATACCAATTACTTAAAAATTTAAAACCAGATGTTTTTCATACTTATAATTTTGGCACTATTGAATACCAGCTAACGGCTAAATTTTTAGGTGTTGGGTTATTAATTCATAGTGATCATGGTCGAGGTGGCGATGACCCAGATGGTAAAAATATACAGCATAATATTTTTCGTTACTTTGTCGCTAAATTGATAAATAGGTACATAGTTGTATCTTTAGATCTTTATCAATGGATTAAAGATGTAATAAGGGTAAAGAAAAAGAATCTTTTTTTAGTTTTTAATGGGGTAAAAGTTAAACCTTATACTTTTGAACCAAGTGACTCAGTTAAGTCATTTGTTACAGTTGGCCGATTAGAGTCGGTAAAAAATCAAAAATTATTAATAGACTCCTACTTAAAGGCGAAAACTATTGAGCCAAGGCTTAAATTAACTAAATTAGACATAATTGGGGATGGTCCGTTATTTGATGAAATGGAAGGATATATAAAGGAGAAGAATGCTGAAAATTCAATCAGCCTAAAGGGGTATCAAGAAGATGTAGATGCGTTTTTAGAAAATTCTGACGTTTTTTTACTATCATCAAATTATGAAGCTATGCCACTTACTATTTTAGAAGCTATGGCTAAAAGGGTTCCCGTCGTTTGCACTGACGTTGGTGGTATTTCAACATTCATTACACCTAAAGAAGCATGGTTTGTTGAGCCTAATAATGTGGCGAAGCTGGCAGATGCAAT
Organism: Thalassotalea nanhaiensis; assembly: GCF_031583575.1. Classification (NCBI taxonomy): domain Bacteria; kingdom Pseudomonadati; phylum Pseudomonadota; class Gammaproteobacteria; order Alteromonadales; family Colwelliaceae; genus Thalassotalea; species Thalassotalea nanhaiensis. Next base: position 4,187,053 of record NZ_CP134146.1, on the reverse strand, counting down.
AATTTCTGCTTTTCAAGATAAGCAATCTAGATTAGAAAAAGCGAGCAACGCATATCGTTTAGTGAAAGAAAGTTACTCAATAGAAAGCATGGTTAACAAATACATGGAAATATACCAAGTCAGTAAGTTTAAAGCTTTATGATTATTTTTTAATAAGAAAGGTTAAAAATGAAAATAGGGATTGTTGTTGGTACCAGACCCGAAATAATAAAAATGGCTCCGGTGATAAGAGAGTGTCAAAAGCGCCTGCTCCCCTTTTTCATCATCCATTCTAACCAGCATTATTCAGAAGAAATGGATAAAATTTTCTTTGAAGAGTTACAGCTACCTACGCAAGATTATAATTTAAATGTAGGCTCTGGATTACACAGCAATCAAACCGGTAATATTTTAATTAAAATGGAGCCAATTTTAGTAAAAGAAAAACCTGATGTGGTTTTAGTACAAGGAGATACTAATACTGTACTTGCTGGCGCTTTAGCAGCATCAAAGCTGAACATAAAGGTTGGGCATATTGAAGCTGGACTACGTAGTTATGATCGGATGATGCCCGAAGAAACAAATCGAATATTAACCGACCACATCAGTGATTTTTTATTTGCAGTTGGACCAGCGCAAGAAGCGATATTGATTGATGAAGGCATCTCAAATAATAAAATTTATGCGGTTGGCAATACAGTTTCCGATTCATTATTCCAACATTTAGAAATTTCACAGAATAATAGTAGTATTTTAGAGAGCTTGAAGCTGGATAAAGGAGAGTATTTTCTAATTACTGCTCACCGTGCCTCTAACGTTGACATTAAATCCCATCTAGAAGAATTACTTGTTTTACTTACACATTTACACCAGCATTTTTTTAAGCCAATTGTTTGGCCTATACACCCAAGGACAGTTAGTAAGTTAAAAGAGTTTGACCTTAAAGTACCAGATTTTTTATTACTAACCCCACCAATCGGTTATTTTGATTTTATTCAGCTACAACAACACGCTAAATTGATCTTAACTGATTCAGGAGGTATTCAAGAAGAGGCTTGTTTACTTGGAGTTCCTTGTATAACCCTTCGAGAAAATACCGAGAGACCTGAGTCTGTAAATGTTGGCGCGAATGTATTAGTCGGTAGAAACAAAGAGTTGGCTTTAAATGCGATGAAAAAATGGATGGATGATGAAAATTATTCATGGGAAAACCCGTTTGGTGATGGCAAGGTTGCAGGTCGAATAATATCTATCTTGGAAAAGTCATTACTCCCTCAATCAGAAGATATAATACCTAGAAATGAAGATATATCGGTTATTGGCCTTGGTTATATGGGCTTGCCCATAGCTTGTTTGCTTGCAGAGGCAGGTTATCAAGTAAAAGGCATTGATATTAGTACTGATAGAGTTGATATGATCAACAGTTCAAAATGCCCTTATAAAGAAATGGGCTTAGAAAAGCTATTACAAAAGGTAATATCTACCGGATTTCTGCGCGCAACAACAACACTAAAATCCTCTAACACATACCTACTTGCAGTGCCAACGCCACAGCTAGAAAATAAGTGCGACTTGAGTTTTTTAAATAAAGCTATAGAGCAGTTAGTTTTGGTCGCTAGAAATGGACAAACATTAATTATTGAATCGACAATTAGCCCTGGAACTTCAAAAGAAATACAAAGTAAATTACTTAAACATAACCTTGAGTTAAATGTCGTACATTGTCCAGAAAGGGCAATTCCTGGGAATACTCTGTTTGAATTGAAAAATAACGATAGGGTTGTGGGCTCTGAAAACTCAATAGCAGCTAATTTAGTGAAAAATATTTATAAAACATTTTCAAATGGCCAAATATTTATCACTGACACAACAACTGCTGAATGCGTAAAGCTAGTAGAAAATACCTCTAGAGATGTAAATATTGCTTTTGCTAATGAACTTGCTGAAATTTGCCATGAGTTAGAAGTGGATGTTCAGCACGTAATAAACCTTGCTAATAAACATCCACGAGTGAACGTTCTCTCCCCTGGGCCAGGTGTGGGGGGGCATTGCATCCCTGTAGATCCTTGGTTTTTAATTGAAAACACCGAATCAGGAGAGTTGGTTCGCCTTGCAAGACATATCAATGACCATCGTCCTGTTGTTTTCGCTGACCAAGTTAAGAAGTATTTAAAAAAAATAAATGGGGGAAAGGTCGGAATATTAGGTGTTGCATACAAAGCTGATGTTGATGATTGCAGAGAATCCCCAGCATATGCACTTTTACAAGAGCTCTTGAATTCAGGTATCAAGGTAAAATACCATGACCCATTAGTTATGGAGTGGGCATGTGAACGTTTATCATTAGCAGAATTGCAAGTCTGGAGTGATGTTTTGCTTTTAGTCACAGATCATTCAGCATATCAGGGAATGAAATTTAGTAAGTTTGTTATTAATACACGAAATTAATAATAGTAGGTGGTCTTTAATACAAAAATAAAACCTTCAAGGATCTAATTCTTAAAACTTCACCTATACTTTCTTTGAATGTTTAAGTTGTCTTCAAATTTCAACTATTTAAACAAACGCAAGGAAGTCAAATGAACAATAAAATAGTTTTTATAATCATTTCAGTGTTTCTTTTTGCCTGTAGCCAACAGAAGTCAGCTGATGAGTATAAAGTTGCTGCAAGTGAATTTATTTCGAGTAAAGATTACCAATCTGCCATCATTGAGCTTAAAAATGCCATTCAGCAGCAGCCTGATGACGGAAAGAGCCGTTTCTTGTTGGCTAAAAGTTACTTGCATACTGGTGATAGCTCTGGCGCTAAAAAGGAGTTTTTGCGCAGCCTTGAGCTAAATTTTGATGCCAACCTCGTTGTCCCTTTACTTATTCGAAGTGACTTAATTTTAGGTGATCGAAATTCATTACTAGAACACTTAAACCTTATTGTTCAATTAAATTTTGAAGGGCAAGTAGAAGCTAATGCTATTGCAGGAATTGGTTTAACTATTTTGGGCGATACGCAAAATGGTATGCCATTGCTAAGCCAAGTGTTGGCGCATGAACCGAATGAAAATTTTTATTACCAATTAGCTAAAGGTTGGGTGGCTGCGAATAATGATCAAGTCGACGAAGCCATTGTTTTAACAAAAGGCTTAATGGAAAGAGATTCCGAATTTTTAGATGCTAAGTTAGTTTATGCAAATTTAAATATGTTGGCCAAAAATCATGATGTGGCATTGCTTGAGTTTAAGGCTTACCTTGAGGTTTTTCCAACTAATTATTTAGTGAAGTTAAGCTTTATATCTGCCTTAATGAAAGCTGAAAAATACACCGAAGCAGAGTCTGAAACTGACAAACTGCTCAATCGCTTTCCTGCATCTTCAATTGCTAATGAGACCAAAGCTGAATTAACGTTAAGAGAATCAAAATATAAAGAAGCTGCAGAATACGCAGGCATTGCATTAACCAACCAACCTAGTCTGTTTAAAGCCAATCTAATCGCTGGTATAGGGCATTATAAATCTAATAATATTGAAATGGCTTTTCATCATTTGTCGGCAATTGAAAAGCAAATGGCTCCTAATCATTTTGGTGCTCAGTTGTTGGCTATTGTTAGATTACAATTAGGTTATACCCAAGAAGCGATAACTACCATTGATGCAATAGACGATATCAATGAAAAAGATTTTAATTTATTAGCCAATGCGAGTTTAGCGTTGATTCGAACTGGTGAAGTAACTAAAGCTAAAGAATATATTAATAAAATGGACGATATTGATATCGAGAATGCGGCTAATTTGAGTAGACGAGGAACATTTAAACTGTCATTGAATGATTTTTCAGGCATTGAAGATTTACAACAAGCCATTGATATAGACCCAAGCTATGATAAAGCGCGTTTAGCCCTCCTATATAATTATTTGCAAAAAAATGAATTTGATAAAGCCATGACAGTGGCTAACGAATGGATAAACCAATTTCCCGATAAAGATTCAGGTTACTTAGCCCAAGGTTTAGTTTGGCGAAAACAAAATATGCTTACCCAAGCTGAAGCATCTTTCAAAAAGGCGCTAGTTAAAGATAGTGAAAGTGTTGGAGGGTTATTTAATTTAGCGCTACTTGATATGAAAGCTAATAAGCTTGAGGCAGCCTATAATCGCTTAACCCAGTTATTGTCTATAAATGAAAATCATTTGGCTAGTATTGATCTTTTGGTCAGTCTAGCAAATAAATTTGATGACAAACAAAAAGTTACTAAGTTTTTGGCTACTAAGTCTTCCATTGTATTTAAAGTTGCACAAGCAAAAGCGATGGAAAATGTTGGCCAACGTACTCAGGCAGTTGAGTTTTTAAAGGAGTTAGCTAATGAGGCTAACGATAATCCAGCCTATCTTGCTGTGTATGCGAAAATGGCGCTTAGAGCTAGTGATTATGCCGCCGCAGAGGGATTATTTAATAAATTAATTCTTAGAACACCTAATGCTTTACCTGCTTACACTGGCTTACTATACGCACTTGAAGCTCAGCAAAAGTATCAACAGGCCTATACGGAAGTAAAAAAGACTCAACAAAAATTTCCCTTAAACAAAAACCTATTATTATTTGAAGTAAACTATTTAATTTTTTCAAAATCGTTTGACCGAGCTGGAGAAGTATTAGCTAGCGTTCGCCCTGGGGATGTTGATCAAAATTTATACTTTGGCGTTAATAATTTGTATTATCAAGGAAAAGGCGACTTTGAAGCGGCCAAACCCTATGCGATGCAGTTGCATCAATTAAACCCTGATTTAGCTAATTCGTTTATGTATGCCAAACTGTTGCAACGATTAAATGAAACTCAATTAGCCATAAAAGTTGTAAATTCTGCGCTGCAAGAGTATGGCAGCAACTTGCCTTTAGAAAATTTGTTAGCAGAGTTAAATGTTGAAGAAGATCCTCACCAATCTCTAGTATTCTATCAAAAGCTTGCTGAAGAGCGACCTGATAACGTTATTGTACTAAATAATTTAGCGTGGTCTGCAATTCAAGCTGGTGAATATCAGTTAGGTTTAGATACAGCCAAAAAAGCTGCCAATTTAGCTCCTGAGCAGCCACAAGTATTAGATACACTAGCGGTAGCACATATGAAAATGAAGGAGTACGCTGCTGCAGAAAAATTGCTAATTCAAGCGCAAGAAATTGATCCTAAGAATCAAGAGATCATGCTGCACTATGCTCAGTTATTGATTTATCTTAATAGGATGGATGATTCGAGAGCCGTTTTGGCAATGATTAATGATGGTCCTGAAAAAAGGCAAGTTGAGCAACTGTTGGTAGATTAACGCATGAGGATAAACCCCATCATAATCTGCTTAATATTATTCTGCGGTATTTCTGGCGTAGTAACTGCTAATGAACAGCTAGTACAAACAATCGCTCAAGTAAAACCGGCTATTGTAGGGGTGGGCATTCATCAAGCTAACGCTCGCCCACAAAGCCGTTTGCATGGTACAGGTTTTGTCATTGGCAATGGTCATTATATTGTCACTAATTATCATGTGCTTGCCCAAGACATTAAAATTGAAGCGAAACAAAAGCGAGTCATTTTTGTTGGCTTTGGTAAGAAAAGTGAAGTGCGAAATATAGAAGTTGTTGCCTATTCAAAGCGGCATGACATTGCCATTCTTAAACAAAACGGTCCTAAATTACCCACATTAAAGCTTCATCAAGATCAGTTCATTGCCGAGGGTGAGTCAATAGCTTTTACTGGTTTTCCTATTGGAGCAGTATTGGGTTTATATCCGGTTACTCACAAAGGTATTGTTGCCAGTATTACACCTGTAGTTATTCCTGTTATGGCTTCAACACAGTTGAGTCCGTCAATGGTGAAGGTTTTAAAAAATCCATATCTGGTTTATCAACTTGATGCCACGGCATATCCGGGGAATAGTGGTAGTCCCGTTTATCTACAATCTAATGGCGAGGTTGTTGCGGTGATAAATAAGGTGTTTGTTCAGAAAACTAAAGAGTCTGCAATAACCAACCCAAGTGGCATTACCTATGCAATACCAATAAAATTTTTGAATGAATTAATTCAAGAGCAAAAACTCAATATTTATTCACCTTGATGTTGGTCAGTTAATTCTATTTTTTGTTGGCTAATTTGACTTGGCGTTTCTAATGGCAATAATTGAGAAATTGTAACTAACTCAATGTTGCGCTCAGCAAGAGTTGGGATCATTTTCTTTAATACTCTTACTGTTGCAGGGTGTGGATGGGCGATGGCTACAACCGCACCATTTTTTTTACTGCTGCGGATCAGTTTATTAAATTGTTGCTCAATGTAGCGTTCATCAACTTTATTATCCAAAAAAATGTGGCGGTGTAAACTTGGAACACCTATACGTTGCGCTATATATTCGGCTTGTGAATATTTGCTGGTTCTTGAGTCTAAGAAAAATAAATCGTTTTCTTTTAAAAACTGCATAGTCCAAGACATTGGGGCAGATTTTTGGGTAAGTAAACTGCCCATATGATTATTGATGCCGATGACATGAGGAATATCAGCAATAGATGCCGCTAATGTTTTCTTAACATTGGCTTCATCCATGTTACTTGTTAATGCCCCAGGCCCAAGTAATAAGTTGTTTATAGATTCCATTGGCACATGTAATAAAATTTCACGTTGTTGCTGATTACCTTGAACGGCTAACTCACGACCAAATGGTGTATGGGGCAGTACAGAAAAAGTAACTTGTTTTGGAAGTTGTAAGGCGGTTTTGTCAGTTGATCTATAACCGATGTCATCAATAACAATGGCTATTTTGTCTTTGCCTTGTGCATTAGCACTTGTTGCAAATAGATTAACGACTACAAAAATAAACAAAGAAAAAAATATGCGCACTAGGAAAATTCTTATTTTTATAAAATGCATCAGGCTTAAAGCCTTGCTTGTTAAATTTAGAATAGCAATATTGAAAATGAAAATCGAGTAGTAAACTAAATTATTACATTTATTTTACTTGAAGAGTTTTAATCTGGCATAGCTTGAAGTTGGTTTATTTAGGATCAGGTAGGTCTGCTAGGTTACGCTCATTTTTAATCGTCAGGAAATTTTACACTTTTTAGAGTTTAAATTGATTAGCTGAGCTTTATTTAAGTAATATCAATGAATTATAAACTTGGACTACATGTTGCATCCGTGAGAGGGAACATACTGAAGAAAAATTGAATCTAATAATAAAGCTGATATTAAATATGAAAATAATAAAGTGTTTTTTGCTCTTTTCCTATATTGCTATTGCCGCAATAATCAATACTGCAACAGCAGGCCTTATATATAGTGATGCCACTAACCTTTTAATTAATGGTAGTTTTGAAGAACCTAGCATTCCCGGTACATCTTGGCGGCATTATGCTGCTGATGATGTGATTGGCTGGGAGAGTAGTGCGATAGTTGACAGTTCAGGAGCAGAAATAAAAGATGGTCGAATTGAAATTTGGAATGGTCTTTTTGGTACCCCAGCCACTCATGGTGATCAACTCGCTGAGCTTAATGCTCACCCTGGGCAAGCTAGTGATGAATACTTTAGTATTTCACAAACATTTTCTACTGTTTTAAATAGTCATTATATATTTGGTTTTGATTATCGTGCTCGTGGCAATAACGACGGTCGCTTTATGGTGGAAGTTATTAATATTGGCTCACCTAATATTTTTACTCAAATTTACTCAAATACAGATAAAGATGCCTGGACAATGTTTTCTTCTGGTTTTATTGGTGACGGCGGTTCTTACACACTTAAATTAACGTCATTAAGTGCTGCAACAGATACAACTGGGCACTTACTTGATGCTGTTTACGTTGGTTATGATGAACGTGTTGGTCCTGCTGGCGTTCCGGTACCAGAGCCTGGTACTTTGTTGTTATTTGCTATAGCCATATTAGGACTAGCGGTAAAATATAAAAATATTTGATTATTTATTATTCTCTCACTTTTAAATCCCTTTCTTTAAACAATGAAAGTAAGCCTATTTACATTTTTTAAAAAGGACCATGTTCGGTTAACAATTACTTTACCGTTTAGTAACAAGCCCTTTAAAAACGTGGGTTACAGACAAATATTTTTTAGTTACACCTTGATTACAGTTGGCACTAGCAGTATTGTGAACTATGAATAGTGTACAGTTTAAAGGCAACTAAAAATGAAACCAATAGTTTATGCAAATATTTGGCAACGTATGATGGCTAATGTGATTGATGGTTTAATTATTTTGATCCTAATGCTGCTAATTTCAAGTTTGTCTTTCGTACATATATCTTTTGCTTTTATCGCAATAATTTTTAGTCATTTTGCTTACTGGTATTATGGTTATTACTTCAATGGTAAGTATGGCGCTACATTTGGTAAGCATTTTTTAGGCTTAATAGTTGTTAATAAAGACTTAGGTCGTTTTGATTTCAATACTTCTTTCAAGCGCAGTTCTATTGATCTTGGTTTTGCTGTATTTGGTGCTGCTTTTGCTTTAACTGCATTATTTTCAATGGACTTTAGCCATTATGCAAGCTTAGGATTTCATCAACGTGAAGCGTATTTAGCCAGCTTTAACCCTGAAGTGTCAGCGTTATGTGCACAACTGTTTGGTTATTGGTTATTGAGTGAATTCGTTGTGATGATGTTTACCAAACGCAATCAAGCTGCGCAAGATTTGTTAGCGGGTACGGTTGTTATCGTAAAAGAGCCTAGAAAAGAACTTGCCAGTTCAAATAGTTAAATAGAGTATTCTAATTTGAGAGCCTGAACCCCGTTCAAGACGACACTAGTGTGTCGGTTTATCTACACCAAAGTTTTGGGTTTACTGGCTTACCTTTATGACGGATTTCAAAATACAATCCCGATTGGCTTTGACCACCACTTTGGCCAACTAAGGCGATAGGCTCACCAATTTCAACGCGATCGCCTACGCCTTTTAATAGTGTTTGGTTATGGCCATATAAGCTCATATAACCTTCACCATGATCAATCACTATGACTAAACCATAGCCTTTTAGCCAGTCGGCGAATAAGACAGTGCCGTTGTGTATGGTTTTAACACTTTTGCCTACTCCTGCATTTAACAGCACACCTTTCCAGCGTAAGTATCCTTGCTTTTTCGTACCAAAACTATGAGCAATTCGACCTTTTACTGGCCATTTCAGTTTCTTTTTAAGCTTACTTAAGCCTTTCAGTTCTTTTTCTTTTTGCAGTTGCGCTTGAATTCTGGCTAAGGTTTGAATTAATGATTTTTCTTCGCTTTCTAACTTATTAAGGCGCTGTTTACTCGATAGTATTTGCGAATTTAAGCTTTTAAGTGTTTGTTTACGCTCTTGTTGCTTTACTTCAATCGCTTGTTTTTGCTCTTTTTGCTCTGCCACTAATACCTGTAGCTGTTCGGCTTGTTGTTGCTGTTGTTCTTCAATTTTACTAAGTTCAATTAATACTTGTTCAAAATTTTCAATGCTGGTCATGCGAGCATCATTCAAATATTGATAATAGGTGAGAGTACGTTGAACTTTACTAGGACCCTGCTGATTGAGTAGCAACTTAAGGTAGTCGTGATGTCCGGCAGAGTAAGCACTGCGAATTTGTTCAGCGAGCACATCTTCTTGTTGTTTCTTTTTGGTTTCTAAAACTTGCTGCTGTTTATTCAGCTGCTTTATTTTTTCTTGAGTTTGTTTTTGCTTGCCGCGAGTTTCATTCATTTTTGCGGCAGTTTTTGCAATGGCTAAATCATCTTTTTTAAGCTGTTGTTGAATTTCTTGTTGCTGCTTATTGGTGAGTTTAATGGCTGCTTTTTGTTGTTCTATTTTTTGCTTTACTGAGGATAGATCTTTTGTAGTCTCATTGTTTTGAGCAAACACAGTTGCTGAATTTAGCCACAAACAACACATCACACACAGTGGTAAAGACTTAAATGTCCTTTTCACCGTGCGGTGTTGTTTATGAATAAATGAGTACAACAAGCTCACTAAAGTTTAATCATTTAAAGTCATTAATGGGGTACCGGTCATTTCACTCGGTTGCTCCATTGCCATTAGGTGCAACAAGGTTGGTGAAATATCACTTAATGCCCCTGTTTTAGATACAGATGCATTTCTGCCAACGTAAATAAGAGGTACCGGCTCACATGTATGAGCAGTATGCGCCTGTCCACTTGTGGCATTTACCATCATTTCAGCGTTACCGTGATCGGCAGTAATTAAGCATTCTCCGCCGTTGCGCTTTAATGCTTCAACAACTCGACCAATAGAATGATCAACAGCTTCACAGGCTTGCACTGCAGCATCAAATTTCCCCGTGTGGCCTACCATGTCACCATTAGGGTAATTACATACTATTAAGTCGTGTTCGCCACTATCAATTGCCGCGACAAGTTTGTCGGTTAACAACGTTGAGTTCATTTCTGGTTGCAGATCGTACGTAGCAACTTGTGGAGAAGGAATTAAAATTCGCTGTTCGCCAGCAAAGGTATCTTCTTTACCACCACTAAAGAAAAACGTCACGTGAGCATATTTTTCTGTTTCAGAAATCCTTAATTGGGTTTTATCATGTTTCTCTAACCATTCGCCCATTACATTATGCAAAGGTTCAGGCGGGAAAGCTGCTGGTGCATTAATATCGGCAGCATATTCGGTAAGCATAACAAAATCAGCAAGTTCAGGTTTAGACTTACGTTCAAACCCTGAAAAATCAGCTTCAGTAAAGCAGCGACTAAATTGACGAGCTCTATCGGCTCTAAAGTTCATAAAGATTAGTGAGTCACCATCGTTCACTGTAATAGCATTACCATTACTATCTGGAATATTAGTGGCAGAAACAAATTCATCGTTTTCATCACGTTCGTAGGCTGCTTTCAAGCCGGCAATTGCGCTGTCCGCAGTATATAATGACTCACCGCTTACTAATAAATTATAAGCGGCTTCAACACGTTCCCAGCGCTGATCTCTGTCCATAGCAAAATAACGGCCGATAATTGAAGCAACTTGACCATTACCTAACTCGGCAAACTTTTGCTCAGCCTTGGCAAGTGTCGACTCTGCACTGCGTGGCGGAGTATCTCGGCCATCTAAAAATGCATGTAAGTAAACCTTCTCGGCGCCGCGAGCTTTTGCCATATCCAACAAGGCTAAAATATGTTCTTCATGACTGTGCACACCACCTGGTGACATCAAACCAAATACATGCAAAGCTTTATCGTTTGTTGCGGCTTTATCAATTGCATTAATCAGAACTTGGTTTTGGTTGAACTCGCCAGTTTCGATAGACTTAGTGATGCGAGTAAAATCCTGATAAACAATTCGACCTGCGCCTAAATTTACATGACCAACTTCAGAATTACCCATTTGCCCATCAGGCAAACCTACAGCCATCCCGGATGTTTCAATTAACATGCTAGGGTAATTTTTCATTAAATCATCCATCACCGGTGTTTTTGCATGAAAAATAGCATTTGATTCGCTATTTTCACGATATCCCCAACCATCGAGAATTAATAACACCATAGATTTTTTGTTGTTCATGAGACTGCCTTGTGAATACCGTGAGTTTTTTTGATGAATAAGACCTAATACTATTAAATATCAGTCCTCAGGGCTATAGTTGAGAGCAAATCAGCGAGTATTTTTTTAATTAATGCTCAAAAGAGTATGCTTGTACCAGCTCTAGATGCATGTTTCTTGCACTTTGAGGTAGCACGGGTATACTTGTCCCCTTGAAATCGGTGGGCAGCAGGTCTGTTTTACATTAAAAATAAATGTTATATCAATAAATAGAAATTGATATTAAACACAGAGTAAGTAGTACTATGGAACAATACATTGAATTTGCTGGAAATAATCCAGTACTAAGCATGGCATGGTTGGCAATTGTCACTATGTTGTTGGTAATCACCATCAAAAGTAAATTGTCAAATATCAAAGAAGTTAATAACCAACAGCTAACGTTATTGGTAAACCGTGAAGACGGTGTAATTGTTGATATTCGTAGCGATGCTGACTTTAAAAAGGGCCATATTATTGGTTCAAAGCAAGTATCTATGGAAAAAATTAACAACAATGAGCTTGCAAGCCTTGAAAAAGAAAAAGGTAATCCCATTATAGTTGTATGTGCTGCTGGAATGACTGCTAGCAAAGCTGCGAGCAATCTAGCGAAAGCAGGCTTTGAGCAAGTAAGCATTCTAAAAGGTGGTTTTGCCGCATGGCAAGGTGCTAATTTACCAGTAGCTAAATAGCTAGTTTCAAGTAAGGCAAACTGATGGCAAATGTTGTAATTTATACCCGAATGACGTGTGGGTTTTGTGTAAGAGCTAAGTCTATTTTGACACAAAAAAACGTTGATTTTGAAGAGATAAGCATCGATTTGCAGCCAGAAAAACGTGCCGAAATGATTCAACGCAGTAATGGCGGAATGACAGTGCCGCAAATTTTCATCAACGACCAAGTTATTGGCGGTTGTGATGATTTGATGGACCTGCATTATTCGCAAAAATTAGATGCGTTATTAGTAAATTAATAACAAATAATAAGTTTAGAACAGCTGTTTAGCAGCGAAATTTAAAATAAATTAGGAAGTACAGATAATGTCTGAAGAAAATCAAACTCCGGCTGCTAACGGCGCCGACGAACAACAAGCACAACCACAATTTGCTATTCAACGCATTTACACGAAAGATGTATCTTTTGAATCACCAGCTGGTCCAGCTATTTTTCAAAAAGAATGGCAGCCTGAAATCAAATTAGACCTTGATACACGTTCTAACAAACTAGCTGAAGGCACATTTGAAGTTATCCTTGCCCTTACAGTTACTGCTAACTTAGGCGAAGAAGTTGCATTTTTATGTGAAGTACAACAAGCGGGTATTTTCACTATTGGTAACATGCCAGAGCCACAAATTGCTCACACATTAGGTTCTTTCTGCCCTAATACATTATTCCCATATGCTCGTGAAGTTGTAAGCAGCCTAGTTTCTCGTGGTACTTTCCCACAATTAAACTTAGCGCCAGTTAACTTTGACGCATTATTCGCTTCATACGTACAAAAACGTGCAGCTGAAGCGCAAGCAGAAGCACCAAAGGCTGACGCATAATTTATGTCAGTTTCTGCTGACATTAGTGTTATTGGAGCAGGGTCGTATGGCACTGCTCTAGCTTTTTGCCTTGCACGCAATGCTCATAAAACCTTGTTATGGGGCAGAAGTGCAACTCATGTAAATGATATGACTGCAGCACGCAGTAATGAAAAATATCTTCCTGGTTTTACTTTTCCCGATTCATTAGTTTTAGAAACTGACATCGAAATTGCTATTAAGGCGAGCACTAATATTTTATTAGTCGTGCCAAGCCATGCTTTTGTCGATATGTTAATGCAAATTAAACCATTTTTGACTAACGAGCATAAATTGGCTTGGGCAACAAAAGGCCTAGATCCACAAGAGGGACGCCTTTTACAAGATGTTGCTGCAGAGGTTCTTGGTGATAATGTAAGTTTAGCTGTTTTGTCTGGACCAACGTTTGCGAAAGAGATGGCGGCAGGATTACCTACGGCAATATCACTTGCATCTACCGATGATGACTTTGCTGATACGCTATCTGACTTGTTGCATTGTGAACGAACTTTCCGGGTTTATAAAAATGAAGACTTTATTGGTGTTCAGCTTGGTGGTGCAGTTAAAAATGTAATTGCTATTGGTGCAGGTATTGCTGATGGCATCGGTTTTGGCGCAAATGCTCGTACCGCTCTTATAACTCGTGGTTTAGCTGAGATGACGCGCTTAGGTGCTGCTGTTGGAGCGCAGGCTTCTACCTTTATGGGGATGGCTGGTCTAGGTGATTTAGTGCTTACTTGTACTGATAATCAGTCACGTAATCGGCGCTTTGGTCTAGCTCTTGGTGCAGGTGAAACTGTTGATAATGCCATTGAAAGTATTGGCCAAGTAGTCGAAGGTTACCGTAATACTAAAGAAGTGCACATGTTGGCAAAACGCCATAATGTTGAAATGCCTATTGTTGAGCAAATTTATCAAGTGCTATATCAAGGTAAACCGGCACAAGATGCGGCAATTGCGCTATTAGGGAGAGACAGAAAAAGCGAATAATTTTTATAAGCTATTTTCAATAAAAAAACGTCCCGAGGGACGTTTTTTTAATTCTGTAATTCAGTGAAAGTATCTGTGCAGCTACTTTAGGTACGAGATACGTTACAGTTTAAACTGCGCCTTTAAAGCCAAACTGACGCCAAGATTCATACACCATCACTGATACTGAATTCGCCAAGTTCATACTGCGTGAATCTTCTACCATTGGAATTCGAATTTTATGCTCATCAGGGATCAAATCTCTTACTGCATCAGGTAGACCACGAGTTTCTGAGCCAAAAATAATATAATCACCTTCTGCAAAGCTTACATCACCATGAAAACGTGTCGCTTTAGTCGTTGAGGCAAAAATACGTTTAGGTTGTTCTTGTTTGATGAATTCATTGTAATTTTTATGCAGCTTTAAATTAGCAAATTCATGATAGTCCAAGCCGGCACGGCGCAATTTTTTATCATCGATATCGAACGCTAAAGGCTCTATTAAATGTAAGCGAAAGCCACTGTTGGCGCATAAACGGATAATAGCTCCGGTATTTTGTGGAATTTCTGGTTCAAAAAGAACAATATCAAGCATAGTGATTCGCATAAAAATTATGAATATAAGTGATGGATTATACAATGACTTATTCACCTTACCAATCGATATGATGTAAAATAAATTATAAAAAGTTTTGAGATCAGTAGTAAATGCAAAATAAAGATTATGAAAGTTTAGTGAAGTTAGCCAGTAAAGCAGCTGTTGCTGTCGCGTTCATTTTGGTAACCACTAAAATTTATGCTTGGTGGATCTCAAATTCTGCGGCAATGTTGGCCTCTGCAACGGATTCACTGTTGGATGTCTTTGCATCTTTAACCAGTTTTATTATTTTGCGATTCTCTTTGGCTCCTGCAGATGAAGAGCATAAATTTGGGCATGGTAAAGCTGAAAATTTGGCTGCACTAATGCAATCATCATTTGTACTAGGCTCGGCAATATTGTTAATGTTTCATGGCGCCGATCGGGTGTTTAATCCAACCCCAATAGAGCATAGTAACGTGGCAATTGGTGTCAGTATCTTAGCTATAGTATTAACTTTGGCGTTAGTCATTTTACAAAAATATGTGATAAGTCGAACTAAATCTGTAGCAATTGCCGCTGACTCATTGCATTACCAAAGCGATTTATTTTTAAACCTTGGCGTTATTGTTGCCTTACTGTTAAGCCAATTTAATATGGTTTATGCCGATGGTATTTTTACAATTTTAGTTGGTATATTTCTGATTGTCGGTGCTGTACAAATTATCTATCACAGTGTGCATGATCTTATGGACAAAGAGTTGGATGAAAGTGATTTACGTATTATCAAAGATATTATTAACGCTAATACAGACGCCCTTGGCTTTCATGAATTAAGGACGCGACAAGCAGGTAAAATGAAGTTCATTCAATTTCATCTGGAGTTACCTGATCAACTAGTGTTAGTTGAAGCACATAAAATAGCGGAACAAATTGAGCAGGCATTATTGGCACAATTTGAACATACAGAAGTGCTTATTCATCAAGACCCACATTCTGTAGTGCCAAGAGAACTTTGTCGCGAAAAAGCTTAACAATCAGAATGATAATTAGTTAATTTTGGCCATGTTGATTAAACCAGGTTAGTGCTTGGTTTAAAGCTTCATTACGAATTTCATCTTTTTCAAACAGTAATTCGTGTAGCGCCGACTTTATCACAACGGGTTGGCCATTTGGGCATGATTGCGGATGCAAAGCATTTAACTGCTGACAAAAATGCAGTTGTTTAACATTACTCACCACAGTGTCATGTTCAGACTGTAGCAGTAGTATTGGTGTTTGCATATCAGCTAAATTTTCAAAAATTAGTTTTTCTGTTTCTATTGCACTGTTTAGCCAAGAGAAAGTAACTCCCCCAAGTTGTAGTTGAGGGTTTTGCTCATAGGTTTGTTTAAATAGTTGAAAGCGAATTTCAGACTGCATTAAGTCATTGCCAGCAAAAACTTTTTCTTTATAAGGCCCGTAACCAAAGAAATACGCTGACTGTTCAGTAAATAGAGCGTTTATAAAATGGCTGGTTTTAATCACAGCCTTGCTTAGCCAATCAGGTATGTGGCCGCCGTCAATGGCTATCATAGGAGAAGATAGCACTAGCGCATTAAATGTTTGAGGAAATTGCTGAACATATCGTGTTGCTATTGTGCCTCCCATAGAATGAGCCAACATGAATAGGTCATGATTACATTTTGGTTTAACAATATTTTCTAGCCATTGGTGCATATCGACGACGTAATCATTAAAATCACCAACGTAGCCTTTACTCTTATCTGTAAGCTCTCGTTCAGATAAACCTTGTCCGCGATGATCTATAATCGCCACGTTATAACCATTGTTTGCTAGATCAAAAATCAGTTCTTTATATTTTAAGTAGCTTTCAGATCGTCCTAAAGAAACAACAATGCACTGAGTGTTTGTAGGGCTAAAAAATAGCGCATAGTGGATATCAAGTTGATCATAGCTTTTAAAGCTTGCAAATTCTCCGCTTTGCCAAAATGCTTCAATAACAGATTGCTGTGCGATTAATTCATGTTCTTGGGTAAAGCGAAACGGAGAGCTCATTGCTGGCATACTTCCTAACAGGGCTGTATAGATTAAAATAAGAAATATGCGCATTGATTTACCAATTCGAAATTTCGCACTAAGTCAGATACTAGGATAAGGCAATTCGATGGTAACTTTCAATCCCGGATAGTCTTCATTAGCTGTGGCTGCTTGCGCATAAATTTTACCATGATGAGCTAGAATAGCTTTACTTGCTATCGCAAGACCTAAACCTGTACCGCCACTCACTCTGTCTCGAGCCTGTGCAGTGCGATAAAATGGCGTAAATATTTGTTCCAGTTGATTGATTGGAACACCTCGGCCTTGGTCACTTATAGTAAGTATTATTAAATTAGCCTTAGCGGTTAATACAACTTCAATAATGGAGCTTTCAGGACTGTATCGAATGGCGTTATTAATAATATTTTCAATAGCACTGGTTAATTGATTAACGTCGGCAGTTATGTGATAACGTTTATCACATTTAAAGTTAAGGCTAATCTGTTTTTGTTTTAGTGGTAACTCTATATCAATAATGAGTTGTTCCACTAAGTCGGTTAAACACATCTGCTGCAAGTTTATTTGTTGCAGTTGATTTTCAATTCTAGATAATTGCAAAGCTTGGGCAATCATTTCGTCCAAGCGGTTTATTTCTATTTTGAAGCGATCAAAATATTTTGTTAGTTCTTCCGGCTTATTCTCTACTTTGTTTGCTAAAGATAACGCTAATTGTAAACGGGTTAATGGTGACCTTAATTCGTGAGAAACATCACCAAGCAAACGTTGCTGCGCACCAATAGAACTTTCTAAATGTTCAGCCATGTCATTAAATGCTTGCCCTAAATTACCAATTTCATCGTTACGTTGATTAAATTCAGGCAGTCTTACGGTTAAATCACCACCGCCGAAACGGTGGCTAGCTTGTGTTAACTTTTTCAAAGGCCTGATCAAATACCATGACAGTAACCAAATTAATCCACCGGTAACGAATATCATAGTAAATACCCGCAGCCAGATTGGCATGCCATGTAAAAAGCCTGCTATATCCTTAGGGCGATGAAGTTTGCCTATAAATAAGTTAAATTGTTGTCTTCTTTGAGTTATTTGAATAGGACCAATTAATTCATAGCCGCGTATGTTGGTAACAACGGCTTGAGTAAACTTCTGCTTGGCAATGGCTTCAAAAACGTCAGGTCTTGCATATCTGGAATTAGTGAAAATTTTATTGTTTGCTCGAGATTTAAGCCACACCTCTTTTGGCATTCGCCTATCTTTCTCATTAATAAGGTTAATGATATTTATATTGGAGCGTTTAGATAAACCTTCAACACGGCTGCTGATTTTATCTATTTGTTGTTGTTGGGTTGGTGTTATTGCTGATACGCGATCAAATTCAATAAATTGTATAGAGATCCAGCGAGTGATAAACATTGCAGACAGAGCAATAATCCAGAAACCTAGAAAGACTTTTAAGGTTAATGAACTAAAAACCTTTTTAAACGACACTTTCATCTCCACTCATAAAAACATAACCCACACCGCGAATAGTTTTTATCTTATCTAATTGGGCATGCGATTGCAGTTTTTTACGAATGTTTGAGATGTGCATATCGATACTTCTGTCATAAGCACAAAGTGAACGACCTAATATCTGCTCTGAAAGTTGTTCTTTAGACACGATTGTATCTAAGTTTTCCATTAATAAATGTAGCATTTCAAATTCTGTTCCAGTAAGTAGCACTAACTGGTCATGACAAAATACTTCTCTACTTGCGCCTTTTACTAATACATTATTATGCTCAAGCGTAACGGCTTTATCTTTATTTTGAATGATATCAATGCGGCGCAATATAGCTTTAATACGCGCAAGTAATTCACTGGGGTTATATGGCTTGGGTAGGTAATCGTCGGCGCCCAGCTCTAAACCTAATACTCTATCGGTGTCATCACCTTTAGCCGTTAACATTAATATGGGGGTGTGGTGTTTATCGCCTAGCGCTTTTAATAATTCAAATCCATTTAAGCCGGGTAACATCACATCGAGTAAAATTAAGCTGTATTGTTCTGTTTTGGCCTTTTCTAATCCGCTAATGCCATCCAAAGCGCTACTTACTCGAAAGCCTTCGCTTGTTAAAAACTCAGTCAGTAGTTCGACCAACTCTTGGTCATCGTCAATTAGCAATAAGTGTTTATTAGTCATGGGGTTACTTTATATTTAAACGTGCTTGATTTTATCATAGCGATTTATTTGATATTCGTCACAGACTTTACCTAATCTTTACGTTTGCTTTGCACAACTTTGCATTGATATTAGCTACTATAATTATGAAATCTTAATAAAGGAAAATACAACATGACAAAACAATTATCGAAATTTGTATTATTAGTTTGTGCTATTGGCGCATTAAGCTTTACTGCAGCAGCAAAAGATCAAGGTGGCTCTCACAGAGGCGGTGATAAAAGAGATGATATGCGCTGGGTTATGAGTAAGTTGGACTTAACTGAAGAGCAACAACAACAAGTTAAAGATATTCAGCTCGCTAAAAAAGAACAAATGCAGGCGTTAATGGCAGAGAAAGGTGACCGAAAAGCAAATAAAGAAGAGTTTACGGCTCTTATTCAAGCTGAAACCTTTGATGAAAATGCATTCATTTTATTACAACAAGAAAAAGCAGAGCATCAGGCAAAATCAAGCTTGATTTCAGCCAAGAGCATGCACCAAATGTATCAATTGTTAACAGTTGAGCAGAAAGAAAAGCTCGCTGAGTTAAAGCAACAGCACATGGAAAAAAGGCAGCTAAGGAAGGAGAAAATGAAACAAAGAAAACAACAAAAAGATAAGCCTAAAGTTTAACGTTAGTTAATCAATGCTAAGCTAATTGTTGTTCTAGTACCTGCATAATATCAGCAACGTCTGTTTTAGATTTAATTTGATTCAATGCCTGTAACACTAGCTGTTTACTAGAGCCTGAAAACGCGGAATTAATTAAATCTTCAATAAGGTCTGCCTGTGTTTGGTCAGCACTAACTTTTGCTGAATAGACATGGGCTCTCATACTTTCATCACGTTCGACAAAGCCCTTATTAAACATTATTTGTAGTATTTTTAATACGGTAGTGTAACCGCTGTTTTGTTTTTGAGAAACAGCTTCATGTACTTGACGGACAGTAGCAGGGCCAATTTCCCATAGGGTTGCCAGTAAATTGAGTTCTGCTGATGTTGGTTTTTTGCTAACAGCAATACTAGTCATATCCTACTCTTTTTTTTTATTCTATAAGACTATGTAATGTAGTACGTTTTTTGAACGTTGGCAATATTTCGAGCAATAAATAGTTATTTCTATTCAACTTCAGGTTTGAGCTTGGTTAATAATGTATGTAGGTTTGCACCTATCTCCCTCGCTCGATTATGTTTGATTTCATCACTAATTTTACCTTGCTCAAATGCCGAATAAGCTTTGCCTATGGCAATTTGTTCAGGCAACACGGTGACATCGATATTACCTAGTAACATCCGTAATGTGACCAAACCACGCAAGCCCCCTAAAGCTCCAGGAGATGCAGCCATAATCGAAGCATATTTACCTTGAAATGCACTTAATGGTACTTCGTCAGGTGTGTTTGCCCTAGATGCCCAAGTAATGGCATTAATTAATAGCGGACTACATGAGCTGTTGTATTCAGGCGAGGCGATCAGAAAGCCATCATGCTCACTGATAAGTTTTTTAAGCTGTTGTGCGATTTCTGGCATACCATGTTCAGTTTCATCATCCTGATTGAAAATAGGCATGGGAAAATCTTTCAAATTAATTACCGTAACGTCAGCGCCAGCAGCTTGTGCTCCTCTAGCGGCTATTGATACTAATTGTTGGTTAAAAGAGTTTTTTCTGGCGCTGCCAGAAAACGCTAATATTTTACTCATAATGAACAATTTCAATAATAATTCAGGCCAAATATTACAATAGAACACTCATTTGTACTTTGCCAGTATATTTTTAAATCTGTTATAAATCAATTGTTTAGCTTTAGCGTGTTAGCTATGTTAAATGCTGTACGTTTAATATTTATGGCGCCTTTTGCTAATGCTTCGGATAAGCTGCAAGGCTCGGAAATAATGGGAAAAACAGCGTCTATGCCATGTTGAAAGACCACATCATAATCATCCGTAACCGAACCGGAAATTGCGATAACAGCGCAATCGTGCTGCTTAGCCACTTTAGCAACACCAACAGGTGTTTTACCAAATACCGATTGGCCATCAATCCTTCCTTCACCTGTTATCACTAAGTCAGCGTTTTTCACTTTATCAGCTAAATCTAGGGTGCTAGTAACTAGCTCTATTCCGGATTGCAGCTGCGCATTACATATGGCTAATAAACTTGCACCCATGCCACCTGCAGCGCCAGAACCTGAAAAATTAACGATAGTTTTTTTACTTACGGCTTCTAATTTTTGACCAAAGTGTAATAAATTTTTATCCAACTCCGCGATGTCTGTTTTTGATGCACCTTTTTGTGAACCAAAAACTGCACTTGCACCGTAATCACCACATAATGGGTTACTTACGTCGCAAGCTACAAGAAATGTCGCGCGGCTTAGTTGTGGGTGAATGTTGGTTTGATCTATGTGATTGAGTCGATGAAGATGTATTCCGCCTGCTGGTATTTGTTTACCATTGCTATCTGTTAATACAGCGCCAAGCGCAGTTAACATACCAGCGCCACCATCATTTGTTGCACTGCCTCCAAGGCCAATGACAAATTTTCTAATGCCTTTATCCAAAGCATCATTAATGAGTTGTCCAGTGCCATAACTGCAAGTAAGTTTGGCATCCTTCTCACTTTCATCAATTAGGTGTAAACCAGACGCAGCGGCCATTTCTATCACTGCGGTTTCACCATCCCCTAAAATGCCATAAAAACTATCAACCTGTGCATGTAGAGGACCCTTTACCGAGGTACGCACTATATTGCCCTTGGTTGCATCGACAAGTGCCTGTACGGTGCCTTCCCCGCCATCGGCCATTGGTATCTTTACGTACTTTGCATCGGGAAATACTTGCTTAAACCCTGCCTCAATAGCATGAGCAACTTCTAAGGCGGTTAAGCTTTCTTTAAATGAATCTGGAGCGATAACTATTTTCAAGCCAAACTCTATTTCTTTGCTTTCGCAAATGCATCAGCAAAGGCATTGCCCATCATGCTATTTTGCGGTTGTTGTGGCTTTTGCTTTGCCGCATGGTTTTTAGTGGGTTGTTGTTTTGGCTTGTTATGCTGCTTGGCTTTATGTTGGTTATTACTATTGGCAGATTCTTCAAGTCGCATGGTTAAGCTAATGCGTTTTCTACTTGGATCAACTTCCAAAACTTTTACCTTTACAATATCACCAGCTTTGACAATTTCACGAGGGTCGCTCACAAACTTATTGGTCAAAGAAGAGATATGAACCAAACCGTCTTGATGAACGCCAATGTCGACAAAAGCACCAAAGTTGGTCACATTTGAAATAACGCCTTCAAGGGTCATATTAAGCTCAAGATCGTTGATGGTATTCACACCTTCTTTGAAGGTTGCCGTTTTAAATTCTGGACGAGGATCTCTGCCTGGCTTGTCTAATTCGCTGATGATGTCTTTAACGGTCGGCAATCCAAATTGTTCATTGGTAAATTCTTCTGGGTTTAAGGCATTTAATAAATTAGAGTCGCCAATTAAGTCATTAATCGTTACCGCAGATTTATCAATAATACTTTCTACCACACTATAACTTTCCGGGTGAACACCAGAGCTGTCGAGTAAATTTTTACCGTTATTAATACGTAAGAAACCTGCTGCTTGTTCAAACGCTTTTGGTCCTAAACGAGCTACTTTTTTCAATTCATTACGTTTTTCAAATCGACCATTCTGCTCACGGTATTGAACAATGTTTTGCGCCATTGTTTTAGATAACCCAGACACGCGGTTAAGTAATGGTACAGACGCACTGTTAAGATCAACACCGACAGCATTTACACAATCCTCTACCACGCCATCAAGGGTTTTGCTTAACTGGCTTTGGCTTACATCATGTTGGTATTGACCAACACCAATGGCTTTTGCTTCGATTTTTACCAATTCAGCAAGCGGGTCCTGTAAACGACGGCCAATTGACACCGCGCCACGCAATGAAACATCCAAGTCAGGAAACTCATTTGCAGCGAATTCTGACGCGGAATAAATGCTGGCTCCCGCTTCAGAAACAATAATTTTATTTGGTTTATTTGCTGACAGTTTTGCAATTGCTTCACCTGCCAGTTTGTCGGTTTCACGTGAACCGGTACCGTTACCTATGGCAATAAGCTCGACTTTGTATTGTTGCACTAAGGTAGAAATAGTCCGTATTGATTTATCCCAATGTTTTTGTGGCTCATGAGGGTAGATGGTGGTGGTGTAGAGTAATTTAGATGTTCCATCAACAATGGCTATTTTACAACCAGTACGTATGCCCGGATCAATACCCATGGTCACTTTAGCGCCGCCAGGGGCAGCCATTAATAAATCTTTCAAATTATCGGCAAAAACTTTTATTGCTGCGGCTTCTGCACGTTCACGCATTGCCGTTAATAACTCATTTTCAAGCGATAAGGCAAGTTTTACTCGCCAGGTTAAACGTACAACCTTATTAAGCCACTGAGCTGCGGGCTGTGCTGATAAACGTAGACTGAAATGGTCGCGAATAATTTGCTCACAACTCGATTCGGCATTTTTTTCAAAACCTGGATCTACATCTAGGTTTAACTGTAACAAACCTTCATTTCGGCCTCTTAGCATAGCCAAAGCACGATGTGATGGTACCTTGGCCAGCATTTCAGAATGTTCAAAGTAATCTTTGAACTTCTGTGCAGCCTTTTCTTTACCCTTAACGACATTACTGGTTAGGTATGCTTGTTTAATTAAATGTTTACGCAACTTCTGTATTAACGAGGCATTTTCGCTTAAACGCTCCATTAAGATATAACAAGCACCTTCTAAAACGGCTTTAGCGTCACTGAAGTTTGTATCTGTATTAATGAAACTAGCCGCTGCTTGTTCAGGGTCTAATGACCAATCCTGATAGAGCTTGTTTGCTAACGGCTCTAGGCCAGCCTCTATTGCTATTTGCCCTTTAGTTCGACGTTTAGGGCGAAATGGTAGGTATAAATCTTCCAACTCAGTCTTATTATCGACGCTATGGATTTGTTGTTTTAATGAATCAGTTAACTTACCTTGCTCTTTTATGTTCTTTAATACTAAATTTTTGCGATCTTCCAGTTCGCGCAAATACGTTAAACGTTGCTCTAAGTGGCGCAAATGGTTGTCATCCAATCCCTGGGTTGCTTCTTTACGGTAACGGGCAATAAATGGCACAGTGGAGCCATCATCAAGCAATGCTATTGCTGCATTAATCTGGTTGGTGTTAACCTTTAATTCTTCGGCAATGGTTTGCGAAATGTTTATCATTAATCAATAATCCTGATTTTAAATCCCACGCGAGCCTGCTTTTTGAAATCGCATGGGTATATACTGTTATCTAAATAAAATTATATCTGCATTGTATACCCGTTGCCATTCAAAGTGCAGGACTATGCACGGCACCAAGTAAAAATACCCATAGAACACTGTCAATTTGCCAGTATATTGTCAAATTGTTAGTTAATGAACAGAACAAATTTAAGAAGTTTAACTTGTGAAAACCAAATTAATAACTCGTGAAGGCTATCAAAAGCTGCAAAAAGAAGAAGATTACCTGTGGCGAGTAAAGAGACCTGAAATTACTAAAATCGTGTCTTGGGCGGCAAGTCTTGGTGACCGTTCGGAAAACGCCGATTATCATTTTAATAAACGTGTGCTGCGACAAATAGACAGCCGCGTACGCTTTTTACGAAAATTGCTGCCAGATTTAAAAATTGTTGATTATTCGCCACAACAAGACGGCAAAGTATTTTTCGGTGCTCGGGTCGAAATAGAAAATGAGCAAGGTGATACTAAATCATTTCGCATTGTAGGTCCGGAAGAAATATACGGTGACGCTAAAGACTATATTTCTATCGACTCGCCGATGGCGCGGGCATTATTAAAAAAAGAAGTAGACGATGAAGTTGAAGTGATGACACCGGAAGGCCCAATGGTCTGGTTTATCAATAAAATTGAATATCAACGTTAAGAGTAAAACAAAACCGATGATGTAAAATTTACTGCAACTGGGCTCCAGTACTGGAAATATCATTAATTTCATTCATAACTTGTAACAAACTAGCTTGTCGAAAAGTATTATTAGCTTTTGAAAAATAACAAAATTAGCTTATAGTCGATACTATATTAATAAGATAACATTAAAGATAGAGGCTCATATGGGACAGGAAACCCCAAAAATATTAGTAGTAGATGATGATATGCGGTTACGCGCATTGTTAGAACGCTATTTAGTTGAGCAAGGCTTCGTGGTAAGAAGTGCTGCCAATTCTGAACAAATGGATAGATTGTTAGAACGTGAAAATTTTCATCTGCTTGTACTTGATTTAATGTTACCCGGTGAAGATGGCTTGTCTATTTGTCGTCGATTACGCCAAGAAGAAAATCAAATTCCAATTATCATGTTGACCGCCAAGGGTGATGAAGTCGATCGTATTATCGGCCTAGAACTTGGTGCGGATGATTATATGCCGAAACCTTTTAATCCTAGAGAATTGCTTGCGCGAGTAAAAGCAGTATTACGACGAAAAACTCAAGAAGCGCCAGGCGCCCCGTCACTGGAAGAAGAGGTTATTGAGTTTGGCGAGTTTGCCTTAAACTTAGCAACTAGAGAAATGTCTAAGGGTGACTTGTCTATGCCACTAACGAGTGGTGAATTTGCAGTATTAAAAGCCTTGATTACTCACCCTAGAGAGCCATTATCTCGTGATAAGTTGATGAATTTAGCGCGTGGTAGAGATTATTCGGCTTTAGAGCGCAGTATTGATGTGCAAGTATCTCGTTTACGCAGAATGCTTGAACAAGATCCCGCTAATCCACGTTATATTCAAACCGTGTGGGGACTTGGCTATGTGTTTGTACCTGACGGCAGTGTAGTAAACTAGTCTATCTAATTTCAGATGAAAATATTACCACGTAGTGCCTTTGGCCAAACCGTATTATTAATTGGTTTTTTATTATTAATTAACCAAGTAGTGTCATACCTTTCGGTGGCAATTTACGTTATTAAACCAAACCTTGAACAAATAAATCAGCTACTTGCCAAGCAAGTAAAAGTTGTATTTATTGATGGTGGTAATTCAAAATTCAATCCTAAATTGGCGGAAGCGTTTCATAAAGAAACAGGCATTGGTGTTTACCGTGAACAAGATGCATTAATGTTGGGTTTGGCTGACGCGTCGTATTACCCGTACTTGTCTATGCAAATGAGTGAGTTACTTGAAGGTGAAGCTGAAGTTAGGATTTCACAAGGTGATGAATACTTGTTTTGGATCAGGCCGCCGCAAGCGCCAAGATTATGGGTCAAAATTCCTTTACACGGCTTAGATGAAGCCAGCTTTTACCCTTTGATTTTCTATTTAGTGTTAATTGGTGTTTTGAGTGTTGCTGGTGGTTGGTTGTTCATTAGACAATTAAACCGTCCATTAAAGGCGTTACAAAAAGCCGCTATTGACGTGGGTAAAGGTCAAATCCCAGACCCATTAAAAGAGCAAGGGTCAACAGAAGTAACCGCTGTAACCCGGGCTTTCAACCATATGTCAAAAGGTATCAAACAATTAGAGGCTGATCGCAGCTTATTAATGGCGGGTATATCTCACGACTTGCGTACCCCATTAACTCGCATTCGTCTTGCCAGCGAAATGATGAGTGAAGATGAAGATTATCTAAAAGATGGTATCGAAAAAGATATTGATGACATGAATGCTATCATTGATCAATTTATTGATTATATTCGTCATGACATGATGGATAAAACACAACCGATTGATTTCAATAAAATGATAAAAGATGTTGTTGAACTCGAAGGCGTTGAAGGTAAAAATATTCACTTACAGCTTGGCCAAAGTGCTGAGATCCCGATGGTATATGCTGCAATGAAACGAGTATTAGCAAACTTAATTCAAAATGCCTTTAAATATTCAAGCAATGATATTGAAATTAGCAGTGGCATTAATAAAGAAACCAATAGAGCTTACTTTAATGTTGCCGATAATGGCCCTGGCATTAGCGATAGTGAAATAGAACGCTTATTCCAACCTTTCACCCAAGGCGATACAGCAAGAGGGACTGATGGAAGTGGCTTAGGTTTGGCGATTATAAAGCGAATAGTTGATGGCCATGGCGGTAAAGTGTCATTAAAAAATCGCAGCACTGGCGGTTTAGTGGCAACTGTTGAGTTGCCATTAAATTAACGGTCGAAACTTTTAAAAGTGATTAACTAAACGCGGTATTTATAAAGATAGCCAGACAATTCAATAATATAATTAACAGCAATACCGCTCTTGATAGCTCTCTTGATAATGCACAAAACGCCATTGCAGAGACAACTTGCAACGATTTTCCTATCATTACTCCTGAAAATATTCCAAATTCGTAAGCTAAATAGCGAATTACTAAATTAGCTTCCAAAGCAATACTGTCATTGAGCATAAACTGCAGGGTGGTTACGTAATCTAATGTAGCGGTTAACAGTAAAATAAACCAAAAAATTCGATATCGCTGTAACGCAAAATATAGGTTTTGTTGTAATGATACCTGTCTGTCTAATATGGTCATAATCATATGAGGGGCAAATCAAAATCCGTTTTAAAGCTTTCCGTACGGGGGCGCACTCACTCCAAAGTTAAGAGAATAGATCTGAAAGTCTAGACGGATTTGTTAATTTTTCCATGTTTAAATCAATTTCGATCATTTGTTGTTTCCAGAAACAACAAAACCTGCATAAGCAGGTTTTGTTAATCAATAAACTTTAAGGTTAAAGTTTTATAATTGCGGACCCGCTGCAACTAAACCGGCACCGTGATCATTGTCAGTAAATTTATCAAAGTTGTTCACAAAGCGTTTTGCTAAGTCTTCTGCTTTGGTATTCCATTCACTTGCATCGCCGTAAGTATCACGTGGATCAAGGATGTTGCTATCTACGCCTTGTAGTGCTGTTGGTACCGTTAGATTAAACATTGGTAATGTATGAACTTCAGCATTATCAATTGAACCATCTAAAATGGCGTCAATTATTGCGCGAGTATCTTTAATAGAAATACGCTTGCCAGTGCCATTCCAACCTGTATTTACCAAGTAAGCTTCAGCACCTGCGGCTTGCATGCGTTTAACCAATACTTCAGCATATTGAGTTGGGTGCAGGCTTAAAAATGCCGCGCCAAAACAACTTGAGAAAGTTGGTGTTGGCTCTGTAATACCGCGTTCAGTACCTGCTAATTTAGCGGTAAAACCTGACAAGAAGTAATATTCAGTTTGTGCAGGCGTTAATTTTGCAACAGGTGGCAATACACCAAACGCATCAGCGGTTAAGAAAATAACTTTTTTAGCATGACCAGCTTTGGAAACTGGTTTAACAATATTTTCAATGTGGTGAATTGGGTAAGAAACACGAGTGTTCTCTGTTTTAGAGCCATTGTCGTAATCTATTTCACCATCAGCATTTACTACCACGTTTTCTAATAATGCATCACGGCGGATAGCATTAAAGATATCTGGTTCGTTTTCGGCGCTTAGGTTGATGGTTTTAGCGTAACAACCACCTTCAAAGTTAAATACGCCGTTGTCATCCCAACCATGTTCGTCATCGCCAATTAGCTGACGCTTAGGATCTGTTGATAATGTTGTTTTACCAGTACCAGATAAACCGAAGAAAATAGCAGTGTCGCCATCTTTGCCAACGTTGGCACTACAATGCATTGAAGCAATGCCTTTAAGAGGCAATAGGTAGTTCATCATAGAGAACATACCTTTTTTCATTTCACCGCCGTACCAAGTACCACCAATTAATTGCATTTTTTCAGTTAAGTTAAAAGCAACAAAGTTCTCAGAATTTAGACCGTGTTCTTGCCAGTTTTGGTTATTGGTTTTAGCACCGTTCATCACGATGAAATCAGGCTCGTAGTTCTCAAGCTCTGCATCGGTTGGACGAATAAACATATTTTTTACGAAATGCGCTTGCCACGCAACTTCAGTAATAAAACGAACTTTTAGACGAGTATCATCGTTAGCACCACAGAATGTATCAACTACAAATAAGCGTTTACCTGAAAGTTGCTCAGTAACTAAACCTTTAATGTGTGACCATGTTTCAGGTGTCATTGGTTTGTTATCATTCTTACCTTGATCAGACCACCATACAGTGTCACGACTCACGTCATCACGAACAATGTATTTATCTTTAGGAGAGCGCCCTGTAAAAATACCAGTATCTACAGCAACAGCACCTGATTTAGTGACGGTTCCTTTTTCATAGCCTTCAAGGCTATCTTTAGTCTCTTCTTCGAATAACAATTCGTAAGAAGGATTGTAAACAATCTCAGCTGTTTGGGTGATACCGTATTGCGATAAATCGATGGTCTTCGCAGTAGTCATTTTGACAAGCTCCTGGCCGCGTTAGAGTAAAAGGTCTAAAAAACATTTGTATAAACCGAATAGTAACGAAATTGTAAAGAGATTAAAAGGTAAATGTAGTGATTGTTGAAAGTTTTTTGGAGGGATTACAAAAAAGGCGTTAGCAATAGCTAAAATGGGAGTGTTAGCTGAATTGATAACGCCTTTTATTAAATTAAAATACTCGTTAATTAGGGTTAAGTAACGGGTTTAATTTTGCTTGGTCAAATTGATAGTTAGTTTTGCAAAAATCACAAGTAATGTTGAACTGTTTGTGTTCATTCAAATGATCAATAATTGCATCTTTACCCATATTGGCAATAGCAGCTAAACATTTATCTTCAGAGCAACCACACACGAAACTTACCACTTGTGGATCAAAAAGTCTTACTTGCTCTTGGTTATACAAGCGATAAAGTACTTCATTTGCCTCTAAAGTAAATAATTCTTCGGCCTTAATCGTCGCCGTAAGCTGACTTATATGTTCAAAATCACTCATTTGTTGTTGTTTATCGTCTGAATCAGGAACGACTTGCAGTAAACAACCCGCGGCTTGAATTTTATCGGCATCTGCAAATAGCCAAATTTTAGTAGCAAGCTGCTCTGATGTGGCAAAGTAATGTTCTAAGCACTGTGCTAAAGTTTCACCTTCAAGCGCAACCACACCTTGATATCGTTCACCTTGCTTAGGGATAATGGTAATGACCATATTGGCTTTGCCCATTAATTCGTGCAAACTTGAGCCGTTTATCTCGCCTTCAATGCTAGCGATGCCACGCATTTGCTGCAAATTGTCACCATTGATCACGGCATATTTAACAGGGCCATTTCCTTGGATTTGCACTGAAATTTCACCTTCAAATTTCAATGTTGCCGTTAACAAACAAGTCGCCGCCATTAACTGTCCAAGCAATTCTGTTACGGCTGCTGGGTAGTCATGGTTGGTTATGATCTCTTTAAAACTATTGTCTAGCTGTACTAACTCACCACGAGCATGGGTGTTATCAAACAAATAACGATTTAATACATCAGTTTTGGTGGTCACTAATTATATCCTTTCTTTAAATTCACGTAATTTTCGACGCTGTTTTTTATCTGGTTTACTATCACTAGCAGGGCTTAATAATATGCCTTGCTTTCTTGCAGTACTGACTTTTTCACGGGTCTCAATACTTTGTTTTGTTTCTTCATAAAGGGTTTGAGCGAACGTTGCATCTCGGCGTCGGTCTGCTAAAGCGATAACAGTGACTTCTTTTTCATCAAAACCCTGACGAATTCTGATTTTATCGCCAACAACAACATTTTTACTCGATTTACTGCGTTGGCCATTGTAAAACACTTTGCCGCCATCAATCATTTGTTTGGCAATTGCACGAGTTTTATAAAAACGAGCAGCCCATAACCACTTATCAAGACGAAAGTGTTCGGTATTTGATAAATTTTTATCTTGCTGCCTACTCATACTTAAAACCCCAGTAAATTTGCGCGAAAGTTAACACAATTAGTGATAATTCTCTACACTAAAGACAGTATTTTATGCCAAAGGTTGGTTAAAAAACAAACTGCTGAGTTCTCTGCTGAATTTGTTTATGTAAATGCAGGGTTGCTTTGGTAATTATTGTGTTAATCTGTTGTGGTTGGGCTTGTCTGTAAACTATAGATTACATGAAATATGTAAACCAACTGTAAACCTATGGAATAAGACAAAAAAAATGCTCAATCTAACTTGTTGCGGCGCTCTTGCTCACGTATTATCAGGAGCAGTTAAAATTTTTACCTTTATATAAGTATTTAAAAAACATCATGGAATTAGCGCAAATTACAATTCGGTTACAGTCTTTATGGCAACAAGTGCCACAAAAGCGACTAACGCAAGCGTTAATATCTTTACTTGTAATTTATATCGCTTATTGGAGTGCTAATTTCACTTGGGTACTTTATCCAGAAGCAACAACCAAGTCATCTGCAACTGTGGTTAAATCATCTGCCTCGGCGTCGAGTAAACAAGTTAATACTTCAGCCATCCGTAGTTTAAATTTGTTTGGTGAATTTAATAAAGAGCAGCCGGTAGTTAAAAAAATAGAAAAAATTGAATCAGCACCAGAAACTCGTTTAAAGCTTACGTTAACTGGGTTAGTTGCTTCTGACGACCCGACAACGGCTGCTGCTATAATTGAGTCAAAAGGCAAACAAGAAACCTATGGTATTGATGACAAGATCGAAGGCACCAGAGCAATTTTGAAACAGGTGCAAAACGATAGAGTTATTATAGAATCATCAGGTCGTATGGAAACCTTGATGCTTGATGGTTTTGAATATACCAAAGGGAACGCTCGTGAAGTTATGGCAACCGACACGGGTCCTAAACTTGTAAATAATAAAATTAAAACTAAAACGAGTTTAACGAATAAAAACGCGTCAAACTCAGAAAAGAGTGCCCGCATAAAAGAACGAGTTGCTAAAGCAAGAGCAGATATTTTAGACAACCCTGGTAAATTAACTGATTACATAAAAGTCTCACCGTACCGAAAAGACGGCAAAGTAAAAGGTTATCGATTAATGCCGAGTAAAGATCCGGAGTTTTTTGCAGGAGTTGGCTTATTACCGGGAGATATTGCCGTACAAATTAATGGTAAAGACTTAACCGACATGCGAGAAGCTCAAAAAGCGCTTATCGAACTGCGTAAAGCAGAACATGTAGACATATTAGTAGAACGAGACGGTGAATTACACGACGTTTCTTTAGGCTTAAATAATTAAATGGAGAGTTTCATGCGCATGAACCTTAGCGCGAAACAGTTTAAACGTGCATCAGCAAATATATTAGCAGCAATAACTATGGCCTGTACTTTATGTATAGCGTCGGCGTCGGCAGCTCAATATTCACCAAACTTTAAAGGCACTGAAATAACTGAGTTTATCAATATTGTTGGTAAAAATTTAAAGAAAACGATCATCGTTGATCCAAAAGTTCGCGGTAAAATTAACGTGCGCAGTTATGATCTGTTAACCGAAGAACAGTATTATCAATTTTTCTTAAACGTTCTGGAAGTTTATGGTTTTGCCGTTGTTGAAATGGAAAATAACGTCGTAAAAGTAATTCCAAATAAAGATGCCAAAAGTGCTTCTATTCCTGTTGTTGGAGATAATAACCCTGGCATTGGTGACGAAATGGTTACCCGTGTTGTCGAAGTAAAGAATGTTTCTGTTCGTGAATTATCACCATTACTACGTCAATTAAGTGACCAGGCTGGTGGCGGTAACGTAGTTCACTATGAACCATCAAACGTAATCATGCTTACTGGTACCGCTGCAGTAGTAAACCGTTTAGTAAACATTATCACTCGAGTTGACAGAGCCGGCGACCAAGACGTACAGATAGTGAAGTTAAAATATGCTTCAGCAGGTGAAATGGTACGTATTATTGAAAATATCAATAAACCAAAATCTGGTAAATCTGACACTCCAGCTTTTTTAATTCCTAAAATTGTTGCCGATGACAGAACCAACTCTGTAATTATTAGTGGTGAAGGTCAAGCTCGTGACCGTATTGCACGTTTAATTGAAAAGTTAGACAGCGAATTGGAATCATCAGGTAATACCCGTGTTTATTATTTGAAGTATTCTAAAGCCAAAGATCTAGTCTCAGTGTTACAAAGCGTCAGCGATAGTATGCAAAAGAGTGCAACGGCATCGAAATCAAGTGGCTCTAAAACAACCTCAGTATCTCGTAGTCGAAGTAGCTCAAGCCGTAATGTCAGTATTGAGTCACATGAAGACACAAATACCTTAGTTATTACCGCTGAGCCGGATATGCTGCGCTCTCTTGAGTCTGTTATTCGTCAACTTGATATCCGTCGTGCACAAGTACTGGTTGAAGCCATCATCGTTGAAGTGTTTGAATCTGATGGTGCGCAACTGGGCGTTCAATGGTTCCATGAAGAAGGTGGCTTTACGCAATTCAATAACGGTATTGTTCCAATAAGTGGTATAGCAGCAGGTGCAATTGCTGCTGAAGGTGAAGAAGGGAATACGGTTATTACCCTTGATCCTAATGGTAATCCAATTGAAACCAAAAACCCTGATACCAAAGGTGATTATTCAATTCTTGCCCAATTACTAGGCAACGTAAACGGTATGATGTTTGGTGTAGTTGAAGACAATTGGGGGGCTATTGTGCAAGCGGTAAGCTCTGATGTTAACTCTAACATTCTTGCCACGCCAAGTATTACTACACTTGATAACGAAGAAGCATACTTTATCGTTGGTCAAGAAATCCCAATCATTACAGGCTCAGCGACCGGCAGTAACAATACCAACCCGTTCCAAACTGTTGACCGTAAAGAAGTGGGTATTAAATTGAAAGTTACCCCACAGGTAAATGAAGGCTCTGGCGTACAGTTAACGATTGAGCAAGAAGTGTCTAGTGTAAGTGGAGCTACGGGCGTGGATGTTTCAATCAATAAACGTGAAATAAAAACTACGGTAATGGCTGATAGTGGCTCAACAATTATCCTTGGCGGCTTGATTGATGAAGATGTGCAAGAAAGCATGCAAAAGGTGCCTATTTTAGGTGACCTTCCTATTATTGGTAATTTATTCCGTTCAACGGGTAGTACAACCCGTAAACGTAACTTGATGGTGTTTTTAAAGCCAACCATTATTCGTGACGGCGATTTGATGGAATCAATTTCAAAAGAAAAGTATAACTACATTCGTGCTGATCAAATACGTAAGCAAGAAAACGGTTTAGCCCTGATGGATGATGCAGTACTTCCACTGTTACCAAATTGGAGCGATGAATTAGAGCTACCACCGACCTTCGATGAGTACATGGAAGACCGTGCTGTGGAAGAGTTAGGTAAAGATCTGACTGAAGCTGAAAAGCAAGAAGCTGGTGAAAATGAGTAATAGCGACACCTTAGCATCTGCTCAAAATGGCATTAATGATGAGTCTTTTATAATGTCAGAGGAAGAGTTACTGGCACAAAATGAACTCGCTGACGAGGAAGTACAACAGCTACCTTATCAATTGCCATTTGGCTTTGCCAAACGGCACAGTGTGTTGGTTGAGTTAGATGACAATGATCTAATTGTCCACGTTACTGATACGTTGAACGTTGATATTTTACTAGAAGTACGCAGGTTTTTGGGACGTAGGTTTAGCGTCGTTAATCATAGTGCGGAAGAATTTGAGCAACTACTGACCATTGCTTATCAACGTGATTCATCTGAAGCACAACAAATGATGGAAGATATTGGTAACGAAGCAAATTTATATTCGCTCGCCGATGAAATTCATGAAGCTGAAGATCTACTAGAAAACGAAGATGATGCACCAATCATCAAATTAATTAATGCAATGTTATCAGAAGCGATCAAAGAAAATGCCTCTGATATTCATATTGAGACTTTTGAAAAAGTCTTAAAAATTCGCTTCCGTGTTGATGGCGTGTTACGTGAAATTTTGAAGCCTAATCGTAAGTTAGCATCAATGTTAGTGTC
The DNA here is from genome assembly GCF_031583575.1 of Thalassotalea nanhaiensis. Taxonomy (NCBI): domain Bacteria; kingdom Pseudomonadati; phylum Pseudomonadota; class Gammaproteobacteria; order Alteromonadales; family Colwelliaceae; genus Thalassotalea; species Thalassotalea nanhaiensis. The sequence goes on along the minus strand of NZ_CP134146.1, from coordinate 4,152,280 downwards.
TCGTATCAAAGTAATGGCAAAGCTTGATATAGCCGAAAAGCGTGTTCCGCAAGATGGTCGTATTTCATTGCGTATTGGTGGCCGTGCCGTAGATGTTCGTGTATCAACTATGCCCTCAAGTCATGGCGAGCGTGTCGTACTCCGTTTGTTAGATAAAAATGCTGCTCGTTTAAATTTACAAGATTTAGGCATGACCGACAAAGGTCGAGAAACCTTTACCAGTGTCATAAGTAAACCACACGGCATTATTTTAGTTACTGGCCCAACCGGTTCAGGTAAAAGTACCACGCTATATGCAGGTTTAACCCAAATTGATGCGAATGAACGAAATATCTTAACCGTAGAAGATCCAATCGAATTCGCAATTGAAGGTATTGGCCAAACGCAAGTAAATACTAAAGTGGACATGACCTTTGCTAGAGGGTTACGCGCAATCTTGCGTCAAGATCCTGACGTTGTGATGGTTGGTGAGATTCGAGATTTAGAAACTGCACAAATATCAGTGCAAGCGAGTTTAACCGGTCACCTGGTGTTATCAACCTTACATACGAATACAGCAGCTGGTGCAATTACCCGATTAGAAGATATGGGCATTGAGCCATTCTTGCTATCGTCAAGTTTAATTGGGGTTTTAGCTCAGCGTTTGGTAAGAACGTTATGTGTGCATTGTAAAGAGGCACATGTCGCTTCTGATGAAGAAGCAAAAATACTTGGTATAACAGACAACAAAGAACATTTAATTTATCGAGCTACAGGCTGTGATAAATGTAAAAACTTAGGTTATAAAGGTCGTACTGGTATTCATGAGTTACTCGTCGTCGATGATAATGTTCGAGAGCTCATACAAAATAATGCTGGTGAGCAAGCGATTGAGAAAATGATCCGCAGCCATACACCAAGTATTCGTGATGATGGTTTTGGTAAAGTGCTAAATGGCGAAACCACGCTGGAAGAAATTTTACGAGTAACTAGAGAAGACTAGTTATGGCAGCATTTGATTATCAAGCGGTAGATTCTCGCGGTAAAAATAAAAAAGGCGTCGCTGAAGGCGATAATGCTCGACAAGTTCGTAGCTTTTTGCGTGAGCAAGGTCTAATTCCAATTGAGGTTACACCGAGCCTTGAAAAAGCTAAAAAAGAGGCAAACCGCCCAAGCTTTGGCGAGAAGAGAATATCGGCAGGTGAACTAGCCTTAATTACTCGTCAGTTGGCAACCTTGGTTGAATCAGGCTTACCGCTAGAAGAAGCGCTGATGGCAGTAGCTGAACAATGTGACAAAGATAAACTTAAAAGTATGATCATGTCAGTACGTTCAAAAGTTACTGAAGGGTATGGTTTAGCGGAATCGATGGCAGAATTTCCAAGCGTATTTGATAATTTATTTCGCGCGATGGTATCTGCGGGTGAAAAGTCTGGTCATTTAGATAACGTTTTAAATCGCTTGGCCGATTACACCGAACAACGCCAGCATATGAAATCACAATTAATCCAAGCATTAATTTACCCAATAATTATGACTATTGTTGCTGTTGCCGTCATCGTAGTGTTATTAATTGCAGTTGTACCGGAAATCGTTGGTCAATTTGAACACATGAGCCAAGACTTACCTGGCACAACAACCTTTTTAATTTCAATCAGTGAATTTTTACAAAACTATATTTTATATATCGTTGGTTTTATTGTTATCTCGAGCGTTTTATTTAAACAAATGATGAAAAAACCAGCATTTAAAATGTTAATTCATCAACGTACTCTGGCTTTGCCTATTATTGGAAAAGTGACCAGAGGCTTGAATACGGCACGCTTTGCCCGCACATTAAGTATATGTACTGCGAGTGCAGTACCGTTACTTGAGAGCATGAAAATAGCGGGGGCAGTATTGACTAACAATCATATTGCCGAAAAGGTGGAAGAAGCCTCAGCGCAAGTCCGTGAAGGTGCAAGCTTGCATGTGTCATTGAAGAAAACCAAATTGTTCCCACCGATGATGCTACACATGATCGCAAGTGGTGAAAAATCTGGTGAGCTGGAAAATATGTTAGGTCGGGCTGCTGATAACCAAGATCGTGAATTTGAAGCGGTAGTAAGTATATCGTTGAAAGTATTCGAGCCCGCACTAATGGTAAGCATGGCAGCAGTCGTGTTATTTATCGTTATGGCCATTATTCAGCCAATTATGCAATTAAATACATTAATTTAGGTAGTAAAAATGAAAGTTAAACACAACATAGTAAAAGGTTTTACGTTACTGGAAGTAATGGTTGTTATCGTAATATTAGGAATTTTAGGTGCCATGGTTGTGCCAAACCTAATGGGTAATCTTGATACCGCAAAAATTAAAACTACGGTTTCAGACATCAGCTCTATTGAGCAACAGTTGAAGCTTTACAAAATGGCTAATTACAATTACCCAACTACGGAGCAAGGGTTGGAAGCATTAGTTGAAGAAACTGATATCGAGCCGTTACCAAGACGTTTCCCAGAAGGCGGGTATTTACCACGTTTACCAATGGACCCATGGGGCAACGAATACTTATTATTAAATCCAGGTGAAAATAGCAATATAGATATATTCAGTGTAGGTCCAGATGGTGAAGCTGGTACTGAAGATGATATTGGTAACTGGAATCTTGAAGAATTTAGATAAACATTTTTGTTTATTGTAGAAATATAAAAATGAAAAACAATAGGGGATTTACACTACTCGAAGTCATGTTGGTACTGCTAGTAATTGGCATGATTTTGAAAACGTTAGTCGGTAATATTACCGGCTCCCCTATTGAAGATAAACTTGAATCTGAAAGCCAAAAGTTTGCCGCACTTTTTAACTTAGCCAGTGAATACGCACTATTAAATAATATTGAGTTGGGGTTGTTGGTTGAGGAAGATAGTTATCAATTTTTAGCCTTTGATGGGCTTAAATGGGTACCTGTCCCAGACCAAGAAAGTTTAACGCAAATATATTTTGAAGAACCTTTCCATATATCCCTCACCCTGGATGACTTACCCGTTGATGGTCAGATGATTATCGATAAATCGATGTTCGAAGACTTTGAAGACGAGCAAGCATTCGAAGATGAAGAAGAGCCGGTTTACCCACAAGTGTTTATCCTCTCAGGCGGTGATATTACCCCGTTTAAATTAACTTTTAGCTTTGACGATGGTTTTGAGTTACCAATGTACTTTGATGTAACTGGCACATACACAATACCTCTTGTGGTTGAGGGGCCATTTTTTGATGAACAGCGCTAAATTAAAGATGCAACAATTGAATTCGCAATTGCGCGGCAAAAAATTCCATGCGGCTGGTTTTACACTAATTGAAGTAATGCTCGCCTTAACTATTTTTGCTTTTGCTGGCACCGCATTAATGAAAGTCGCTGGTTCTAGTTTACTGGGCAGTTCGCAACTGGAAGAAATAAGTGTTGCAACTTGGGTTGCATCAAATGAATTGGTTGAAGCCAACTTATTACAAACATGGCCGCCAAAAAAGAAAAGCGGCAAAACTGAAATGGCAGGCAGGGAGTGGCATTGGCAACATGTCATTCTACCTACCGAAGATAAAAATATGCGCGCCATTACAATTGAGGTAAGGGCAAATGAAAGTGATAAAAATTCTATTGCGAGTTTAATTACCTACGTCAGTAATCCTAAGGCACAAAAATGAAATCTGCTAAAGGGTTTACGTTACTTGAAGTGCTTATTGCCATTGTTTTATTTTCATTAATATCACTATCAAGTGTGAAACTTTTAACCGCCATTATTGATAGCAGCGATCAGGGAAAAGCGCACAGCGATAGACTGAACGAATTACAGCGTGCTTTTTTAGTAATGGAGCGTGACTTTATTCAAATGACTCGTCGTAGTGTTCGCTTAAATGGTGACACACCATTGAAAACATTCATTCATACCAATGAATCAACTTATTCTTCCAATACCCATGGTATTGCCTTTGTTCGCCAAGGCTGGAAAAATCCTGCATTGTTATTGCCTCGTAGCGATGTACAAGCTGTTTCATATCAACTAGAAGAAGATGTGTTAAATAGGCTGCATTATGTATTTGTTGATGCCGTAATAGGTGAAGAGCCAAAAGTTAGGCCGTTAATTTCTAATGTTGAAAAAGTCGACTTTGAATTTTTTAACGGTAAGCAGTGGGTTAAAAACTTGCCAGAAGAAGATTTACCTATGGCAGTTGCTATTGAGATTGAAATTGCAGATATGGGGTTAATTAGACGTCAATTTCTAGTGCCAGGGGTTGCAGATCCTAATGCTGAAAGTGATAACTAAAATGGCTATACTTAACCTTAAGAGACAGTCAGGTGTCGCCCTAATTACCGTTATGTTGGTGGTGGCTATTGCGGTAGTGTTAGCCACTAAATTAAGCTCTGCCTTAATGTTTCAAATACAGCGCACAGATAACCTGAATTCTAATCAGCAGGCTTATTGGTATGCTATGGGTGCTGAAGCTTTTGCAAAATCGGTATTAACGTTATCTTTCAAAGAAAAAGATGACCAAACAGTGACTCATTTGGGGCAACCTTGGGCGTCGGGAGAAACAAGTTTTCCGGTAGATTTAGGCACCATTAGCGGTGAAATTACCGATATGCATGCTTGTCTTAATTTGAATGCATTAATCAATAAAAATCAGAATAATGACTCAGGCGGCACGCCACCAGGTGAAAACCCTGATGAGGAAGAGCCGCCTAATGAAGATGACAAAACTGGCAACAATGATACACCAGATAACACTGGCGGTAGTGGCAGCGTCATTGAGAATAAAGCAAAAGTTGCGTTCATCGAGTTGGTTAATTTATTAAATATAGATGGTGTTGGTTCGTTTGAAGCAGAATCAATGGCAGAAGCGCTAATTGATTGGCTTGATGAAGATTCATCTATCAAGAGTGCCGGCGGCGCTGAAGATAACGATTACGCTGCCAAAGAATACCCTTATTTAGCGGCAAACAGTTTATTAGCGAGCGTGAATGAATTAAGGTTAATAGAGCATTTTACCCCGCAGGTAATTTTTGCCTTGCAAGATTTTGTTTGTGTTATACCTAATTCAGATATGCACAAAATAAATATCAATACCATCGACGAAGAAAATATCGAACTATTACAAGCGTTATTGGGTGGGGTTGATGCCAGTGAAGCAGAAGAAATTTTGTCTGAACGTGGCGAAGAAGGATTTAAAAGTATAAGTGATTTTACTAGCTTACCAGCAGCAAAAGCACTTAAAGATTTTGGCCAGTTTAAACAACAATTTGTTGTCGACAGTGAGTATTTCAAACTGACCACTAAAACATCATTTAATGATAGTTATTTTAGTATGAACTCAATTATGAAAATAAATAAAGATGAAACGATTAGTGTGGTTAACCGAAGTGTTGGAGTAAATTAATGCGAGAACATTTATACATCCGCATTGGCAGTCAAGACTCAGATCCTATTCAGTGGTTGATAACTGCTGACGATGAAACTGATGAAATAGCGAGTGGCGAGCTAGCAAATAAAGACAGTCTAAATGAGCTTACCGAAAAAGCGAAAAGCCGTACTGTTAAAGTGCTCATTAATGGTGCCGATGTTCGGTTGCACAGTTTAACCGTACCCGGAAAATCTGAGCGAGCGATAAAAGCAGCTGCGCCATATATGTTGGAAGATGATCTAGCAGATGATGTTGAGAACTTATTTTTCGCATTTGCCGGTAAACCCAAAAATCATCAAGGCGATGAGAACTGCTTTTGTGCGGTTATCGCGCACCAGCAAATTGAAACTTGGCTTACTTGGTTCAATGACGCTGACATTACTGTAAAAGCTATGTTGCCTGATCTTCTTGCCTTACCGCTTGTAGAAGATAGTTGGACCGCGTTAGCAATTAATCAACAAATTTTAATTCGCAATCAAAGTTGGCAAGGGTTTGTGGTAAATGACACCATTAGCGATTTGGTTTTTGATCAGCTATTAACTGATCAAGAAGAGCCACAACGAATTACCACTTATTCGCCAATAGATGTAAAAGAAGAACAATTCGCGATAGACGCCATGCCTGAAGAGTTGCCATTATTATTGTTGGCAAAAGGGTTTGAACAGCAATCGTTTAATCTTTTACAAGGCGACTATTTAGTCAAAGAACAGCGTTCACCAGAGCTAAAAAGTTGGCTATGGGTTGCCGGTGTAGCGGCATTTGCTTTATTGCTTAACCTAACTGGAAAAGTGGTTGAATTGAACCAGTTAAATAGTAAATATGAACAGGTTAGCGATACTATTAAAGCGGATTATAAAAAGGCATTTCCGCAAACAAAACGAGTTCGCTTAACAACTGTTAGACGCCAATTAACCAGCAAATTAGCAGAGTTTGGTGGTGCAACAACAGATTCTGGATTGTTAGCTATGCTAGAAAAAGTACAGCCTGCATTTGCCAAAGTACCTAAATTGAAACCAGAATCTTTACGATTTGATGCTAAACGCAAAGAGTTACGTTTAGCCGTTACTGCAAGTGACTACCAAAGTTTCGAACAATTTAAACAGGCGCTCGAGCAAGCGGCATTAACTGTTGAAACAGGTGCTCAAAATAACCAAGGTGATGTTGTTACCGGTTCGTTTAATATAAGGAGCAAGTCATGAAGCAATGGTGGCAAGGCTTAAATCCAAGAGAGCAACAACTCGTGTCAGTAATGTCTGTTATTGTTGTTATCTTTTTATTCATCAGTTTGGTGTGGCAACCGTTAAATTCTAACATTGAAAAGTCACGCATTAAGCTAGCTAAGCAACAAGAGCTAGCGGTATGGGTAAGTGAAAATGTAGCTCAGTATAAACAATTACAAAAAAGTGGTGGTAAGAAGTCATCCGGTGGCAGTTTATCAAGTGTCGTTAATCGCACAGCCAAACAACGCACTATTGCTATTGCTCGTATGCAGCCTCAAGGTGATGACTTGCAAGTTTGGATAGATGAAGTTGCGTTTAATGAATTGGTCAACTGGCTCGAACATTTAACCACCAACGAAGGAGTTATTATTCAAGCAGCAGACCTTGCTGTGGGTAATGTTGCCGGCACCGTTAAAGTACGTCGTTTACAATTAGGAAAAGCATAATAATGCAGTTGCAAGACATTAAGAAGTATTCGGCTATTGTTGCCGGATTTATTGCCTTATATTTAATTTTTTTAATTTCATTAGCTCCAGCCGATAAATTAATTTCACAAATATCGTTACCTAAAGGTGTGAGTTTACAGGGCATATCTGGCTCGGCATTTTCAGGAAAAGCCAAGTCGGTGACTATAAATAATTATGCCGTTAAAAATGTAGAATGGTCAGTAAGTATATTTTCATTGATAACTTTTAATCCTAGTGTAGCGGTTAATTTTGGTGACCGTTTAAGCAGCATTTCGGGCTCTATGGATTTATCTAATCTTGGCCCAGAACTACTTGTCGAAAATGCCCAAGTAATTGTTGATGCTAATGAAGTGGCTACGCAACTTAACTTGCCTATCGATGTTAATGCCGGGGGCCAAATTAAGTTAGATATTTTAGAGATTGGAATGGGTAAGCCCGTTTGTGGTATTGCTGATGGTGTTATTCAATGGGATAACGCCCATGTAAATGCCATGGAAGAAGACATTGATTTAGGTTCATTGAAAGCAACTTTAGCGTGTAATAAAGGGGCGTTAGCGATCACAGTTGATCCTAAGAATAATTTGGGCCTAGAGCTTACGGCTAATGTCTTAAGTATGAAAAGAGTAACTGCGGATGGCTATTTAACACCAGGAGCAAATTTTCCTAATGCGCTTAAGCCTGTACTGGGTTTTATTGGCAGAAAGGACTCAAAAGGTCGCTATACCATTCGTTTATAACCGTAGTTTAGAATTTGTTGAGAAACTTAAGAAATAACACAGGGGCCATTTATCAAACTAATTTAATCAGCTTGGTAAAACAGGAACCCCTTTTAAGTGGGCAATTTTTACTAACGACTTGGTAGGGTAGTTGGTAAAAATGCCATCTACACCTAAATAATGCATCTCGCTAATATCATCTTCATCATCGACGGTATAAACAAAAACCTTCAAGCCACGTTGATGGGCATCAGTTACAAATTCCTGATTAACAAAGTCTATATCAATATGCACACTGTAGGCATTTAAATGCTCGGCAAACGCAGCATAAGTTAATGGGCAACTTGCGGTTAATGCACCAATGTTCAGCTCAGGATTTATTGATTTAATCTCAAACAATAAGTGGTGATTAAACGATGAAATTAAAAATTGATTATAGTTGAAATGATATTTGCTTACGGCTTTTTCGAGCAGGTCCAGTACCGGTAATACAGTGCGATCGGCTTTTAATTCTATATTAAGGTGGCACTGACCATTTATGGTTGCCAGTACCTCCTCAAGCGTAGGGACTTGTTGACCTTTACCTGCGTCGAGCTCTCGAATTTGTTTAAAAGAAAGCTTATTTATTTTTCCATTACCGTTGGTGGTTTTATTTACCGAACGATCATGAATCACGATAAGTTCCCCATCACTAAGGCGGACATCAACTTCTATGGCGTCCACTTGCATGACTAATGCTTGCTCTATTGCTAAAAGCGTGTTTTCTGGCTCATGGCCACTGGCACCTCGATGAGCAAAAACAAGCATATTATTCCCTTAATCGGTAGCTTTTGACGTGGTTACGTTAGCGTAAGTTTCACCTAAACGAGTTACTGTTTCAGGGCCATCGCCTTCGGTAAATTCTATAGTGTTAGGTGGGAAACAACACACTGTTGTTGAACCTAACTTGAAACGGCCCATTTCAGCACCTTTTTCAAGATGAATAACATTTTCACCTTCACTTGGGTAAGTCCAGGTTGTTACTTTCTTTTCTTTGCTTGGTGCAATAGTACCAGCCCAAACGGTTTCAATACTGGCTACTATTGTGGCGCCAACCAATACCATGGCCATAGGCCCTATGGCGGTATCAAAAATAACGACGACACGTTCGTTACGGGCAAATAAATTAGGTACATTTTGCGCGGTTAATGGGTTTACCGAGAATAAATCACCTGGTACAAAAATCATCTCGCGCAAGGTACCGGCAATTGGCATATGAATACGATGGTAATCTTTAGGGGCCAAATAAATTGTTGAAAACTTACCGCCTTGAAATGGTGCTGCCGTTTCAGCTTTGCCACCAAGTAGTGTTTCTAAAGAATAGTTAAATCCTTTGGCTTGAATGATTTGGTCATTAATGATGTCACCTTGTTGGCTAATTGCGCCATCAACTGGATAACAAATTTCATTTACGTCTGGATTAATTGGGCGAGCGCCATCGATTAATTCACGCGTAAAAAAATCATTAAAAGTAGCAAACTCTTTAGGGTCTTGTATTTTTGCCTGGCTCATATCTATGCCATAAGCTTTTATAAAACGCTTTATAGCAAATGCCGTTAACACTCCGCCTTTGCCCGCAGCTAATTTACCTACTAAGCGAGATAAACCATGTTTTGGCATTGCGTATTGCAAAGCAATTTTTAAATTATCAAGTGACACTAGAGTTTCCTTTTTAAATATTTAAAGCACTAAACGGCGATAAGCCATAGTTAGCACTATTTATTATAGATTATTAATATGTAGTATTTGTTAAAATTTATTGGCAGTTTAATTAAATCTTGAAGTTAACTTGTTATCGTCAAGACTGGCCAATATGCGTTGATAACTGGCAAATCGTAATGGGTTAATTTTGCCATCGCTAACGGCTTGTTGCAGCGCACAGCCAGGGTCGCTTTGGTGTTTGCAATCTCTGAATTTGCAGTAACCAAAATAATCCTGAAATTCAATGAAACCCTGGTCAACTTCTTCTGGCGATAAATGCCATAAACCAAATTCTCGAATACCAGGGGAGTCGATCAAACGTCCACCCGTTGGGAAGTGATATAAACGAGCTACTGTGGTTGTATGTTGGCCTAACCCAGAATTCTCTGATACTTCTTTTGTGCCTATTCCTAATTCAGGCATTAAAGAGTTCACTAACGTAGATTTACCAACCCCCGATTGACCTACAAAAATGCTGGTTTTATCATTTAAGCGAGCGGTAATGTTTTCAATGCCCTCTTGCAATTTACTGCTGGCAAAAATTACTTCGTAGCCAATTTCTTTATACAGGGCAATATGTATATCTATAAGCTCTTGATGTTCTTCGCTGAGCAAATCAATCTTATTCAAGACAATAATCGGTTTAATACCGGTTAACTCAATGGCAACTAAATAACGATCAATGATGTCAGGATTAAAGGCTGGTACAACAGATGAAACGATAAAAATTTGATCAATATTGGCGGCAATTGGTTTAAGGCCATCATAAACATCAGGTCTGGCTAATTCAGTTGTACGTTCATGCACAGCTTCTATTACGCCGCTTATACTGTGTTCTGTTTCTTTACCCTGGCGCCAAACAACAGAATCACCACAAACGATGCTTTTAACCGTACGGCGAATATTACATCTAAAAATATCACCATTACTTGCCTCAACATCAGCATGTTGACCAAAGCGACTAACAATAATCCCATTTTGCTGCTCGCTCAGTTCGCTATCTTGCCAGGCAAGATCTTTGTCTTTACTAAGTTTATCAGCAAGGTTCTTCTTAATCCGACGGTGTTGACCTTTGGTCAATTTTTTTGCTTTAGCCACGGCTATATTTCATTTGTTACCTGTTGAGCATATGAATGCTTTAAATTATGCCGTATTATACTTAAATAGTAGTGATAATGAAAACATAAGGCGTTTAAATGGCTGTAAATGCAAATAATTTAATTTGGCTAGACTTAGAAATGACAGGGTTGGAACCTGAGCAGGACGTGATTTTGGAGATTGCTTCAATCGTTACCGATGGCGAGTTGAATATATTGGCAGAAGGGCCGGTATTTGCCATTCATCAAAGTGATGATGTGCTAGCTAACATGAATGAATGGTGTGTAAAGCAGCATGGCGCCAGTGGTTTAACTCAGCGTTGTCGCGAATCGAAAGTAACATTAGCGCAAGCCGAACAAGCAACTATTGAATTTATTGAGCAGTACATAGATAAAGGTATATCTCCTATGTGCGGTAATTCAATTGGCCAAGATAGGCGTTTCATAAATGCTTATATGAAGGATTTTGAAACTTGGTTTCATTATCGTAATATTGATGTAAGTACGATTAAAGAATTAGTTAGGCGCTGGCAACCTGAGATTTTAGACAAGGTCTCTAAACAAGGAACACATCTGGCTTTGGATGACATTAGAGAATCTATTGCAGAATTAAAAGTGTATAGACAGCACGTATTTAAAATTTAGAAACATAAATAATAACAAGTAAATATAATGTTAATGGTGCAATATGGATTAGTTTTGTACTAGTATTAATAATTATCGTCACTCAATACCTTACTCTCAGTGGTAAAGGTAGATAACAACAATAAAAGGATTTGTGACTATGCAGGGCTCTCAAGCTTTGGTGAAAACACCAAGCTATATTATCACTAAGGCAGTGCTTTACGTTGCCTTATTACTTTCCACCATGGGATTATTGGTGGCAACGTCTTTATGGCTTTATAATCAACAAGCTGAAAAAGCAGAGTTTCTTCACAAGCAACAAATACCTTTTATTAAAAACAATGCACAATTGATGAAAAGCGTAGCTGAATTAGAAAATCAGTTAGTTGCTCAGCAATTAGCTATTCGTCATCAAGAACTCGATCAACCCTTAGAAGATGTTAAGCAAGCTTGGTTGGAAATTGTCGACTTAAGTAAGCAGCACGTATTAATGGTGAATGATAGCTTACGTGATAATACTGCCGACGACATCGCACAAACAGCGCAAACTTTTGCCGACGGCTATAAAAAGTTTGTTATTTTAGTGGATGATCTCATTCTTATTCGTCAATCACGTAACGGTCAATACAGTGCCAATACTAAAACCTTAATTGAAATCATAGAACAGGTTGATAATATTCGTCGTGATAAACAAAGATTACTAAACAAGAACTCACTAGATTTTATAAATAGCCAAAATCGAGTTAAAACAAACAGCTTTAATTCAGTTATTGCATTGATGAATGAAGGGCAATTTTATCAATACATTTATCAAGAATTATTGAAATTACAGAACCAATTAACGGCGCTGTCTTCAACTGTTACACCGCATCACTTTAACCAAATATCGACTCAAATCGCGACATTAACAAAAAATATCAATAAAGAATTACAAACCAATAAAGCCAGCGATAAGCAATTAAAACAACTTACAGCAGATATCAGTAGCATCACCAATCAGTTAATGGGCTCTGGGCAATTATTTGCTAAATGGCGCGATGAAAATCTCACAACCAATAAAGTGATCAGTCAGTTAAAAGACTACCAGGATTTCTTAACGCAAACTGCTTTGTTAATTGAGCGTCCTAATTTTTATGATTTACCAGAGTTTGAATTAAATTTGCCAATTATTGGGGTTAAGGTTAAAGAATCAACCATGCTTCCAGTCGGTTTTCTGTTTATCTTAATTCTAGTGTTTTCAAGCGGCTTTTTAGCATGGCGCATTTTAAACTTGGTTAACCGTACATTCCATGCCGGTGCAGATCATATGCAACTTGAACATGAAAAAGAATTACAGGCTGAACAAGCGTTAATCAAGGTTAAAAATAAAGAAAAAAGCCAACTTAAATCGATAATGGAAACCAATACTCACTCAGAGCTCAAGCAAACTGAAAAGCAAGCTATTGCAGAATTAGATGAAGAAGTTGAAGAAGCTCAACCGAGTTTTTATCAAATTAACAATTTGGTGATGAATCTTGAAAAGTTTAATCAATATCATGGCTCTGCTGAAATGGCAGTATTCATGCTTGATGATTATATGGATCGTAATAAGCAAAACTTCCAAAAGCTCAAAGATGCACTTGCCCATGAGAACTTAGCCAGAGTGAATGAAATTAATGATGCGATCCTTAAAACAGCCGTTATTTTATCTGCACCACGTTTAATTAAAGTGTGTGAGCAGTTAAAAAATGTATGTGATAAACAAACAATCCATCAAGCTGTTCCTCTTATTGTCGAAATGAATGAAGCGATTTCAGAAGTCGCTAAGTTTGTTGAAGAAAGCTAATACGTTATCAGCTCGAACAGATGGTTTTTAATCACTCTAAAGCTCCCCTATCTTTTGTTAGCCCACTTTCATGGGCTTACGTAATCATTTTATAATTTCTCTAAAAAGGTAACGTTATGAAGTTCGCTTATAAGTTAAATTTGATATTTGTTTTAATCATATTGAATTTATCAAATATCTCTAACGCCCAACCAATTGGAGAATTTCCAGCCAGTACTACAGAGCTAACCTTTAACGCTGCTGGCAAGCGTATGACCGGCTTTATCTATCAAGCAGAAGGGAAAGGGCCACACCCAAGCGTATTGTTACTGCATGGTTACCCTGGAAATGAAAAAAACCTTGATGTTGCGCAGGCGTTACGAAGTAACGGGTGGAATGTACTTTTCTTCCATTATCGTGGGGCTTGGGGAAGTGAAGGTGAGTTTTCTTTTCTAAACGCAGAACAAGACGTACAAACTGTATTGCAGTACATGAGCGACAAAAACAATGCCGCTAAGTTACGCATCGATAGTAATTTAATTTCCATTGTTGGTCATAGTATGGGTGGGCATATGGCTATGGCAGGTATATTTGATAACCAGTCGGTAAACTGTGCAATAGCCTATGATGGTGCCAATTTAGGGGTTAGCGATGTAGGGCTAATAAAAGATCCCGAAACTACAGTACCTTGGAAAGAATACAGTGATACCTTATTTATGCTAAATGGTTGGTCAGGTGACAGAGCCGAAAAAGAGCTGAAAGAGTATGGTAAAGCGCTTAACTTGGTGAGAAGAGTTAACAGTCTTAACGGTCGCCCAGTTTTACTTGTTGCGGCAGATAGCGACCACAGCTTTAATGCAGATCGAACTGAATTAATTAATACTACATTAAGTTTTTTAAATTCGAACTGTAAAGGTAAGTAACTTAAGGTTCATAATAAGTGGTGTTTAAAAAATATATTAGACCTGTAAATCTAGGTATTAAAACTAAACTAGAGCAAGCAGTATTAGAGCTAATTGCAGGTTTTATATGTGCAGTATTTTCTTATGTTGGTTATGAGGCTGATTTAGTAATATTGTGTTATCCGACAGCATTGGTTGCTTTAATTTGCGTTATGTTGTCTTTGTATAATCTTTATGAGTTAGTTCAATATTGGCTTAGCAAATCGCCTAATAAGGCATGAATTAATGTCTCAGTGCGTGAAGCAGCCCTTGAAAGGACATGTTTTTAGTATAAGGAAATTTTATGAGCACATTAGTAGTAGTAAAGAAAAATGGGTATGCGACAATCGCGTGCGATTCACTTTCGACGGATGGTACAATGACTGTACCGTCCGACAATAAGATAAACAATCACAAATATTTTAAAGTTAATAATTCATTTATTGGCTTTGTCGGTTGGTCGAATATCAATAATATATTTGAAGATATAATTGAGAATAATCCTGCAATTCTAGAGTTCACTGACCGAAAAAGCATCTTTAATTCGTTGAATAATTTGCATCCTATTTTAAAAGACGAATATTATATAAATACACTGGAAGATGATGACCAATCGGCTGAATCATCTCAAATTTCGGGATTAATTTTAACTCCCAAAGGGATTTTTGAATTTTGTAGTTATAGAAGTGTCGATGAATATTCAAAGTATTGGGCTGTTGGGGGGGGGTCGAAGATACGCTCTAGGGTCAATGCACAACTCTTATAATGAAAACAAATCTTCTGAAGAAATAGCTATCGCGGCTGTAGAAGCTAGTTGCTGTTTTGATGACGGTTCGGCGTTGCCCGTTCTGTTTCAAACCATTAAGCTTGAAGGCGATAAATAAGAGTCCTAACACTTTAATTTAGTTGCTTTTTAATGAAACTTTGATTTATCAGGCGGATTTGGCGACTCTCTACAATTATCACTCTTGAGAGCAACAACGATTTAACGTAATGTAATCAAACGCTCAGGGTCGCATTAGAGCGAGCAAGAGACATTGGTGAATAGGTTAGTTGTAAGAACAGAGGCTCTATAGGTTGTAATGTTTTTTATTAAATATACGCTGGTGATTTTGTATTGTATTTGCATTTATAAATTTTCAAGAAGCAATAGAAGTTTCAATAATTGGCTATTCGATTATATTTGTCCTAAACAACAGACAAGTATGCTTAAAAATTGCGGAATACTATGGCTACTATTATCATTCGAAGAATCCAAGGATACTGAATCTTTAAATACTTGTTTGGATGTGTTTCACGAAGAAATTATTAATAGCCCTAGACTTTCAAAAATTAGCGTACGCATATGTAACAGTTTAAAAGCATAAATGAGGGTAGGACCGCTTTAAAGCTTAACTCACTCAAAAAGTAAGGTCTGAATAGAGCGATAACCAGACGTTTGGTTGCATTATCACAACTAAAATTCAAAATGTACCTTTCGCATAAAAAGCATGGATTAAGCTATTGAAAAGACAAAAAATCATCGACCAATCTGCAATTCACTCTGCGGATATAAAGTCTATTATTGATTCAGGTGAAATTCCTGTTATCCAATTTGGCATACCCGATTATTCGGATCAGATTCTAATTGATGTAAATGAACTTTGTATTCGACATGGTGAACTATTAAAAATAAGGTTTTACGGTCATTATGGTGAACATTTTGATGCTTCCTGCCTTGAAAAATTACCGAATGTAAGAAACCTAGCTTTAGAATGTTTGCATGAAATAAGAAAGATTGAATCATTGTATAAGCTAGAAGAGTTGAGAGCTTTGTCATTTGGTGTTTATGAGTTTGATGATAAAGACTTTTTATCTAACTTTAATTTTAAACATCTTACAGAGTTGAGCCTTATAGATAATCGGAAAAAAAATTATAACTTGTCTTTTCTTCGTAAAGCTAAGTTGTTAAATACCCTGTTTGTCGATGGGCTTATTAAGAACCTAGAAGTTGTATCCCATCTGCCTGAATTAAAACGATTATTGCTTGGGAAAATTAGCAAAAAAGTATCTCTGGACTTCCTAAGCAGATGTGAAAATTTAAAAGAACTGGAACTTAGCCTAGGGGGGAGGGAAAATTTAAAAGATGTTTCTATCTCATCCTTAGAAGTTTTACGAGTAAGGGGAGTAAGAGGTTTTAATTCTCTTGGTAACTTGAGTCGTTTCCCTAAATTAAATTGCCTTCATGTCGAAGATGAAAATAAACTAGAAAGCATCGATCTTAGTGGTTGTTCACTTAAGCGGTTACTTATTGATAACTGTAAAAGTCTTAAATTATTAGAAGGTATCGATAATCAAAAGAATATTGTTTGGCTTGATATTAGTAGAACCGCCTTAGATCTGGATATACTTAAAACAAAAAATTGGTCAAGTTCTCTTAAAGTGATATCAATCACGGGGTCAAGTATTAAATGGAATGAAAAATGTAGAGAGTATCTTGATTCCAAAGGATATGTAAGACACCCTTTAGGGTCAAATGTAGAATTTGATTAATCAAATTTTATTCATGGCTCAATCTTTAGTTAGGAATAATGATTGTACACTTTTGGCACTTAACAGACCCACAGCATCACTGAAGGAGGTCCCTCATCTCGTTCCACTCGCGAGGGATGACGGAGCACTTTCTCTACTTCCGATATTGGAAGTTCAGAGCCAATTGTCGTAGTTTTGCCTTCCTAATATTGCAGTGATTACTACTTTATTTTTGTTAATTCTAAAATAAATGCTGTCAGGTTTATGGATGAAACGTTTATACCCGGGTCGAATATGATCGACACTTTGATAAATGGAAGGATCTTTCGATATTTTTTCAAATGCTTCAAACAAGCTAAAGTAATATTTATCAGCTATAGCCTCGCCAAACTCTTCATAACCAAAACTATAAATACGAAAAAGATCATCCTTGGCATTTTGCGTAAGTTCGTATTTATACATTACTTCAACTTTTCTTTGAATTCTTTCAACATATCTTCTTTATTTTGATTAACAGTGCCGCTAGCTTCTGATAGAGCTAATTTCTGATTAATCATATCAGCACGACGCGCCTGGCGAATCAAATCATTAATCAGTTCACTTTTATTACTATACTCATGATAAGTAGATATCTGAGATTTTATCCATTCATCATTTGGATCAGTTAACGTAATACTTTGTCTTGTCATAATTGAAATCTCTTAATTTGGTGCGATAGAGGTGTAAATATACACCAAAGTGGTTAAAGTGTAAATTTCAGTGTATGACGGCAATTGGCACTTTTGAGGCTTCACTAGATCCTGAAACTTTTATAAGCACACTTTTACTGGAGGAGGTACCGGATGTAGCTAGGGCTCTACAATTGCTCCTGCATTGTTCTAACTAGGTGCATCCATGCACTAGTACTCGAGCATGACGGTGGAGATCAAATTTAGGCGTCTCTTGATAAACCTTTTTCAATGGTACGAATTAACCGAGCGGTTAATCGTTCATTTTTGTTATCGCTAAGATGTTCTAGTTTTAACTGTTGTTGCTGTAAAGCCCAGTCAATATGTTCTTGCACCATTTCACTGTCTGTTTGCTGAGACGTTAGGGCATCAACTATGGCTTGATCAAAAGGAGCATTACCCAGTGCCACAGCAATGTTTCGTTGCCAGCAATCAAAACCGATACGACGAATAGGTGAGCCTTCAGTATTTTTTAAGAACTCTGGCTCAGTCCATGTAAATATTTCCAATAACGTTATATCGTCGAGTTGGTTGCGTGGTTGAAAGTCATCCTCAACCGAGAGCTTCGCAAATTTATTCCACGGGCAAATTAATTGACAGTCATCACAGCCATATATTCGATTGCCTATCAATGGTCGAAATTCTTCTGGGATTGCATCCCGTAACTCAATGGTTAAATAAGAAATACAACGGCGAGCGTCAACAACATAGGGCTCAACAATGGCATTGGTCGGGCAAATTTTAATACAAGAAACACATTGACCACATTGATTTTGTTTCGGCTGATCAACGGGCAGAGGAATATCTACCATGAGTTCACCCAAGAAAAACCAGGAGCCAGCTTGCTGATTGATCAGTAAACTGTGCTTTCCAACCCAGCCTAGGCCCGCTTTTTCTGCTAACGGTCGCTCTAACACCGGTGCAGAATCAACAAAGGGTCGAAAATTAAGGCTATGACAATACGCTTCAATTTTTTGGCCTAGTTGCTTTAAGCGATTACGCATTAATTTATGATAATCTCGGCCCAGAGCATAGCGAGACACAAAGGCATGCTTTGGTTGTTTTAATATTTTGGCAAATTTTGCCTGAGTCGGCAGGTAATCCAAACGAGCAGAGATGACTCGCAGTGTGCCAGGTAACAGTTCACTAGGCCTAGCGCGCATCAGATCATGCCTAGCCATGTAATCCATATTGCCGTGATAGCCTTGCTCAAGCCATTTGCTTAAAGCTTTTTCATGGCTTTTTAAATCGACATCACAAATACCAATATCACTAAAGCCTAGCTCTATTGCCCAAAGCTTGATTTTTTCGGCCAGTTGTTGATAGTTAATAGATGACTGATCGCTCATGGAAGTATTTATGAAACCTGTTAAATTTTTGGCAAGCATACCACAATATGCCTATTCGGCTGAAGCTGTCCAAAAAAACGAAGGTAAAATAGCAGAGCAAGCAAACTTAAATTTATATCAGTTAATGGAATCTGCAGGGTTAGCCGCTTTTCAGTTACTACAATCACAATGGCCTAATTGTAAAACATTCTTAATTGTTTGTGGTAAAGGCAACAATGGTGGCGATGGCTTTGTATTAGCCAGGTTGGCGCTTGAAAACGGCATACAGGTGTATCTACATAGTTTAGCAGCAGTAGAGAACTACCAAGGAGATGCCAAACGTGCTTGCGAGCAGTACCTTAAAGCAGGCGGGTGCCTGCATACAATTGATGAAATTGATTTTTCTACCGTTGATATTATCGTTGATGCCTTACTTGGTACTGGGTTATCTAGGACAGTAAGAGATAACTATCGTGACGTAATAGAATTATTAAATCAGCTGGAAAAACCAATACTAAGCCTTGATGTGCCGTCAGGGCTAAATGCAAATACAGGCCAAGTACTTGGATGTGCAATAAACGCAGAGGCAACCATTACCTTTGTTGGTGTTAAAAAAGGGCTGTTAACCGGTGTTGCCGGGGATCATTGTGGTGAGCTGCATTTTTCGGGATTAGGTATTGGCGCAGCGTTTAGCCAACAGGTCAATTCAACGGTTACGATCAATTCACGCGACTCTTTAACAGCATTACAGCCTAGACGACAAAGCGCACACAAAGGTGATAGTGGTTTTGTTCTAGTTGTTGGTGGTAATTTAGGTATGCCTGGTGCTGTAAGATTATCTGCAGAAGCCAGTTTACGCAGTGGCGCAGGCTTGGTTGCCGTCGCATGTCATAAACATAACCAAATGATTGTGACTGCCACTCGACCAGAACTAATGCTAGTAAGCATAGGTAGCAAAAATATTGATAATCAGCACAAAGTACACAAAACAAATGTCGTTGTTATTGGGCCTGGACTAGGCACTGATACGTGGGCAACCGAACAATTTCAACGAGTATTAGCATTAAACAAACCTATGGTTGTTGATGCCGATGGACTAAATTTGCTCGCCAGTAACCCACAATATCGCAAAAACTGGGTATTAACTCCTCACCCCGGTGAAGCCGCCAGATTATTACATTGCACTGTGGCAGAAATAGAACAAGACAGGTTTGAATCAGCCAAAGCGATAGCTTTAAAATATGGTGGTGTTTGTGTATTAAAAGGGGCAGGCACTCTGATTAGTGATGGTAACAATGTAGTAATCAATATAACTGGTAATTCTGGTATGGCTGTTGGTGGTATGGGAGATGTCTTATCTGGTATCATTGGCGCTTTAATATTACAATCAACTAATATATTTTTGGCAGCCAGATACGCAGTGTATTTACATGGCCGAGCTGCCGATATTGCAATAACTTATGGTCAAAAAGGCTTGCTCGCCAGTGATCTATTTCCTTATATTCGACAACTGGTAAATGAATGAAAGAAGTAACATTAACATTAGCCGATGAACACGCTACTGTAGCTATGGGTAAACAATTAGCAAACATTACCAAACAGCTAAATTTAGATAATTTATTAGTGTTCTTAAATGGCGATTTAGGTGCAGGTAAAACCACATTAACCCGTGGATTTGTTCAAGGCATGGGCCACACTGGAAACGTAAAAAGCCCTACATATACCTTGGTAGAGCCTTATGAGTTATCACCATGGCATGTGTATCATTTTGACTTATATCGTCTGGCCGACCCTGAAGAGTTGGAATATATGGGGATACGCGACTATTTTTCGATAAAATCGTGCAGTTTTATTGAGTGGCCTGAAAAAGGTGCTGGTGTTTTGCCCCAAGAAGATCTTATTATTAATTTGCAGTATAATGATACCCATAGACTCATCACACTATTGGCTGCAACCAGTAAAGGTGAGCAAATAATAAATCTAATAACATAAAGGCCAAAATATCATTTGATATAGAGCTTTTGGGAAAGCGTAAATACAAACCATGAGAAGTTGTAGTTTAAAAATATTTGTTGTGCTTTTAAGTATGTTCGCCGTTAATGCTTGGGCTATTAATGTGATAGAAGGCGTTCGTATTTGGCCTGCTCCTGAAAACACTAGAGTCGTATTCGATTTAAGTGATAAGCCTGACTATAGCTATTTTTATCTAAGCAACCCAAAGCGCTTAGTTATTGATTTCAAAAACACTCAAAATATTTCAAATTTGAGTAACCTTGCCAAAAACGATACCCGAATTAAGTTAATTCGTACTAGCACCAGTAAGAATAATACCGCAGTGCGCTTAGTATTAGAGCTTAATGACAGCTACGATGACAGCATATTTGTGCTTGCGCCAACGGGACCATATGGCGATCGCTTGGTTGTTGATCTACTTGATAAAAAACGCAAACAAGTGGCCACTCATAAGCCTAAAAACACCAAACGCGATGTGATCATTGGTATTGATGCGGGTCATGGTGGTGAAGATCCCGGCTCAATTTCAAAAAGCGGCACTTATGAGAAAAAAATCACTTTAGCCATTGCTAAGCGTTTACAGAAAATTATCGATAAAGAGCCCGGTATGAAAGCGGTAATGATCCGCAGTGGAGATTACTTTGTTAACTTAAATCGCCGTACCGAAATTGCCCGTCAAAAGCAGGTAGACTTTTTAGTATCAATACATGCCGATGCTTTTCATACGTCACAGCCGCGCGGCGCTTCAGTTTGGATTGTAAATAATTCCAGAGCACAATCAGAATTGTCACGTTGGTTGGTAAATCGCGAGAAAAACTCAGAATTACTCGGTGGTGGTGGTGAATTAATTAAACGCACTAATGATGACAACTTGGCAGTTTTCTTGGCTGATCTTACTAAAGATAAGTCATTGGAAATTAGCGACCGCATGGCGAACAATGTCATAAAAGAGCTTAAATCCGTAACGAAAATGCATAAAACCAAACCACAAAATGCCAGCTTAGCGGTATTAAAATCGTCAGATATTCCATCAATGCTGGTTGAAACCGGTTTTATTTCAAACCCTTATGACTTTAAAAACTTAATGTCGTCAAGACATCAAACCAAACTGGCAACCGCAATTTTTAAAGGCATGAAAAAGCACTTTGTTCGTTACCCACCAGAGGGTTCATTATTAGCGAGTCAAAAACCAACACAGCATAAAGTTGGTCGCGGTGAGTCGCTGTCCGTTGTTGCTCAGCGCTATAAGGTCTCAGTTAAATCGATTAAATTAGCCAACAACTTGAAAAGCGATGTGGTTCGTATTGGCCAAACTCTGACTATTCCCCGGGTTAACTGAAGCTAAGAGAAGGTTTAATTAATGTCTATTGCTGTATTACCTGCTCGCCTTGCTAACCAAATAGCAGCTGGCGAAGTGGTTGAGCGTCCTGCCTCTGTTGTGAAAGAACTGGTGGAAAATTCCATTGATGCTGGCGCAACAAAAATTACTATTGAGATAGAAAAGGGTGGCTCTAAGCGCATTAAAATTACCGATGACGGTAAAGGTATTATTAAAGATGAATTAACCTTAGCGTTATCACGCCATGCTACCAGTAAAATTAAAAGTCTGGATGACTTAGAGTCAATACACAGTTTAGGCTTTCGTGGTGAAGCATTAGCCAGTATCAGTTCTGTTTCTCGATTAACCTTAACGTCTAAACCTGTAGAGCAAGACTCTGCTTGGCAAGCAATTGCTGTAGGCCGAGATATGCAGGTTGATATCAAACCTGCCGCTCATCCTGATGGCACAAGCATTGATGTTGAAGATTTATTTTTCAATACACCAGCAAGAAGAAAATTTTTACGGACAGAAAAAACTGAGTTTACTCATATTGATGAGGTGGTGCGTCGTATTGCTCTGTCTAAATTAGCAATCACCATTATTCTTATCCACAACGGCAAAGTGATACGCCAATATCGAAGTGCTAAAACCGAGAAGCAAATCGAAAAACGTATTGCCTCGGTATGTGGACAAGGCTTTATCGACAATGCTGTCGCATTAGATTTTAAGCATGATAATTTGCACTTGTGGGGCTGGATTGCAAAACCTGAATTTTATCGTAGTCAAAATGATTTATGCTACAGCTACGTAAATGATCGAATGATGCGTGATAAATTAATCAATCATGCAATCAGACAAGCCTACGCTGACAGGTTAACTCATGATGGTTACCCGGCATTTGTATTGTTTTTTAACTTAGATTTTGCCGACGTTGATGTAAATGTGCATCCGGCGAAGCATGAAGTACGTTTTCATCAAGCACGCTTTGTTCATGATTTTATTTGCTCCGCCGTTGAGCAAACACTTTCTGCGCAGCAAGCAGAAATACCTGACACGCTGTTATGTGATGAGCATGGTGAAGTGATTGACAATGCCAATCAACCGTACGCTCGTGATTATGTACAGCCATTACAAATGGTCTCAGAAAACAATGCTAGTCGAGGAAGCAGTAGCCCAAACAGTTACCAACACAGTCAACGACCTTCCGGGCAAGCAGTTAGTAATTACCACTCACTGTTAACAACGCCGCAGCAAAGTCCTGTAGATACAGTGGCCATACAGTCTAGTGAGCCTTCTGCAGCAACTGAGTATGCTCCTGCGGTAACGTTGAGCCAGCCTGCGGTTAATGAGCAGTTTCGCTTATTAACAATGGCAGACAACTTTGTTGCCCTAGTACTGTACAAAGAACTTATCTATTGTGTGCAGTTAAAACCATTGTGTAATACGGTAAATAAAGAATTATTAAAGCAATCATTTACCGCCGGCATTGTTTCTCAACCGTTATTATTACCAGTATCTATCGCAATGGATAAATCAGCTCTCAGCTTTATTGAAACAAATATTGATTCATTTGAACACGCTGGAATTAAATGCACGGTCAAAGGCTCACAATGTATTATTCGCCAATATCCGGCGCAGTTTAGAGATAAAGATATTAGTCAAAGTTTTTTACAGCTGCTTAATTTATTACTGGCAGAAGAAACCATTACCGAGCAGTCTTGGTTGACTGCGTTTGCCGAGCTTAAATTACCAGAGCAATTAGACTTAACTCACGCGCAACAGTTGTTATTAAACAGTAAAACAATACAAAACTTTGATCTTTCTGAGTATATGCGCTTGAATTCTATTGAAGTAGACCTTATTTCATACATTAATCAGCTAGCACGCTAAAACTACACCCTGAGCCAGCACGGGTATACTTTCAACACCTGAGAAGATATGAGCGATAACAAGCAACAAAAGTTACCACCTGTCATTTGCATTATGGGGCCAACAGCCTCAGGAAAGACTGATTTGGCTTTTGGCTTAAGTGATAATTTACCTTGCGATATTATCAGTGTTGATTCAGCGCTTATCTATAAAGATATGAATATTGGCAGTGCCAAGCCTACTGAAGAAGAGCTAGCCAAGTACCCACATCGGTTAATTGATATTATTGACCCAAGTGAGAGTTACTCTGTCGCAGACTTTTGTCGGGACGCAAAACGTGAAATAGATGAAATTCGCAGCCGTGGCCGAATTCCTATTTTAGTTGGTGGAACTATGATGTACTTCAAAGGTCTACTTGAAGGTATTTCACCTTTACCAGCTGCTGATGCTGAAATTAGAGCGGGTATAAATGCGGAAGCAGAGCAAAAAGGTTGGCAGCATATACATGATTTACTCAATGAAGTAGATCCAGTGTCAGCAGAGAGAATTCACCCTAATGACCCACAGCGTTTAACCAGAGCTTTAGAAGTTTATCGCATAACTAATAAAAGCATGACTGAGTTAACCAAGGTTAAAGGTGATACTCTAGATGGCGATGTACTGCAGTTTGCGATTAGCACCACAGAGCGATCTGAATTGCATCAGCGCATCGAACTCAGATACAACATTATGTTGGAACAAGGTTTTCAACATGAAGTAGAACAATTAAAACAGCGCGACGAATTACATGAAGACTTACCCTCTATTCGTTGTGTTGGATATAGACAAATGTGGCAACATTTAAACGGTGAATATGATTATGAAGAAATGATATTTCGCGGTGTTTGCGCCACTAGACAGCTCGCCAAGCGGCAACTAACTTGGCTTCGTGGTTGGCCAAACTTAACTTGGTTAACCACTAATGATGAAACTAATTTACAACAAATCTTAAGTTGTTTAGCAAAGTTGAAATCATAGTGTATACTTATAAAGCTCGTTGTGTAACTAACTAAATTTGCACAATTAATTTACTCTAATTTGGTTATCGTAAATCGGATTAACAATAACAATAAGGGGCCAATACAATGGCAAAAGGTCAATCTTTACAAGACCCATTTTTGAATGCTTTACGTCGTGATCGCATTCCCGTGGCAATCTATTTAGTCAACGGTATAAAACTGCAAGGCCAAGTTGAATCATTTGATCAATTTGTAATTTTGCTAAAAAACACGGTAAGCCAGATGGTATATAAGCATGCTATCTCTACGGTTGTACCGTCTCGCGCTGTTAATACATCTAATCCGGCTGAATTTGCTCAACCGGGGGAATAACACCTTAATGAAATTGAATTGGAATTGCTCATTTGTTTGATAGACATCAAGCAGGTGAGCAAGCTGTACTCGTTCACATAGATTTTCCGCAAGAAAACGCCCGTGAAGACCTACAAGAATTTGAAATGCTAGTATCTTCTGCTGGTGTAAATTCTTTAACTGTTGTTACTGGTAAACGAAGTACCCCTCACACTAAATTTTTTGTTGGCAGTGGTAAAGCTGAAGAAATTCGCGAAGCAGTGAATTTGTATAATGCTGATGTGATTTTATTTAATCATGTCCTTAGCCCGTCTCAAGAGAAAAATATAGAAGCGTTGTGCGAGTGTCGTGTAATTGACCGAACTACGTTAATTCTTGATATCTTTGCCCAGCGCGCTCGTACTCACGAAGGTAAGTTGCAAGTTGAACTTGCCCAACTTCGTCATATGAGCACTCGATTGATTCGAGGTTGGACGCATTTAGAAAGACAAAAAGGTGGTATTGGCTTACGCGGGCCCGGTGAAACTCAATTAGAAACTGATAGACGTCTACTTCGCGATCGTATGCACAATATTCGTGGTCGTTTAGAAAAAGTAGAAAAGCAACGTCATCAAGGCCGCAGAGCACGTGAAAGAGCTGAAATACCTACAGTTTCGTTAGTGGGTTATACCAATGCTGGCAAGTCGACAATATTCAATCGCATTACCAATGCTGATGTGTATGCAGCCGATCAATTGTTCGCTACCCTTGATCCAACGCTAAGAAAGCTCCATATAGAAGATGTGGGCCGAATTATTTTAGCTGATACCGTAGGATTTATTCGTCACTTACCTCACGATTTAGTTGCAGCCTTTAAAGCTACGCTGACTGAAACAAGAGAAGCTGACTTGCAATTACATGTTGTAGATATTGCTGATGAACGCCGCGCAGATAACATGGCGCAAGTTGATGCGGTACTAGAAGAAATTGAGGCGAACGAAATACCACAGTTGTTGGTGTGTAATAAAATTGATAATTTACATGATATAGCACCACGTATTGATCGAGATGATCAAGGTAAGCCGATCAGAGTTTGGTTATCAGCGCGAGCAAATATAGGATTAGAGTTACTAAATGACGCTTTGTCCGAATTGCTAGCAACCGATATTGTTAAGCACACATTAAAAATACCGGCTACAGCTGGAAAATTGCGTGGTACGTTATACCAACTAAACTGTATAAAAGATGAATCATATGACGAGCAGGGTAATTGTTTACTTGATGTAACATTACCATTGCGAGAATGGAATAAATTGTTGAAAGCAGGTAAAAGCGAATTAGAGGGCTTTATCCTGAATTAAGCTGCTGTTACTATTGAAGTATCAGAATAATGAATAGATATGTACTAACATATTTACTAATTTTAGATTTTTTAAACATTGCACCAAACGGAGAGCAGAATGGCTTGGAATGAACCGGGGAAAAACGATAATGATCCCTGGAAAAATAAAGGCGGTCGTGATCAAGGGCCACCAGATTTAGACGAACTATTGAAAGATCTTGGCAATAAATTTGGCGGGATTTTTGGTGGAAATAAGCCGGGGAAATCTGGCGGTTCTGGTAGTTTCAGTAGCTTTGGCGCTGGTATCGTAATTGCGATTGCCGTTGTTGTTTGGGCTGTAAGTGGTTTCTATACCATTAAAGAAGCAGAGCGTGGCGTAGTGTTACAGTTTGGTGAATTTAATGGTTTAGTTGATCCAGGTATTCATTGGCAACCTACTTTTGTACAAAAAGTAATACCTGTTGATGTACAAACAACCCGTAACCTTCCTGCTGACGGTTATATGATGACGGAAGACTTGAATTTGATTCGAGTAGAGATGGCCGTTCAGTACCGTATTATCGATGCTCGTAATTACCTATTTAGCGTAACTAATGCTGATAACAGTTTAGAGCATGCCTTTGACAGTGCGATTCGTTATGTTGTTGGTCATTCTGAAATGGATGATGTATTAACAACTGGTAAAGAACAAGTTCGTCAATCGGTATGGGCTGAACTTGACAAAGTTATCGAAGCATACAACATGGGCATTATTGTATCGGATGTTAACTTTAAAAATGCCCGCCCGCCTGAGCAAGTTAAAGACGCATTTGATGACGTGAATGCTGCAAAAGAAGATGAAGAGCGTTTTGTATTAGAAGCAGAAGCTTATGCGCTATCAGTAGAGCCAGAGGCTCGTGGTCGTGCTAAACGTATGGAACAAGATGCGATTGCTTACAAGCAGCAAATTGTTTTAGCGTCTGAAGGTGAAGTAGCCAAGTTTGAGAAACTTTTACCAGAATATAAAGCGGCACCAGAAGTTACGCGCCAGCGTTTATACATTAGCACTATGGAAAAAGTATATTCTAATACTTCAAAAGTTATGGTTGATGTAGATGGCGGTAATAGCATGATGTACTTGCCACTGGATAAAATAATGCAGCAGCAAAATCAAACGTCACCTTTTAAAAGAGAAATCAATCCGATGACGCAAGCACCAGTACAACAAGGTAGAAATTCAACTGTGAATTCGTTATCTGGCCGTGCTGATCGTTTCAGCCGAGGAGATAACTAATCATGAAAAACTTTGCAATTATTATCCTAGTAGCACTAGGTCTATTAACAGTTTCATCAGTATTCGTTATCAATGAAGGCGAGCGCGGTATCGTGTTCCAATTCTCTAAAATTAAGCGTGATAGCACAGGCGAAATGCGTATCTTTTCGCCAGGTTTGCATTTTAAAATTCCATTTATTGAACGAGTGAATAAAATTGATGCTCGTATTCAAACACTTGATGGCGCACCTGATCGTTTCGTTACGGCAGAGAAAAAAGACGTATTAGTTGATTCATACGTGAAATGGAAAATCGTTGATTTTTCTACCTTCTACGTTCGTACCGCTGGCGGTAATATTGACAATGCGAGTGCGTTATTAAAGCAAAAAGTGAACAACGGTTTACGTACTGAGTTTGGTCGTCGAACAATTGCACAAATTGTTTCTGGTGATCGTGATTCATTAATGGAAGAAGCAATGCTTAGTGCCGAATCAAGTAAAGCTGATTTAGGTATCGAAGTGGTTGATGTACGTGTTAAGCGTATTAACTTACCTGAAGAAGTTAGTAATTCTATTTATGAACGTATGCGTGCAGAGCGTCAAGCAGTGGCACAAGAGCATCGTTCACAAGGTAGAGAGAAAGCTGAAGTTTTACGTGCAACGGTAGATGCAAAAGTAACGGTAATGATAGCAAATGCTAAAAAGCAATCGTTCACTCTACGTGGTGAAGGCGATGCACTAGCAGCTAAAGTATATTCTGATGCTTATGGCAAAGATGCTGAGTTTTTCTCATTCCTTAGAAGTTTAGAAGCTTATGAGAACAGCTTTAGTTCTAAAAGTGACATTTTGGTTGTTAAACCAGACAGTGACTTTTTCCATTACTTAAAGGCTCCTAAGTCAGGTAAGTAATAGATCTTCTGTTAAAAAATTTAATATTAGCCCGCCATTTGGTGGGCTATTTTATTTCAGCGATACAAATAGGTTAAAAATGTCGGTAGAGTTATTTTTAAGTGCTTTTGCGTTAATGCTTGTTTTTGAAGGCATTGGCCCGTTACTATTTCCAAATCGTTGGCGCAGTTTTATCTTAAAACTTGCCGAGGAAAAACCAAATAACATCCGTCAAATTGGCTTAGTACTTGTCGTTATTGGTGGCATCCTGTTGTTTTTGAACAACTAAATTTTCATTTTCAATTAGTTAAGCCGTTGTGTCAGCACGTGGTTAACAATTTAACTACAAAAAAATAAATAAAATTGATGATCTAGTCATGCTTGTTTGTTAAAATCCCCGCCTAATTTTCTTTCGAAATATGTAAATTATTATTATGGGCAAAAACGTCGTTGTTCTTGGCACCCAATGGGGTGATGAAGGTAAAGGTAAGATTGTTGACTTACTAACTGATAAGGCTAAATTTGTAGTTCGTTATCAAGGTGGTCACAATGCTGGACATACACTGGTAATAGACGGTGAAAAAACCGTGTTACACCTTATTCCATCTGGTGTTTTACGTGATAACGTAAAATGTATGATTGGTAATGGTGTTGTATTGTGTCCTAAAGCACTAATGACAGAAATCAAAATGCTTGAAGCTAAAGGTATTCCGGTTCGTGAGCGCTTACTAATCAGCGACGCCTGTCCATTAATCATGCCATACCATAATGCACTCGATGCAGCTCGTGAAGCAGCTCGCGGCAAAAAAGCTATCGGTACAACTGGTCGTGGTATTGGTCCAGCATACGAAGATAAAGTAGCTCGCCGTGGTTTACGTGTAAGCGACTTATTCAATGCAGAGACATTTGCTGAGAAGTTAAAAGAAATTATGGAATACCATAACTTTGTTTTAACTAACTACTACAAAGCAGAAGCATTAGACTTTGATACTGTATTAGCAGATGCGTTAGCTGTTGCCGATATCATTAAAGCAATGACTGCAGACATTAGTGAAATACTTGACCAAGCACGTAAAGCTGGTGACTCAATTATGTTTGAAGGTGCTCAAGGTACACTTCTAGATATTGACCACGGTACTTACCCATACGTTACTTCTTCAAATACTACTGTTGGTGGTGTTTCTACTGGTAGTGGTTTTGGTCCATGTAACCTTGATTACGTTTTAGGTATCACTAAAGCTTACACTACTCGTGTTGGCTCAGGTCCTTTCCCTACAGAGCTTGATGATGAAATTGGTCATCACTTAGGTACGGTTGGCCATGAGTTTGGCGCAACTACTGGACGCGAACGTCGTTGTGGTTGGTTTGATGCCGTTGCAATGCATCGTGCAGTACAAGTTAACTCAATTACAGGTTTTTGTTTAACTAAGCTAGATGTATTAGATGGCTTAAAAGAACTTAAAATTTGTACTGGTTACAAAACTGAGTCAGGTGAGATCCTAACTGTACCGCCTATGGCTGCAGAAGGTTATGAAAACATCACTCCAGTTTATGAAACAGTTCCTGGTTGGTCTGAAAATACTGTTGGCGCTACAAGCGTTGATGCATTACCAGCTAATGCAATTGCTTACATTAAACGTCTTGAAGAAATTACTGGCGTTCCAATTGATATTATTTCAACTGGTCCGGACCGTAATGAGACAATGGTTTTAGTTAATCCTTTTTCAGAATAACTAACCAAAACGTTTTTAAAAAAGCCTCGCACTTGCGGGGCTTTTTTTTACTTCAGGGATGATGGAATGCAATACGTTCTATACTCCTGTATCCACGTTATATAGGACATCCATGTCCAAAACTGCCATGGGCCGTTTCTACGCATCCTTGCGTTCACGGCATATACAACTTCCATGTTGAAAACGGCATTAAGTTTGTAACTTCAGGGAAGAGCTATAAGCAAAAATGCCGGGGACCGCTTATCAACATCCATGTCACAGCGGCATATACAATTTCCCTATAGAAAATGGAGCGTTGTTTGCTTTGCGCCCATAACTTTAATTTATGTCTATACCTACAATTGATATGAGTTATAACAAATAAGTTATAATTATCGGTAACTTATATAAAAGTTTTCAGGTACTATTACAAACCCTAAAATTCGTTAACATTACACCTATACTTAGGTATCAACTCATTCCATTAAAAGGTACACACCATGGCTGATTTCCGTCAACAAGCTCTCGATTATCATGAACATCCTACTCCTGGTAAAATTAGTCTAGCCCTGACAACTCCAGCAGAAACAGCTGAAGATCTTGCGCTTGCATACAGTCCGGGTGTTGCTGAGCCAGTACGTGAAATAGCGGCAAATCCTGATGATGTGTATCGCTATACCAATAAAGGTAATACTGTTGCCGTTATTACAGATGGTACTGCAATTTTAGGGTTAGGAAATTTAGGACCATTGGCATCAAAGCCTGTAATGGAAGGTAAAGCACTGTTGTTCAAGCGCTTTGCGAATATCGACTCATTTGATATTCAGGTAAAAAACACAACAGTTGAAGATTTTGTTAATACCGTTGCCAATATTGCTGACAGCTTCGGCGGCATCAATTTAGAAGATATTAAAGCTCCAGAATGTTTCGCTATCGAGAAAGCGTTAATTGAACGTTGTAAAATACCAGTATTTCATGACGACCAGCACGGTACAGCTATTGTTACAGCCGCTGGTATGCTCAACGCACTGGATGTTCAAGGCAAACAATTAAAGCATGCAAAAATTGTATGTATGGGCGCAGGTGCCGCAGCCATTGCTTGTATGGAATTATTAATTAACTGTGGCGCGCAACGTGAAAACATATACATGCTTGACCGCAAAGGCATTATTCATACTCGCCGCGATGATTTAAACGAATATAAAAAACTATTTGCTAACAATACCGATAAACGCACTTTAGAAGATGCCATTGATGGCGCTGATGTTTTCGTTGGTGTTTCAGGGCCAGATGTATTTTCAGCAGAGCAATTAAGCCTTATGGCTGCTAAACCAGTAGTGTTTGCATGTTCTAACCCTGATCCTGAAATAAAGCCTGAATTGGCCCATGCGACTCGCGATGACTTAATTATGGCAACCGGTCGTTCAGATTACCCTAACCAGGTAAATAACGTGCTTTGTTTCCCATTTATTTTCCGTGGTGCTCTAGATGTTAGAGCAAGAACAATAAATGCCGAAATGAAAGTTGCAGCCGTACATGCTATTCGTGAAATTGCTAAAGAACCAGTACCGGCAGAAGTATTAAAAGCCAGTGGTAGTGCGAGTTTAGAATTTGGCGCACAGTACATTATTCCAAAGCCAATGGATCCAAGACTACTTGAACGTGTTGCTTATGCAGTGGCTAAAGCAGCGGTTGATACTGGCGTTGCTGCAGTAGATATGCCTAAAAACTATATGGGCATGGCGTAGCAACCAAATTAACATCAACCTTAAGCGAAGCAGCATTTATATGCTGCTTTTTTACTTCAGGGATGATGGAATGCAAACTGCCATGGATGGCATTAAGTTTGTAACTTCAGGGATGATGGAATGCAATACGTTCTATACTCCTGGATGCACGTTATATAGGACATCCATGTCCAAAACTGCCATGGGCCGTTTCTACGCATCCTTGCGTTCACGGCATATACAACTTCCATGTTGAAAACGGCAATAAAGTCTGCTCACCTTAAAATCATATCGCCATAATTCATGGTACACGCTATAGTTACACTAATTTATTTATTACCTATTTGGTAAAACACGAGAACAACATGAAACATAAAGTCGAAGTTATGATTTCTGAACAAGAAGTCAGCAAAAGAGTCGCCGAATTAGGCAAGCAAATAACCGAGTTTTACAAAGACCGTGACAATCTGGTTATGGTGGGGTTATTGCGTGGTTCATTTGTATTTATGGCCGACTTGGCAAGAGCAATAGATATAAATCACACCGTCGACTTTATGACCGCTTCAAGTTACGGCAATAATATGGAAAGCTCTCGTGACGTTCATATACTTAAAGATTTAGATGATGACATCCAAGGCAAAGATGTACTGTTAGTTGAAGACATTATTGATACTGGTAATACGTTAAGCAAAGTAATGCAAATTCTGAGTTTACGCGAGCCTAACTCAATTGAAATTTGTACATTACTTGATAAACCGTCACGCCGAGAAGTACCTGTAGGGGTTAAGTGGATAGGGTTTGAAATACCGGATGAATTTGTCGTAGGCGTAGGGATTGATTACGCACAAAAATATCGTAACCTGCCGTACATTGGTAAGGTGATTCCACTAGACTAGATAGCTTTCATCAGGTCAGTAATCTCTTAATCAAACACGCATCACTTTAGACGTTAAGACTTTGAAAACTTAACGTCTATTAATTTTGATAGTGTAGCCGCTTGATGCTACACAATAATTAAAATCGTTCCAATGGTAGCCATTCTGGCTATTCAATAGCCCCTCCTCTAATCATGATTAGCGATGAACTATCTATTAATTATCTATTAATTATCAATTGAACAGAACAAATTATTTTAACTATTGATAATAATATATGTACATGCAATATTTTCTAATATTTAAATCATGACCATACTAATATGAACTTTTCAAAAATAATAATATTGTTTATCTCTTTAATGCTTGGCGGATGTGGAGGCGGTGGTTCTGACAAAGGGACAAAACTAAATGATCAAAACGAAATAGAAAATTTTAAATTTTCAGAAGAGTTAAGTGTTGATATTGTCAATATATCGACAACATTAGTTGAAGGCCCTGTTGCGATGGTCGACTTGCTTGAAGCAGAGCTTTTATGGTTTTTTCACTCCCCAGATAATGTCAATACCCGCCATTGTAAAGAAGGTGGTGTTGTTAATTTTACCGATAAAGTTACCTCTAATGGCGTGACTACAGGAATACTAGACTTTCAAAACTGCTTCAGAAATATTGGCAATGATGAGTTAATTCTTTCAGGATTGATAAACTTAGAGTTCGAGGTACATAGCAGAGAGAGTTTTATTTACCAAAAATATCACGAGAAAAATGCGCTATCTTCATATAGTTACAAGCTTTTATCTAATAACTTTAGTGTTGGAACATCATTAGATGAATTGAATAAATTTGGTTTTGAACTCTCTATTAGTACAAACACTGTGTGGCAAGAAAGTGAAAACACGTACCATTTGGCTATTGTTCAGGAAAAAGGTCGAGACATTAAAGTTAGCAATTTTAACCTTGAAGTTTACGATGAACTAGCCAATAAACTAAAACAAGAAAGTGTTTCAAATTTAGATTTAGCACAAGTTCAAACATACTTGGGTGAGGAAAGAGAAGAGTATTCAATCAGTTTTCAAGGGACTTATATTAGTCAGCTTTTAAATGAACAGTGGGGGGTAATAGGTCAATTTAGTCGCCAAGGTAGAACATATGATTATGATTACGATAAAAGCATTGCACATGACAAAACTGTAGATGGATATATCGAACTTACGTTAAACAAAGACGTTATCAAAGCGGAAGAACAATCTTCAGGTAGTAAGTTTTATTTTAATCAATCTCAAGTAGAACAAAACTATACTCTAGGTTATGAAGGGGATTTGCTTTACATCGGCTTTGATCACTTAATGTTGGCTCACATGCATGATAAAACCCCTCTGATGGCTATTGATATTACTCCTGCAAACCAATTAGATTCATTAGAAAAAGTAACTGATGTAACCGTTGTATTTAATAAAATCTTAAAAAGAGGCAACATTGGATTGCTAGATAACGCTTCTGGTGTCAACTTAGATGATACAGTTACCTCAAACATTATTCACACTTCTTTTAACAAGGACGACGTAAATCAAGATGTTGTTGGCTTAAGGTATACTGCTGAAACATTTGGTACGGCATATTGGCAAAGAACAAGTGGTAATCACTATATTGGTATTGGCGATAACGTAATTTATGAATTGCCTGAACGTGCTAATAAATTATTTTATACACAAAGCACAAATACTATTTGGGGATATGGAAATAAGAACGTATTTAACTTAGATGGTAGTGTTAGCAAAAACTTAAACATAGAATCTTATGTTTGGGTCGAAGATTTATGTTTTATTAATGAGAAACTATTTATTCTAACAAGTGGATCAAATAGCGGTTTGCATGAATTTAATGCCCAAAATAGTTTTTCATTAACTAACAAGCATTCTTACTATTCTATTTTCAAGCCACTTACAAATGCTGAAATAGGCTGTAATAATAACGCAATAGTCATTCCTGGAAGTGATAAATCAGCCATATTTAATCTAAACAACTCCGAATTTTCTACCTTCGCAGACAAAGATTTAGGAGATGTCGCATATTTTACTAAAGGAATAGTTTCTAGTAGTGATATTAACAAAATATTTTTTGTAAACAGTGGTTTATCCTTAGGTTATTATGATCTGATTAACAGTCCGAACGCTGCAACAAATATTCTCCTTCCAGAAGAAAAAACTGAAATATTTTATAATCGACCTATTCTGCCAATAGGATTGGAAGATGATAGTCAGCTGAGTTTAATCGGAACATTTCATTTGGTTATGGATAGAGAAAATCCAGAAATAATTTTGCATGAATTTGATAATGGAAAAGACTCAGATGTGAATGAAGAAATAAAAATTATCGATGGGGATAAAAATGTCATTGTTACAACATTAGGCATATATAGGGCAAGTGATTTTAAGTTGTTAAAGCAATTCCCTAAGTTCAAATATTCTAAATCTTTTATCATTGATAATGATAATACTTTGCATATTTTACTGGCCGGTGGTGAATTTGTTTATAAAACTTCAATTGATCGACTTTTTATGTAAAAACTTCTAACACTTGGGCTTCCAGATAAATTAGGGATCTGAATTACCAGATCCTTTTAATCCCTTGCCGTACATTGGTAAAGTTATTCCACTTTAATAGATAATGTCATTTATGAGTCATTACTAGAGCGACACGGTATAAGAAAACAGATAACTTTATTCCCGATTATAGATCCTGAAACAAGTTCAGGAAACGGGTTACTTGTTATCTTGTTTTTTACTGTGCTTTTTAAGTGACTCATCAAGTTGTTTTTGATTATCTGCTTCTTTCTTTTTAAGAGAATCACAATAATCGCTATTCTCTAATCCTTTGCAGTTACCCATCATAATAACCACATCGTCATCTTCGTCTTTGTAATTTCCCTCATCTAAATTGTCAGCTAATTGTGGCGTAACATTCGCTTCCTTTTTTTCTTGAATTGAAACACAGGCGGTTAAAGACAATGTTAATAACAGTAAAATAAATTTCATTTAACGCTCCAAATTTAGGAATTTAATAATGAGCTAATTTTCATCAACTGTTGGTTTTCAAGTTGATCTTCAGGTTCTATCCAACAAGATTCACTATAGCTTTCAAAGTGCAATATTAGGTATGCATTGTTATACGTAAAGCGGAAATATTCTCGATCTGCGCCTTGAACGCGTTCTTTTAATTGATAATCGGGTAATTGCTTGAATACACACTCTGAAAGGAAATTAATATCATCTAGATCCCACTGTTTGGTGAAAACAATGAGTAGTAAATTGTCGTTATCTAATGTGGCTGTTTTTATTTGTTGCATTGTATTTCCATTAAGTTCCACAGAACGTACGGTAGTTTACGTCACCATCTTCAGGTAAGTCTTGAAAATCACTGGTATGTATTTGTTGTTTATAAGGAGATCTTAACACCTGTAAAAACCGATCTGCTGAGCTTAAGTCACCGCTGGTTTCACACTCATTTAAAATCGCTTCTACATGATGATTTCTTGGGATTACAACAGGGTTTTGTTCACGCATTAATGACTGCGCTGTAGCGTTATCAATACTAATTTTTTGCAACAAATCTCGCCATTTGTTATACCACTTGCCAAGCGTAGCATTTAAAGATTCTGCCTGCTCACTATCACTTAAAGACTCTGTCAGTTGTACAAATGTAAGGGTGTAATCGAGCTCTTGAGTTTGCAATATATCAAGAAACTCTTTGATAAACGCTTTTTCTATTAAGCATAGTTCAGGCACGCCAAGCTTTTTAGCGAGCATTGTATAGTACGCATCATTAAAGTCTTCAGCGAACTGCAAAATAATAGGCTCTAATAATTTGACCGCTTGTTCACTGTCTTCATCAATAAGAGGAATTAAGCTTTCGGCAAAACGTGCCATATTCCATTGGGCTATATTAGGTTGGTTGGCAAAGGCATAACGGCCATTTTTATCAATAGAGCTATATACTGTACCGGGATGATAAGCGCCGAGCATAGCACAAGGACCAAAATCGATGGTCTCTCCTGAAATAGCACAATTATCAGTATTCATTACGCCATGTATAAATCCAACGCGCATCCACTGCACTACAACGTCAATTTGTTTGGTACACACGGCTTTTATAAACTCTAAAATATACCCGTCAGCTTTAGTGTCTATATCTGGGTAATGGCGATTAATTGTATATTCAGTTAAGGCGGCTAATGAATCGACATCACCTCTAGCAGCAAAATGTTGGAACGTACCTACCCGTATATGGCTGGCAGCTACGCGAGTAACAACTGCGCCGGGTTTCGGCAATTCACGATATACGGTTTCACCTGTAGCAACAACGGCTAAACAACGAGATGTAGGCACGCCTAATGCGAACATAGCTTCACTCATTATAAACTCACGAATCGCAGGGCCAATGGCACAAAGGCCGTCGCCTCTTCGTGAATAGGGCGTCTGCCCAGAGCCTTTCAGTTGTATGTCTCGTTGAATGTTGTTTACGTCGGTTACTTCACCCAATAAATGAGCTCGGCCGTCTCCCATATAAGGGTTGAACTGACCAAATTGATGGCCTGAATAAGCAAGTGCCACGGGCTCTGCACCAGCGATTATTTTATTACCAGAAAAATATTGAGCAAGTTCAGATTTATCCTGACAAAATGAAGTTGATAAGCACAAATCCTCGGCAAGGGTATCATTCCAAAACAATAAGCTTGGTTTAGACACTTGTGCCGGCATCGCCGATTGATAAAATTTGTCACCTAATTGGTGATAGGTATTTGAAAATTTCAATGTTAACAACTTATTTACAATGGGTTTTCTGATTCAATTTTATCGAATAGTGTAACAAATACGCAAATAATTTAAGCAATATCAAGTTATTATTCAAAATAATCGCAGACAGGGTAAACTTTTTTTCATATAATCAATCCAGTTAACATAAAGTTTATTAACATAAGAAGAGTATTTATCTATGAAAAAATTAGCTCTAGCATTAGCTGCAACAGTAGTTATGACTGCCCCATCAATGGCTGCAGACGCAGAAGCCGGAAAAGCAAAATCAGCCATGTGTGCTGCTTGTCACGGTGCTACAGGCATTTCAGCTGTACCAATGTACCCTAACTTAGCGGGTCAAAAAGAAGCTTACCTTGCCAAGCAACTTAAAGACTTCAAAACTGGTACTCGTAAAGACCCAGTAATGTCAGGTATGGCTATGCCATTAACTGACGCTGATATCGCTAACTTATCTGCATATTACGCAAGCATCAAATAAGTGATATTAAGATATAAAAGCGCATATAATGCGCTTTTTTTGTGCCCTAAATTTAACTTTTTTATATGATGAAATTAATCCAATTTTTTATTTTTTTCTCCTTTAGCATGTTGTCATATGCTGTTGAAATTAACCCGCCAGAGCCAACTAAACTAGAGCCATCAGATAAAATTGCAGCCAAAACATCAAACCCAGATATGCTTCATATTGCTGAACAAGAAGTTGATTTTGATGAGCAGCAATTATTATTAAAGCAAAAAAAGTTGAACACCCAAATTGATTTTTGTGCACCTTGTCATGGCAAAACAGGGCATTCTCCTGTGCCTATTTACCCCAACCTAGCTGGCCAACATCAAGAATATTTACTTAAGCAACTGTTAGCATTTAAGTACAGGCGTCGAAAAGATTCGATTATGCAAGGTATGGTAAGTCGATTAAATGAAGATGATATGCTTGAATTAGCGAAATATTATGCCAATATTTCTACAGGTCTCTCGCAAACCAACGTAACTGGAGAAGCGAATGAAAATTCTAATTAATGCTCAAAAATGTATCGCAGTGCTGTTAACTATTACATTATTCTCATGTGGTGGAAATTCAGGTTCTGAAGATGAAACGACTAAGGTAGAAGTAAGTATGGATCAACTGGCTGAACGATACGTTAAGTTAGCGCTGCATGTGGGGAAGCATCAGAATTATTATATTGATGCCTACTACGGGCCTAAAGAGTGGCAAGAAGAAGCTGAAAAGTTACCTTTAGATAAGTTGTTAAATTTTGCTGTGCAATTGGAAGATGATCTAAATAATTCTAACGCCATTGCCGGCGAGCAACTTCGTAAAGATATGTTGGTGGTTCAGGTTCGCTCTGTTAAAGCATTTATTGAACAATTAAACGGCAAGAAATTTAGCTTTGATCAAGAGTCTATGGCACTTTATGATGCGCAATCGCCAAACTTAACCGAAGCAGACTTTGACAAAGCATTAGCTGAACTAGATAAATTATTACCCGGTGAGGGAGAGTTAAACCCTCGCTTAAAAGCATTCAAAGATCAGTTTGTGATCCCATTAGATAAACTTGGAAAAGTGTTTATTGCGGCGATTGAAGAGTCACAAAAGCGCACTAAGGCAAATATTGAATTACCAGCCGAAGAGTCTTTTACTATTGAATATGTGAACGACAAACCATGGAGTGGTTACAACTGGTATAAAGGCAACAGTTTTAGTTTAATTCAAGTAAATACTGATTTTCCAATTCAAATAGACCGAGCAATAGATTTGGCTAGCCACGAAGGTTACCCCGGTCATCACGTGTTTAACTCATTAATGGAAAAACACTTGGTTAATGGCAAAGGCTGGTTGGAATATTCGGTTTATCCATTGTACTCACCGCTTTCTTTATTAGCTGAGGGTAGCGCGAACTACGGCATTGAAGTGGCTTATAGTCATAGCGAGCGTATGGCATTTGAAAAAGCGATATTATTTCCGTTAGCGGGCTTAGACCCTGAAAAAGCAGAAGCTTACTATCAAGTAGAGAGCATTTTAGGGAAACTATCTTATGCAGGGAATGTGGCAGCCAAGCGTTATTTGGATGGTCAAATTGATAAGCAGCAAGCAGCAGCATTCTTAATGAAATATGAGTTAAGTACAGCAGATAAGTCAAATCAACGTGTTGGCTTTATTGAGCGCTACCGTGCCTATGTAATCAACTACAACCTAGGTAAAGACTTGGTTAAAGATTATGTTGAATTTAGAAGTGGTGACGATGCACAAAAGCGTTGGCAAGTATTTGCCGATTTACTATCGAATCCAAAAAGTGCTTCTATGATGGTTGTACGTTAATAAAACAATTCACTGTGTTTAAACACAAAAAATTAGCTCAGCCTCCTTTTTGTGGGGTTGGGCAATCCTTTCCTATTTTTACCTTGATCTGAATCAACTAAGCTCTTATCTCAATTGCACCGCTGTTAACATAGGAGTAACTTATGCAATATGTAAGTTACATATTGAGATTTTATGAGTACTACAAATTTAAAACTGACTTCCGACCCCATTGATGTGCCGTATTATAAAGAACAAAACAATGAAGTGTCTTTGTTTGAGTATGCTCACCAACATCATTTGCCAATTCTGATCAAAGGTCCTACGGGCTGTGGTAAAACTCGCTTTATTGAGCACATGGCAAAAAAATTGAATAAACCGCTTTATACGGTTGCTTGTCATGATGACTTAACTGCTGCAGATCTCGTTGGCAGGCACTTAATTGGTGCAGATGGAACTTATTGGCAAGATGGACCCTTAACAAGGGCTGTTCGTGAGGGGGGAATTTGTTATCTTGATGAAGTGGTAGAAGCGCGTAAAGATACCACTGTTGTATTGCACCCGTTAGCTGATAATCGTCGTATTTTACCGCTAGAACGAACCGGGGAGTTACTAGAAGCACACCCTGATTTTATGCTGGTTGTTTCATACAACCCTGGTTATCAAAACTTATTAAAGGGCATGAAACCTAGTACAAAACAACGCTTTGTTGCGTTAAGGTTTGACTATCCTGAAAAAGAAGTAGAACAGCAAATATTAATCAGTGAAGCAAACGTTGAGTCTCATTTAGCCTTTACTTTAGTTGAACTTGCTCAAGCATTACGTCGCTTAGAACAAAATGATTTAGATGAAGTTGTGTCTACCCGCTTATTGATTTATGCAGCCAAAATGATGTCAAGTGGCATGGACCCGTTAGAGGTTTGTAAATCTTGTTTAGCAGAGCCATTATCAGATGACCCAGAAACAATTAAAGCGTTAATGGATATTGCCAGAATATATTTTGATGAATCGTAGTGTATTATCAGGTTATTAAAGTTTATAGTTAAAATAACGTCTAAGTGTATGAGATCATTATGTTAATAAATCCAAAATCATCCGTACATTTAGCCGTAACCTGCCAATCACTATTTTTAGCTAATCTATTAATATTGCCAGGGTTGTCATTTATTGCCTTACTTTGGCTGTTCTTCAAATACAAAAGTCATCGCGCCTGGTTACGGGTTCACTTGTATCGTGCCGTGCAACTATCGGTTGTTGTTGGGCTTGTCGTCTTTATCCCTTTAATCTTTATTTTACTGTCTGATGAAGCACCATTTCAGTTAATGGCAATGTTGCTGTATTTCATTCTTGTGCATACCGGTTTTGTGTTAATTGGTATGCTTAACCTTGCTCGTAGCATGGTTAAAAAGCTACCTATCTTCTAATTCATCCACCTTAATATTAAAATTTTGTTTACAAATAAATGTATTTTTAAACATTTTTGCAACAATATTCATTAGTTTGATTTCTATCAAGATTTGTCCCGCTATAGAGTTTTAAGATGTATTTGCTTTATTAAATACTATAAGGGAGCAACCCATGTCAGAAAGTTTTACTAAAGGCATGGCGAGAAATATATATTACGGCGGAAGTGTTTTCTTCCTTTTGATATTTCTTGCTTTAACTTTTCATACTACAAAAGAAATGCCAAAAAGAGACAACCGTCAAAACATAACCGAATCCGTAGAGCGTGGTAAACACCTTTGGGAAGAGAATAATTGTATTGGCTGTCATTCCCTACTGGGTGAAGGTGCATATTTTGCGCCAGAACTTGGTAATGTTTTTCAACGTCGCGGTGGCGAAGCCGGCTTTAAAATGTTTTTCAGTGGTTGGATGAAAGCACAACCGTTAAATATACCTGGTCGTCGTCAAATGCCTAACTTCCATTTAAATGATCAAGAGATTGAAGATTTAGCTGAGTTCTTAAAATGGACCTCAGAAATGGACGTTAACGGCTGGCCGCCAAACATAGAAGGGTAAGGCAGATGAATGCATTAAAATATCAATCACAGGCTGTTGCAAAACCATATTTTGTTTTCGCCTTAATCTTATTTGTTGGGCAAATCTTATTTGGCCTAATAATGGGCTTACAATATGTTGTAGGTGACTTCCTTGCTGGCGCAATTCCATTTAACGTAGCTCGCATGGTACATACCAACTTATTAATTGTATGGCTGCTATTTGGCTTTATGGGATCAGCGTATTACTTAGTTCCTGAAGAAGCTGAAACTGAGTTATATAGCCCGAAACTGGCTATAATCTTATTTTGGGTTTTTGCCGCAGCGGGTGTTGCAACTATATTAGGTTACTTGTTAGTTCCGTATTCTACGTTAGCTGATATTACCCTTAATAAATTGTGGCCGACTATGGGGCGTGAGTTCCTAGAGCAGCCAACCATTACCAAGCTTGGTATTGTTGTTGTATGTCTTGGTTTCTTATTTAACCTGGGTATGACGATATTAAAAGGTCGCAAAACAGCCA
The DNA here is from genome assembly GCF_031583575.1 of Thalassotalea nanhaiensis. Lineage (NCBI taxonomy): Bacteria > Pseudomonadati > Pseudomonadota > Gammaproteobacteria > Alteromonadales > Colwelliaceae > Thalassotalea > Thalassotalea nanhaiensis. The sequence continues at coordinate 4,109,727 of NZ_CP134146.1, read as the reverse complement.
TTAACATGGTGCTTATGACCGGTTTAATTGGTTTAGCAGTATTCTTCTTATTTGCTTTCTACAATCCAACTAACTTGGCATTAGATAAATACTTCTGGTGGTTCGTAGTTCATTTATGGGTAGAAGGTGTTTGGGAATTAATCATGGGTGCAATTCTAGCTTATGTATTAATCAAAGTTACCGGTGTTGACCGAGAAGTTATTGAAAAATGGTTATATGTGATTATTGCCATGGCATTAATCTCAGGTATCTTAGGTACAGGTCACCACTTCTATTGGTTAGCAACTCCAGAGTACTGGCAATGGGTAGGTTCAATATTCTCAGCCATCGAACCATTACCGTTCTTTGCTATGGTATTGTACGCCTTTAATATGGTTAACCGTCGTCGTCGCGAGCATCCTAACAAAGCCGCTACTTTATGGGCGTTAGGTACTGCAGTTATGGCATTCTTGGGGGCTGGTGTATGGGGCTTCTTACATACCTTATCTCCAGTAAACTACTACACACATGGTTCACAAATAACCGCGGCCCATGGTCACATGGCGTTTTACGGTGCTTATGCAATGATCGTAATGACGATTATTTCATTCGCTATGCCTAAGTTACGTGGTATCGGTGAAGCAAACTGTAACCGTGCACAAGTACGTGAAATGTGGGGATTCTGGTTAATGACTGTTGCTATGGTATTCATCACCTTGTTCTTAACAGGTGCTGGTGTATTACAAGTATGGTTACAACGTTTACCAGAAACTGGCGAAGCATTAAGCTTTATGGCTACTCAAGACAAACTAGCTATATTCTACTGGATGCGTGAAGTTGCTGGTGTTGTTTTCTTATTAGGTCTAATTGCTTACATCTCAAGCTTTTGGGTTAAAGAAAAAGCTACCGCTTAAAACTTGTTTTAAGTAAACATAACTAACTAAGCCAGTTGCGCAAGCAACTGGCTTTTTTGTATTTGGAAGTACTAAATGCAAAAAAGCAGTGTAAAGGATTAAAGGTTTCAGCTAACTCGTAAGTGTGTGACCCTGTCTTATCACTTCAACAATTGTAGTATGTTTACAAAAAATCGAAGATGACAACATTTGCACCGTTCAGGTTTATACCGTAAATTATTCTAAAGCCTATGGGCAGAAAGAGCGATAAACTGCCGTAAGCCAAATCCTAAAAGAATAATAATATGAGCGTTTTTCAAATAGCTATCTTATTGGTTATTGCGTTAGTTGTAGCCACGTTTTTCTTTTCAACATTGAAGAAAGGCGAATCACCACCACCCAAAAAAGAAACATGGAAATGCTTTTTTGTAGGGCTTGCTATTGCAGCTCCCGTGACTGTTGCTTTTTATAACTTACAAATAGTTCCTATTGTTATGTGGTTTCTTTTATATGCGGGTGGATTTATACCTTGGTGGTCTAAATATAAAAAAGCTTTTGCTTACCAATGGGGAATGTTTTTTGGCATTACCGTTGGCTTAATTTTCATTTATGAAGGTCCACTACAACTTGTTTAATAGTGGTTTGCGTAGTTATGCTAATTAGCGTAACTTATTGAAATTGAACAGCTCAAATGAGCGATTTGAAGCACATGCAAAAACTGTATAATCAAGGATGAAGTTATAAATGCTTAGAAAAATTTTAAACAAGTTTAGTTCTGTAATTTACGTCCAAATATGGGAAAACCGCATTAGGGTTGTAGATACGAAATCAGGAAAGGAATTCGATGAAAAACCTTTTGTTTTGATAAAGGAAAACAATAAAGGGGTTAAGGTTATTGCAGCAATTGGTAATGACGCCGAATATGTAACATCCTCTAAAGAAGAATCTATTAACCCATTCTCTCATCCTCGTTTTTTACTTAACAATTTTTATGTGGCGGAGAAAATTCTACAGCATGCCATCTATACATTAATTGGGAAGTTTGCCTTAAGACCAGCCCCGACAGTAGTAATTCACCCGATGGAAAAGCTAGAAGGTGGATTAAGTCAAATTGAAGATCGAGCGTTTAGAGAGTTAGCGGTAGGGGCTGGTGCATACGAAGTAATTATATACACTGGTAGCCCACTGTGTACTAAAAGTATTAATTTGGAAAGTTTGAAGAATCTAGACGATATTGTCAGCGTTGCAAGCGTTCAATGAGATAATGTTTCTAGGCACAAATTTGACGTTAACTGATTGAAAAGGTTAATGTCTACTAAGAGCGAGAAGCTGACCGATAAAGAATTATAAAATAGCACAGGAACACTGAGGTATGGACGCACATTCGAGATTGAAAGGATATAATTTAAATGCTTAAGTTGAAAAAAAAGTATTCTCGTATTGATCTATTATTCTTTGTAGTAGCCCTGATTATTCCGAATTATCTCTATGAATCGTTAGTTAAAGATGAAATATACATTAGAGCTATAAACGTTAGTAGATTTGAATCACCACTTTTATATTGGGGAATGTTTAGCTTTATGATAATCACTTGTTTAGCGCTAATATTTTTTATTTTATTTTATAATTCAGACGAAGGCAGATTAAATAATTAATGAATATTCAGTGCTCGTGGAACGGCTACAATGAGCGAGCAGCAGCCGTTGAAAAAAACGCAACAATTGCATTTATTGAACTTCACAAAAGGGCTTCTTAAGCAGACATGAATTCATTAAAGTGGAAAAATTTGTACTTGGAACTTAAATTTATAGATAGGTTCCTATTGCCAATTTGCTTCATTTTTATATTAAGTGGTGCTGCAAATAATGGCTTCACTAGTTTCTTTTTCGCATTGCCTTTTGTTGTTTTATTTTGTATTCGTTTGCTTAGTTATAAAAAAGAAACTAGGAATGCGATTTTGATTGTTACCGCGCTAGTCTGCATCCCTCTACTCCCTAAAGAAATGAACACCTTGTATTACCCGAATATAGGAGCAGAAATCCAAATAGATGCCGCCTGGGGGTACGCTAAATATCCTGATTCTGAATATTTATCACTATGGAAAAGAGAGTTTATTGAGAGTGATTCACGCGCTGATATTAAAGGTAGATTTACAGCACCATTAACTTTGCGTATGACTAAAGTAAGTGCATCCCACCCTAGCATGGGAGTTTCATTATGGCCTGTTTTTGTTGATAGCAATGGTGTTGAATACACAATATCTGAAAGCTCATTACTAAGCAGTCTAAAAGATGGCTCAATCCAAAGTCATGACTTTTCTGGAGTAAATAACTTACAATCTAGATGGACGTTTTTCTTAGGTCTTCTTATGTCCTGGCCATTAATCTTTATTCTGATTTTATAAAATAAAAGTTATTACCCATAATAGGGGGACATAAATAAGTGAGTGGCAGCTACTGGCACTTTTGAGACGTTCAATAGATCCTGAAACAAGTTAAGGAGGTTGAATTTTTTATATCCACAATACGCTTAATGAGGTCCCCGATGTCGCTTTGGCTCCTCGAGGATGACGGCGTATTTTCTCTACCTACGTTAATGGCACCTAGCCGACCATTCAAACTAACTTTTTAATATCGCGATAGAAATTTTCATGCGACCCTAAATTTATTAATTCTAATATGACATTGCCATCTTCATAACTGTATCAAAGTAATGTTAATTGCTTTGTCATTTTGAATTTATAAACCCGCAAGAAAGACAAGTCACCTTTCTTTTGTTCACCTAGAAATGGATCATTAATTAACTCTCTAATTGCATTATCTAGATCTACTTTCTGATTTTTATGCAATTTCTTAACAGTTCTTTTAAACGTTGGAGTTTGAAGAACGTTAGTTATTTTAGTCAAACTGATAGCTCTCTAGCTTACCTGCTTCTTTTTCTGCTTTTGCAATAATGGCCTGTTTTACGAATTCATAAGATAATTCAGGATTATCTTCCATAATTTCACCAATTTTAGCCCAATGTTCAATTTGCTTAGGAGTAGTTCTACTGAAAGCTTTACCCATTATGGTTGCTTTATGCACTAACTCTTCATCTAATCTAATACTTGCTGTTGCCATAAGAACCTCTTATATGAATACATTTATCAATTGTAGCTAATTGCTATTATTGTGGCAAATTGCCACAGTGATTGGGTTGGAGTATGACTGACGGCAAATGGCACTATACCTACGAATTTAAGAACTTGGTTTTCAGCTTACTTTTATTGATACACATCAGAGTTTAATGTTGCAAATTTGTTATTCTGTTTAATTATTAACGTTAAAGTAATTGGGTTGTAATGGAAGAGTGGATTGGTAGTGTTTGGCATCAATTTATCACCCGTAAAGCCAGCACTGAATTTGACCTGGCACGGGTAGAGTTTACTCAAGTGAGTAAGTCTGTAGGTGTTGTTTTTAGAGCCTTAGGTGGAGATTCAGTTAAAAGAGTGGAAGCTGCAAGTAATCGTGATTATTTATCGAGACGTAGCTTTTTACAAAAAATATCTGGTGATAATCAACAAATTAGTCTCGCGTGGCAAGATGCTGACAGTCTGAGATTACCAGAGTCTATTGCCGTTTTTCCTGAAGTTGAACTTAATAAAGATCTTTATATTTGGTTAGCCGTGCTTGCTGCCAATCACAATGGCCGTTTTAAGCACTGGGCCATAGATAATCAACAATTAGTGGTTGATGTACTCGATAAATTCCCTTCATTAAAATCTAGGTATCAACGCTTAGCATCGGCGTTTGTTAAGCTACGTCCTTGTGTTGATAAAATGCCAATTGCCGAGCAAGAAATGGAGCAGGCGATTGTTAAGGCAGTAATCAATCCAGGCTCAGTTTCAGCATTTCCTAGAGTTAATTATGCACCGCAAGCGGTATTCTTATGGCTTTATCCTGCCACACAAACTGAAGGGCAAATTCAAGCCGAATATGCTGATGAAGACATTGAAGAGCCAACGAATATAAACAGTAAAAAGCACAATAAAACTGCACGTAAAAAAACCGAGCGAGTCGATTCTTCTAATAGTAGAGACGGCATGATGATATTTCGCTTGGAAAGCTTATTTTCTTGGAGTGAATTCGCCAAACTTGATCGTGGTACAGACGACAGTGATGACGATGATGGTGAAAACGTTGCTGAAGATCTAGATAAAATTACTTTATCCCAACAACAAGATCAAAAGAGTGCCCGTATCAAGCTGGATCTTGATTTACCGTCAAGCTCTGAAGATGATTTACCTTTAGGTGAAGGAATTACATTACCAGAATGGGACTATCGTAAGCAGCAATTAGTTAGTGAACGTTGTTTATTACAACCTATGCTGCCTAAAGACTCTGTCGCTAAAGGATTGCCGGTTCATTTACAGAAAACAGCTAAAAATATTCAAGCCCAATTTGAGCAGTTGCAAACTATGCGTTATTGGTTAAAAAGCCAACCCCAGGGTGAAGAGTTAGATTTGAACGCTTGGCTTGATTTTCATGTTGAACGTCAGGTTTCACCAACTGCGGAAAGAGGTCTTTACCAAAGCTTTAGAGGTAATAACCGAGATTTGTCATGTTTATTACTTGCCGATTTATCTATGTCTACTGATTCACATATAAATAATGAAATGCGAGTCATTGATGTTGTTCGTGACAGTATGTTGCTGTTTGGTGAAGCGCTGAATGTGGTGGGAGATAACTTTGCCATGTACGGTTTTTCATCGGTAAAGCGTTCTCACGTTCGCTTTAGTTTATTGAAGAACTTCAAAGAGCCGTATAACGACAATGTGCGAGGAAGAATTCAAGCGATCCGCCCTGGCTTTTATACCAGAATAGGTGCTGCTATTAGGCAAGCGACTAAAATATTGATTGAGCAAAAGTCGTCACAAAAATTATTGTTGATTTTAACGGATGGCAAGCCAAACGATATCGACCATTATGAAGGTAGGTTTGGTATAGAGGATACCAAGCAGGCAATAATTGAAGCAAAACAAGCTGGATTAAAACCTTTTTGTATCACTATCGATCAAGAAGCTGAAGAATATTTGCCTTATATTTTTGGTCGTTATAGCTATTCTGTCATGCTTAGTCCATCGCAGTTGCCTGTTTGTTTACCACAAATTTATCATCGGTTAACCTCACAATAGGAGTTGCTTATGCTTGATAATGAAATTCCCTGTTTGTATTGCCAAACAATGAATCAAGATGGTAGTGAAAGTTGCAGTAACTGTGGCATGCCAATCGCCGAATTTCACCCAGAAGATAGAAAACGCGGAGTAAAATTTTTTGGTAAAGCATTTTGGCTGATAGCCATTTTCTGTGTAATTATGGTTTTTTACTTGCCTAGATAATTTTACTCAACTAAACAAAAGCCCGGAACAAATAGTATTTGTTCCGGGCTTTTTTGTATAAAATTAACTAATGCCGTTTTTATTTAAATGTTGAGTGTACTGTTTGTCGGTGCCGTTGATATGGTTAATTAACCAGCCACTTAAAAACTCGCTCACTTCCTGAAATGCGTCATGACCTACTTGTTGATACTTTGTCTCTATCTGTCTAATTTTGTCTATCATGAGTTGATGCTGTTTTTTGTGCTCGTCTAAATCAGGATAGCTACTATCGGCCATCATTTTTTCTTCACGAGAAAAGTGATACTCAGTGTAGGCGATTAAATCTCTTAAACTTTCGTGTTCAAAAGCTTCGCCCATATCGTAATCGTATGCGGTATTAAATTGATTCAGTAGCGTGATCAGCTTTTGGTGATCAAGATCTAACGATTCAACCCCAACAGAATATTCAGCTTTCCATTTTATAATTTTGCTTTGTTTTGTTTGCTTGTAAATCCAAGGAATAACAAGCAAAACGCCAATTAACAGCCATGATAATTTATTATCCAAGCCTATTAAAAAACCTAGAAAAATAGTCACTGTAATCAGCCCTATTAATGCTGCGTAGATAAGTGCTTTGTAACGGTTAGTCATAATAATACCCATAAAAAATATAAGGTTAAGTTAGGTTTATAGTTTCACTCATACTAAAGCAAAAAGCGCAGTTTTATTAACAAAATAGTAGTAAAAATTACAAAAGATTAACAAAGTTTGATCTAGGTTAAATAATCTCTTGCTCTATTGGAGGATAGTTATTCGCAGAAGGTGGAAACGTAACAAGTAGTTAAGTTAGCTTCTAAATAAAATTGTTTTTTTAGTTCCAATTGGTTGGTTATAAGCAATCTTTTAAAAGTAATTCTCGACTATTTAAAAGTAAATTTAAAGTTTATTAAATTTGCTCTCTGCCTTAAATAAAATTTTAAATAACCTCGGGAGAGATACTAATGAAAGCAATAAAATATGGAGTTTCAGTGCTCAGCGTTGCTGTCGGACTTGCCGTTAGTGGTATGAGTTTTACCGTTTCTGCGGCAGAGCCAACATTATCAGAAGCAGACTTTGAAAAAGCACAATTACATTATTTCCAGCGTTGTGCTGGTTGTCATGGTGTTTTACGTAAAGGTGCAACGGGTAAAAACCTAGAGCCTGAAAATATGCTTAAAAAAGGCCAAAAGCGTTTAGAGAAAATTATTTCTTTAGGTACTGAAGGCGGGATGAACAACTTTGATGATTTGTTCACCGAAAACGAAATAGCTAATCTTGCAACATTCATCCAAATGACCCCTCCGGTACCGCCGGAAATGTCTTTAGAGCAAATGCGTTCACACACTAAGGAATATATAGCCCCTAAAGATTACCCGGCAAAACCATTGCACGGTCGTAACTGGGAAAACTTCTTCGTAGTTATCGAACGTGATGCTGGTAAAGCCGCAATCGTTGATGGCGATACTAAAGAAATTGTTGCTCATATCGATACTGGTTATGCGGTTCACGTAATCAAAGGTACAGAGCATCACAAAAAAGACCATGCCAAAGATGTAGGTCGTTTCTGGTACACCATTGGTCGTGACGGTAAAGTTAACAAAATTGATTTATGGCAAACGCCTGACAAAATGTTAGTTGCTGAAACTAAAATGGCTTATGACGCACGTGATATCGCTGTATCTGGTGACGGTAAATACGTAATTGCTGGTGGTTACTGGCCTGCGCATTTCGTTATTATGGATGCTGAAACCCTAAACCCAGTGAAGGTTGTTTCAACGCGTGGATATAATACTAAAGGTGAGTTTATAAACGAAGCTCGTGTAGCGGCTATTTATACTATTCCAAATGAATCTGCATTTATGGTTGCTGTAAAAGAAACCGGACAAATGTGGCAAGTTGATTACAAAGATTTAGACAACCTGACTGTGACTATGGTTAGCTCTGCTGAATTCTTACATGATGGCTTCTTCGACCCAACAGGTCGTTACTTCCAAATTGCTGCTAACGCATCTAACAAAATGGTAGTTGTTGATACTAAAGACAGAGCTTTAGAAAAAATGATCGATGTTGATACGCTTCCACATCCTGGTCCAGGTGCTAACTGGAATGATGAAGAATGTGGGCCTGTATCAGGTACAACTCACTTAGGTACTGGTCTTGTATCAGTTTGGGGTAACGACCCAATGGGACACCCTGATCAAGCTTGGGAACTTTGTTATGAAGTGGAAACTGATGGTGCCGGCGCATTTATTCGTACTCACGAAAACTCAGACTTTGTTTGGGCTGATCAGCTGAAACACCCAGAGCCAGAAATACAACAATCAGTGCAAGTTTTTGATAAGAAAACTCGTGAAATTGTTAAGACAATCCGTGTAACTGAAGACGAAGGTAAAGCTGCCCTTCATATTGAGTTTAACAAGGGTGGTTCTGAGGTTTGGGTATCTGTGTGGAACCGTACAGATAACAAGAACCCTACTGGTGAAATCGTAGTTTATGATGCCAAGACTCTTAAAGAGTTACACCGCATTAAAGGCTTAACTACACCAACAGGTAAGTTCAACGTTTACAACCGTATGAACCACAAAACCTAATCAGTAATTCTACTGATAATGTGAGCATAACAAGAGTTATGCTCACACTTTTTCGCTTTATGCCAATCAGAGTAAATAATTATTGAACGTCTGATTGTTTAGTCTGATTGGCATCATTTAGTACGAGTTAGTTATGGTAAATCAAACATTAAACAAACCAAGCTTTTGGTCTCGCAGGCTGATCCTTGGTACAACTATTTCAGGTGCAGTGATATTTTTCGTTGTTGGCATTGTTTTTTGGGGTGGCTTTAATACCGCTATGGAAGCTACCAACACAACCGAATTTTGTATCGGTTGTCATGAAATGGAAGATAACGTATATAAAGAATACACACCTACAATTCACTATTCCAATCGAACAGGTGTACGTGCAGGTTGTCCAGATTGCCATGTTCCACGCCCATGGATTCATAAGATTGTTCGAAAAATTCAAGCATCAAGAGAAGTATTCTTTTGGCTAACTGGAAAGATTGATACACCAGAAAAATTCAACGAACATCGCTTTGAACTGGCTCAAAATGTATGGAAAGCGATGAAAGATACCGATTCCAGAGAGTGTCGAAACTGTCATAACTTTGAATCAATGAACCCCGAATTTCAAAAACCGCGAGCACGTAAGCAACATTTAAATGCCTTTGAAACCGGCCAAACCTGTATCGACTGTCATAAGGGTATTGCCCATCACGATGTTCGTGATCAATTAACAGATGAGCAGTTGGAAGAGTTGGAAGCTCCGGTCGAGGCTTATATTCGAGAAGTACCACAAGAATACAAAGATGGTTTAGCACGTGTTGAAGCTAAAGAAGCGGCAATTGCCGCAGAGAAAAAAGCAAAAGCACAAGCAGAAAAAGAAAAAGTACAATTGCAAATTGAGCAGGCTGTTGCAACCGCTTTAGAAAGTGCAAAAGCAAGTAGCAGTAAAGAAAAAGTTAGTACAAGTGCTGCAAAAGCAGCTTCTGCTGATAGTTTGAATGTTAATTGGAATAAAGCCAGTTCAACGGATATCAGCGTGTTTTTCCCTGGTACAGCCTCAATCGAATGGATTTTAGGGCGACACCACGGTGGTAAACGCGCCTTTACTAAAGGTGACCGTTGTATTGAATGTCATGCTGAAGAAATTGCAGATATTGGTCAAAATATTGTTACTGGTGAAAGTGAAAAAGAGCTTGAGCCAAATGTTATTCCAAATAAGCGAGGCAGTATCGATGTTAGCATCGCAGCAACCCATGACAGTGAAAGCCTTTACTTGAAGTTTAGTTGGCCAGATGGTGAACATGCACCAGCTCCATTTGTTGACGGCGGTAAAATGGACCCTGAAAACAAAATGAAACTGGCATTTATGATTGCTAGCGACGATGTTGAATTTGCAGATCGTGCTGGTTGTTGGGGAACGTGTCATGCTGATGCTAACTCTATGCCATTTGCACCTGAACAAGAAGTATTGTCTGGCAGCGATTTAGCTAAACGCCTAGATTTCAATAATGGTGTGACTAAATACCTTAAAGAAACTCGCAGCAAATTAGAATTGAAAGGTCGTCGAGGTAAAGCGCTTGGTGGTTGGGACAAACTTAAAAGCGCAGAAGAAATTGCTGAGTACCAAAAAGCGCAACAACTTATGGATATAGTGCGTTACAGCTCTGGCACTAAGCAAGTCGAAGATGGTCAAATATTGGATCAAAGATCGATGCATGGCGGCCAGGGAGCACAAGCTGTTGCCAGCCTTAAAAACGGCACTTGGTCTGTAGAAATTAAGCGTAAACTTATCTCATCAAAGCCGGGTGATGTGTCTATCGAAGCAGGTAAAGTTTACAACTTTGGTTTCGCAATCCACGACGATTACTCTGATGCTCGCTATCACCATGTATCGTTTGGTTATAAATTGGCGTTAGATAACAACGAAGCTGAAATTAACGCCGTTAAACAGTAGACGAGTCTAGGCCGTCAAAACCTCACAGAGCTAAAACCGTATCGTTTTAGGCTGTGAGGTTTATTTCGTTGTTGATATTGGTTTCTTATTAAGGAGAGTAAAGATGTTACGTACGTTTATTAGGTTGCTTAGTGTAGTTTTACTTGCTGTATTTAGTTCTACTTTAATGGCTAAGGATGTTGTCGTTGAAATTTATAAAAAGCAATTCATCCCTGCCACCATCACAATTGCACCAGGCGATAAGGTTATTTGGAAGAATATCGAGAAACGGCAATATCATAATGTTTGGTTTAAGCAATTTTATCAAGAAGAACCAGACTACCTTTTTCCCGGTGATAGTTTTGAGCAAGTGTTTACCGATGTTGGTGAATTTCCTTATTTATGTGGTCCACATCCGAAAATGACTGGCGTGGTTATTGTTAAAAAATAGCCTATGGCCTAACAAGCTCAGTTAATGCATAAGCTAAAATTGCATACTAAAACACTGTTAAAAAAACGTAACTTTTTGTAAAAAATGTGATCTTAAACAATAAATGCAAACAATTTTATTGTTAAATTTTAGTTACCTTTTAGGGAGCTGAGATTAGACAATGAAATATTTTACTATTTTGATCACGTGCATTTGCCTTTGTGCCAGTTTGAATATCGTTTCAGCCTCTCCCAATGTATTGCATAAAACCGTCACCCCCGATGAAGCAGGCAATGAATTAAGCTTGCAACGTCAAAAAGACCTTATCCATATGGTTAAACAAGACTGTGGTTCTTGCCATGGTATGACCTTAAAGGGTGGTCTTGGACCTTCTTTACTACCACAAGATTTAACTAATAAACCTGAGTACTTTCTTACCATTACTATTATGGAAGGACGCCCAGGTACTGCTATGCCGCCTTGGAAAGACATTCTCAACGAACAAGAGGCGAAATGGATAGCAGAACAACTGATTAAAGGGCTAGACAATGACTAACACTAAAAAGCGGCTATTTTTGAGCGTACTATTACCTTTATTAACCTTGAGTTGTCAGCAACTTAACGATACCTCATTACAAAGTGAAACAACTTCAACGCTAACACAATCCAAATTGAGGGCTACTGGTGATCTTGGCTTAGTTATCGAACGTGCCACCGGACAAGTTAAAATTGTTGATCACACTGATAAAAACAGTTTGGCAGAAATTGACGGTTTAGGTGATTTATCACATGCATCTATTGTTTACTCGCGCGATCAACGTTTTGGCTATGTTTTTGGCCGAGATGGCGGCTTAACAAAAATTGATTTATTGAAAAACAAAATTGATAAGCGTGTTATTCAATCTGGTAATAGTATTGGCGGAGCTATTAGCCAAGACGGTAAGTTTGTTGCGGTATCAAATTACACCCCTGGAGGTGTGAAAATATTTTCTAGCGACACTCTGGAGCTTGTCGCTGACATTCCGGCAACCGAGCTGGTCAATCACCCGAGAAATAAAGACGGCTCATTGAAGCGTTCAAAAGTGGTTGGTTTAGTAGATGCACCGGGACAAAAATTTGTATTTAGCTTATTTGATAGTCATGAAATATGGATAGCAGACTTATCAAAAGCTGAAATAGAAATTACTAAATATACCGATATTGGCCTTAATCCATATGATGCATTAATAAGCCCAGATGGCCGTTATTATATTGCTGGGCTGTTTGGTGAAAATGGCATGGCATTGCTGGACTTATGGTCACCTGAACAAGGCGTAAAGCGCATTCTTGATGGCTACGGTAAAGGAGAAAAAAAATTACCGGTTTATAAAATGCCCCATCTAGAAGGTTGGGCGATGGCGGGAAATTTTGCTTATGTTCCAGCGGTAGGTTTGCATAAAGTATTAATTATAAATACTCAAACCTGGGAGCAAGTTGGTGCTATTGATGTGCATGGACAGCCAGTGTTTGTTATGGCTCAGCCAGATAATAGACAAGTGTGGGTTAACTTTGCTTTTCCGTTAAACGATACCATTCAAGTTATCGATACAAAAACTCAAAACCTTATTAAAACACTAACTCCAGGGCCAGGTGTTCTTCATATGGAATTTACACCACGTGGCGAACACGTGTGGATGTCGGTTCGAGATAGCGATGAAATTCAAATATATGACAGCAAAAATTTTGAATTGCTGAAAAAATTATCGGCACAAAGTCCGAGTGGTATTTTCTTCACCAACAGAGCTCATCAAATAGGCCTGTAACAATGAATGATTGTAATGTCATTTTAGATACCTTAAGTCAGCAAATAATCAATGCTTACCAAAAAGGTTTTCCATTATGTAATCGACCTTTTTTGGAATTGGCGAATCGCTTTAATAGTACTGAAGAAACAGTGATCGAGTGCTTTCAAAATCTGCAAGACCAACAAGTACTGTCTCGGTTAGGTCCAGTGTTTAACCATCAACAAGCAGGTGCCAGCACTTTGGCAGCATTAGCTGTTCCTGATGAGCAATTAGATGAGATTGCAAAAAAGGTAAATCAGTTTACTCAGGTGAATCACAATTATGCCCGAGAGCATAGCTATAACCTTTGGTTTGTTGCCACTGCCGCCAATGAAGATGCATTGACGCAATGTTTAGCCCATATACATCGAGAAACAGGTTTTAAGCCATTAATACTGCCAATGGAACAGGCATATCATATCGATCTTGGTTTTAATATTGAGTTCTCCGAACACACAAGGAAGCGATGATGACAGCACAGCAATTAAGATTCGACAATATTGAATCACAGACATTAACCCCACAACAGCAATTGCAATTATTTGCTGCAATTGAACAGGGTTTGCCATTGGTTGCCAAACCGTATGACGCCCTTGCCAAGTATTTAAACATTAGCGAAAAGCAAGTGATCTCGACAATTGAAGATTGGCAAGAGCAAGGAATGATCCGTCGTTTTGGCTTGGTTATTCGTCATCGAAAGTTGGGTTATGTGGCCAATGCAATGGTGGTTTGGAACGTAAATGATAAAAGCGTTGATGATGTAGCCGCAATATTATCAAAGCAAAAAGTCGTGACTCTATGTTACCGCCGTCCACGTGTGTTACCTGATTGGCCATACAACTTATTTTGCATGATACATGGAAAAACTCGCTCTCAGGTGATCGACCAGCTAAATGAGATATGCCAGCACGATGAACTGGCAAACATTGATAAAAAAATACTATTTAGCAATAAAGCTTATAAGCAGCGAGGGGGCAAATACAGTCATACCTCGGCATCAGGAAAATAATTTATGGATGCATTAGACAAGAAAATACTGAACCGTACTCAGCGTGGAATACCGATTAGTGAACAGCCGTTTACCGATATTGCCAAAGAGTTGGATTGTACTGAAGAGCAGGTTATTAATAAGTTACAGAATATGCTTGAAGATGGCTTGTTAAGTCGTTTCGGCCCAATGTATGACGCTGCGAGCCTAGGTGGTGCCTTCACCTTGGCAGCCATGCAAGTACCTGAAGAACGATTCGAGCAAGTGACTGAAATCGTGAATGCATTTAGTCAAGTTGCACACAATTATAAACGCCAACATCGTTTAAATATGTGGTTTGTTGTCGCCTGTGAATCGCAACAAGAAATTCAATCGGTAATAAAAGAAATAGAGCAGAAAAGCTCTTTGTCAGTCTATGATTTTCCAAAGGAGGAAGAGTTTTATGTTGGACTCTACTTACCAGTCTAGAGAAAGAAAAAAAGCGCCATTAACCGCAATCGAACGTGAATTTATCTTGTTAACTCAAAATGGTTTGCCAATTGTAAGTAAACCTTACCACTTGCTGGCCGAAAAACTAAATATGAGTGTGAATGACGTATTGGCGATGAGTGAGGATTTACTGGAACGGGGAGTGATCAGACGCATTGCTGCCGTCCCTAATCATTATCGAGCCGGCTACACCTTTAACGGTATGACTGTTTGGGATGTACAGGATGATGAAGTTAAAAACTATGGTGCATTGATCGGTCGACTGCCTTTTGTTAGTCATTGCTATCAACGACCAAGATGTTTACCTGATTGGAATTACAATTTGTTTGCCATGATCCATGGTAAAAATGCCGAACAAATTAGCGAATATAGGACCCAGATCAAAGAGTTGTTAAAAGATGTGTTGCAAACTGGTAAACACAATACAAATGACATGTTAACCAGTAGCAAGATATTAAAAAAAACCGGTTTGCGTTTACAAGCAAAAAAGGAATAACAAATGTTTAGAATTTCACAATTATTGAAAACATTACATGATGATTTACCTGTAGGTAAAGCGGTGAAAATGCCGGGGCCAGTAGTCATCTGGAATCTGATCCGTCGATGTAATTTACAATGCAAACATTGTTATTCAACATCGCTTGATATTGAGTTCAAAGATGAGCTTAGCACTGAGCAAATAAAGGCAACCATCGATGATTTAAAAGTGGCTCAAGTGCCGGTTCTTATTCTTTCTGGGGGAGAGCCGTTATTACGACCTGATATATATGAAATAACAGCCTATGCAAAAGCGAAAGGCTTTTATGTTGCTCTATCAACGAACGGCACATTAATTAACGAAGAAAACATTGAGAAGATTAAAGCTGCAGATTATCAGTATGTTGGTATAAGCATTGACGGTTTAGAAGAGTTTCATGACGAATTTCGTCGTCAGAAAGGTAGTTTTAAAACATCAATGCATGCACTGAAATTATGCAAAGAAGCGGGAATAAAAGTAGGTATGCGCTTATGCCTAACAAGAGAAAACTACGATGATTTGCCGGCGATTCTCGATTTAATGGAATTGCACAAAATTGATAAATTTTATTTATCACATTTAAACTATTCTGGCCGAGGCAAACGCAGTGCTGAAAATGATGCAATGTTTGCCATGACTAAAGGTGCAATGGAACAATTATTTGAACGTGCATGGTCACATTTAGAGCAGGGTATTGAAAGCGATTTTGTTACCGGTAATAACGATGCAGACGGTCCGTTTTTATTACAATGGGCGATGAAGAAATTCGGAAATAAATACCCACAACGTGTTGCCAATTTAGAACAACGATTAATCAATTGGGGCGGAAATGCCAGCGGTGTAAATGTTGCAAACATTGATAATACCGGTGTTATTCATCCTGATACCTATTGGTGGAATCATCCTATTGGTAACGTTAAAACTGAAAAGTTTTCAGATGTTTGGAAAAACACTCAAGACCCATTAATGCTTGGTTTTAGACAAAGTCCGCGACCAGTTAAAGGTCGTTGCGCAAAATGTGAATATTTAAATATTTGTGGGGGCAACACTCGTACCAGAGCTTTTGCACAGTCTGGTGATGTATGGGCAGAAGATCCTGGCTGCTACTTAACCGATCAAGAAATTGGTTTAACTTCTGTTGCAAGTGAAGCAATTACGGTTACCAACATTTAAAAATAAAGAGAATTTATTATGGCTGATTTCCTTATTAATAAAATAGCTAAACGAACTAACTTTGCTAAAGGCGAAGTAGCGTTAGTTGGTGCCGGTCCTGGCGACCCAGAATTACTGACAGTGAAAGCGGTACGCTTTATCGCGCAAGCTGAAGTTGTTGTTTATGACCGCTTGGTTAGCGATGACATTATGGACCTATTACCTGCTGATTGTGAACGTTTTTACGTAGGAAAAAAACAGGCAAAACATTGCGTACCGCAAGGGGACATTAATCGAGTTTTGGTGGATTATGCATTGCAAAATAAACGTGTTTTACGTTTAAAGGGTGGCGATCCGTTTATTTTTGGTCGCGGCAGTGAAGAAGCTGAGCACTTGCTTAAACACGGCGTGAATTGCCATGTGTTATCAGGTATTACCGCCGCTTCCGCAGCGACAACATATGCTGGGATCCCGTTAACACATCGCGGAGTTTCTCAATGTTGTACTTTTGTTACCGGACATTTGCAAAATGATGGTCAGTTAGTATTACCTTGGCAAAGCTTGAATAATGACAACCAAACTGTGGTGTTTTATATGGGCATAAGCGCGGTGAAAATGATTTCAGAAAAACTGATCGAGCATGGCCGTGTTGGCAGTACACCTGCTGCAATAATCAGACAAGGCACCAGAGTTGATCAACAAGTGTTCAGAGGCACATTAGGCTCGCTTGAGAAAATGGTTATTGATAATGATATTAAGCCACCTGCGCTTATCGTTGTTGGCAATGTCGTTGAGCAACTTGATCCTAAACACGTTGCCGGAGTGGGATATTTTCAAGCGGAAAATGCAGCGCAACCGTTTAGCCAAATCCCTGAGTTATCCGTTGGATAGGAATTACTAATGAACAATAAAACATCCATTGTAAATATACTTGTTACAGGTATTACCTTACTGCTCAGTTATAGTGTTTTCGCAGCAGAAAAACAAAATGCTGAACAACTTTATCAGCAACACTGTCAAAGCTGTCATGGCTTAAATCGTATGGGCAGTATGGGACCGGCGTTATTTCCAGAAAATCTATCGCGACTACGTAAAAATAAAGCCAGTGGTGTTATAAGTAAGGGGCGTGTCGCTACGCAAATGCCCGCTTTTGCACAAACATTATCTAAAGATGATATTGACCAACTGGTCGAGTATATTTACACGCCGGCTGAAACGGTACCAGAGTGGAGCTTGGCAGATATTAATGCTTCTCATGTGCAGCATTTTGATCAAAGTACATTACCAAATGAACCGCAATTTGATGCTGATTTAATGAATTTATTTATCGTGGTGGAGCTTGGCGATCACTCAGCTACTTTATTAAATGGTGATACATTTGAGCCAATAACACGCTTCAAAACCCGCTTTGCACTTCATGGTGGTCCTAAATATTCCCCAGATGGGCGGTTTGTTTATTTTGCCTCACGTGACGGTTGGATCAGTAAATATGATATTTACAATATGAAAACTGTGGCGGAGATCCGCGCCGGTATCAACACTCGAAATATGGCAGTTTCATCAGATGGAAAATACGCCATTGTTGGTAATTACCTGCCGCATAATATTGTAATTTTAGATACTGAAAACCTAACGCCGATTAAAGTGGTACCTACAGCCGATAAAGACGGTAAATCATCTCGAGTTAGTGCCGTTTATAACGCTCCTCCAAGAACAAGCTTCATTGTCGCGTTAAAAGATGTGAAAGAAGTTTGGGAGATACCTTACAGCTCAGCAGGTGGTGTTGAGGTTTATAAAGGTTGGGCGCACGATTATCGAAAAGATGGTGGTGAAGGAAAAGTTGAAAATTGGAAGAGTGAAGAGCAATTCCCAATTCGACGCATAACAACTGAAGACTACCTCGATGATTTCTTCTTTGATCCTGAGTATATAAATTTAATTGGTGCTTCACGCGACAGTCAAAATGGGCAAGTGATTAATTTGGATGCAAAAAAGAAAGTTGCAACCATTGAAATGGCGGGCATGCCACATTTAGGCTCAGGCATTACTTGGGACTATCAGGGAAAACAGGTATTTGCCTCACCAAATATCAAAGATGGCCGAGTGACTGTTATTGATATGGACAACTGGCAAGTGATCAAAGAAATTGAAACCGAAGGTCCTGGATTTTTTATGCGCAGTCATAGTAAATCACCGTATGCTTGGGTTGATGTGTTTTTTGGTCCAAATAAAGAAAAAGTTCATATCATTAAAAAAGATACATTAGAGATCGTTAAAACTTTAGCACCGTCACCGGGTAAAACAGCTGCGCATGTTGAATTTACCAAAGACGGAAAATACGTATTATTGAGCATTTGGGATAATGATGGTGAAGTCATTGTGTATGATGCTAATAGTTTGAAAGAAATCAAACGATTACCGATGAAGAAGCCGTCTGGTAAGTATAATGTTTATAATAAAACTCATTATGAACGCGGAACTAGTCATTAAAGAGCTATAAAAATAATGAATTACTTTCCTATTTTCCTGGATGCGAAAAAGACGAATGTGTTAGTTGTGGGCGGCGGTGATATTGCCAGTGCTAAAATTGAGTTACTGATAAAAAGTCCGACAAGCGTAACGGTGGTGTCACCCAAAGTGTCAGCAAACGTACAAGCACTGATTGATGCAGATAAAATTAATTACATCGATGGTTATTATGAAAAGTCACAATTAGCCAATAAACAACTGGTATTTGTGGCAACGGAAAACCGCGTCTTAAATGAACAAATAAGTAAAGATGCATTGGATAATGGTGTGTTGGCCAATGTGGTCGACAATGCTGACTTGTGTCACTTTATTACACCGGCAATTATCGATCGTACTCCTATGGTTTTTGCCATGACCAGCTCTGGTCAGTCGCCGGTATTATTGCGTTATTGGCGAGAAAAACTAGAAACCATCATTCCACAATCACTTGGTAAACTGGCATCTTTTGCCGGAGAAAAGCGTCAATCGGTCAAAGATCACTTTACTAATTTTGCCAACCGCCGGTTATTTTGGGAAACATTTTTCAGTGGCACAGGTATCGAGCAGGGGGAAAATCTCGAGCACACGTTTAATACACAACTGGCCGATAGCGAGGATGTTGCTATGAGCCAGGCTGAACTATTGATTGTTGATACGCCACTGCACCCCGACTTGTTAACCTTAGGTGCAGTAAGAAATATGCAAAAAGCAGATAATATTGTGCATGATTTGGATGTTGGTAGCGTAATAATAGATTTATGCCGACGAGATGCGCCAAAAACAGTGTTAAATGAAGAAAATATGAATAAAGCTCTGACGCTATTAAAGCAAGGCAAGCGAGTCTGTTATCTTAACAATGTTAATTCAATGCTAAGCCAAACACTTGTCAATGAGGCCAAGCAGATGAATTGCCAAGTGTTCAACTTTTCATCGGCGGCAGCGATATAAGTAAAAGAACTAATACCAAGTAGGTTATTTCGCCTACTTGGTAATTTATCCTAATTGCTGAAATCGGTTTACAAGTTTATCGCTTGATTACTGCCAAGCCCTGGACCGTAAACTATCGCGTTTAGTAGCAACCTTGCTGTACCTTTGGTTGCCCCTCTAAAGTTCGGCGAATTAGCAAACATTATCACTTGGCCATTGCCTTTTCTATCGCGGGTCAAGTACGCTGAATTACTAATACGCTGAGCCGCTTCTGGCCAAACTAACCCACTCATGCGTAGGTATAAATCTTTGCCCTCAGGGATAGTTGACCAACCGATTAAGCGTTCTTTGGCTTTCGGGTTATCGATCAATACCCCGTAGCGAACAATGGCGCTGGCAGGTCGCTTACTCATTAATTGCGGTGAGTTATCGATTAATACCGGTAATATCTCGTTTACGCCATACGTAAGCCAGCTCTTTTGATCTGTGCGAGTACCGACAAGTGCTCCTGAAGGCATGAATTGTGACGTCCACGCATCCCATCGGGTTAATTGCTCTTTATTCATCGGCTTTAATTCGTCAAGATTTTGCCATGGATACCAGATGGAATCAGCCACAACGTGATTCGCCAGAACGTCCTGATTAGATACACTGGTTTGTTTTGCAAGCCACTCTTTATAAAGCGCAATATTATAATCTTGCATATTTTCGAATGAATCAGCTAACAATGTGGTGCTGGTAAAATCTTTAGTTTTAGCCAGTTGAACTGTTGAATTACCAGTTACGATAAGTGTGCCACCGGCTTTAACCCAAGTATCAATAGCACTTACATTGCCTGCACTAAGCTCTCCATACCAACGACCTGGTATTATTAATACGTTATAAGAGCGTAAATCCATAGAGTTAAACAATTCTTGGCTCAAATGAGAATGACGTACGCCTAATTCTGTATCTAACATGTGCCAAATATGGCCATAATCATAAGGACTAATGCCCGTTTGGGTAAGCATAGCGATTTGCGGACGTTTTAATAATTTAAAATGTTCGCCGCCAATATCTGGTAAGTCTTCTTCGCCCAAGCCCTGGCTAATTGCCCGTACTTGTACGCCAGTATCTTTAGCCGTAGTTTCAATTATGCTTAATAGCTGCGTTGAATTTTTATTATCATGCACAGTCACAACAATAGAACCGCGACTGAATTCCACCTCGTTAAATAAGCCTTTACGGTCTAATGCCCTTACTTGTACACCTTGTTCTAATAAACGCGCAGCGTAACCAACAGAAGCATCATTAGCGCCATCAACAATATAAGCGATAGTATTTTCTAAAGCGATAGTAGATGAGGTCTCTTCGCGTGCCAATTTAGATAAACCACTTTGCAGGTGTTGGTCAACTTCTAGTGCATCTAAACCGTATAGCATCGTTAAGTTCCAAGCAGTAGCATCATACATTACCGAGCTACCGTCACGCAGGGTTTTCTGTCTCTCTTCTAATATGACCTGCTCTTTAATTTTTGCATCAAATTCTAGAATTGCTGCAATTAAAGGTGCATCATATTGACGATTAGGGATAATGATTGAGGCAGCAGGTATGGTAGTAGAATTTAACTTTTGACCAAGTTGGTTTGTCGCATTACGTACCTTTAGTTCAGTCTTGTTGGTGTAGTATTCGATACCCTGCAAATCCATAAGATCTAGAAATTTATTGAGTCGAGACTGATTTTTTGTTGGTAAAACAACAAAGCTTTTATTTGCATAAATACTTGATTTAGCCACATGGTTTTTTCTGTTTTTAACAAAGTCGGTAAAGATTTTTTCGCGATGATTGCTTAATGTAGTTAAGTTTGTCATCGAACTATAAAATTGGTGATGAACCGATTTTTTATAACTGCGTATTTGACCATTTTCAAGCCTTACACCGTCTTCAGCTGTACGCGCTTGTTCATACAAAATATGAATAGAGCCTTTATATTCTGAATAATTTGAATATCCCGGATATAAATTTTCAAACCATTCGCCGGTATAATAAGGCCAAGACTTCTTGTCAAAAGCAGCGGCTTGTTCACTGGCAAATACTTTACTCCATTGATTAATACTTGGAGCAATATGTTCATTAATAGGCTCACGCGGTGGGCCAAACAAGAACGTATCCAAAGCGCCCATTTCATGCCCATCAATCATCAGCAATGGATACCATTGGTTGATAGCTTTAATACGACCGCGCGATTCTGGGTTCACCGCATAATAAAAATCACGGTTCAAATCAAAGTGATAATGGTTGGTTCGACCAAATGGCCAAACACCAGAGTGTAATAGCGATTGGGTATCAAAATTTGCGCTAGCGCTGCGATTTTGTTGCAATTGTTTGGTAAATCTAGCTCTTCCATCTGGGTTCATCATTGGATCGACTAGCACTACAACATTATTTAAAAGAGCGTTAACGTTCTCATCTTCACTGGCGATTAAATGATAAATAAGCGCCAAAGAAGAGTCAGCGCCAGAAGATTCATTTCCATGAATAGAGTACGCCATCCATGCTGTAGCCGGAGTCTCTTTTATTAAGGCTTTTACTTGTTTGTTGGACAAGTCATCAGGTGTGCTGAGTTTGTCTATGTTGCTTTTAATGGTATCAATATTGGCAACATGCTCTTTACTGGAAATAATTAAGTAATGCAGCGGACGACCTTCATAGGTTCTTGCATATTCAATAATACTGGCGCGTTCACTTTCTTTAGCCCAAATATTTACCAAGGTATTAATTTGCTCTGGCGTTGCGGTTTTTTGACCAACTTCAAACCCTAAAAATTTTTCAGGGGACGTTATTGCACTGTTGTAAGTGCCCGTTAATATGTTTGGATACTCTGCCTGTGCTAAAGGGGTAGGCTTCATTACTTCGGTGCTTGTTGCGGTAAAGCTTGCACTGGCCAGTAATAGCCAAGATGTTAGCTGTTTAATGGATATCATAGATCCCTCTTATTGTTTTTTTAACCTAGTTTACTATATACCTAAATCGCGTTAAAAAGCGAGGTTCGGTATAAATGCTTGGTTATAAAGGCAATGTTTTTAATCACTTAGATCTTGCGCATATCTCCATACAATATAAAAACATAGTTTTTTATATTTATTTAACCTAAAAAGATAACACCTATGCACTATGCTTTAGCTGAATCTATTACCTATGTACAAAAGCCTTTGTTAGATGGGTATTTTCCCATTATGGGATGAGGAGATAATAATATGAAACGTTTTAAGATTCTTATGAGTTTTGCTGTCTCATTATTACTACCGTTTGCGGCACTATCTGCCGAGCCGAAAGAACCAGAAATGTACAGTTATGCAACATATTTTATGTGTGCACCTGATAAAGAGGCTGCGGCTGATGAACTAGTGGAGAACAGTTATGCTCCAATTTATGATGCTGCAGTAAAAGATGGCACAATATCCGGTTGGGGCTGGCTAGCACATCAAACTGGCGGCGAATGGCGACGCATTCTCTATCATGCTGCACCAAGTGTAAGTGGATTACTTAGTGCTCAGAAAAAGATGGGTGAAAAGTTAGATAAAGCCTTAGGCAAAGGCCCTGATGCTCTTATGACCGGTTGCACTAGTCATGTTGACTATATTTGGCAATTTGTTGCTGGCTCTAGACCTGCCAGTGATAACTCTCCTAGAGGTAAAGCAAGCATGTCAGTTTATATGGAATGTGACTTTACGACAGAAGAGAGAGCCGATGAAATTGTAAAAAAAGTCTTTGCGCCGGTATATAACGAATTTGTCGGCAAAGGACAGCTAACGTCTTGGGGGTGGCTTGCTCATGTTGTTGGGGGTAAATACAGAAAATTAGCCACAATGAGTGCTGAAAACTATGATGATTTATTAAAAGCACGGGCTGCTATACTTAATAAATTGTTTGTGGAAGGTGACAAACAAATTGGTGAAGAATTCAGTAGTATTTGTGGCTCACATGAAGACTACTTGTGGACAATCAAACAAGAAACATAATTGTTTTCCCCTAGAGTTTAGTTAAACCAAAGGAGCAAATTTGCTCCTTTTTTTTGCTCAAGGAAGAGCTATATGCAGAAATGCCATGGATGGCGTACTTTATGTTTTACTTCAGGGATGAAGGAATGCAAACCACCATGGAGGGTTTTAGGTTTGTAAATTCAGGGATGAAGGAATGCAAACCGCCATGGAAGGTTTCAGCTTTGTATATAATATATATCGATTCGTTGTTACTGATTTGTAACTTTCAAGGTTAAATTATAGTGTGTATTAACCCTTTGTGATAAAAGTTAACAGCCGGTTAGAATTTCTTCTGATTAACGAAGTGATCGGTTGAAATAAACATAAAATGCTACGGATAATTTTAGATTCATCATGACAACTAAACTACAACATCAATTAGATGCTTTAAAAAAAGAGCATTATGACTTAAAAGTTTTACAAGATGCTCTTTATGAATTATCCGAGTCAACTTTTACCAGTGGCAGTATCGAACAATTTTATCAACAAGTTCACCAAATAGTGAATACTTTCATCGATGCTCGAAACTTTTTTATTGCATTTACCAACGACAAAACTCAAACGTTAGATTTTAGTTATCATGTTGATGAAAAAGATACCCTAACAAACTATCAAATGCCGCAAAGTTACCTATCAGATTCTTTATCTAGACTGGTTCTAACTAGAGGCCGACCACTGTTAATGCAAGCCAAAAAGTTTGAGCGCCTGTTAGCCAAAGGTATTATTAAAGAAAGAGGCAATATGGCGGTTGACTGGCTAGGGGTACCGTTAATTAAAAATAATAATATTGTCGGGTTGATGGTTATACAAAGTTATAATAACGATGTGAGATATAAAGCCATTGATAAAGAGATAATGTCTATTACTGGCCAGCATATAATTTCTGCACTTTCACGATTTGAATATAAAGAACAATTACAGTATGACGTAAATATTCGAACTCGAGAACTGGAAGAGAAAATTGGCGAAATAGAAAAGATAGAAGCCGCTAAACAATCACTGTATGAAATATCGGATTTAAGTCAGGCAAATTTAGATTTAGAAACCTTTTATAAAGAAGTTCATACTGTAATTGGAAAATATTTATTCGCAGATAATTTTTATATAGCCAGGGTATGTGAGAAGAGAGAGACCTTACGTTTTGCCTATTTTGCAGACTCAGCAATCAATGATCATGAAAGTCTGTTTAGCCCAAGAAAATTTGGCCAAGGGTTGACGGATTATTTAATTAATAGTGGTCAACCACAGTTATTATCAAAGCAACACATTAGGGAGTTAATTCGTACCAAAGTTGTTGATATCAAGTCAGGTGAAGCTCACTCTTGGCTTGGAGTACCGTTATATAAACATGGTGAAATCATTGGCGCTATGGTTGTGCAAAGCTATTCAAAGGCATTCAGTTACAGTGATAAAGATGCCGATTTTTTGAATTTTGTTTCTCAACATGTCTCAATTGCGTTATTTCAACGGGAATTGGCAATATTACAGCAACAATCTCGAGATGAACTAGAGATTAAAGTGAAGCAGCGAACCGAAGAGCTTGTTGAAGAAATTACCCAGCGGCAACTTGCTGAACAACAATTAAAGTATTCTGCAAACCATGACAGCTTAACTGAATTACCCAATCGTTCTTATTTTAATAAAATTCTTGAGCATAAAATTGCTAATGTTAATGAGAATAAAAATTATAACTTTGCTTTATTATTCATAGATCTTGATCGCTTTAAAACGGTAAATGATTCTTTAGGGCATCACGCTGGTGATAAGTTACTAAAAAATGTAGCCAATAAGATAAAAAAACTGATCCGCAATAATGATATTTTAGCGCGTTTAGGTGGTGATGAGTTCGTTGTATTATTAGATGAAATTCCAAGCATAAATGTTGGTATTAGAGTCTCGGATGAAATTATAGAAACTCTGTCACAGCATATATATATCAACGAAAGTATGATTAATATTGGTGCAAGTATTGGTATTGTTGCTAGTAACCAACACTATAGCAACGCAGAAGATATGTTGCGGGATGCCGATACCGCAATGTATAAGGCAAAAGAGTTTGGTAAAGGTCGCTATGAATTATTTAATAGTAATATGCACCATGAACTTTTAGCCTCGATAAAGTTAGAATTAGACATTAAAACCGCGATTAAAAATCAGGAATTTATTCCTTATTTTCAACCCATTTATAACTTGAACGAAAATAAAATAGTTGGCTTTGAAGCCTTGGCACGCTGGCAATCAAGTGAACGAGGGTTAACATACCCCAACGAATTTATAGCTAAAGCAGAAGAAACAGGTTTAATTCACAATATTGATTTAGAAATCATAGAACAATCCGCTAAAATCCTTAGGCTTTGGCAAAAAAAGTTTAAAAATGACAAGCTGTTTATTACCTGTAACTTATTTAGCGGCCACTTTATCAATAGTGATCTAACTCTCCACATAAGTAGGATTATCTCGAAGTATCAAATTCCGAAAAATTCATTGCGCTTAGAGTTAACCGAAAGAGCATTGCTTGAAAATGGCGATTTGGTTAATGAAAACATGACTAAACTAAAGGAATTAGGGGTTAAATTATTACTTGATGATTTTGGTACCGGTTACTCTTCATTAAGTTATTTGTATAAATTTCCCTTTGATACCTTAAAAATTGATCGGTCGTTTATAAATAATATGCGCGAAGATAAAAAACAAGCAGTGATGATTAAAACTATCATTGATATGGCAGAGCATTTAGGAATGTCAGTTGTTGCTGAGGGAATAGAGCATGAAAGTGAAGTTAGGGTGTTAACTGAGATGGGGTGTCAATCGGGGCAGGGTTTTTATTATTCAAAACCTTTAGCTCAAACTGAGATTGAACAGGTTATTCAATCTCATATTTAAAAGCCTTTACTAAACTACGTTAAATAAACGCAAAGGCATCGGCATACATGTGCTCTTTAATGCCGCCATGCTCTATAAATTCACTTCTTAAAAAACCTACCATATCAAAACGGCCAGCCATGTAAATGTCGTATGGCTCTAAGCTAATTACATCATGCAATAAAGGTTCATGTACTTTACCGACTCTGCCTTGCCAATTTTCATCAGGTGTTTCCACAACCGGCATAAATTGACCATGGCTTAGCTGATCCACCAAGGCTTGTGTTTCATCTAATTGATAACATGCGCTGGTATCTCTTAATCCCCAGTACACAAGCACTGGTTGTTGAGCTTTGCGGCTTACCAAATCGCCAAGGATAGATTTTATGTATGAAAATCCCGTGCCTCCAGCTAAAAGAATGATAGGGCGCAGACTATCTGTTCGTAATTGTGCTTGCCCGCCGGGCATTTCAACCGTTACGTTGTTATTGTTTTGTATATGTTCAATAACTTGCATTGCCCAGCCGTCGGCAGCAAAAGCACCTATTTGTAATTCAATTAGCTCAGAACCAGGGCTTGAAGCAATGGAGAAAGGACGCTTATCGTCTTCACTCATAACAAAATTTAGGTATTGCCCTGCAGAAAAGCTAACGCTTTGATCTGGTTTTAATAATACTTGAAAAACATTATCAGTTAACGGTGTTAATGATTGCACTTGGCAATTTATGGTATTCATTATTTGTTTCTTAAATTTGTCTATTAATCTTGTGGTTCGTTAGTATCTAAGTTTAGGTCGAAAATATTTAATTCGTCCCAAATATCATCCACATGCTGTTTAATTTCGTCGGTCATGGTAATTGGCTCACCCCATTCCCGGTCAGTTTCACCAGGCCATTTGTTAGTGGCGTCCATCCCCATCTTTGATCCCAAACCTGATACTGGAGAAGCAAAGTCAAGGTAATCAATAGGAGTGTTTTCTACTAAAACAGTATCTCGAGCTGGATCCATTCGCGTTGTCATTGCCCAAATAACATCCTTCCAATCTCGGGCATTTACATCGTCATCACATACAATGACGAATTTGGTATACATGAACTGGCGTAAAAATGACCACACCCCCATCATCACGCGTTTTGCATGGCCGGGATATTGCTTTTTCATGGTGACTACTGCCATTCGATATGAACAACCTTCAGGCGGTAAATAAAAGTCGACTATCTCAGGAAACTGTTTTTGTATAATAGGCACAAACACTTCATTTAAGGCAACACCTAATATAGCGGGCTCATCAGGTGGACGGCCAGTATACGTGCTGTGATATATAGGGTCTTTACGATGGGTAATATGGGTTACGGTCATTACCGGGAAGTTATCTACTTCATTGTAATAACCTGTATGATCACCATAAGGGCCTTCTGGCGCCACTTCATCTGGATCTAAGTAGCCTTCGAGTATAATTTCAGCGGTAGCCGGTACTTCCAGATCATTACTGATACTTTTAACGACTTCGGTTTTGCTACCACGAAGTAGGCCGGCAAAGGCATACTCTGATAATGTATCTGGTACTGGAGTTACCGCGCCAAGCGTTGTTGCTGGATCGGCACCTAAAGCAACAGAAACCGGATATTTCTCACCTGGAAATTTCTTTTTAAAGTCTTGAAAGTCGAGCGCTCCGCCTCGGTGAGACAACCAACGCATGATAATTTTATTTGGCCCAAGTAATTGTTGGCGATAAATACCTAAGTTTTGTCGTTCTTTTTCAGGCCCTCGTGTAACCGTTAAACCCCAGGTAATTAGTGGAGCAACATCACCAGGCCAACAAGTTTGAATGGGTAATTTAGTTAAATCAACATCGTCACCAGAAATGATCACTTCCTGACAATCCGCTTTTTTCAAGCGTTTAGTTGGCATATTCAATACTTGCTTAAACACCGGCAACTTATCAAAGGCATCTTTAAAGCCTCTTGGCGGCTCTGGCTCTTTCAGCATGGCCAAAAGTTTGCCAACGTCACGAAGTGCGGTTACATCTTTTTGTCCCATTGCTAATGCAACACGTTCAGGCGTACCAAATAAATTGGTAAGCACAGGCATGTCGTATCCTATAGGGTTTTCAAATAGCAAAGCCGGACCTTCTGCGCGCAATGTGCGATCGCTAATTTCAGTCATTGCTAAGTCTGTCGAGATAGGTTGTGTTATACGTTTTAACTGGCCAATTTTTTCTAATTGAGCAATAAAATCGCGTAGATCCTTATATTTCATAATCTTATACAAGTATTTGTTTGTCGGCATTATACCTGTAAGTAATAGCAATTTGAATTATTTAACAATCAAGCTTAGTCTCAATAGTATTAAACTGAGAGGAAACAATATGAAAACAACAATTATTACTCTATTTACCCTGCTCTTTATCGCCTGTAGTGCATACGCTAAGGAGAGTTGTACAGAGGCGGAATATAAGCAATTTGATTTTTGGTTAGGTGAATGGCAAGTCACTAATCCAGAAAATGATCAGGTAAGCGAGAGTAAAATTTCTAAGATTTTAGGCGGTTGTGTACTGCTTGAAGAATATAAAACCCCTTCAGGTTTTCAAGGGACAAGCTTAAATATTTATAATAAACAACAGAAAACTTGGCACCAGTCCTGGACCGATAATAGTGGTTTGTTATTACAGCTTAATGGTGGGTTAGTTAATGGCGCTATGATATTAGAGGGGGCTATTACTGACGACAAGGGTAAAAAGCTATTGCAAAAGATAACTTGGAGTTTATTGGAAAATAATAACGTTAGACAACATTGGCAGCAAAGTGTTGATGCCGGGAGTTCATGGGTGACTCTATTTGACGGAACATATACCCGTATCTAGATTTTGGTATATATCCTTAAAAAATAACGATTTTTATCAATATGGTTAAGTTAGTTAACCGAATATTTACGATAAGTTACCATGACATTAATTGGATCCACTGCTAGAGTAAATGCAACTTTAGAAGAAATAAAAAAGTGAAACTATGAAAACACTAAATAAAGCCCTGTTTACGGGCCTTAGCTTAGTCGCTGCTGCTACCTTAGTTGGTTGTGGCGGTTCTGAAGCTAAAAAAGCGCAAGCACCATTTGTAGAGATCAACAAAGACCCTTACCCGAGTACTTATAAAGCTTTACCAAGCGTTGCTACTTTAATTACTAATGCCAATGTATATGATGGTATTGGTGGTTTTTTTGAAAATACTTCGGTATTGCTTGCCGATGGTAAAATTAAAGCGATTGGCAACTCTATAAAAGCTGCTGATGATGTAAAAGTTGTAGATGGAAAGGGTAAGTGGATTACTCCCGGTATTATTGATGTACACAGTCATCTAGGTGTATATGCTACGCCAGATACAGGTTCTCATTCTGATGGTAACGAAATGGTTAAGCCGGTAACTGCTGCTGTTTGGGCTGAACATTCAATTTTAGTGCAAGATCCAGGTTTCCGTCGCGCTTTAGCTGGTGGTGTTACGTCGATGCAAATTTTACCTGGCTCAGGTAACTTAATTGGTGGTCGTGGGGTTACCGTTAAAAATTTACCTAATCGTGTTATCCAAGACATGAAATTTCCAGATGCGCCTTATGGCTTGAAAATGGCTTGTGGTGAGAATCCAAAACGCGTGTATGGCAAAAAAGGTGGGCCAATGACTCGTATGGGTAATGTTGCTGGTTATCGTCAAGCATGGGCTGATGCTGAAAATTATCAGCGTTCATGGGACAAATACAAAGCAGATTATGAAGCAGGTAAAGATGCTAAAGCGCCAAAACGTGATTTGAATCTAGATACTTTAGCCGGTGTATTACGCGGTGATATTTTAGTTCATATGCATTGTTATCGTGCCGATGATATGGGCACCATGATAGATGTAATGAAAGAGTTTAATTACCAAATTGCCTCTTTCCAACACGCCGTTGAATCGTACAAAATTGCAGATAAATTAGCCGAAAATAATATTTGTTCTGCTATGTGGGCCGATTGGTGGGGCTTTAAAATGGAAGCCTATGACGGTATTCGTGAAAACATTCCAATGGTTGCTAATGCAAAAGCCTGTGCAATAGTACATTCTGACAGTGACCAAGGTATTCAACGTTTAAATCAAGAAGCTGCAAAAGCGTTATCTGATGGTCAGCGTGCTGGCATCGATTTCAGCAAAGCGGATGCTTGGACTTGGTTAACAGCAAACCCTGCTAAGTCATTGGGTATTTTTGAACAGACTGGTTCGATTGAAGTAGGTAAAAATGCGGATGTTGTTATGTGGAGCAGCGAGCCTTTCTCAACTTATTCACAAGCTGAAATGGTCTTTATTGACGGTGGAGTAGCGTTTGATCGCAACAAACCAGAGACGTGGGCAGTAAGTGATTATGAGTTAGGACAAGTTGCAGAAGGAGATCACAAATGAGCAAATTAACTTTAAGCGCAATCGCAACAATAACAGCCCTTGCTTTCAGTGCTGGCGCACACGCTGAAAAAATTGCCATTATCGGTGGCACCGTGCATACCATGACAGCACAAGGGACAATTGAAGATGCAACAGTATTAATTGAAGACGGCAAAATCAGTAAAGTGATCGCGCAAGAAGTATCTACTGATGCCAGCTATCGCGTTATTGATGCGAAAGGTAAAGTGATAACACCAGGTTTTATTGGTGCGTATACGTCGCTTGGTTTAGTTGAAGTACCATCTTGGGCGGGTACAAATGACTCCAGTGTTGGAAAGTCAGATTTGCACGCCGCTTTAGATGCAACTGCTGCAGTAAACCCGGATACAACACTAAGAAATATTTCTCGCATCGAAGGTATTACCAGCGCAGCAACATCAATAGGTTACAGCGATACAATCTATAAAGGTCGTGGTGCTATCATTACTTTAGGTGATGATGTTGACCCTGTAATGAAAAAGCGTGCCTTTATGTCGATAGATTTATCAAATAGCGGTGCTGATGTTAGTGGTGGTAGTCGTGCAGCTCTTTGGCTAGACATTCGTAATGCGTTAAATGAAGCTATTTATGCACAAAGCATTACGTTTACTCCGCAAACTGAATGGCATGGCACGTTAAGTAAAGCCAATGTACAAGCGTTGATCCCGGTAATTAAAGGGGAAATGCCTTTATTAGTTAAAGTGCATCGTGCAAGTGATATTCGCCGTGTAATTAAACTTACTAAGAACTTCAAACGCTTAAACGTTACCCTAGTTGGTGCGAGTGAAGCTTGGCGAGTTGCCGATGAAGTTGCTGCTGCAGGCATGTCAGTGATACTAAACCCAGAATCAAACTTGCCTTATACGTTCGAGCAAAATGGCGCGACGTTAGCGAACGCTGCCCGTTTAAATGATGCTGGTGTTAACGTTGCTATTGGCATGAGCACGCATAACATTCGCCTTGCCCCTCAACATGCAGGTAATGCGGTAGCCAATGGTTTACCTTGGCAGGCAGGTCTTGCTTCTTTAACAACGGCACCAGCCAAAATTTATGGTATTGATAACCGAGTTGGTAGCATTAAAGCAGGTATGCAAGCAGACGTTGTCATTTGGTCTGGTGACCCTTT
The DNA here is from genome assembly GCF_031583575.1 of Thalassotalea nanhaiensis. Lineage (NCBI taxonomy): Bacteria > Pseudomonadati > Pseudomonadota > Gammaproteobacteria > Alteromonadales > Colwelliaceae > Thalassotalea > Thalassotalea nanhaiensis. The sequence goes on along the minus strand of NZ_CP134146.1, from coordinate 4,077,677 downwards.
AGAAGTTATGCAGGCACCAACGAACGTTATTATTAATGGCGAAGAAGTACCATTAGAGTCACGTCAAACTAAGCTTCGTGATCGATATTTAAAAATTGATAACGAGAAACCACAGCAATATACACGTCCTTAATTATTTTAAGTACTTAAAATAAAAAGCCAGCGAAAGCTGGCTTTTTTGTATATGGAAATACTTATCCACGGCAGGCACGGACAGCCTTTAGAGTGGGCTTGTATATGGAAATACTTATCCACGACAGGCATGGACAGCCTTTAGAGTGGGCTTATAGAAATTAAAAATCTACTCTTTACTCGGCCCTTTAGCATTTAACTCGGCTTCTACTTGCGCCCAAGGGTTTACTTTTTCATTAGGATTAACTTTGCGATGGTTTTCTGGTGCTGTCTTGGTTGAACCAGCAACAGCATCATTAATATCTTTCATTTCTTGCGCGTTTAAATTACGCCATTGTCCCGGTTTTAAATTACCAAGCGAAATTGACATAATGCGTGTGCGGGATAATTTTGTAACTTCATAACCTAGGTATTCACACATTCGACGAATTTGTCGGTTTAAGCCTTGTGTTAATACAATTTTGAATACGAATTTACCAACCATGCTTACTTTACATGGTTTGGTAATCGTTCCTAAAATTGGTACGCCTCTGGCCATACGCTCAAGGAAACGTTCACTTATCGGTTGATCAACGGTTACCACATATTCTTTATCGTGGGCATTTTCAGCACGTAGGATTTTATTAACAATATCGCCATCGCTGGTTAAAAATATTAAACCTTCCGATGGTTTATCTAATCGACCAATAGGAAAAATGCGCTCTTTATGACCAATTGCATCAATAATATTGCCTCGTACATCAAGCTCAGTGGTACAGATAATACCAATTGGTTTGTTATAAGCGATATAAATACGATCAGATTTATTTTCTGGTGCCGCTGAAATTAACTTGCCTTCAACTTTTACCACATCGCCAGGCATTACTTTAGTGCCGAGCTCTGGTTGCTTGCCATTTATGGTCACTAAATTTTGTTCTATCAATTTATCAGCGCCGCGGCGTGAACAATACCCTGATTCACTAATATATTTATTTAGGCGTTTTCCGCTTTCTGTATTCAAGATCGATACCATTGGTTCAATTACATAGGTCAGAGGTAATTATCGCTTAAAATGAATAGATAATCTGCAAAAATCACATTATTTATTTACTGAGGTGAACACTGTTTATCTGCTCTTAACGTTTAAACAAATAATATATCGGACTATGAAAGCCAACGACACGTAGCCGTCAGTTCAGAATTATTAATCAGCCAATATGCTATTTAAGCGGTGCAAAATGGCGGTCTAACTTATTATCAAGCATCATTTGTTTGGTTTCTTCAGATAGACCGTTTACAGAAGCTATTGCAAACGCTTTTAGTATTAACGCAATTTCATAAGGGGATATATCTTCTTTTGGTTCAAATCGCTCTGCCATAATAGTAATTATGGTTGCTTTCGTTTCAACTTGTTCGGCAAGTTCATCGCGCTCACGCAGCATGTCAAAAAAGCTCATATGTACCCTCTACTTTGTCAAATGGTTAAATTGTCGAACCTTTTCTCATGGTCAAATTTTGAAATAGCTGATTCAGACTACATTTCAAACGTTAGTATAGCTTTAAAAATAAAAAACCCGGCAATTGCCGGGTTATTAAAAATTTACTTAATGGATCCCAAAATAAGTTTGGGATAATTCCTAATTGTTTGGAATTATTTTCGCATCATTGAACTGAAAAACTCTTTGTTCGTTTTCGTCATTGCTAACTTATCGATCATGAATTCCATTGCGTCAATTTCACCCATTTCGTGAACTATCTTACGTAATATCCACATTTTTTGTAGCTCATCTTGCTTGGTAAGCAACTCTTCACGACGAGTACCAGAGCGGTTAAAGTGAATAGCAGGGAATACACGTTTTTCAGCAATTTTGCGAGAAAGGTGTAATTCCATATTACCTGTACCTTTAAACTCTTCGTAGATAACTTCATCCATTTTAGAACCGGTATCGACTAGTGCTGTAGCAATAATTGTTAAACTACCACCTTCTTCAATATTACGTGCAGCACCAAAGAAACGCTTAGGACGGTGTAAAGCATTTGCATCAACACCACCAGTTAAGATTTTACCTGATGATGGAATTACTGTGTTATAAGCACGAGCTAAACGTGTAATTGAATCAAGTAAGATAACCACGTCTTTTTTATGTTCTGTTAAACGTTTTGCTTTTTCAATAACCATTTCAGCTACTTGTACATGGCGGCTAGCTGGTTCATCAAATGTTGAAGCAATAACTTCGCCTTTAACTAGGCGTTGCATCTCAGTAACTTCTTCTGGACGCTCATCGATAAGTAATACCATTAATTCACATTCAGGGTGATTATGGGCGATACTTTGAGCGATGTTTTGTAGTAATAATGTTTTACCCGCTTTTGGTGGGGCAACAATTAGCCCACGTTGTCCTTTACCTATAGGAGATGCCAAATCTAATACACGGGCAGTAATATCTTCAGTACTGCCATTACCACGTTCCATGGTTAAGCGTTCATTTGGGTGGATAGGAGTAAGGTTTTCAAAAAGAATTTTATTGCGAGAATTTTCAGGTCGGTCAAAGTTAACTTCGTTGACTTTTAGTAAAGCAAAATAACGTTCGCCATCTTTCGGAGGTCTAATTTTACCGAATACAGAATCACCGGTACGTAAGCTGAATCGTCTGATTTGGCTTGGTGAAACGTAGATATCATCTGGGCCTGCTAAGAAAGAAGAATCTGCCGATCGTAAGAAACCAAAGCCATCTTGTAAAATTTCTAAAACACCACCGCCAAAAATGTCTTCGCCGCTTTTTGCGTGGGATTTTAATATTGCGAAAATGACGTCTTGTTTGCGGGTACGGGCTAAATGTTCCAGTTTCATCGATTCAGCGAGTTTGATTAATTCGCCAATGGATTTATCTTTGAGTTCGATTAGATTCATATTTGATGGGTCTTTGTGATGTTATTAAGTTTTTGCTTAAGTTTATTTTGCATTGCTCTCGTTTAAAACAGGCTAAAGAACTTGCCAAAGTGAGAGAGTTAAGAATTTGGATCGGTATGATTAATACCAGTTTGTATAAATTAGCACTAAATCTAGAATAGGTAAAGTAACTGCTTAATAATGAGGCAACTTTTGTTTATAAAAACGAAAAAAGGCCAACTTTTGTTGACCTTTTTAACATTTAAGTCGCAATTATACGTTTGCGTCTAAAAATTCTTTTAATTGGTTTTTAGAAAGCGCACCAACTTTAGTATCGGCAACAGCACCATCTTTAAACAATAATAATGTTGGAATGCCGCGGATACCGTACTTTGGTGGAGTGCCAGAGTTTTGATCGATATTTAATTTAGCAACGGTTACTTTGCCATCATATTCTTCAGCGATTTCTGAAAGGATCGGAGCGATCATTTTACATGGACCACACCACTCAGCCCAAAAGTCTACTAAAACTGGGGCCGAAGCATTAATTACATCAGCATCAAAGCTGTCATCTGTTAGCTGAACAATTTTATCGCTCATTTTTCTCTCCGTTAAATTGGCAAATCGCCATAATAATGTATTTTTGCCCTGTACTATGTTGGGCTATGTTTATCGATATTGGGATTATTTGCAAGAAATACAAGTCTATTTTTTATATTCCTAATTGTAATAGCTAATAAGTATTTAAATTTAACCCAATATCAATGAGATATTAGTTAATAGATAAACTAATTGTGTTATTCTATCGCCTATGAAAAAAACACACTTAACTGAAACAAAGTTTTCAAGTCTTGGTCTTGCTCCACAAGTAGTGACCGGATTAGAAACCATGGGCTTTCACTATTGTACTGAAATTCAGGAAAAATCATTACCGATTTTATTATCTGGTAAAGATATTGCTGGTCAGGCACAAACTGGTGAAGGCAAAACAATCGCCTTTCTTGCTGCGGTTTTTCATCATTTACTTAAAAATGACAAACCAGCACACAACCAGCCTCGAGCTATTATTATGGCGCCTACTCGTGAGTTGGCGATTCAAATACATAATGATGCCAAAGAGATGGCAAAAAGTTCAGGCTTACGTCTTGGCGTAGTTTATGGCGGAGAAGGCTATGAAAGCCAACGTCTAGAATTAGAGCAAGGAGTCGATATTGTTATCGGTACTTGTGGACGCTTGATTGACTATTTAAAGCAGGGTGTATACCAGCTTAATAATATCGAAGCTGTTGTACTTGATGAAGCTGACCGAATGTTCGATCTTGGCTTTATCAAAGATATCCGCTTTATGTTTAATCGCATGCCGGGTGCTAAAGAACGTTTAAATATGCTGTTTTCAGCAACGCTTTCGTTCAGAGTTAAAGAATTAGCCTTCGAACACATGAACGATCCTGAAAGTGTTGAGGTAGCGCCTGAGCAAAAAACTAATTTACGAATTTCAGAAGAGCTATTTTATCCGTCAAATGACGAAAAAATGGCACTGCTACAAACCATAATTGAAGAAGAATGGCCTGATAAAGCTATTATCTTTGCTAATACCAAGCATATTTGTGAAAGAGTTTGGGCGCATTTGCAAGCAGACAAACATCGTGTTGGTTTATTAACCGGTGATGTGGCACAAAACAAGCGTATTAAAATTCTTGAGCAGTTTACTAAAGGTCAATTAGATATTTTAGTGGCAACAGATGTGGCAGCACGTGGCTTACACATTCCAAGTGTTACCCATGTATTTAACTATGACTTGCCTGACGACTTTGAAGATTATGTACATCGTATTGGCCGTACTGGTCGAGCTGGTGCAACAGGTCATGCAATTAGTTTTGCTTGTGAAGACTCAGTGTTTAACTTGCCTGCGATTGAAGATTATATCGGGCATAGTTTGCCAGTAAGTAAATATGATTCTGAAGCGCTATTAACAGACTTACCTAAGCCTGCACACAGGCCTCGTCGTCATCAACCAAATGCCAACCGTGGCAAAGGTGGTCGACAAGGTAGTTCTAATAACCGTGGCCATCGTCGCCCTCATAATCCGAGATAGTTAAACGGTGTCTGCAAGCGTACCTTCTTGCTCACAGCCGCTTTATGCGGTTATTGATTTGGGCTCCAACTCATTTCATATGTTAATCACTCGCCTGGTCGCAGACAGCGTCCAGGTAGTTGATAAAGTAAAACGTAAAGTACGTTTGGCTTCAGGCTTGGATGTTGACAATGCTCTCAGTGATGAAGCCATGGCGCGTGGCTGGGAGTGTTTAAGCCTTTTTGCCGAACGTTTACAAGATATTCCCGATCAAAATATTAAAATAGTTGCCACAGCTACCCTTCGTTTAGCGACTAATTCAAATACCTTCATTACTAAAGCTGAAACAATTCTTGGCCATAAAATTAACTTAATTTCCGGCATTGAAGAAGCTCATAATATCTATTTAGGCGTTGCGCATACCACAAGTAGTGCCGATAAGCGTTTAGTGATTGATATTGGTGGTGCAAGTACTGAGCTTATTGTTGGTAGTGGTTTTGATGTTAAACAAGCCTGCTCTTTAAATATGGGCTGCGTTACATTTAATGGTGAGTTTTTTGCTGATGGAACATTTAGCGAAAACGCCTTTGAGCAAGCAATTAATAAAGCCCGAATTATTTTGTCCGACGTATCTGCACAATATAAAGGTATTGGCTGGGATACTGCTTTAGGGATCTCAGGTACGTTACAAGCCGTTGCAGAGGTGTTAACCGCGCAAGGTAAAGTGCAAAAAATCACCCTAGCAAATTTGCAAGATATTCAACAACAAGTTGTTAGTTTTCAGACTATCGACAAGCTTAATATTCTAGGTTTAGAAGCAGAACGAAAACCTGTATTCGCACCTGGATTAGCAATATTAACTGCTATCTTTGCTGAATTTAACATCGCTGAGGTATATCTTGCCGGCGGCGCAATTAGGGAAGGTGTGTTGTACGAATTATTGCCAAACATGCGCAATGTAAATATCAGACAGCGTACTCTATTAGGTTTAATTCAGCGTTTTAGTATCGATGAGCGCCATGCTTATCGTGTCGCTGATATTGCCAATAACGCCTTTGAACAATTGCAAACACAGTGGCAATTAACCAATGAGCTTGGGACTATTTTACAATCAGCGTGTGTTCTACATGAAATCGGATTATTACTTGAGTACAAAGGTAATAAAAAACATGCCAAATATATTTTGGAAAATACTGACTTAGCAGGTTTTTCTAACTCTGAGCGGAAATTATTAATTGCGCTGGTGACAAACCACAAAACAGATATTGATGAAACCGCGATTGAAAATCAATACCTTACCAGTAAGCAACAAGCAATATTTCTTATTGTGATATTACGTATTGCGGTGATTTTATCTAAGCGCAGAACAGATGATGTGATGCCAAGCTTCAGTCTAACGGCTGATCAGATGAATGTTAGCTTACACCTACCGGAAGTTTTTGTTCGTAATCATCCATTAATTTCTGCAGATTTAAAACAAGAGTGTATCGATCTATCAACCTTGGGTGTGACGCTGGTAATAAATTCTAAGTAGGTTCTTTATTTGTCAGTGTTTTAACTTGCTCTTTTCCTGCCCAGTAATTAACAACAACTATTAAAGTAGCACCAATCAGCATTACCATCGTTAATCTCTCATCAAGAAAAAACCAGGCAGCGGCAATACCATATAAGGGCTCTAATGTTAGCGTTAGACTGACGGTAAACGCGCTGAACAACTGCAGTGAATGCAGTAACAAACTGTGGGCGAACGCGGTGAACACAATTCCAAGTAAAGCGATTAACATTAGCTCATCATTAGACGGTAACATTTGATAGATGAAAAAGGCCGGACAAAGCCATATACCGGCAAATAAATTTTGCCAAAAGGCAACCGTGATCGCGGTATTCTTTTTAACAACAATTTTATTAAACAATGTTAGTACCGCAAAGCTGAGCGCCGAAAATAAACCATAACCCAATGCAGATAAGTTAATAGTGTCTATTGGTCGGGTAGATACCACTAAGTAAATTCCGATGATACACAGTAGGGCTTGCAAAAACGTCGTTATTTTAAATTCTTGCCACTTTAATATGACAGAGATTGCCCCGACGAATAATGGAAAACAGGCAAAGGTTAATAAGCCCAGCGTTACACTACTAATTTGTATCGTATGAAAAAAGCTCCACCAATGTATGGCAAGTAACAATCCACTGACCGCAAGCTTTAATAATAATTGTTTTGATATATTGAGACGTTTAGCTGTGAAGCTGCAAAAAATGAATAAGGCAAGGGCTGCAAATAAACTTCTACCAACAACAATATAAATCGCTGGCAAGGTTAGCCATTTTGCAAATAATGCGCACAGGGCAAGTAATATTACTGCCCCGTGCAGAGATAAAAATGACGTGTGAGTACTGTTTAGCTCTCTTTTAACCAACGAGCTACCTGTTTAGCAAAGTAGGTTAAAATGCCATCTGCACCGGCACGTTTAAAGGCTAATAAACCTTCCATAACGCATGGTTTCTCAGCAAGCCAGCCATTTTGTATTGCAGCCATATGCATGGCATATTCGCCACTTACTTGATACGCGTAAGTCGGTACTTGAAAGTTGTCTTTTACCCGACGCACAATATCTAAATATGGCATCCCAGGTTTTACCATCACCATATCGGCCCCTTCATAAATGTCTTGGGCAATTTCATGTAAGGCTTCATCTGAATTAGCTGGATCCATTTGATAAGAATGCTTATTACCACCTTTGATGTTACTGGCAGAGCCTACGGCATCCCTAAATGGACCGTAATAATTTGATGCATACTTTGCTGAGTAAGCAAGTATTTTGGTATTCACATAACCCTGATTTTCCAGCTCTTCGCGGATAGCTCCAACTCTACCATCCATCATGTCTGAAGGCGCGACGATATCAGCACCAGCCTTTGCATGAGATAGCGCCTGTTTAACTAGAATTTCTTTGGTGACTTCGTTTAATACATAGCCTTCATCATCAATAATTCCATCTTGACCATGGGTGGTAAATGGGTCTAGTGCAACATCGGTGATGACGCCGAGATCAGGAAAGTTTTCTTTTAACGCTCTGACTGCTCGTTGAGCTAAGCCATCATCATTAAATGCTTCTTCAGCTAATAATGATTTTTTATCCATAGGGGTAACCGGAAATAGGGCAATTGCCGGAATACCTAATTCAACCAATTCAGCTGCTTCTTCGAGTAAAAGGTCGATACTCTTTCGCTCAACACCAGGCATTGAAGCAATTTTTTCGACTTGATTCTCACCCTCTAAAACAAATACCGGATAAATCAAATCATTAACGGTTAATTGATTTTCTGCCATCAGACGGCGCGAAAAATCATCTTTACGCATGCGGCGTAAACGTCGAGCTGGGTATTGGCCAAATTGATTATTGTTATTCATGATTTCTCCTATCCAGCAAGCTTAAATAGTTGCTTTGCATTTGTGCTGGAACAATTTATTAATTCATCTTCATCTACCTTCATAGCACTCGCTAATGTGCGAACAACATAAGGTAAATATTTTGGTTCGTTACGGCTACTTTTCGGCTTTGGTCGTAAATTTCTCGGGGTTAAATAAGGAGCATCTGTTTCAACCATAATTCGGTCTAAAGGAATGTATTTAGCGATATCAAATAGCTCTTGTCCGCGACGCTCATCACAAATCCATCCGGTGATACCAATATAGAGCCCCATGTCTAAACACGCCTTTAATTCGGTTAGATTGCCGGTAAAGCAGTGGCTTACACCGCCGGGAATATGATTTAACTCTTCGTTTAAAATAGCTTGCCAAGTATTGAAGGCATCGCGTTGATGCAAAAACACTGGCATTGATAATTTTTTAGCAAGCGCTAACTGCTCTCTAAATACGCGCTGCTGATTGTCAGGTGTTGAAAAGTTGCGATTAAAATCTAAGCCACATTCACCAATCGCTTTAACCTGCTCATGATGGGCTAGAGCAGTTAACTCATCTAAATAATTTTCGCTAACATTATCTGCATCATGCGGATGAACGCCTGCAGTGCAATATAGGTGGCTGTGTTGCTGACAAATATCTAATGCTTGTTGGCTTTCCAACACATTGGTGCCAGTAATCAGTAGATTTTCTACCCCCGCTAATTGCGCCTGCAATATGACATCATCTCTGTCTTTATCAAAGCGAGAGTTGGTAAGGTTAACACCAATATCAATCAACAAAAGGTGACCTATTTAATTCTTTTAACTTTAACTGAACGATTAGAGTTCATAACTTTTAACATAAATGAATTGAACATGCCGCGGCTGATAATAACTTCTTGTTCTGCTTTAAACTTCATTCTTTCAGAGGAAATGGTCACCCATTTTTGCTCGTTAGTAAAGGTCAAAGTCCACTTGCCATGAACTGATTTCTTGGCTGTTGCAATGGTGAAAATAAGTGAATCTGTAGCTTCTTCTACCGACGTTTTTTTATGTTCCAAGCCAAAATTTTTCTTAATTGCTTGCTCTTCTTTCTGCACTGATCCTTGTTCTTTCTTACTGCTTACTTGCGGTGGCACAGGGGTACTGATCAATGTTTCACTTTCTGGCTCTGAAGATAAAACCAATGGTTGCGGTGTTTCTACAGCTACTGCTGTTCCTTCGCTCTCAGTACGGCTTTGTTTTAACATATAATTGTCATAACATTGAAGGCGCGTTTCTTTATTATCAATATCAGCACAAGCGACTAATTCTTTTGGAATATCGGCAAAACACGTTGTGCTAAATAAGGTTAATAGTAGGACTGAAGGTATCTTGTTAAACATCGTTTGCTTGCTCATTCTGTTGTTCATCTTCATCGCTGTTATTTGTATAAAAAGAAGCGAAAATCACGCCTAGTTCAAATAATAGCCACATCGGAATTGCTAATAACGTTTGAGAAATAATATCTGGAGGAGTTAATAACATGCCGACAACAAATACTCCGACAATAACGTAGGGACGTTTTTCTCTTAATTTTGCTGGGGTGGTGAAACCGGTCCAACACATCAAAATAATGGCTATTGGAATTTCAAAAGCGGCACCAAATGCAAAAAATAACTTTAACACAAAATCCAGGTAGCTTGATATATCCGTTGCTATTGTTACCCCTTCAGGAGCTACGCTGCTAAAAAAAGCAAATGCCAGCGGAAATACAATAAAGTAAGCAAAGGCAATACCACCATAAAACAGTAAACTGGAGCCAAACAATAATGGTGCTACCAAACGTTTTTCATTTTGATATAACCCTGGAGCAATAAAGCTCCAAACTTGATACAAAATGTAAGGCATTGCGGCAAAAATAGAGACTACTAATGTTAGTTTGAATGGGGCAAAAAATGGCGAGGCAACATCTGTTGCAATCATATTGCTACCGTCGGGCATTACCTCCAACAATGGTAGTGCCAAGTATTGATAAATATCTTGAGCAAAATAAGCCAGAGAAATGAATATCAATAAAATACTAAGTACTATCGCGAGTAAACGACTACGTAGCTCTAATAAATGTTCAAATAAAGAGGACGCGCCAGTATTGGCATCATTTGTCATTGTTTACATCACTTTCTGGTTTGTGGGTGGTTGCACGATCATTTAATTTTGTATCGTCTGAATCTTTAGCATAAGGTCTTGTAGCTTCTTGTGCCGCTGCTTTTAAGCTATCTACAGATTCTTGCAGTTCAGGCGCTAAATCTTTTAAGCCTTGCTGTTCTGCTTTTTTTAAATTTTCATGTAACTCGTGAATACGCAGTTCTTCTTTGAGCTCAGTTTGAACACTGCTGCTAAACTGTTTTATGTTTTTAATCCAGCCTCTAATACTGCGTATTGCTGTTGGTAAACGTTCAGGCCCAAGTACAATTAAGCCCATAACGGCAATTACTGTTAGTTCCCAAAAACCAATATCAAACATATTTACGCCTGATCTTTTTCTTTAGTTTCTGCTTTTGTAACAGGAGCTTCTTCACTTTTTTGTGATGTTTCGCTTAACTTTTCAGGTTCTTTAGCTTCTTCTTTTTCATCGCTGACCGCTTTTTTAAAACCTTTAACTGCAGAGCCTAGATCACCACCAATATTTCGTAATTTTTTAGTACCAAATAATAAAATGATAATTGCAAAAATGATCAATAATTGCCAAATGCTAATGCCGCCCATGATGTATTCCTTAAATGCTTAAAAATATATATTACCAATAATATTGGTATTCTTCACATCATAGCAAGATACTATGATTGATGCTTGTTTTCAGTAATTATTTTCACTATAAATTATACAATTGTTATTGATTTTCATATTATTTATTGTGATTGTTATACTTATACCATGTTGATGAATCGGTATGGGGTTATTTACTTATATTTTACAAGTATGGGTATTGATATTAATCAACATAAGAGCTTAGTTAAGGAAAATTAATTGCTAAAATATGTGTTGCTATTGAGTTTATTGATATGTGTAGATTGCTTAGCCAGTGAAGACGAGCAACCTCTACCACCAATAGATGAAAAAATGATCATTCATCCCGACCCTGAGGATGATTGGTTATTTGGTTTTCATAATAGTATTAGTGATTCAGTTTTTGGCTCAGCAAAGTGGTTTGATAGCTTTTTTGCCATTGACGAGGAGGAAGAAACCTCACCTAAAACTTTAGCTCGTATCCGCCTTGGTTTCGAACCCAGGGCCAGAGACCTTCAGGTGTTTACGCAAAAATTTCGTCTACGCCTGCAATTACCTAATCTTGAAAATAAAGTCGATATAATACTTTCAGATGAAGAAGATGATGATAATACGGATGACCAAAATAATTCTGGCAGAGCGTTAACTGGCGACCATAATAACGACTCCTTTACTGCTGCTATCCGCCTCATTAACCTCGACACAATTGATGATTTTGTCGATTCAAGAGTCGGTATATCAGGAGGAGATATTTTTGCAAAAGTTCGAGCAAAAATAAAAGCAGAGTATTCTGAGAGGCATTTGTTTAAATTTCAGCCATCAATTTTTTATTATTTGGATGACGGTTTTGGCAGTAGATTATTTTTTGAATATGATTTTAACTTTGCTGATAGAAAACAATTTCGCGCTAATTACAGTGTTAAAACTTCAGAAGCTTTTAAAGGCACACGTTGGAGAAATGGTTATTATTATCTTCACCAACTTGATCGTTTTCGCGCCTCGGCTTTAGGTGTGTCCATTAACGGTGAAAACAATGCAGGTAGGGGCTTTGTTGTTGATAACTATACATTGAGTTGGCGTTATCGAGTTAACGCTTATCGGCGTTGGCTTTATTTTGAAGTAGAGCCTTTTATTGAATGGCCAGAAGACGAAAGTTACAAAACAACACCTGGTATAGCGTTACGTGTCGAAGGTTATTTTCAAGCAGACTAGCTATTAGCAATTGTCGAGATAGTGATTAGCTATTTCTTAAAAGCTAGCAATGCAAAAATAGCGCTAGGGGCTAATACCAGTGCTGCAAATTGATGTTGTTGATCAATAAAAAGCACTGTAGCAACAAGCAGTAAAGTGCTTGCCAATATTGCCGAACGCAGGCGTTTATGTTGCCTTTGCTGTTGCAGTTTTAATTCTTCCAACAAGGTTTGTTGAGCGATAGCGCTTTCTTTACCGGCTTTTAAATAGTCATAGACTAAGTTGGGTAATTCAGGCATTTTTTCAGCCCAAAATGGAAAGCTGCTTTTCACTGAATTAAACAGTGTTTTTGGTGCCATTTGCTCTTTAACCCAGTCTTCTAGAAATGGTTTTGCCGTTTTCCATAAGTCTAACTGTGGGTATAGTTGTCGGCCTAAGCCCTCTATATAAAGTAACGTTTTTTGTAATAATACCAACTGTGGTTGTACTTCCATATTAAAGCGACGAGCAGTATTAAATAAGTTAACCAATACTTGGCCAAAAGAAATTTCAGATAAAGGCTTTTCAAAAATAGGCTCACAAACGGTACGTATGGCAAATTCAAATTCGTCAACACTGGTATTAACAGGAACCCAACCCGAATCAACGTGTAATTGTGCAACTTTACGGTAATCACGGTTAAAAAAGGCGACAAAATTTTCTGCTAAATATCGTTTATCTTCTTTGTTTAGCGTTCCGACTATTCCGCAATCAATCGCTATCCAAGTAGGGTCATCTGGGTTGGTTGCGTTCACAAATACATTGCCAGGATGCATATCTGCATGGAAAAAACTATCACGAAATACTTGCGTAAAAAACACTTCAACGCCACGCTCGGCGAGCAGCTGCAAATTAACATTATTTGCTTTTAACTGTTCAATTTCACCAACGCCAATGCCATAAATACGCTCCATAACCATAACGTTTTTAAAACAATATTCGCTGTGTACTTCTGGAACATACAATACTTTGTCGTTAACAAAGTTGCGTTTAAGTTGAATCGCATTCGCTGTTTCGCGTAATAAATCCAGCTCATCAAGAATGGTTTTTTTATATTCATTGACAACTTCTACAGGACGAAGTCGCTTACCTTCACTATAAAAACGGGTGACTAAACGTGCGAACGTTTGCATTACCTTTAGATCGGCATGAATGATTTTTTCAATACCAGGACGTAAAACTTTGATGACTACGTTTTGTTGCTCTTGTGACTGTGTGTCAGTAAAAGTAGCAGTATGAACTTGCGCGATTGAGGCGGAAGCTAATGGCGTGGTGTCGAAATCACTAAAATGCTCTTGGAAAGCTTGTTCACCGATAGCGTCAATTATAATTGCTTTCGCTTGCTCACCGTCAAAGGCATTAACTTTGTCTTGTAATAAAGCCAATTCGTTGGCTAATTCAATTGATAGCAAGTCGCGTCGGGTAGAAAGCATTTGTCCAAATTTGATAAATACTGGCCCGAGAGTTTCAATCGCTAAGCGAAAACGTCGCTCAATGGGTTCATTTTTATGCTTATTACGTAACCAAAATAAACTATGCCGAGCTACTTTAGCGATAAACGGTTTTTTATGTGCAGGCAACAATTCATCTAAACCGTAATTTAGAAATGTTTTTACTATTTGATAAAGGCGTTTACTGCGCACTCGAATTCCCTAAAATGATGAATCTGTTATAAAGTATTAGTCAATGTTGTCAATCTATCTACTAAGTTATCAACGGCTTGCGTTACATCGTCAACTTGTTGGTTAAACTGCTTAAGTTCAGTTTCAGAAACCAATATTCGTTGTTCGTGTAATAAGTATTCACTGGCATCTTGGCCAATTTGTTGATTAGCGAAGTGTAACTTATCCAATACTGTTTTATTTAGTTGGCCTAATTTAAATGCTGGCACATCGCCAACTCTGCTGGCAATTTGCTGTTCCCAGTCAATATCCAATTGTTCACCAATGCTGGCAAACTGTTGTGCCAGCTTAGGATCGCCAATAATGTCTAGTTCACCGGTTTTAATCAGTGATGTTAACAGTTCTGGTTGAGCTAATTTGGGTAACGCTTTAATGCTGGTTTGAATGACACAGTCTGTTGATAGCTTACTGGCTAAAACGGTTACTTCATGCTGATGAACTTGAATGGTTATTGGAAAGCCAAGTTCAGACAATAATAAGGTTAGGCTTTTATTATTCACCTTGGCTAAGGCGTTATTAATCTTTGGATCTAAGCTAAGCGCTTTGTTAATGATCATCTCTAACAAAGCGGTAAATAGTTGCTTGGGTAGCAATTGCTCAATATCCATTGTGACTAAAACTTATAACCTTTATGTAAGGCGACAATACCACCGGTTAAATTGTGGTACGTTGTTTGTTCAAACCCGGCTTCTTCCATCATCGACTTTAATGTTTCTTGATCAGGATGCATACGAATTGATTCGGCTAAGTATTGGTAGCTCTCACCATCTTTTGCAACTAACTCACCCATTTTAGGTAGAATGTTAAATGAATAAAAGTCGTAGGCTTTATTGAGTAAATCATGTTCAGGTTTAGAGAATTCTAACACCAGTAAGCGACCACCCGGTTTTAACACACGATAAATTGAACGAAGCGCTTTATCTTTATCGGTTACATTACGAAGACCAAAAGCAATAGTGACAATATCAAAACTGTTATCGTCAAAAGGTAGCGCTTCAGCATTGGCTTGTACGTAATCAACATTGCCCACTATGCCCAAATCGCGCAATTTATCACGACCAACATTCAGCATTGAAGAGTTAATATCGGCTAAAATTACTTTGCCTTGCGGGCCAGTAAGTTTTGAAAATTTAGCGGTTAAGTCACCTGTACCACCGGCTAAATCTAAAATGCTATTGCCAGGACGAACCCCGCTTGCATCAATGGTAAATCTTTTCCATAAACGATGTACGCCAAATGACATAAGATCATTCATAACATCGTATTGCTTAGCAACTGAGTGAAAAACACTGGCAACCATAGTTTCTTTATCATCAGTTTTTACGGTTTTATAACCAAAGTGAGTAGTATCTTTTTCTTCAGTGCTCATTGATTTTTGCTCGTTGGAAGTGAATCACAATTAATAGCCTTAGTTTACTGAATAATTAGGGTCAGGTCTAAATTAAATATGCAAAATCTGGGGGGAGAGTAAAGTTTAATAAATAAACTTGATTCTGATCTAATTATATTAGGCGTTTGAATACTTTTCTTTATTGGCTAGCCAGCGCTTTATCAGAGCTTCCGCTTTTTCAGGAAATTGGCGCCAGAGCAAATAAGCTTGTTGTTGAACTTCAGGGATAAGTTCACCATCTCGAACCAAGTCGGCAATTTTTAAATCAGCTAAGCCAGTTTGCTTAGTGCCGAGCAATTCTCCTGGCCCTCGTATTTCAAGATCACGTTCGGCAATTAAAAAGCCATCATTAGACTCTCGTAACACGCCAAGCCGTTTGGTTGCTGTTTTAGATAACGGACTTTTATACATTAACACGCAATGTGAAGCTACTGAGCCACGACCAACCCGGCCGCGTAACTGGTGTAATTGCGCCAGGCCTAAGCGCTCAGGATTCTCTATTATCATCAAACTGGCATTAGGAACGTCGACGCCAACTTCAATTACGGTTGTTGCAACCAACAGATCAATATTGCCGGCTTTGAACTCGTCCATCACTGCTTGCTTTTCATCGGCTTTCATTCTGCCATGAACCAGGCCTACTTTCAGTTCACCTAATTGTTGCTGCAAATATGCTGCGGTGTCTTCTGCTGCTTGGCATTCGAGCACTTCTGACTCTTCAATTAGGGTACATACCCAATACGCTTGGCGTTGCTCATTTAAACAATTATGTTTTACTCTCTCTATAACATCGTCACGGCGAATGTCGGCAACTGCAACGGTTTTAATTGGAGTTCTGCCCGGAGGTAGCTCATCAATTACAGAGGTGTCTAAATCGGCATAGGCAGTCATTGCCAGTGTTCTTGGGATCGGGGTTGCAGTCATAATTAGTTGGTGTGGGTAACAATCACCAATTTTGCCTTTTTCACGCAATGATAAGCGTTGATGTACGCCAAATTTATGCTGTTCATCAATGATCAACAAAGTCATATTGTTGAATACTACCTGCTCTTGAAAAAGTGCATGCGTCCCTATAACCATTTGCATGCTGCCGTCGCTAATTGCTGCAAGGGCATGTTGTTTTATTTTCGCCTTGCTTTTACTTGCCAGCCAACCCACTTGAATACCTAGTGGAGAAAACCAATTGGCAAAATTAATGGCGTGTTGTTCGGCTAAAATTTCCGTAGGCGCCATTAAGGCTACTTGATAGCCTTGGCCAATTGCGGTTAGTGCTGCCAAGCCTGCAACTAGGGTTTTACCTGAGCCAACATCGCCTTGTACCAGACGCATCATGGGCAGTTCTTTAGCAAGATCTTCCCTTAATTCTTTCACTACTCGCTGCTGTGCATTCGTTGGTGAAAATGGCAAGCTTTGCAGAAACTTTTGCTCCAACTCTTTATCTATAGTAAGTGGAATAGACGGGTGTTTATCACTGGATTGACGCAGCTTTAGCATACTTAAATTATGTGCTAACAGCTCTTCTTTAATCAGTCGCAATTGTGCCGGATGTCTGCCTTCTTCAATCAAAGTAATAGAAACATCAGGCGGTGGACGGTGAATAAGTTTGATCGCTTGACTCAGGCTGATAGGCTCTGCAAAAAAGTTATCTGGTAACAACTCTTCAATATTTCCCCGCTGTAGGCGCAATAATGCCTGGTCGCATATATTACGTAAGCTAATTTGCCTTAAGCCATCAGTGGTTGGATATACCGGGGTTAATGTTTCTTCCACTTGCACAATGTTAGCGGTACTATCGACGGGTTTATATTCAGGGTGAATGATTTCAAAACCGCGACCACCACGTTGAATTTCACCAAAACAGCGAACTTGCGTACCTTTGCTGAGGTTGTTTTTTTGTGCGGCCGAGAAATGAAAAAAACGTAAGGTGAGTTCGCCGCTGCCATCATTGATCTTAACCAATAACATTCGTCTGCGGCCCATAGACACCTGACTGTCTACTACTTCGCCAATTACACTGGTGTGCAAGCCGGGCATCAAATCGCGAATACGATAAACCCGGGTCCTGTCTTCATATCTAAGTGGTAAGTGAAAAAGCACATCTTGTAGGGTATACAGACCAAGCTTTTCTAGTTTGGTGGCAATACTCGGACCTACACCTTTTAGTACAGTTACCGGAGTGCTTGCTAGGTTATGCAGTCCTTCGCGTAACGCCGTGCTCATTACTGATCGAGATCCTGCCAGGCATCTTTGGTCATTTGCATTTTAACCCACCAATCATCAGCAGCAACAATTTGGCCATCATCGTCAATCTCAGGATAAGGTAAGCCCTTGCGTTTACAAGCTTCGGCAAAAATAGGGTGACCACCTTCAAACAGAACTCTATTACGTTGCTCTTGAGTTAAGTCTGAAGGCGAGTCGTACATACCAGCGGCTTGACGTTGACGTTGTGCTTCGTACAGAGTTACGGCACAAGCAACCGATACATTCAACGATTGCACCATACCAACCATAGGAATAACAATATCTTGATCGGCTAAAGCCAGTGCTTCATCAGATGCGCCAAATTTTTCTTGGCCAAGAATAATAGCCGTTGGTTTGGTGTAATCAATTTCTCTAAAATCTACTGCAGTATCTGATAAGTTGGTTACCAGTACTTGCATGCCTTGTTCTTTTAAGCGGGTTATTGCTTCTTTTGTTGATTCATGACTGTGAACATTCACCCAGTTTTGTGAACCAACAGAAGTGCCGCCACCAACACGCATTACTTCATTTTTCCATATGGCGTGTACATCATTCACACCAATGGCGTCACAAGTTCTAACTACGGCGGCTAGGTTATGCGGTTTATGTACACCTTCCATGCATACTGTTAAGTCTACTTGGCGTTTATTTAACATTTCAAGAATGCGTTGGTGTCTTTCAGGAGTCATAATTGTCCTATAGATTAATTTGTATTTGGAAGTTCAACTATGCCATCAATTTCAATATCAACGCCTTTAGGTAACTGGCTAACACCAATTGCTGCTCGAGCAGGATAAGGTTGTGAGAAATATTTGCTCATGATTTCATTGACGGTGGCAAAGTTAGAAAGATCAGTCATGAAAATATTTACTTTCACCATATTATTGATATCGCCACCAGAGGCTTCACAAACGGCAGATAAATTCTTGAATACCTGATCTGCTTGCTCGGCAAAATCTTGGCTAACAACTTCCATAGTTTTAGGGTCTAATGGTATTTGACCTGATAAATATACTGTATTGCCAACTTTTACTGCTTGGCTGTATGTACCGATTGCGCTTGGCGCATCTTCTGTAGAAATAATTGTTTTCATAATTGTCTCTTTTTATTTTCTTGGTCTGATCACACGTTGCACATCAGGCATAATTTTTATTTGACGGATAATATTGGCAATATGTATACGATCTCGACAGGTAACTTCTAAACTTATTAGGTATAAATTTGAATCTTTCTCTTCAGTCGATAAGGTTCTAATATTTGATTCATTTTTAGTGATCACTGAGGTTAATTTAGATAATGCACCTTGATGGTTAATTATTTCAACTCTTAACGCCGCGATAAATTCTTTATCGATGTCTTTATCCCATTTCACCGGGAAGAATTTACCTAATTCTTTTTCTCGACCACTAATGTTACGACAACCGTGTTGGTGCACCATTAGGCCTTTGCCGGAACTGATGTAAGCGACAATATCGTCACCTGGAATCGGATGACAGCACTTACCATAAGTAACCAACATGCCTTCAGAGCCTTTAATTGGCATTTTTGCCTTGCCGTAATTTGGTTCTTCGCTATCACTGGTAAATTCGCCTGTTAAACGACGCGCAATACCAATACTCAGGGCATTACCTAAACCAATATTAACCATTAACTCATCTAAGGTTTCATAGCCAGCTTCAACAACGACCTGCTGAATTCGATCTGAATCGATGTCTTCCAGTTTAGTTTGGCCTAAGGCATGGTTCAATAAGCGATTACCTAAATTGAGCGATTCGTTTTGTTCCATTGAGCGTAGATAATTACGTATTTGTAATCTAGCTTTTGCCGTTACAACAAAGTTTAACCAGGTCGCATTTGGACGAGCGCCGGTTGAAGTAATGACTTCAATGGTTTGACCTGACAATAAAGGTTTTCTAAGTGGATAAGGTTTGCGCTCAACTTTTGCACCTACACAACTATTACCAACGTCAGTATGTACGGCATAGGCGAAATCTACAGCAGTAGCGCCCATAGGCAATTCAATGATTTTACCATCAGGAGTAAACACATAAATCTCTTCAGGGAAAAGATCGGTTTTAACGTTTTCAATAAATTCAAATGAACTACCCGCACTTTGTTGCAGTTCCATTAAACTCTGCATCCATTTTCGGGCACGTACTTGTGCTGCTGTACCTGTAACATCATCACCTTTTTGTTTATAAACCCAATGCGCGGCGACACCTTTGTCAGCCATTTGATCCATTTCCCAGGTTCTTATCTGGATTTCTACAGGAATACCATGTGGGCCAATTAATGAAGTATGCAACGATTGATAACCATTGGTTTTTGGTATGGCAATGTAATCTTTAAAGCGGGTTTCAATAGGTTTAAATAAGTTATGTACGGCACCTAAAGCGCGATAACAGGTATCAAATTCGTTATCGACAATAATTCTAAATGCATAAATGTCCATTACTTCATTGAACATTAGTTCTTTGTTCAGCATTTTACGGTAAATGGAATACAAGTGTTTTTGACGACCAATAACTTCAGCCTGAATACCAGACTCTTCTAGGCGAGTTTGAATTTCTTCACGAATGTTATCGATGATTTCTTTGCGGTTACCACGAGCTTGATTTACGGCTTCTTTTAAAGCACGGGCACGCATTGGATATAAACCTTCGAAGCCGAGCACTTCAAGTTCGCTTTTAATGCCATGAATACCTAAGCGGTTGGCTATTGGTGCATATATTTCGAGTGTTTCTTTGGCTATTCGGCGACGTTTTTCGGGACGTAAAGCACCTAAAGTACGCATATTATGGGTACGGTCAGCAAGTTTGATCAATATGACCCGTATATCTTGCACCATCGCCATGATCATTTTGCGGAAATTTTCCGCCTGCATTTCTTGTTTGTCACTAAAGCTTACTTTATCAAGCTTACTCACACCTTCGACTAATTCAGCAACGGTATTGCCAAATAATTCAGCCAATTCATCGCCGGTTACTTCGGTATCCTCAATAACATCATGTAATAAAGCCGCCATTAACGTTTCATGGTCAAGGTGCATATCAGCAAGATTGCGGGCAACAGCAACTGGATGGGTTATATAAGGATCGCCACTTGAGCGCATTTGGCCATCGTGGGCATCAAAGGCAACGACATAAGCCTGCTTCAGCAATTCAATTTGCTCTGCCGGTAAATAGGTTTCAGCTTGTTTTTTCAGCGGTTCAAAAAGGTACACCTATTACTCCAAATGCTCGATGAAGGGTGATTTTATCTGGTTTAACTAAATAATATGGTATTAATGGTTAAATTAAAAGAAAAGCCAATGGCAAATACCATTGGCTTCCTATTTAAATCTAATTTTTAACTAAATTGGTAAGGCTTACCTTTTAGTTTTAAACTTGACTACCAACAATTGCGGCAACAGCGGCAAGTTCAGCAGATTCTTGTTGAACCTGTGTTTGACGATCAGCGTTGTCCATAATTTCTTCGTTGATAAGGTCTTGTTCAATTTCACGAAGTGCTAGAACGGTAGGCTTATCATTTTCAATATCAACTAATGCATCTTTACCGCCAGTGGCGATTTGACGTGCACGACGTGACGCTATTAATACTAAATCGAAACGATTTCCAACTTTATCAACTGCATCTTCAACAGTAACGCGAGCCATTAAACTACTCCAGAGAACAAAAAATTTTTGAATAAGTCGCATAGTTTACTAAATGCTTAAACTTTATGCTAGCAATTTGATCAAAACAACTAATGTTTTGATCCTTCTTTATGCTTTACCTGCAAGCTTTGTTAATAACTGGTTATATTTTTCAGCTTGCTGGGATTGTTTTAAACGCTGATTGTTAATAATGGTATTTAAATCTGTAACCGCGATATCAAAATCATTATTAATTACAATATAGTCAAACTCTTGATAATGAGAACATTCAGATTCTGCTTTTGCCATTCGCTCGGCAATAGTTTCTTCACTGTCTTGTCCACGATTACGTAACCTTTGTTGTAATTCTTCTTTACTTGGTGGGCAAATAAAAATAGTGGTTACTTGAGGTTTTTTCAAACGTACTTGCTGGGCACCTTGCCAATCAATATCTAAAAATACATCTATTCCTTGTTGCAGTTGATGATCAATAGCTGTTTCAGATGTACCGTAATAATTACCAAATACTTCTGCCCACTCATAAAATGCGCCTTCAGCAATTAATTTTTTGAATTGCTCAACACTGACAAAATGGTAATGAACACCATCAACTTCACCTGGGCGCGGTGCACGAGTTGTATGTGACACTGAAACTTGCAGTGGACGAGGATTGTTCTGCTCAAGTAATTCTTTGATTAAGCTTGATTTTCCAGCGCCACTTGGTGCTGATAAAATAAATAAATTGCCGATAGTAGCCACAACAGTTTCCAAATATTTAATGAGTTTTCATTGTTTTAATCGAGCTATTCTAACTGAAAACATACGACTTTATAAATGATTCTTTTATTATAGAACTGTGTCCTTAATCGGCTAATAACCGTTTTTGATATAACTGTTGATAATCGTTATCATTTTCTTGTGCTAACAGCCTTTGTTGTTCGGTAAGTTTGAGCAATGGCTTTTGATAGGCAGCAAATGAATTTGATGCTTCGACATTCTCATACCAATGCTTTGCCCAAACCCCATCAGAAGCGCGTGAACCTGTTGGCCAGCTAAGCATGTTTTCATCAAAAGCAATGCCTAATGTTTCGCATAATTTACTCAAAATGCCTCTAGGATTGAGCAGCACATCTTTGCTATCGATAATGGGTATATCTTGTCCGGTAATATCAGTTATTTGTTTATATAATTGGAGCTGGCGTTTAATGCCAATGTCATCGTTACTTACCGAAGGCATTTTTTTTACATAGGAATTGATCACACACAAGGGGTCACGAATTAAAAAGCAATGAGTTAATTTTTTGGTCCAGGTTAAATCGATATCTTCGAGCATGTGATGAGTCATATGCTTTTGATAAAAAATATTGTGTTGGTATTTTACTTTGCTCAACTGCTCGCTAACGTCTTGCCAGTCAGTTGATTGACTAGCCAATACTTCTTTCGCCATTGGATGATCAGCGTTAGTTTGCGCCAAATAATAAGCATAAAATGGTTCATCAACAACTTGTGTGTCTTTACGATTTTCCCATGAGCGCATCATTGCAGTAGAGATATTTCTTGGACCAGACCACATTGCAATTTTTAACGTCATTTTACTTCCTTTGCTAATAATTGAGGATTTACTTTAACCGAAATCTGTCGCGATCATGTTTTTATAAAGCTCTTGTAAACGGGATACCATTTCCCCTTTGCCTTGTCGCTCAGGGTATTCACCTATGTCTCTGCCATCTACAGATTTAACCGGTGTAACTCCGGCAAATGTTCCTGTAACAAACGCTTCTTCAGCACCGTACACTTCAGAAAGCGTAAAGTTTTTTTGATAAACTTTAATATTATTTTCTTCGCATAATTTGATGATATTCGAACGAGTTATCCCGGAAAGGCAATAATCACCCGTTGAAGTCCAAACCTCACCGTTACGAACGATGAAAAAGTGAGTGGAGTTACAGGTAGAAACAAAGCCATGAGGATCGAGCATCAACGCTTCATCGGCTCCTGCCTTGGTTGCTTGAATACAGCCAAAGATACAATTGAGTTTAGAGTGACTGTTTAACTTTTGGTCTTGAACATCGGGATATCCACGTCGAACGTATACGGTATACAGGTTTAAGCCTTTATCTAAGGAGTCTTCCGATGGCATTTTATATTCTGGAATAATAACGATGGTTGCAGGCGTAATAGTCACTCGTGGGTCTTGATAAGGGGTCGATTTAACCCCACGACTTACCATTAATCTAATATGTACGTTATCTTGCATATCATTAGCTTGGCAGGTATCAAATATACGATTTATAAGTTCGACTTTACTGATGCCAATTTCCATATCCAATGCTTTAGCGCCTTCATAAAGGCGTTGCATATGTTGGTTTATAAATGGCAATTTTCCATGGTGCAGCCTCAAACCTTCCCAAACGCCGTCACCAAGAATAAATCCGGAATCGAATACCGACACTTTTGCTTGGTCACGATGGAATAATTCGCCATTAATGTTTATTTGTATATCAGCATTACGCGGGTCGTCATTACTATGGTGGCTACCAGTTCCCATAAATTACTCTAATTTAAAATACAGATAATTTAACTTATCGGTAAATTAATCCTAAGTCTAATAATCTTATTGGTATTCGTTGGAAAATTGCGGAAATAAAAATGGCCACTCAAAGAGTGGCCAAAGACAGAGCTGCTGATAATTACTTCTATGGTTAATTTTCAGTTTTTTAAAAGTTTAGCAATTGGTTGTTACTACTTTTAAAAAAGGTAATGGGAGTAAACCTTGCAATTGAAAAGTTAAACCAGCGGAGCGATGTAAACAACCCTCGTTTGATTGAATAATGTTCTAATTTGAATTGATTAATTATTTAAATGTATTGATTAATATTATAATCGTTAAATTTCATATGGTTAATGAAGGTGCTTGAAAATAGGTGAATGAAATTTGAGCTCTTTTCAAATGTTTATATTAAAAAGGCCACTCATTGAGTGGCCTTAAATAGTTAGTGTTCTAAGTTTTTAGGATAAATTACTCAACTGAACACTTCTGAATTATCATATTGCCCACATCAAAGCCAGCACTTGGGTTGTCTTCATTTAACGTGAGTAAAATGCTGTATTGTCCAGCGTCCAAGTTTGTTTGATTATTACCTAGACCGCCATCGCCAAGAGCAACAGCATAGTTAATACCAACTTCTAGGTTTTCAGCATTTAAATCGGTAGTACCTGGTGCTTGTGCCCACAGTTGTGTAGTCCAGCTGCCATCGTCCGATGCAAGTTTAAATTGGAATTCTCCATCAAAGTTTGCAACCGCCTGGTACTTATTTTCACCTTTGTAATGCAATTGATAATCTGCTTCTGCATTCCAGCCGGAATGTGAACCACGAACATATAAATGTCCGCCACCGGTAATGGAAAATGGTGCAGGATCGGCAGAGTCAACAAGTGCAGAACAATTAACCGATTCACTTTTAGCAACAATTTTCAGTACTGGCGTGGTTGTTGATGCATCTAAAGTGAATGTATATAGGCTGTCTTCTGCAACATTAAAAGTAAGGTTGCCGCCATCGTCTGACACAGCAACCGAGTCTGCAGCATAGGTCATTTCGTAATAGCCTAAGTTAACCGCAGACCAATCACTTGAGGCAATTTTAAATATTTGCTGACCAGCAGTTAACGTAACGTCTATGCTATACGTGTTATTACCTTCATACACAAAACTATCAGCCTCAGTTAAACCATCGTTACCCCAGTTATTCATTGAGCCTCGAAGATATACAACTGTATCACCATATGGCGCAACGTCTGGTTGATTTGAAGTAGCATCAGCCGCTAAACCTGTACCTTGTGTATCTCCTTGCGGTTTAACAAACACTGCAGTTGTTAATGCAGGCACGGTAAATGTACCTGAGTCAATATCAGCGATAAAGCTTGCAGCTTGTACTGTGCCGTCATCTGAGTTTTGTTGAACAGTGTGTAATTCAAAACCGTCCGCAGTCGCTACAGAATGCGATTGTTGTTGTGATGAACCATTAATAACAACTACTATGGCATCGTTATTGGCGTCTAAATCAGTTAAACCTACGCCATCGTCAATGCTCATCACAATTAAGCCTGGAGTTTGACTTGGGCCGGTATTGTGAAAGCCTACACGTTGTAGAACATCAGTTTCGCTGGTTAATCGAAAAAGCTTACTGGTATTTCTAATGCTTAAAAATTCATTAAACACCATACTTGCCATGGCAATATCATTGCTTTGAACAGTTGTTTCACTGTTGCTGATAATGCCTGAAATTGTCTCCCATTTAGACTCGTTATCTTCGGCTAATGGTAAGCCAACATTCCAGTTGTTGCTAGACTTGGTGAAATCAACATAGTTAAACCAGTCACCGCCATCGTAAGTATTACGGTCCATTGATTTGGAGCGAATAAAATCACCACCAAATTGGAAAAATGGAATCCCCTGACTCAATAATGGTAACGTAGCTGCGATATTTTGCGCACGAACTCTGTCGCTAACCGACATGTCGCTTGCTAAGCCATACTGTAACTGATCCCATAAGGTTTCGTTATCGTGTTTTGAGACGTAGTTAATAACATCTGCTGGGTCTTTCGCGTAGGCAGATTGTGAGAAGTTTTTACCTAACTTTTTAATACCATTCTTATCTTGCAGCTCGTAGTTTTCTAATGTTCCTGCCAGACCTAAACGGATAATGTCGAGGTTATTTAAATTACTTGACCCGTTAAATAAGTCACCACCTCGAATAATGTCACGAGGACGATCGTTGAAAGTTGCAACTTCAGTGCCTGCCATGTTGTTTTGTTGAGCTTGGTTATAACCTTGATCTGCACGAGTCCAACCTTCACCGTAAAAGTAATTATCAGTGTCGACAGCTTGTACTCTGGTGCGAGCATTTAAAATAGAATCAACTGAATTGTTGCTCATAATATCAAATCGGAAACCATCAAACTTATACGCTTGGGTCCAAGTCATCAATGAATCGGACATTAACTTGTCCATCATTTTGTGCTCTGGCGCAGTATCTTGACAGCAGGTATCGGTTAATACATTTCCCGTCACTAAATCACGACGATGGTAATAACCCGGTACTACTTTATCTAATACAGAATCATCATATAAACCCGAAGAATTTGTATGGTTATAGACTACATCCAACACAACGCGTAAGCCCATTTCATGTAGAGCTTGGTTCATTTTACGCATTTCTAAAATTCGAGCTACACCATCTGGGTTTGAGGCATAGCTGCCTTCTGGTGTGGTGTAATGTTTTGGATCATAACCCCAGTTAAAGCTGTCTAAGCCACGCATTGCTTGCAATAAGGCTTGCGCATCTGTACTGCTCGCATCGAAATTTTCAAATACGGATAATAACGTTGCTGTATCATCTTCAACACCACATACAGGTGCAGAGCTGTTATGTGCACATAAATCCGCAACGGTATCGGTAATGTTTACACGAGTTGAGCTGTCTTCATTTATGCTGGCAATATCGTTTGCAGGCAACATTTGAAAATGCGTTAAACCAGCGGCTACCATAGACTTTAAATGCGTAACGGGTACAGAGCTTTCCTCGGTAAATGCTAAATATTTACCACGGTTTAATTCTGTTGTACTGGCATCACGAACACTAAAATCGCGAATATGGCCTTCGTAAATTACGGCATCTTCTGGATCAACAACGGTAGGGATCATATGTTCTTCCCAACCGGTTGGCATTAAATCGCTGTCGGCTAAATTTACAAACTGAGAGTACATACCATTCGTTGACAGTGATACCGAATATGGGTCAGTAACATGTACGGTTTCAAAGCGGTGATTCTGAGGATGGTAAAGCGTTAGCTCGAAACGATAGAAAGAACGATCAACTGTATTTGGCGCAGAGAATGACCAAATACCCGTATCAGCATCCAAGCTCATTTCGTTGCTTGTAAGTAACACTTTGTCAGCATCAAAAATGTTTAATTTAACGCTCTGAGCGGTTGGTGCCCATAAGTTACTAATAATGTCATTGCCGTCGTAAAGCAAGCCTAATTCTGCTTCGTCGGCATCCATCGTACCTGAAGTATAAAGTGCATCAAGAATACGCGGGGTTTGTACGTGAGTAGCGGCAATAGGTTTATCGGTATCGTCATAAGCAATGGCCAACAATTTCCCTGTAAGCATTTGTTTGACTTTAGTCTCATCGGCATTGCTGGTGGTAAATGCTGCCTGCCCTTGGTATCTAGGCATGCCTAAGGTGATAGCTGGATGAGTCTCTGACATATCAGTCATATATTCGATGTAATTATCACCCTCAATACCGGAGGCACTGTCAAATTCCATATCATCAGACGCAGAACTGTAAATTCTTACTTTGGTTACGTCTGCTGCTGGTACGTTCCAGTACATGGTATTGGCGTTAGCCCAATGAGCAGCAATACCTTCAATTTGTACGCCTGTAGGGAATAAAGTAGGTTGGTTGTATAAGAAACTTTTTCCAGATAAGGTCCAAAATGTTCTACCACCGGTTAGATCGGCTTGAAGATCACCACCACCTAAATCTTTTTCATCGCCTTTGTGCACAATAAAATTAGCACATTCACCATAGCCATCTTTTAAATTAAGTACCCAGTAGGCGCCATAATTTTCATCGACACCACTTTGGGTTTGCCCTGTGTTCCAGTCGGTACCACCGTCTGCAGGAAAATCTGCGTACGCATCACAATCGCTATTGTTCCATAAATGTAAAACCCAATCAGTGTAAAGATTATCAGGGCGATTATAAAAAACGACTAATTGGTTCGCACTTGCAACAAGCACAGGCTCAGGCATAACGATGCCGGTAGTCACACTTATATCGATATCTGCCGTGGCATAAGCGTTTTCACTATCATTAGCACGAAAGCTGGGAGTGAAATCACCTGCGGATTCATAGGTAATTTCAATTGAATTATTGTTAGCACAATCACTAATGATTGGTGTTTGTTGGCCGTCCCCTGGATTTAAAGTACAGGTTAACGTATCGCCATCTGGATCGGCAACAGACCAAGTGTATGTATACACCAAAGGTGCTGCTGGATCGACCGATGCGGTAAACTCGGCAATCGTTGGCGCTTGGTTGTTGGTAGACGTTGCTTTTGGAGTTTTGCTTGAATCAGAGCCGCCACAAGCAACCACACCACAAGAGAGTGAGGTTACTAACAGTAGCTTTTTCATTGTTGGTAACATTTTCTAAGCCTTTTATTATCATCTAATTAACATTTCTAACCTAGCCTATTTTTATGAGAATTAATGGTTTTTACATACGTATTCATAACAGATGCAGTTGATTTCGATACATTTGCATACGTATTCATTGACGAAGATTTTATCTGGTTAAAGCGCTGTGAAGTGGTGTTTTTAGGCAAAAAAAAGCTTCCCAGAGGAAGCTTTTTATTCAAAGTGTTGGAGTATTAAAGCACTTTTGCAATGCTTGCTGCTAAATACTCAACATTACTATTCGCAATGCCTGCAATGCTCATTCGACTAGAGCCAACCATGTAAATGCTGTACTCATCTTGCAACTGTTGTACTTGCTCAGGTGTAACACCTAAGAATGAGAACATCCCTTTTTGTTGAGTGATGAAATTAAAGTCACGGGTAACACCTTGTGCTTTTAGGTTATCAACAAGCAGTTGACGATTACCATTGATGCGATTACGCATAATCGCTAATTCTTCATACCATTGGTTGCGTAATTCATCTGATGTTAAAATTGTTTCAACAATTGCTGCACCATGTGCTGGTGGCATAGAATAAATACAACGCACTACACTTAATAGTACTGAGTTAGCAACGTCGATTGACGAAGCATCTTTACCAATAATACTACATGCACCGATACGTTCACGGTATAGGCCAAAGTTTTTAGAACATGAACTACATAAAATCATTTCTTCAACACTGGCTGCCATTAATCGTAAGCCGTATGCATCTTCTTCCAGACCATCACCAAAACCTTGATATGCCATATCAATTAGTGGCGTAAAACCATTTTCAGATGCTAAGGCACAAATTTGCTGCCATTGCTCTTGGTTTAAGTCCATGCCGCTTGGGTTATGACAACAAGCATGCAGTAATACCACATCCCCTTTACCTACGTTGGCAAGAGTCGACAGCATTTCATCAAACTTTAAAGATTTATTCTCATAATCGTAATAAGGGTAAGTTTTTACGGTTAAGCCTGCTGCTTGGAACAATCCTGTGTGGTTGGCCCACGTTGGGTCACTTACCCAAATGGTAGCATCTGGCTTACAGGCTTTTAAAAATTCTGCGGCAACACGAAGTGCACCTGTACCACCTGGTGTTGAAACTGTGCGAACTCTATTCTGAGCAATAACATCATGCTCACCAAAAGCAAGCTTGGCCATCTCATCATTAAAAGATGCTGAGCCCGTAGGGCCAATATACACCTTGGTATCTTCAGTATCTAAACGAAATTTCTCTGCCGATTTTACACAATCTAAAATTGCTGTATGACCTGCTTCGTTTTTATAGACGCCAACACCTAAATCAATCTTGTTTGGGTTTTGATCAATTCTATATTTTGCCAATAAACCTAAGATAGGATCGGCTGGTAGAGCTGTAAGATTACCGAACATTGTTCCTTTTACCTTTTATGATGAGCATTCCGAGTGAATACTACAGTGTTAAAGCGCAAGCATATCTCAGTTAGCGGTTAAAATTAAGGCTAAATTACCGTCTTTTTGAGATATTTATGATTTTTACATTACGTATGCTGAAATATAGCCAATAATTCCACCAAATACACCACCCCAAACGACTAACCAGCCAAGATGTTTTCTTATCATTTCTTGAATGATTTCTTTCACCAATTGTGGGGTTAATTCATTTAAACGCTTGTTAATGATGTCTTCTACTTTCTCTTTCATTGATCCGACAACACTGGGTTGCTCTAATTCTTCACGAACCAATTCATTAAAATTATCACTTTCAGTAATGTCGACAAGTGAGGCTTTCATTTTTTCAATAAAAGACTCTTTTAAAGGGGTAAGCGCTTCTGTGCCACCAAACATTGCAAGCATACTGCCAAATGAAGACTCTTCAATGGTGGTTACTAATGAGTTAAATGCAGGTTCAAGGTCAACTTTTTGAATTACCGGTGCTAAATCAAAATTACTGGCAGCGCCACTTTTTTCAGATAAGAATTTATCAATGTTCTCAGTGGTAAAAAACTGCTTCATCATCAAGTCACGAATACCAGCTTTAAAGTCTTCAAATCTGGCCGGAATTACACCTGAGCCATATAAGCCTGGTACTTTTTCAAACAGCATGTGTATAGCCAGGGCATTAGTTATGGCACCGGATACTGCAAAAATACCAATAGAAAATAGAATGCTCTGATTTAACACATAGCCAGAAATTGCAACTGCAAGAGCAATTAAGTTAGTGATGATACTTTTATTCACAATAAAACCATTTTAGTCATTAGGAAGAACGTTGGCGTTATGGTATCAATCATCACCTTGAAAACTCAAGTTTTAGCTGTTTAATTGCCCAAATACTTAAGGGTTTGATTGTTCACACATTGAGTAAAGCTTTTCTGTCTTTCAGATCTTGGCAGTTCAGCTAAAACATTATCGACTTGTTCAATGTTTTTCTGTTGTTCATCATCTGGCAGGTGACTCATTTGATCACTGAAACATGCTTTTATTCCGTAATTAAGCGCGTTATCAGAAGCTAGGTTTTCTTCACCCAAAC
Source organism: Thalassotalea nanhaiensis (assembly GCF_031583575.1). Lineage (NCBI taxonomy): Bacteria > Pseudomonadati > Pseudomonadota > Gammaproteobacteria > Alteromonadales > Colwelliaceae > Thalassotalea > Thalassotalea nanhaiensis. The sequence continues at coordinate 4,046,499 of NZ_CP134146.1, read as the reverse complement.
ATTCACTTAATTTAGTGGCCAATAACTCTTTATCCATGTCATTGATTAGAAACTCAAGTGTGTACTGTTCTTGTGCTTTATTTAAATGACAGCCATAAAACATATCGGCAACCGCAACTATAGGCATTAATTGTTCGTGCATTTTAGAAAACTGTTTCACCATTTCATCTGGATTTGCAGGTTTAGTTTGGGTGGCAGCGAATAGTCCACTGCTAAAGCTGAATAATAAGAAAAAAGAAAGTAAGCGCATAGTGTTGGTCAGTAGTAAATTTGACCATAGTTTATCGTAAATTTTCAGTGTGGGGAACAAGGATAGTATTACAGTAGTGCTTAGCTTTCTTAGGGCAAAAAAAAAGCACCTAATCAGGTGCTTAAAGGGATATCTCAGGGAGAGAAAACGAATGAATAATTCATTCAATAGTTGTCATTATAAAGCGCTTTAAATTAAAAGCTGTTACCGAGATGTAATTGTTAGGGGGGAGTTTGTTACCGGTGAAAAAATAAGCACAAAAATGGCTTTTTAATTTAAAACATATAATACTGTTTAAAACAAAAAATATTAATAAAAACAAAGAGAACATGTAACTATGTCGGGTCAAGGCTTAATTCGAACGTTGTCAAAAAGAGAAGTGCTGGTATTAGCTGTTGGCGCTATGATTGGCTGGAGCTGGGTGATCATGACCGGCATTTGGTTAAGCTCCGCGGGCAGTTTAGGCACTTTGTTAGCCTTTTTAGTGGGCGGTTTTGCGATAATACTGATAAGTCTAACTTACGCTGAATTGGTTTCTGCTATGCCAAAAGTTGGCGGCGAGCATGTTTATACCGAACGAGCGTTTGGTCGAACCGGTTCATTTATATGTACATGGGCAATTATTATGGCCTATGTCACTGTTCCAACCTTTGAATCTGCGGCGTTACCTTTGGCAATAGAATATTTACTTCCAAACTTAGAAGTCGGTTATTTATGGTCAGTGTTTGATGCTGAAGTATATATTAGCTATGCAATCATTGGAGTTGTTGCAACTATTGCAATGACAACGATTAATGTTTTAGGCATTAAGTTTATGGCTGTTGTGCAAACTACAATTACCAGTTGTTTCATAATTGTGGGTTTAATGTTCTTAATGGGCGTGGCTAGTGAGTTCGACCTAACTTATTTAACACCGCTATTTGTTGATGATCACAAAGGCTTTTTTGCTGTTCTGGCAATGATACCTGCACTTATGATCGGCTTTGATGTTATTCCACAATCTGCCGAGGAGATAAACTTAGATCCTAAAGTTATAGGTAAAGTTTTAGTCTTTTCTGTAGCAATGGCGGTATTGTGGTACTGCCTTATTTGCTTTGGTGTGGCGCTTTCTATGAATTCGGAGCAATTAAGTAATAGCAGTATGGCCACCGCTGATGCACATGCGAATGTTTGGCATGGTCAATGGGCTGGCAATTTAACCGTTTTTGGCGGTATCGCGGGTATAATTACAAGTTGGAATGCTTTTATTTTAGGCGGCAGTCGGGCAATTTATGCATTAGCAAAAGCAGGGCAATTGCCCGCAGCTTTTGCCAAACTTCACCCTAAATACAATACCCCATATGTCGCGATTTTGTTTATTGGGTTACTGTGTTGTATCTCGCCTTTCTTTGGGAAAACTATTTTAGTTTGGTTAATTAATGCCGGAAGTTTTGCGGTGGTTATTGGTTATGGCATGGTCGCCTATGCATTTTTAAAGTTAAGACAAACCGAACCTGATATGCCAAGGCCATTTAAAGTAAAGCACGGCAAGTTGGTAGGATGGAGCGCACTTATTGTTAGTATCTGCCTTGCGTGGATATATCTACCATGGGGGCCAAGTTCATTGTTATGGCCGTATGAGTGGGTAATGATTATTGCTTGGTCAGTGCTTGGCTTAATCTTATTTTTAATGGCGAAAAGAAAACACGCCTGAATTTAAACACGAGACATTGCAGCATCGTTACATGTGATAGTCTCGTTCTACTTTACTGATCCGGGTTATATAGTGGCTATACCATTGTTGTTTACCCTTTGATTGAGCCACTTGATGATCTGTTTGTGCTTTCCATTGCTTAATAGCATCAAGATCTCGCCAATATGAAACACTAATACCTATTTCTGAACGTGCTGATTCGATACCTAAAAAACCATCTTGTTTACTGGCCAGTTCAACCATCAGGTCTGCCATTTTGTCATATTCAGGATCATCGGCTTTTAATGTCGAGGTAAATATAACCGCGTAATAAGGAGGCTTTGGTGTGTTAGCAAACATTTTCGTATTTCCATATTAAAAGTTGGTTATTGGCAGGCATGGCGATGTCTTGTAGTAAAGTAAGACCAATGTCCTCAGCCAATTCATTAATTTTTTCAAAATCTCTAATACCACTAACCGGATCTCTATTTTGCAACCACAATTGAAAGTTAGCATTACTTGAGCTGGTATATTGACCATTATATTTAAACGGCCCATAAATGCATAAATAACTTTGGTTGTTTAGGCATTTCGGTAAATTGTTAAACATTTCAACAACATGTTGCCAAGACATTATGTGTAACGTATTGGCGCTAAATATTAAATCAAACTTTGTTTCTGGCCATTGTACGGGATCACTTACATCTAACTCTATCGCTGGTTTAATGTTGTCGATGTTATGACGATGCAAGTTTTCATTTAAGTTTGCAACTAGGCTGTGTTGATCACTAGGTTGCCAATTTAAATGACTTAGTGATGAACAAAAATGCAGAGCATGCTGACCGGAGTAGCTGCCAATTTCTAGCACAGAACTTACCGACGATAAAATAGGTAACAGTTGTTTTAAAATAACATCTTGATTGCGCTCACATGATGGCGAGTAATTTAAGGTGTTTTCTTCGTTGATGAGTAACACGGCATTTATTGGTTAATTGGATATTTACCAAATATAGCAGGGTGATAAAAATAAAGCAGCCAGTAATTAGTGGCTGCTTATTGGTTATTTAATATCTTTTATGCTTTGTTTTCTACTGGGATCATATGTACATCGCGTTGTGGGAATGGAATACTGATGCCTTCACGATCAAATGCTAACTTTATTTCCTCATGAATGCCAAAATAGGCTGGCCAGTAATCGTCACTTCTTACCCAGGGACGCACAAAGAAGTTGATCGAGCTATCGCCATGTTCCGCTAACCAAATATCTGCTGCTGGCTTTTTCAATACCCGCTCATCTGCGTCAAGTACACTTTGAATCACTTCTTTAACTTTTGGTATTGAATCTGAATAACTTACGCCAAACTTCATATCAACCCGGCGTACTTTTTGTGTAAAATCATTTACTAAACAGCCATTCGATAATAACCCGTTAGGGATAAATACTTTACGATTATCATAAGTGATCATGATGGTGTTAAAGATCTGAATTTCATGAATTGTACCTTCAAAACCTTGTGCCTCAATAACATCTCCAGCTTTAAATGGGCGGAAGAATAAGATAATAATACCGCCGGCAAAGTTGGCTAAACTGCCTTGTAATGCTAAACCAACTGCCAAACCTGCGGCACCTAATAAAGCAATAAGAGAGGCTGTTTCAATACCTATCATAGAGGCAAATATAATAATTGAAATTGTTCTTAGGGCAATATTAATAATGCTTAATAAGAATTTATGCAAAGTAACTTCAACTTTACGCGCGGTCATACCGAGATCGACAAGTCTAACAATTCGCTTAACAATCCAAGTTGTTATCCATAAAACTAATACCGCAACCAATATTTTTGTGCTGAATGTTATGGCCAAATCGATAAAGGTATCCAAATGTTTCTGAATAACTTCAATATCAATATTTTCTAACACCTCAGAGGATTCTATTGCATCCATAAATGTACCTTTATTCTTTTAAGTCAATGAATTATTACTCTATTGAATATAGTAGAAAATAAATAAAAGTGATGAATAGAATGTTAAAAAAGGCTGTTATTTTTTGTTTTGATAAAATTGTATGAGGAGGAATTTTTATTTAGTTAAACAAACAGCCTTATATAAAATAAAAAACGCTCTTAATGAAGACATTAAGAGCGTTATGGAAAAGTTAAATTAGCTATTTATTAAAAAATAAAATCTTCGCTGTCTAAGGCCATCATACTATCAGCACCATTAATCATGCAGGCAGCATGACCTTCAGCTCTTGGTAATATGCGTTCAAAATAAAACTTGGCAGTTTTAATTTTTGCTTGATAAAAATCTTCTTCAGCAGTTCCTTTTGCTAATGTTTCAGCAGCGGTTTTAGCCATTTTAGCCCAAAAATAAGCGAGGGTGACATAACCGGCATACATTAGGTAATCCACTGAAGCTGCACCGATTTCATCAGGATTTTGCATAGCTTTAGCACCAAGTTGCTGAGTATGCTTTGCTAATTCCTCGCTGTATTTTCCAAGGGTAATACAATAGCTTGTCAATTCTGGGTTTTGACCGTTCATATGACAAAAGGTGCCTATTTCAGTGGCAAAACCTTTCAATAGCTCGCCTTTAGAGCCAAGTATTTTACGGCCTAATAGATCGAGCGCTTGTATGCCTGTTGTGCCTTCATATAAACAGCTTATTTTAGCATCGCGCATTAACTGTTCCATGCCCCATTCTTTGACGTAACCATGACCACCAAAAATTTGTACGCCATGGCCAGCACATTCTAAGCCTAATTCGGTTAAAAATGCTTTTCCGATTGGGGTTAGTAACGCTAAGTTAGCTTCCGCCTTTGCTACTTCAGCTTCATCTTTACTGGCATGAACAACATCCACTAATTGCGCTAAATAACCAATTAATGCTCGGCCACCTTCACTTATTGATTTTTGGGTAAGTAACATGCGGCGCACATCAGGATGAACAATAATAGGGTCGGCAGGGCCATCTGGATTTTTAGGGCCAGACATTGAACGCATTTGCAGGCGGTCTTTGGCATAAGCTAATGAGCCTTGAAAAGCAGCGTCTGCATGAGCTACCCCTTCGTTTGCAACCCCTAACCTTGCGGCATTCATAAAGGTAAACATACAGTTTAAACCACGGTTAACGTCACCAATTAAATGACCTGTAGCATTATCAAAATTAATAACACAAGTGGCGCTGCCATTAATACCCATTTTGTGCTCAATCGAACCACAGGTGACACCGTTTTGATCACTAACAGTGCCATCTGCATTAACGTTAAACTTTGGCACGATAAATAGAGAAATTCCGCGAGTGCCTTCTGGTGAACCTGGTATACGCGCTATAACAACATGAATAATATTGTCTGATAAGTCGTGCTCACCGGCAGAGATGAAAATTTTGCTGCCAGTTAAACGATAAGTACCATCGGCATTTAATTCTGCTTTAGTGCGCAGCATACCTAAATCAGTGCCACAGTGTGCCTCTGTTAAACACATGGTTCCGGTCCAGGTACCTTCTACCAGTTTTGGTAAAAACATTTGCTTTAATTGTTCAGTACCATGAGCTTCCAGAGTAGCCATACAACCGTGGCTTAATCCCGGATACATCGCAAAACTGTGGTTTGCTGCCGAAGTATATTCGCCAATAGCGGTACTTAAAGAATGTGGCAAGCCTTGGCCACCAAACTCTAAAGATTGTGAAAGCGTAGGCCAGCCACCTTCAACATAATGCTGATAGGCTTCTTTAAAGCCATCAGGCGTAGTAACTTTCCCATTATCGAAAGTACAGCCTTGTTGATCACCAACTTGGTTAATAGGGGCAATGATTTGTTCATTTAGTTTTGCAGCTTCATTGATAATGGCATCAACCATTTCGATGCTGGCATCTTCATAACCCAAACGTTGATAATGATCTTCACAATTTAATAATTCTTGCATGACAAACTTTGTGTCACGGATTGGCGCTTTATATTCTGGCATGGTTCACTCAAAGGTAATTTACTTGTTTTTATCTTTGGTCAGATTAGGTTGAATCATATCAATTGTTACACTCATCAGACCACTGACCTGTATAGGTACAATAAAACTTAGTTTTCAATAAATCAAATGAATTTCAACAATAGTGCTGTTATTATTTACTTTCTTTATACCTTTGGCTTAGAAATTATCCGTATTTAAAGGGCTCATCATGGACTTCATCATAGGTTTCACTTTGTTGTTAATATTCCAACTACTAGGCGAAGCGTTGGTTATTCTTCTCGATTTACCCGTTTCAGGACCTGTAGTTGGTATCGTCCTGTTACTCACTGCTCTTATTATAAAAGGCAGTGTTGGCAAGCCATTAAATACAGCATCAACAACTTTGTTGGGACATTTATCAATAATGTTTGTCCCTGTCAGTGTTGGGTTGATGGCGCATTATGAATTGTTAGTGAATGAATGGTTGCCAATTACAGCAACGTTGATCCTAAGTACCATTATTATGCTAGCGAGTACGGCATTGTTAATGTCTTTTGCTAGCAAGTTCTTGGTTAAAGAGACAAAGCATGACATTTAACGAGAAACTTTCAGCGATTTGGTTGATGATCCAAGGCTCGCCATTAACAGGGATTATTTTAACCTTGCTAGCGTATATGCTTGCTATGTATCTTTATAAAAAATCAAATTATAAACCTATATTAAGCCCGTTTATTACCTGCATGATCGTTGTTATTAGCGTGCTGTTAATTACTGGGATCAGTTATGAAGATTACTTTGCCGGCGGCAAGTTTATTCACTTTTTACTGGGGCCGGCGACCGTAGCATTAGCCGTACCTTTGTATCACCAATTACACCGAATTAAACAGTTGTTAATTCCTATTTTGATCACCCTGATAGCATCGGTATTTATTGGTTCATTAAGTGCTATAGGTATTGCTGATTTATTTGGTGCCAGCCTTGCTACACAAATATCGTTAGCGCCGAAATCAGTTACCACTCCGGTTGCTATGGGCATATCTGAACAAATAGGCGGGATAGTGTCATTATCTGCCGGGTTAGCTGCTACCACCGGGGTTTTAGGTGGTGTAATAGGATTGAAAATATTTTCACTGGTTGGGGTTAAAGACGACCGCTTTAGAGGGTTTGCCATGGGGTTAACCTCACATGGTTTAGGTACCGCAGTTGCTTTTAAAGAAAGTAATACCATGGGCGCTTTCTCTGGCCTAGGTATGGCCTTAGCATCATTTACTACGGCATTTATGTTGCCCTGGATACTTGGCATGCTCGCCATCAATTAAAAGATAACTGCTTATTGGTAATTATTCGTTAAAGATCACGTCTTAGCAATGTCACTTATTTCTTGCCATTAAATAGCTAAAAATGTATCTACTTTTTAATGGCAAGATATAGCAGCTACAGCTGCTTTGAGTAATTTAGATTATGTCTTAGTCGATGCAAACAATCTTCGTTCTAAAACAAAACCCATAAAACCACACGCAAACAATAACACACCAAGCACCTGCAACCAGGAGTTAATCGTACGAGGAATATTGATGCTATCGCGTTGTGAAAAGTGTCGTTGTCCACCTTCGACCTTTTGCATAAAAGATGAGCCAAGATAGGTTGCTGAATCTATCTCTATTTCATCTTTTCGATTAGTCATTTCAATTTCTTTTTTCTTGCGAATTTCATGTATTTTTCCCATTGGTGCTTCAAGCAAACGTGACCAGTCGTTAAATATATTTTTCGGTTCGCCTGCCAAAATCACTCCTGGAGAATAGTATTTATAGCGCAGTTCACTAAATGCTAGCTTACTAAAACCAAGATAAAATAGAGTCACCGCTAAAACAATTAAACCACTACAAAAATATAAATAACGTCGTTGTTGTTTAAAATTTATATTGTCTTGTTGTCGATACCATAATTCTATGTCAGGAATTTGCGTCAAATTTTGTCTGTCGCTGGCCGATTTAATCGATGTTAAAAAATCGCCTAGCTTTATATTTAACGCTTGTAGAATTTGACGAAAAATTTCATTAGAGGGGATCGACTTATCATTTTCAAGTTTTGATAAATACGACTGCTCAATACCCACCAGCTCTGCTAATTGTGGTTGGCTTAAGTTTCTTTCACTGCGTAATTTTTTTAATTGTTTACCAAATGTCATTTCATACTCCATGCATTGTTAACCATTCTAGATCACATTTACTGTGTTTTGCATGATTTATTCTTGGTTATTCTTGCAGGGATAAAAAGCTGAATATCAGTGAATAATGATGAATATTCCTTTGATTAAAACAAATGCAAAAATTATTTTTTAAGGCAAAGACCAAAACGTGTAACTAAGCCGAGTTAGCAGAGCCTGCGCTCAGAAATAATGAGTGAGGCTAAGCTAATGATGCTTAGTAATCTTTTTAGTTATAACAATCAAAGTCAGGTTTTCAGTGACTTTCAGCTTTTAGTCTTAGAAAGAAAAAGCGATAAATGGCTTATATAAGGGGGCTAATTTAAATTTTTTTTAGTCATTTCTATATAACGTTTTCCTCATGATTTAACTGCCATTTTTTGTTTTTGGCGGCTTAAATATTGTTATTTTATAAAATTGACACTTGTGTCAACTTTTTAATCTGATATATTTAGGTTATTGAATTTGATCACATTCTATTAACACAAGATCAACTACGGAAGAAATTATGACTAAGAGTACAGTTCGTTTTTTATTAAACAACGACGTTGTGACCATAGAAAACATAGACCCGAATTTAACGGTTCTGCAATACCTGCGCGAGATACAATTTAATACTGGCACCAAAGAAGGATGTGCATCTGGTGATTGTGGTGCCTGTACCGTAGTACTGGCAGAGTTGGACAGTGATAACGCTAGTCAACTTACTTATAATTCGATTAATTCGTGCATTACCTTTGTTGGTAATCTGCATGGTAAGCAATTGATCACGGTAGAAGATTTAAAAGACGGTGCCAAGTTGCATCATGCTCAACAAACTCTTGTTGATAATCATGGCACACAATGTGGTTTTTGTACTCCTGGTTTTGTTATGTCGTCATTTGCTTTGCATAAGCATAATAAAACACCTACTCGCGCTGAAGTACTCGAAGCATTAGCGGGTAACTTATGTCGTTGTACAGGATACCGCTCAATCATAGAAGCGGCTATCACGTCGAGCACCAATACCGATGATGATTCTTTTGCAAAACATTACCAACAAACTGTTGCAACCCTCACTGAGTTACAAAAATTACCTGCCCCGACATTAAGTGGTAATGGTCATAATTTTATCGCCCCAAAAAATATCGACGAGTTAGCGTATGAATTAACCAGTGAGCCAGACTCTACATTAGTGGCAGGAGGTACTGACTTAGCATTATCTGTCACACAAAACTTAGCGACAATAGATAAACTTGTTTACGTTGGTAACGTTGCAGAATTAACCAATATTGAAGAAACAGACAGTGAGATAATTATTGGCTCAGCACTTCCGTATAGTAAGTTTATTGAAACGTTGCATCATTACTACCCTGACTTAGGTGAAATGATAGAACGTATAGGTTCCAAACAAGTACGAAACAATGGCACCTTAGGCGGCAACATTGGTAATGCCTCTCCGATTGGCGATATGCCTCCCGCATTAATTGCACTTGGCGCAACAATGACTTTGCATGTTAATGGCAATGAACGCACTATTTTAGTTGAAGACTATTTTGTTGATTACAAGAAAACAGTGCTTAAGCCTTCTGAGTTTATCAAGTCTGTACAAATCCCTAAACCAGTCGCTGGTCAAACATTAAAGTTATACAAAATATCTAAACGTATCGATGACGATATATCGGCAGTATTAGCTGCATTCTTTATAGAGCAAGACGGTCAGGAAATTACCAATGTACGTCTAGCTTTTGGTGGTATGGCGGCTATTCCAAAACGCGCTCCCGCTGCAGAAGAAAAGCTGCAAGGCAATAATTTAACTAAAGAGTCAGTAATGCAAGCGAAACAAGCCTTAACGAATGACTTTAATCCGATGTCTGATGTTCGTGCGTCGAGCAATTACCGTATGACGGTGGCTCAAAATCTTATTGAAAAGTGCTATTTAGAGCTGCAAAGCAAAGTTATTGAAACACGAGTGGTAAATTATGCGTAGTCTGATTGATGTAAAAAAAGCAAGTTCGAACAGTGATAAAAGTGTTGTTACCGGACAAGTCAATGTTGGCTTAGGTGGCGTAGGTCGTTCTAAAAAACATGAAAGTGCTGACAAGCAAGTTGCTGGTGAAGCAATTTATGTTGATGACCGTCCAGCGTTAAGAGGTGAATTGCATGCTGCAGTAGGTCAATCATCTTATGCACACGCGAATATTCTTTCAATGGATTTATCTGCGGTTAAAGCTGCAGAAGGTGTTGTTGCGGTAATTACCGTTGAAGATGTACCGGGACATACTGATATTGGTCCGGTATTCCCAGGTGATCCTGTACTGGCTATTGGCAAAGTAGAATATGTTGGCCAACCAATTTTTGCAGTAGCTGCAACAAGTTACGATTTGGCTCGAAAAGCGACTAAATTAGCAAAAGTTGAGTATCAAGAATTAGAAGCGGTATTAACGGTAAAAGACGCTTTAGCGAAACAAAACTTTGTTCGTCCGCCATTTCAGATGAAACGTGGTGATTCTGAAACTGCCATTAATGCAGCACCACATCAACTTTCAGGTGAAATTATTGTTGGTGGTCAAGAGCATATGTATCTTGAAGGTCAAGTATCAACAGCTGTGCCGACCGAAGATGGTGGTATGGAAATTTATACCTCATCTCAACATCCAAGTGAAGTTCAAAAATTAGTTGCTGAAGTGTTAGATATTCCATTGAATAAAGTGTTAGTGGATATGCGCCGTATGGGCGGTGGTTTCGGTGGTAAAGAAACACAAGCAGCACCGTGGGCATGTATTGCCGCCTTGCTTGCTAATGAAACTAATCGTCCGGTTAAATTTAAATTAGGCCGCATGGACGATATGATCATGACGGGTAAGCGTCACCCGTTTGAAAATAACTATACCGTTGGTTTTGACAAAGACGGCCAGATCAAAGGTATCAACATAGAAGTTAATGGTAACTGTGGTTATTCACCGGATCTATCTGATGCCATTGTTGATAGAGCGATGTTCCATTCTGATAATGCTTACTTCTTGGATCAAGCCAGTGTCACCGGTAATCGTTGTAAATTGAATACTGTTTCTCATACTGCGTACCGTGGTTTTGGTGGTCCTCAGGGTATGATGACTATTGAAATGGTCATGGACGATATTGCTCGTCATCTGGGTAAAGACCCGTTAGAAATTCGAAAAATTAACTTATATGGTGGTGAAGGTCGCAATGAAACTCACTATCATCAAGAAGTCGAACATAACAATTTACCTGAAATTATTGAGACATTAGAACAAAGTTCTGATTATCAGGCACGTCGTAAAGCGGTTACTGAATTTAATGCCAATAACGCCATACTTAAAAAAGGTATTGCCTTAACGCCGGTTAAATTTGGTATCTCATTTACCGTTCAACATTTAAATCAAGCCGGCGCGCTTGTTCATGTTTATACCGATGGCACCATTCATTTAAGCCATGGTGGCAGTGAAATGGGGCAAGGCCTTAACACCAAGGTGGCGCAAATTGTTGCGGAAGAATTCCAGGTTGATGTTGACACTGTTGCCGTTTCGGCAGCGCGTACTGATAAAGTTCCAAACTCGTCACCAACCGCAGCATCTTCGGGTACTGATTTAAATGGTAAAGCTGCCGAAGCTGCAGCAAAAACCATTAAACAACGCTTAATTGACTTTGCCTGTGAAAAATACCAAGTAACAGCGCAGCAAGTCATCTTTGAAAACAACAATATAATTGTTGGAGAGCAAACCTTCAGTTTTGCTGAGTTTTCACAAATCGCTTATATGGCCCGTGTTTCTTTATCCTCTACTGGCTTTTATAAAACCCCTAAGATCCATTTTGACCGTGCAACAGGTAAAGGACGTCCATTCTTCTACTACGCAACGGGTGCATCAGTATCGGAAGTGCTCATTGATACGTTAACCGGTGAATACAAAACCTTGCGGACCGATATTTTACAAGATGTCGGACACTCTATTAATCCGGCGATTGATATTGGCCAAATTGAAGGTGCGTTTGTGCAAGGTATGGGGTGGTTAACGACTGAGGAATTGATGTGGAACGAACAAGGCCGTCTACTTTCTAATAACCCGGCAACGTACAAGATCCCAGCGATTAATGATGCACCGGCAGATTTTCGTGTTGCCCTAGTGCCTGATGCCCCTAATCGTGAACATACGATTTACAACTCTAAAGCCGTTGGTGAACCACCATTTATGCTAGGGATGTCTGTATGGTCGGCACTTAAAGATGCAATTTCGAGTGTGTCAAATTACAGCTTAAGTCCTGTGCTTGATACACCAGCAACCCCTGAACGAGTACTCTGGGCGGTTGAAGCAATGAAAGCACAATCGTAACAGCTTACTTAGGAGAAATCTGATGACTATGGCAATGAATAACAACTGGAATAGCGCTTCTTATCAATTAAGCAAGCAAGGCCAAGCCTATGTGCTGGTAACATTGGTTGGCGTTTCTGGTTCAACGCCAAGAAACAGTGGTACAAAAATGGTTATCACCAAAGATGACATTTTTGACACCATTGGTGGTGGTCATTTAGAGCATAAAACCATTAAGTATGCGAAAACTATGCTGGCAGAAGGTAAAAGCGCCCAACACTTGGAGCATTTTCAACTTGGCAGCAATCTAGGCCAATGTTGTGGTGGCAACGCTACGGTGATGTTTGAATGTTTTGCAGCAGTTGGTGTGAACATTATGCTGTTTGGTGCGGGTCATGTGGGCAAAGCTCTAATACCAATTTTAGCGCAACTACCTTGTCAGGTTACTTGGGTAGACAGTAGAGATGAGCAATTTCCTGCAAATTTAGATGCCTATCATAATGTCCATAAAGTGGTTAGTGAAGAGCCTGAACTTGAAGTTGCCAGTATGCCAGCAAACAGCTATTTCGTGGTGATGACACATAATCATCAAATGGATTTTGATATATCACAAGCCATTCTGAAACGTGCAGATTTTAGTTATTTAGGCCTTATCGCATCAGATACAAAAAAACGTCGCTTCGAACAGCGCTTCAAGCATCGGGATATTGATCCACAACAGGTTGCCCGAATGAATTGTCCAATTGGTCTGGAACAAGTGGGTGGGAAACTACCGATGGAAGTTGCCGTATCTGTTGCTGGCGAAATTATCAATATTTATCAAACAGTACAACAGCAAAAACTTGAGCAACAACAACCAGAAATTGCTGTTGAAAAGAATAAAACTCGTCCTGTATCACAACAGGGTATTCACTGGAAAGAATTTAAGGAATTACTTACTAGCGAAGAAGTAAGTAGTTAGCCTCAAACAATAGGAGAAGCAAAGTGTCTCATTTTGCCCTGCAAAGTAAAAATGTCATTATTGACGGTAAACAGATCGCCGCTTGTGTTGAAATAAAAGATGAACTTATCTTGGCCATTCACCCATACGGTGCAAGCTTATCTTGCCCAGTGCAAGATTTTGGCAACAAAGTGATCATGCCAGGGTTAGTTGACTCGCATGTACATATTAATGAACCTGGCCGCACTGAGTGGGAAGGGTTTAATACTGCTACTCAAGCAGCGGCAGCAGGTGGTATTACTGCACTAGTTGATATGCCATTAAACTGTATTCCTGTGACTACAACTAAAGCCGCGTTTCAAGAAAAACTCGACTCAGTAGACGATAAGTTATGGGTTGATTGTGGCTTTTGGGGCGGCGTAATTCCGCAAAATATTGGTGATTTAGACGAGTTACTTGAAGCCGGAGTATTAGGGGTTAAATCCTTTTTAATTGATTCTGGAATTGAAGAGTTTCCTCCAGTTGAAGCGAAAGATATGCGCGCCGCTATGCCAATATTAGCCAAGCACGATGTGCCATATTTAATTCATGCTGAATTAGACTGTGGTAGTTTTCATGACGTTGAAATCACCAAAGAATATAATACTTTCTTAGAGTCTCGCCCTAAAAGCTGGGAAAACGATGCAATTTCGTTAATGGTCGATATGGCCCGTGAATCAAAAGAGCAGGGTGATAACTGTAAAGTTCATATCGTGCATTTATCTTCAGATGAAGCATTGGACACTATTTCCGGTGCGAAACAAGAAGGCTTACGCTTTACTGCTGAAACCTGTCCTCATTATTTAACCATTGCTTCAGAAAGCATTCCAGATGGCAAAACATTATTTAAATGTTGTCCGCCAATTCGTGAAAACAAAAACCGCGAACACTTATGGCAAGCAGTTACCGATGGCCGTTTAGACTTTATTGTTTCAGATCACTCGCCATGTACACCAGAGTTAAAGCACATTGATACTGGCGATATTGAAAAGGCTTGGGGCGGTATTTCTGCGCTGCAATTTGGTATTTCATTAATTTGGACTGAAGCAAAAGAACGTGGTTTCAGCTTAGTTGATATTGCTCGTTTAATGTCTACTGAAACAGCAAAGTTTGCCGGTTTAGACTCAGTCAAAGGGGCAATTAAGGTTGGTAACCATGCTGACTTTTTAGTGTTTGACCCGAGTGCTGAATTTACCATCACCAATGAGATGATCAAACACCGTCACAATATTACTCCTTACGCAGGTCGTAAGGTCACCGGTCAAGTAGAACATACCTTTGTTCGTGGTCATCATGTATATCAACAAGACGAATTCATCAATGCGCCAAAAGGGCGTCCTTTATTAAAAGGTAGGCTGTAATTATCAGTTGCTAAAGTGGGTAGCAGCAATAATTACCAAAATTGAATTAATAACAAATTTAGATGTAGGAAAACCAAGCTATGATGCTAGAAATAGATACTCAGCAACAAAATAAACTAAGCGGTAAATCGCTTGAATTAGAAAACGAGCTAAAAACCCATTGTGTTGATTTAGCCAGTGAACGTGTAGGCGGAGAAACTCTGTCTTGTAGTGATGATTTTTTTGCTGAGATGGAAAATCTAATCAAACCTGGTCGTGGTATTTTTATCGATGACAAATTTACCGACAGAGGTAAATGGATGGATGGTTGGGAATCACGTCGCAGTTATGGTCGTGATAACGGTCGTGATTTTGACTGGTGCATCATTCGTTTAGGTATCAAAGGTGTAATTCGTGGTTTTGACATCGACACTAACTATTTCCGTGGAAATGCGCCAGAGTCTGTTTCAGTAGAAGCTTGTGTAAGTGAAGTAGAGCCTAATGCTGATACCGTTTGGCATACTATTTTAGCTCCGGCAGCTGTAGACGCTCACAGTCAAAATATTTTTGCCATTAATGATGACACTGCCTGGACACATGTGCGTTTGAATATGTTCCCGGATGGCGGTATTGCGCGTTTACGTGTTTATGGTGAAGCAGAAGTTAACTGGCAGCAATTTATTGATGGTGAATTAATAGACTTAGCCTACATTAAAAATGGTGGTAAAGCGTTATTGGTTAGCGACATGTTCTTTAGTGACAAGAACAATTTAATTATGCCAGGTCGTGGTAAAGATATGGGCGATGGTTGGGAAACAAAACGTCGCCGTGACCCAGGTCCAGATTGGTCTATTGTTAAACTTGCCAGCCAGGGAAGTATTGAAAAAGTCATCGTTGATACCTGTCATTTTAAAGGGAACTTCCCTGACACATTTACGCTTGAAGGCATGGTGTCGACCAGCGATGACTTTAGCGATGGTAAGCAAGAAGACAAGTGGCAACCTATAATTGCTCGTACTAAGTTGTACGCACATCGTGAGCACTTATTTATTGAGGAAATCATTCCAGCGAACACTGAAACTTTTACCCATATACGCTTAAATATTTTCCCTGACGGTGGTATTTCTCGGTTACGTGCATTTGGTAAAAAAGGATAAATTGATGACCTTAGATGATTTAAATAATCAAACGCCAGAACAGGCTGCACATACATTTATGCAATGCTGTACATCTACTGCTTGGGTAGAGCGTATGGTGTCTGCAAGACCTTTTATTAGTGAGCAAGGGTTAAAGAGGGCGGCTGATAGTGCTTGGCAAGGGCTACAAGAATATGACTTTTTGGAAGCCTTTGAAGGGCATCCAAAAATCGGCGATGTGAGCAGTTTAAGGGCCAAATATGCAAATACTAAAGAGCTGGCAGGTAATGAACAGGGCTTAGTGAAACAAGCTAACGAAAGTGTTCTTGAAACTTTAGCGCAAGGTAACACTGACTATGAAGAAAAATTTGGCTTCATTTTTATTGTTTGTGCAACAGGAAAAAGTGCCAAACAAATGTCTGATTTACTGCAAGCACGATTACCAAATAGCAAAGCACAAGAATTAGTTAATGCGGCTGAGGAGCAGCGAAAAATTTTTCAACTTCGCATCGATAAGGCATTAGCTGAAGGCTAACTTAAGGAATAAATATGAGTCAAATTACTACTCACATACTCGATACAACACGCGGAAAACCCGCAAAAAATGTTCCTATCACGTTATTTGCCCAGCAAGGCAGTGATTGGAAAGAAATCAATGGCGGTGTCACAAATGATGATGGCCGTTTACCAGGCTTACTCGCTGAGGGTGAAGTATTACCTGCTGGCGTTTACCGTATGCACTTTGCAACCTCAGTTTATTTTAAAGCGAACAACGAAGAAGGGTTTTACCCGTATGTTGATATCGTGTTTGAAATTGATGCCAGCGGAACGCATTACCATATTCCGTTGTTATTAACCGCGTTTGGTTATTCGACTTACCGTGGCAGCTAAAGATAATTTAAATGGAAACTATAATGACTGATAACGTGCAAATTATCACGCCAAAACCACTTACCAAGGACGCTTTCAGTGCTTTTGGTGACGTTATTGAAGCTAGCTCTCATGCAAAAAGCTTTGCCATAAACGACGGTCATACTACCCGTTTTCATGACTTAGCCAAGGTAGATGTTGATGATAATAACGGTCATACCTTAGTGAATATTTTTCGCTCTAAGCCATTAACACAACCGATTGCCATTAAAATGATGGAGCGCCACCCACATGGCAGCCAAGCATTTATCCCTATGGGTCCAAACCCGTATTTAGTGGTTGTCGCTCCCGCTGGCGAATTTGATGTGAATAAAATTGAAGTATTTCTAGCAAAAGCTGGTCAAGGGATTAACTACCATAAGGGTACCTGGCATCACTTTTGTCTAGCGCTTGGCGGCGAAAGTGATTTTTTAGTCGTTGATAGAGGCGGTGAGGGTGACAACTGTGACGTACTCAAACTCGACGGTTCGTTGGTTATCGCGACAAGCTGATGATATGGGTTAGACATTGAAAAAAATCGCAAGAAGAACAAATAGAAAATGCCAAATGTGCCATAAATCAAGAGCACAAAGGCAACAAGCAAGAAGCCGGTTGAATTGGTTTGCAAAAACAGAATAATCAATTAAACGGCAATACATTACAACACAGAACAAATCGCAAAATCAGAAAAATATAGCGATTATGCATATAGGCAGAACAACATGTTAAAAGTTTACCGCGGAGAGTTATTACATTTTTTGGCCGATCCAGCCAAAGTAGAACTCGAAGACAGTTACCAATATATAGAAGACGGTTTATTGATCATTAAAAATGGTCTGATTGAACAAGTCGGCGAAGCCAGTGAATTATTACCAACGTTAGATAGCAACATTGATGTTGTTCATTATGAAAATGGCCTGATCATGCCTGGTTTTATCGATACTCACGTTCATTATCCACAAACCGAAATGATCGCCTCCTATGGCGAACAGTTACTCGAGTGGCTAGAAAACTATACGTTCCCATTTGAGCGTAAATTTTCAGATTTAGAGCATGGAAAAAAAGTGGCAGAGTTCTTTTTGACACAGTTACTCGATGCTGGCACAACAACGGCTTTGGTGTTTGGTACGGTACATAAAGAGTCTGTTGATGCGTTCTTTAGCGTTGCGCAACAGAAAAAATTACGAATGATTTGTGGCAAGGTATTAATGGACCAAAATTGCCCTGATTATTTGTCAGATACAGCGCAATCAGGTTATGACGACAGCAAAGCATTAATCGAAAAATGGCACAAAAAAGATCGTTTACAATATGCCATTACGCCACGCTTTGCACCAACCTGTTCAAGCGAACAATTAAATAAAGCCGGGCAATTACTTGCCGAAAATCCGAGTGTTTATTTACATACCCATTTAAGTGAAAACAAAGATGAAATAGCTTGGGTAAATGAACTTTTCCCGGATAGCGACGGCTATTTGGATGTATATGATAAAAGTAAATTGCTAGGACGCCGTAGTGTCTTTGCCCATGGCGTGCACTTGCATGATAGTGAGTGTCAACGCTTGGGTGAAACCGATTCAGCCATAGCTTTTTGCCCAAGTTCAAACCTGTTTTTAGGCAGTGGTTTATTTAACCTGCAACAGGCGCAAAAATTTGACGTTAATGTTGGTTATGGTACCGATATTGGCGCAGGTACAACATTTTCAATGTTAAGCACACTTAACGAAGGTTATAAAACTCAACAACTTCGTTCAGAAAAACTCAGCCCATTCCAATCGTTTTATTTGGCCACATTAGGAGGAGCCATTGCGTTAGATCTTGAGGGCACCATAGGTAACTTCAGTAAAGGCGCAGAAGCTGACTTTATCGTTCTTGATTATCATGCAACACCGCTTATGGACAGACGTATGCAGCATTGCACACACTTGTCTGAAAAGCTGTTTATTTTAAGCATGTTAGGCGATGAGCGACACGTTAAGGCCACCCATATTATGGGTGAGCGTATATAACGCAGCTGCTAAAAATAAAAGAATTAAGGAATTATTATGGATCCGTATATTAATGAATGGCTAAATTTAGTTATTCGCTTTGCTCATCTTATTACTGGTATCGCTTGGATCGGTGCCTCATTTTACTTTGTCTGGCTAGATAACCACTTAGAAAAACCACCACAAGTAAAAGCCGACAATGGTGTTGGTGGTGATCTATGGGCCATTCATGGTGGTGGCTTTTACGAAGTGGCTAAGTACAAACTTGCGCCGCCGAAAATGCCAACCACATTGCATTGGTTTAAGTGGGAAGCCTACACTACTTGGATCACTGGCTTTTTATTACTATCGTTAATGTTTTATGTTGGTGCAGAATCGTACTTGATTGATAAACGTGTTGCCGACCTCACACAGTTTCAAGCCATTGCCTTGGGCATAGGTTCCATTGTTGTTGGTGTGGGTAGTTATGAAGTGTTAGTGCGTACTAAATTAAAAAACCATGGCATTATTTTAGGCTTGATCTTAATCGTTGTGGCCACCGCGTTATCGTATGGTTTAACCCAAGTATTTAGTGCACGTGGTGCTTACATGCATATGGGCGCAATCATAGGCACGATTATGGCTGGCAACGTATTCTTTGGAATTATGCCATCACAACGTGCTTTGGTAAAAGCAGTTGAACAAGGCACCTCGCCTGATCCATCTTATGGCTTAAATGCGAAATTACGCTCGACTCATAATACCTATACGACCTTGCCGGTTATCTTCATTATGATCTCAAACCATTACCCAATGACCTATAATCATAGTGCTAATTGGTTAGTGTTAATTGGCATCATTTTAATTACGGCAGCTGTTCGTCAATATTTTGTCTTGCGCCATTTTGGTAAGCAAAAACCATTTGTTTTAGTTGGCTCTGTTGTTGCAACCATTGCTTTGGCATTTGTTATTGCACCCCGCTCGGTAGAAATAAGTGCAGAGCAGAAACAGCAAGTGGTGAGTAATGAGCAAGTGACACAAATTATTGAACAACGTTGCGGCTCTTGTCATTCCGAGCAGCCAACAGATGATATCTTTAAAATTGCCCCGGCAGGAATTGTATTTACCAACATAGCAAGCATCGAACAGTGGGCTCCGCGAATTAAAGCGCGGGTTATTGACGCTAAAGATATGCCATTTATGAACAAAACCGAAATGAGCGATGAAGAGCGAACGAGCTTGGCAATTTGGTTGGAACGAATGAACTAACCGTTCTGCGTATGCAGACAGTCGTAAAAATACAGAAAAGCAGCGCAGCTGCTTTTCTCGATCAGTATCAAATAAACAGAGTTACCCTATGAATAAACGCGTAATTAAACACGGCTATAAAGTCGCAGAGTCTTTATACAATTTAGTAGAGCATGAAGTACTACCAGGAACTGGTCTTGATGCTGAAGATTTTTGGCAAACTTTAGCGTATGTTTTTGATGAATTTACCCCTAAAAACCAGGCGCTTTTGGCAACTCGCGAAGAGATGCAAGCGAAAATAGATGCTTGGCATCTAGACCCGAATAACCAACCTTTTGAGCAGCAAAAGTATCAGGACTTTTTAACCGATATAGGCTATATCGTTACCGAAAAAGAAGATTTTTCGATAACCACTACTTATGTTGACGAAGAGGTAGCCAAGGTCGCAGGACCACAATTGGTTGTGCCGTTAATGAATGCCCGTTTCGCTCTTAATGCTGCCAATGCTCGTTGGGGAAGTTTATATGATGCCCTTTATGGTACTGATGTTATTGGAGAGGATAATGGTGCTACTGTAACCAAAAATTATAATCCGATCCGCGGGGCCAGGGTACAAGCATATGCGCGCCGTTTTTTAGATGATGTTTTACCATTAACCAATGGTAGCCATATTGAGGTAACAAGTTACCAGGTTGCTGATGGTAAACTGGTGGTGACGTTGCAAAATGCTCAACAAGTGAGCTTAGTCGAGCAGGAAAAGTTTGTTGCATTTAAAGGTGACAAGCAAAACCCGTCGGCTATTCTTTTTAAAAACAATGGTTTGCATATTGAAATTAAAATCGACCCAAGTGTGCCGGTAGCAAAAACAGATCCGGCGTCAGTTGCTGATATTATTCTTGAATCTGCCTTAAGTACCATTCAGGATTGCGAAGACTCTATTGCTGCGGTTGATGCCGAAGATAAAACCGCGGTATATCGTAACTGGTTAGGTTTAATGAAAGGTGATTTAAGCGAGACTCTTGAAAAAAATGGTGTTTCAATCACTCGAACACTTAATGAAGATAGAAGCTATACGACTTTAGATGAGCAAGAGTTAACCTTACCTGGTCGCAGTTTGTTATTTGTCCGTAACGTTGGTCATTTAATGACGAACGATGCGGTGTTAACCGCAGACGATAAAGAAGTGCCAGAGGGTATTTTAGATGGCCTCATAACCACACTAATTTCATTGCATGATTTAAAGGGCAGTTCAAAATTTAAAAACTCGCGCCAAGGCAGTATCTACATTGTTAAACCTAAAATGCATGGCCCAGAAGAAGTCGCATTTAGTAATGCATTATTCACTCGAATTGAAGCGGGTTTAGGCTTAGCTACTAATACTATTAAAATGGGGATAATGGATGAAGAACGTCGAACTTCGGTTAATTTAAAAGAGTGTATTAGAGCTGCAAAAGATCGTCTTGCTTTTATCAACACAGGTTTTTTAGATAGAACCGGTGATGAAATTCATACCAGCATGCAAGCGGGACCGATGGCGCGTAAAGAGTTGATGAAAAACGAGCAATGGATTGATGCTTATGAAAACCGCAATGTGCGTATTGGCTTACAAGCTGGCTTAAAAGGCAAAGCGCAAATAGGTAAGGGCATGTGGGCCATTCCGGATGAAATGTCGGCCATGTTAACCAATAAAATAGGCCATCCAGAATCAGGCGCTAATTGTGCTTGGGTACCCTCACCAACAGCTGCTACATTGCACGTATTGCACTACCACAAGGTTAATGTTGTTGAAATTCAAGAGGCTATGCTCGAACAGTTTAGTCAGTCAAATAGTAATGATTTATCGGCATTATTAACTATCCCGCTATTAAAAAATAAAGAATCGCTCAGCGCCGAAGATATTCAGCACGAACTTGATAATAACGTTCAAGGATTGCTTGGTTATGTTGTGCGCTGGATTGATCAAGGCACAGGTTGTTCAAAAGTTCCTGATATTGATAACGTCGGGCGCATGGAAGATAGAGCAACATTACGAATTTCGAGTCAGCATATTTGTAACTGGTTGCATCATGGCATGTTAACCAAAGAGCAAGTGATAGAGTCTTTACAGCGTATGGCGAAAGTGGTTGATCAACAAAATATAACTGACGCAAGTTATGAGCCTATGGCGCCAAACTTTAATACTAATATTGCGTTCAATGCTGCAATGGATTTAATTTTCAAAGGCAAGGAGCAACCAAGTGGTTATACAGAACCACTATTGCATCAACGCCGTATAGAATTAAAAGCAGTAAATTAAAGGGCAAAATTAATTCTGAAATCACAATTTTCGTGGTTGAAAATATTTGGCTTTTATTATTTAATGATGAGGAATCAGCGGCATAGTGTTAAAACCTAACATGCTGCTGATTTTAATTTTCTAATAGGAGTTTTTGTGGCCAAAGCTAAAATGTCAGAAGGCAGTGTTCGACAAAAGAATAAGGCGATCATCTTTAATGCGGCCAAAAAAGAATTTGTCACCTATGGTTTCAAAGGTGCGTCAATTAAACGTATAGCCGAACGTGCCAATATCGCTCGCGCAAATATCCATTACTACTTTCAAGACAAAACCGATCTTTATCAGCAATTGTTAAGCAATATCGTTGAAATATGGAATAGGGATTACGACACCTTGAATGCAGAACTTGAGCCTAAACAAGCTCTTAGCGCATATATTCGCGCCAAAGTTATGCATTCTAAAGATGACCCTGATTCATCGAGAATATTTGCCAGTGAGTTGATTCATGGCGCACCAGTTTTAAATGAATACTTAAATAGCGACTTTAAAGAATGGTTAAAAAGTAAAGTTGCCGTTATCCAAACATGGATTGATAAAGGCTTAATAGATAATGTTAATCCGCATCACTTATTGTTTTTAATTTGGAGTTCCACTCAACATTACGCTGACTTTAATGTGCAAGTTATTGCTGCCTTGGACAAGGATGCAATGAGCGATGAAGATTTCGAAGGCGTTGTTTCTTCATTGACTCAAATAATCCTTAAAGGCTGTGGCATTCACTAAGCAGATTTATTGCAAGTCTGAACATTTGTATCTCTTCGAATAAACCCTAGGATTATCCAGCTGCTAAGCACGAATGGAGCCGTTAATGCTGGCAGCGTTATCTGCTCGAATACTCTGCTAAGGAGTACCGAAAGTATAATGCCAAGAACAATTGGCGAATAATGTTTGTTATATCGTTCGGCTAACGATATTGCCACTAGGCAAGCGTTGAAGCCGTACATACCCATTAGCAATAACTCTTCAGAAAAGCCTAACACTCGTGCGGTTAGTATACCCAGCGCCGACCCTATAACTGCCCAAGCGGTTGCTTTAAATGAGTGAAATAGCAGTCCAAATATAAAAACGCCCCCTGAGAGCCAATAGTCCTGAAACATCACTTGGCTTATGCCTCGCATTAGCGAGTAAAAATCGCCAGTGATATTAGCAGCGACATCCGCGCCTGAATTAGCGAGTTGAGAATTATCAAAAACCAGTAAAATTAACCAGGTAGAGATAATAAACGGCGCAGTTAATACTGATATACCAGGTATTCTTATCAGCATTAAATGTGTGATGACGGTAGCAAAAGCGCCAGCAAAAATTGCCAATGATAGCGAGAATAAACTGGCAGGAAAAAAGAATAAAACCGCTATGCCGACGAGACTAGCGTTATAGCTATAAACGCCATTTTGTATCGAGGCAGAGTCATAACGATTCATCGTTGCGGTGGCCAAGCCTGCAAGTGTTGCTATTATTCCACCTAGCAGCATTTGCGGCGAATTAAGGCCAATACCGATACAGAATAAAAAACCTGTGACAGCATTTCCTTGCAGCATAATTTGTGAAAAGCTACAAAAAAAACTATTGCTGAAATGATGAGAAGGGCACTTCATGTGTTACCGAATAAAATTCAATAGGGGTTAATGGTTATTAACCCCTATTTAATGGTTTAACTAGTTGTTACTTATATACTTAAGTGTTTCAATGACTTGTTCAACGGTTGTTGCCCATGCGTGAGCTGCGGCATCAACCTCTTTTAGTGGGTGAATTATATCCTCACCATGTAAAGTAATGTATGGCTTGCTCAATGCGGCACAATAGCCCGCATCAAAAGCAGCATTCCATTGTTTATATTTATCGCCAAAGCGAATAATCGCAATGTCACAACGTTCGATTAATGTATTTGTTCTTAGCGCATTTACTTTAGCTGATTTATGATCTCGCCAAAATGATTTATCTTCATTACCAAGTACATCACCAGCGCCATCACTTTCATCATGATTGGTATTTGCAGAGCAAAATACGATGTTTAAATCATGCGCTTGGCAACCCTGAATAATTTGCTCTCGCCAGTCGGTGTGAATTTCACCTGAGAGATAAACGTTTAATTCCATAACGGTGTCCTTTATTGTGCTATGCCTTTTTTAAAAAGCTTAGGTTCTGTTGAACGTTCAACAGAACCCAGTCTAATACCAATTTAATTAAACTGATATCATCATAAATTAAAATACGTTGCTTGGCCTTTCGCTTCAGCTAATTCTGCTGCAACCGAGGCAACGGCTAAATCTTGCAACCCTACACCGGTACCATCGAATAAGGTGATTTGTTTGTCACAAGTACGGCCTGGTTTTGTACCGTTGATCACTTCGCCAATAGGCACAATGTCTGCTTCTTGAATTAAGCCGGCTGCAATGGCATGTTGCGCTTCACCTATGCTAACCGACTGGGCCAGTTCATCAGTAAATACTGTTGCCGTTGATAATAGTTTTGCATCAACTTCTTGTTTGCCTTTCGTGTCGGTACCCATGCAAGCAATGTGAGTACCCGGTTTAATCCAGTCAGCATCAATTAAAGCTTCAAATGCAGAAGTAATCGTAATAATTACATCGGCTTGCGCGCCCAGTTCTTCACGAGTAACAGATTCAAATGGTAAACCTAACTCTTCTGCAACAGCGGCAAGGTTAGGCAGTTGCTCAGGATGAAAATTCCAAGCCACAACTTTCTCGAAGTTACGCTGTTCAACAGCTGCTCTTAACTGAAATGTTGATTGATGTCCTGCACCAACCATTCCTAATACTTTGGCATCTTTACGCGCTAAGTGAGCAATTGATACTGCAGATGATGCTGCTGTGCGCACTGCGGTTAAATAATTTCCACCAACCAGAGACTTCAATTTACCGGTATCAGGATCAAACAAAATAACTGTCGACTGGTGATTGGTTAAATCCAGTTGGATATTACCTGGCCAATAACCACCAGATTTTAGGCCCAATACCATACCGTCACGGTCAAACCCTGACTTAAAGCCGTAAAGGGCGTCGGCATGGCCAATAGCTTCACGTATTACTGGAAAATTGTAGGCAGTGTTTTTTGCCATAGCTGCAAATACGTTTTCTACGGCGGTGAAGGCTTCAGGTCGCCCCATGATTTCTTGGCATACCGCTTCAGATACAACGGATACGCCTTTACTATTATTTTGGTTTGAATTACTCATTGTTTATTTCCTAGAATAATGGCAATACCCCTTAGTGAATCTCAAGGGGAAAGACGGCAAATGATTTACCGATTATATTGGTGTTATTTATTGGTTAGCTCTATAACTGCGAGCCAGTAAAAATTTCCCCAAGGCGAGTTTAAAAGGTCTTGTTGAACAACATTGTTTTTCAAAGACCCCTGCATTAATGCAGAGGTAAGCTTAGTTGGGGACTAATGAAGTTATATACAACAATATTGCTATTAAACCTTTTAATGCTCGCTCAGAGGGAAAATTTTAATTTGCTTTAATTGGTTTTAGTAAGCTTTACCACGCGCAGAAACTGGCCATAATTTTTCAACCTTTCCGTTTCGAACACCTACGTAATAATCGTGAACGTTACAGGTAGGATCACAGTGACCCGGTACAAGCTTTAATTTTTCATTTACCTTAAGTGCACCATCAGGATCTGAAATAACACCGTGCTCATCAGAACATTTAATGTATTCCACATCATTACGACCAAAGATATAAGGTAAACCACTGTCGACTGATTGTGCTTTAAGACCTGCATCACAAATAGCTTTGTCGGCTTTTGAGTGGCTCATAACAGACGTAAGGATAAACAGTGAATTTTCAAACTCAGAAATTCTTTCGCCGTTTTCATCATGAATTTTTTGGTAATCGGCATCCATAAATGCGTACGAGCCACACTGTAATTCGTTGAAAACACCAGAGTTACCTTCGAAGTAATACGACCCTGTACCACCACCGCCGACGATATCACACTCAAGATCTTCAGCTTTAAGCATGTCTATTGTGCGCGCGACCATGCCAATGGCAATATCAATTTTTTCTTTGCGTTGTTGATAGTTTTCCATGTGCTGCATTGCACCCTGGTAGGCTTGAATTCCGGCAAACTTCAAACCTGGCGTTGCCGCGATTGCTTTGGCAATATCAACAACAGGCTGACCTTCGCTAACACCGCAGCGACCAGCGCCACAATCAATTTCTACCAGACACTCAATTTCAGTACCGTGCCTTTCAACTGCGGCCGCTAATTCAGCGACGTTTTCAATATCATCGACACAACAAAGCGTACGTGCACCTAATTTAGGCATGCGCGCTAAGCGATCAATTTTTGCCGGATCGCGTACTTGGTTTGACACTAAAACATCTTTTATGCCACCACGAGCAAAGACTTCTGCTTCTGAAACTTTTTGACAACATACACCGCAGCTATCGCCCAGCTCTTCTTGCAATAGAGCAATATCAACAGATTTATGCATTTTGCCATGCACACGATGGCGAACGCCCATTTCTTTGGCGTATTGCCCCATGGTTTTGATATTACGTTCTAACGCATCCAAATCGACCACCAAGCACGGGGTTTGAATATCTTCTTCAGCCATTCCTGGTACCGCTGGAACGTCGTAACCTACTTCTAAATTGTTTCCTCTTGCCATTTTAATCTCCAAAGTTTTTAGCATTAGTATTCGTTTTATTTGTTCATCCATGGCAGTTTGTCTAAATCAACATTGCCGCCGGTAATAATTACCCCGATTCGTTTGCCTTTAAAAACGTCTGGGTTTTTCAATATGGTTGCCAGCGTCACTGCACTGCTTGGCTCTATTACTATCTTCATGCGCAACCAGATAAGCTTCATTGCCGCTACTATTTCTTCTTCGGTAGCGGTTAAAATATCGGTTACATGGTTTTTGACAAAATGCCAGGTTAGATCTTTAAGCGGCACTTTAAGGCCATCTGCAACGGTATTTGGGGCATCATCTGCAATGATATGACCTGCTTTAAATGAGCGGGCAGCATCGTCGGCATTCAGTGGCTCTGCAGCGTAAATTTTAATATCTGGGGCAATGGTTGATAACGTAAGGCATGTGCCTGAGATCATTCCTCCGCCACCGATAGGCGCTACTACGGTATCCAAGTCATTCACCTGATTTACCAATTCTTTTGAACAGGTAGCTTGTCCGGCAATAACACGAGGGTCGTTATAAGGGTGAACAAAATCAGCTCCTGACTGGGCAACAACATCGCTAAAAACGGCTTCACGAGAGCTTGTTGATGGTTCGCACTCAACTATGCTACCGCCATAGCCTATTACCGCATCTTTTTTCGCTTGTGGTGCCGTTCTTGGCATAACCACCGTTACTGGAATACCACGTTGGCCAGCTGCATATGAAAGTGATAACGCGTGATTACCTGAAGAGTGGGTAGCCACACCAATTTTTGCGTCTTCGTCGGTTAAGCCAAATACTGCATTACATGCACCTCGCACTTTAAATGCCGCTGCTTTTTGTAAATTTTCACATTTAAAAAATAACTCTGCGCCGGTTAATTCATTCAAAAAACGAGACGTTAAAATTGGGGTTTCATGAATGTATGGTTTAATACGCTCATGGGCAACTAACACGTCATCATAGGTTGGAATGTACATTGTCTCTTCAGTTGTACTGTTCATATTTTCCTCTCCATATTGGTCAACATACTGTTGCTATTTGGGCAACGACTTCTGCTTGACAATATGTCTGCTTATTAAGTTTTTGCTTTAATGATTTAATTTCGATTCAATTTCACCTTATGGAAAATAACGCTGTCTCGCAATCAACAACACTTTCACATTGTGAAATCAATTGTGTGTTCATACACTTTATAAGTACCTAAACTACTGACAGTTAAGGTTTACTTTATAGTTTTAATAGTTGAATATAGATATATTCCACATTATGAAATTAACAAGTGCATACCGTATCGTGGATTTATTGTATTTTTAGACATATATTCAAAATGAGCGTGGTCACAATGGGTAGTAACAAATTATGAAAAAAGCTAAACCAGAATCTAGAATTCAAGTGATTGACCGAGCAGCGATGTTGCTCGATGCTATTTCACGCTATTCAATGCCAGTAACATTAAAAGCGCTCAGTGCGGATACTAACTTGGCTCCTTCTACTGCATTTCGTATTTTGCATTCATTAATCGACAACCGTTTTGTTGATCGAGATGCAACCGGAAAGTACCTGCTTAGTGGACGATTGATACGGTTAAGCAACTCTCAAGATACCAACATTGATTTTCGTAAGGTGGCAAAACCATATATGGAAAAGTTGCGTGATAAATTTGGGGAAACCATTAATCTCACTACTCGTGAGGGTGATGTAGTTATTTATGTAGAAAAAGCAATTCCAAACAGAATGATGCATGTTCAGCAAATTATCGGCAGCCGGGCGCCATTGCATGTAACCGGAGTGGGTAAAATGATGTTGGGCATGGATGGCAAAGAGGGTATACGCGGATATGCCCAACGTACTAATTTACCGGGGTATACTCGTAAAACATATTCGACCTTAGAAACGCTGGTACCTGAATGCTTACACTGCGTTGAACAAGGTTTCGCTTTTGACAATGAAGAAGCAGAGATGGGCGTAGGTTGTATTGGCGTGCTTTTATATGACAGATACGGTGAAGTTGTCGCTGGTTTGTCTGTTTCAGCCCCAATTGAAAGGCGCAAAGATGAGTGGATTGAAGATCTTATTGCTGCCGGCAAGTCGTTATCCGCTGAACTTGGCTATGTTGAAAGCCAAGGGATAGATGAGTAAAAAATTAAGTGATCTAAAAATACAGTTTCACAACGTTACATCAGTTTAGTTCGGCCGTATTAATTACAATGCTGCATTCTCTTTATTATCAGTAAAACATTTTGCTCGAAGCAAAGCCTAGGCCCTTACGGCATGTGAGTGCATTGCCGAGATCACATAATAAATTATTGAAATGACACTAATGTCATTTTATATCAAGCAAGAAAGTAATAAGACATTTTCACTTCTTTGCCGCAAAGGCCTGTTTGATAAACAAATTTTAAAACTAAAGAGAGTAATATATGTTAACAATAAATAGATTAAATCAAACAGAGGCAAAACTAATAATCGACGGTGCGGTAGACAAAGCCAATGAGTTGGGTGTACCGATGTGTATCTCTGTTGTTGATGAATCCGGTAGTTTAATTGCCTTTGAGCGTATGGACGGCGGTAAAATTCACAGCATAACCATTTCTCAAGATAAGGCCTTTACAGCAGCGTCGGCTCGCAAAGGTACACATGAATTTAATCAGGCTTGTATTCCTGGGCATGCAAATAATTTATTTGGTATTCATACAGCCTTAGGTGGACGTATGTGTATAGTTGGTGGAGGCTTACCCATTACTCACAACGGTAGGGTTGTCGGCGGTATAGGCGTTAGCTCAGGCTCACCTGAGCAAGATTTAGGCTGTGCTCAAGCTGGGGTTGATACCTTTAACCGAATTTTGTCAGCTTCAGTTGCTTAAAACTGCATTATTTTTTCATTCTTAGTATTAAACCGTTTATAAATGGCACTATTTATAAACGGTTTTTTTGATGATTAAATATGCCCGTGCTGCAATATATTAAGTTGAAACTTTCTTCTTTAAGTAATTCAGTGCATCTATTCTGCTCTCAAAAATATGGTCATCTGGGAACTTATCGAGCAATTTTAATTTATTAAAATCATTACGTACTCGTTCACAAACACTTGATAAGAATATATCTCGTCCCTCATTAAGATAGCTTACAATTATCTCTTCAATTGCAATGGTACTAGTAATACCAACAAAGCGAGCATCACTTAGATCTATCAGCAATGCTTTATTTTGATCAGATTGTGAGACACTCTGCTTTAATCCTCGTGCAACACCAAAACCAATGGGTCCTGAGATATTAAGCAGTATTACACTATCATCCATCGACTCTAACAACTCTTTCTCAGATGCAGACATATGCTCGGCATCTTTAGCCGTACATAATTTAATATTATCTAATTGTATTTCTGAAATACGGCGAATAGTCACAAGGTTGGCGATGAATACACCGATTAATACCGCAGTAACTAAATCAAAAGCTACCGACATAAACATTGTAGAAACCATTAAACCAACACTGAATAATGGTATTTGATGAATGCGCTTGAGGAAGTTCCAATCAATAATACTAAGACCAACATGGGTCAATATAGCGGCTAAAACCGCCACCGGTATATACGCAGTATATTCCCCAGCCCACAATACAATGGCTAAGATGAAAAGCGCATGAAGAATACCAGACAATGGTGTGGTGCCACCGGCTCTTAAGTTAGTTACGGTGCGCATGGTCGCGCCGCCGCCTGGCAATGCACCAAATAAGCCTGCCACTATATTACCAATACCCTGACCTACAAGCTCTTGATCCGAGTCATGCAATTCATTACTGATACTATCAACAGTAAGTGATGTCATTAAAGAATCTAGCGTACTTAACGTGGCAATTAGCAATGCTGACTTAATCATTTCACCAGCCAGGGCATTGTCCCATATAGGCATGTTAAAAGAAGGAAGTTCGCTGGCAATAGCACCAACAACAGGCATATCAACGCCGGCAAATACATAAAAGATGGTTGCGCCAATTACTGCAATGATGCTTGCAGGTACTACACGGCTATATTTTTGTGGCCAGAAAAAAAGTACCAATATACAAGCAAGACCAAGTAATGTGTTGGTACTGGTTAATGTAGTTAATGAAATATCCAGCTCTGTTAAAGAACTGCCAAATAACGGCTCAATTTGTGAAAGGATGATCAACACCCCGATGCCAGAAGTAAAACCTGATATAACCGGGTATGTAACCAAAATAAAATACTTACCTAGCTTAAAAAATCCAAACAACATTTGGAATAGTCCAGCCAAACTCACCACAGTAAATGCCATGGCAATTCCATTTTCTGGTGACTGAGAAACAAAGCTGGTTAATATCGCTACCATCGCTACGGTTAAGCCGGTATTTGGTCCTGATATTTGTTGGTTAGTGCCACCAAATAATGAGGCAAATAAGCCCGTTAAAATGGCACAATAGATACCTGCACTGGCACCTGCGCCAGAAGTAACACCAAATGCTAAGGCAAAAGGCAATGCGACAATTGTTGAGGTTATCGCACCAAAAATGTCGCCTTTGATGGTATGTCGATTAAAATGTGATAAAGAAAGCATAACAACCTAAAATAAAATGTTTGGTTAGCCGCATTAACCATTTAATGCCACTATAGCTTCTCTCGTCATAAGGTTAACACCAGTCATAGGTGTTAAACGAAGATAACCAGAGATGTTCTATTACAATATAAACCAGACATCTGTACCGCAGACAAACTTTCTGATTTAAAGAAAAAGTATTTATGAAGAGTTCGATTAAGATCATACTTAATTGAGGTGATAATTATAATAAAGATAACGGTTAATAACTAGTCAAAAAAATTATTGGCCAAAGCAAAAAAACTTATCATTTAATCCTTCTTGTAGGTAAAAAATCCCACCGTTTTTTATCAATAATTCATTACAGCATTAAGCAGGACTATGGCGCATTTTCTAGTAATAGCTATTGGTTTCAATGGCTTCAACTTAGTATAGCCACATTTTACCATGTGAAATTAATATGCATTAATAAGCCGCCTAACTGGTTATTTTCATTAAGCTATGCAAGCGTAATTATGAACTGTTTTCATAATGTGAAATCATAAAAGAGGTATAAATATTAACTTTGAGTTTTTTTTGTGTTTTATTGAGTTAGCTACACAGAAATAGGGTCCAACACAGCCTCTTTCTTTTTAATAGCAAACACAGAGGGGTTACCGTTAATTAATGGTAATTCTGCAAAAAAAACAGGTCACCCTTTAAAATTATAAAAAACAAACGACCTTATATATCAATCAACGAGAGAACTGTAGTTATGGAACAGGTTAGTGAAAATTACGAAAACCAAGCGAAAGAGGTCGGTCTGTTAGAGCGTCTTTTTAAGCTGTCTGAACATAATACTAATGTAAAAACAGAAGTCATGGCGGGTCTTACGACGTTCGTGACCATGTCATACATTATGTTTTTAAACCCTATTATAATGTCAAAAACGGGTATGCCTTTTGATGGCTTATTCCTAGCCACATGTTTGGGTGCTGCTATAGCAACCATTTTGATGGGGCTTTACGCAAACTGGCCGGTAGGTCTTGCTCCAGGTATGGGGTTAAATGCCTTCTTTACCTTCTCGGTCGTGGGCGCAATGGGATACAGTTGGCAAATTGCACTAGGTGCAGTTTTCCTTTCGGGTGTAATCTTCGTATTGATGAGTGTCACTCGCCTTAGGGAATGGATGCTAGATAGTATCCCCATGAGTTTAAGGCTTGCTATGACGGCAGGTGTTGGTCTTTTCCTAGGTTTTATTGGTTTACGTTTTACCGGTATCGTTGTTCCAAACCCTGATAACGTAGTTGCTATTGCTGATCTTACACATTTTGGTTTTGGTAAATTTGGTCCTGAAGCCCCTGCTCTTGGTTTTTTAAGCTTCTTACTTATTGCTGTACTTAGTTACCGCAAAGTATTTGGTGCTGTTTTAATTGGTATCGGTGTTACGACTCTAGTTGCTTTTATTATGACTTGGGTTTTACCTGCTGATTTCTTCGTGATTGCAGAAGAAGCTAAAGCATGGGCACCTGCTTCTGGGTTTGTTAGTTACAACGGTCTACTAGCTGTGCCTGAGTTTTCTGCTCTAGAGCCAATATTGTGGAAAGCCGATATTGCTGGCGCTTTTCAGGTGGCTTTAATCCCGGTAATTGTTACTTTCTTATTTGTTAACATTTTTGATACTGCCGGTACGTTAATGGGCGTTGCTGAACGCGCAAAATTACAAGATAAAAACGGTAAAATTCACGGTTTAAGCAAATCGTTAAAAGCTGACTCAATCTCTTCTGTAATAGGTACTGGTTTTGGTTGTCCTCCGGTTACTTCGTACGTTGAATCTGCG
Organism: Thalassotalea nanhaiensis; assembly: GCF_031583575.1. Taxonomy (NCBI): domain Bacteria; kingdom Pseudomonadati; phylum Pseudomonadota; class Gammaproteobacteria; order Alteromonadales; family Colwelliaceae; genus Thalassotalea; species Thalassotalea nanhaiensis. The sequence continues at coordinate 4,013,175 of NZ_CP134146.1, read as the reverse complement.
GCAGGTGTTTCAGTTGGTGGTCGTACAGGTTTAACTGCTGTAACTATCGGTTTGCTATTTGCTGTGGGTATGTTCTTCTTACCACTTGCACAAATGTTACCAGGCTTTGCCGTTGATGGTGCACTTATCTACGTAGCAATGTTGATGATGAGCTCTCTAAAAGGCTTAGATTGGGAAGATTTAACCGAGTATGCTCCAGCAGTATGTACAACGATTATGATGGCGTTTACGTTCTCTATCGCTAATGGTATTGCATTTGGTTTTATTACTTACACTGTACTAAAAGTTGGTGCTGGTAAGTCTAAAGAAATATCTGCTGGTGTTTGGGCTCTTACTGCTCTATTCGTTGCTAAGTTTATTTTCTTAACGTAATACAATCGTTTAAACCTCTACTCTAACAAGCCCTTCTTCGGAAGGGCTTTTTTGTTGTGAAACCAGTAGGGTAAGACGGTATTTGCAACACTCATAAATATAACGTAACTTATTGATAATGAACGGCTCTAGTGAGCGAGTGACAGTCATTAACATTTTTATTATTAAAAGGATTTAAAGTGTATAAAATTGCTTGTATTTTATTTTTTTCAATCATATCTCTATCAGCATACAGTGCTAATTTACCTGACTTTCCTTTTGTCGTTTCAGTGGGAGAAGCTGAGCGCGATGTAAAACCAGATAAAGCTACATTGCAATTGAGCTTAATGGCATTTGATAAGGAATCTGATGATGCTTTACAAAACATAAATAAAACATCAGTAAAAATTTTCGAACTAGTAAAGAAATATAAACTGGATGAAAAATCTCTAGAAGCAACAGATATCAATAAAAGTACTAAAAGAAAAAGAGATGAAGATTATAACCGATTGGAGGTTTTAGGTTACGAGGTCTCAAGGAGCATCAATATCAAGTTAAAAGATTTAACTAAGTATTCTGAATTAATGGGTGAATTGGTTGCGTTGAATAATGTGTCGAATGTTACCGCAATATTCGACGTATCAAATAGAAAATCAATCGAAGCTGAGCTAATGAATGAAGCTAGTAAAAATGCTAATTTAAAAGCAAACCAATTGGCTGAAAGTTTAAATACTCAGATTCATTCTGTGTATGCTATTTCGCAAGTATCTAATTTTGGGAACTTTTTTGCTACATTTGGAACCGATTCTCAAAGGTACGCAGCAATGGAACAAATGTCAGTGTCCGGCAGCAGAGTTGCAATGTTTGCACCTGAAAAAATTAAAATTTCTCAAGGGGTTAATGTTGTGTTCAGAATTAAATAGCGCAACATTGATAATAACCCCGCTGGCTGTAATGAGCGATAACCCGCCCTTGGGTATACTCAACTTTTCTAATAAAAATAAAGTAATAATTACATGGAAAATATTCTTAAAAATCTCATTTTAATCATTTTGATTAGTGTATCTGGTTGCTCTTTTGATGCCACCGTTCACGATGAACGTGCTGCTGCTAAAAATGCTCTGCAAATATTAGACAGCATGATTTATAAGGCTGATGCAGAAACAGTTTATAACTCATCAACACAAGCCTTTAAAGATTCTGTCCCATATAATGATTTTCAGTATTTAGTAGACCAAATAGCGTACAGCTACTCTCATAGTGATATTAAGGTAATAGGCTACGAAATTTACGGCACTAGTGAAGAAATGACTATCTATGCCACAAGCCAGAGCAACGTTGTTAATTTTCATTATGCGATTACATTTAATGGAACCCAATCAAAAGGGTACAAGCTCCAGCACATTAGATTTAAAGATAAAATATTTGATAAAAATGGGATTTATAAAGACTTTTCTTCCCCTTTAACCTCGGATACTGATAATAATCTGAATCGAACCCTCAAGCTTAATAATGGAAACGAAGTCACAATCGAAGGTGTAACGAAAACCCTTATTCAAAATGAAGGTAAATACGTCTATACGGTGAAATACTTTACCGCAACACCGTTAGAAAGTATCGATGAAATAGAGTCTGAAGCATCGTTGATATTGGAGTCTTTTGCTGCACCGAAAACCATTAATAGTGGGCTAAAAGATGTAGCTATGACTGCTACAAATGAAAGTAGATTTGAAAATCCAACGAAAAATTTAAAGGTATATCGAACTGTTTTTCAGTTAACCGATGGGGCTTGGAAAAGGTGGTAATTATAACCACCCTTGAACGTCTCTGATTGGCACTTTTCTGCCGGTCATAACAATATCAAAGAAGATCCTGAAACAAGTTCAGGAAGAAGGTTTATTATCCACAATACGCTTTAGGAGATCCCTCATCTCGTGGGGGATGAAGGAGTATTTTCTCTACCTCTTCTTATACAAGTTAGTAAGGTAGTTCATAAATAAAAAAGCCTAAACTGTAATTTCAGCTTAGGCTTTTGATTTATGCGCGAGCATTTAATATTTTGCTAAATTGAGTTAAGTGCCCGATGCTAATGGGATTACTTTGCCAATATAGGGAAGGTGACGATACTTTTGTGCGTAATCGATACCTACACCAACAACAAATTCATCGGGTATTTCAAAACCTACCCATTTTACTTCTACCTGTTTTTCTCTACGTGTAGGCTTGTCTAGTAATGTACAAATTTGAATAGAGTTTGGCTCTCTCAAATTCAAAATTTGTAAAACTTTACTTAAGGTATTGCCAGTATCAATAATATCTTCAACCAGTAATACATCTTTGCCTTCAATGTTATCGTCCAAATCTTTCAATATATGAACATCACGAGAGCTTTCCATGTTATTGCCGTAACTGGAAGCGGTCATAAAATCAACGCTATGATTAACACTTATGGCCCTGGCTAAATCAGCCATAAAAACAAATGAACCACGTAATAAACCAACCATTACTAAGTTTTCACTATCTTGATAGTGCTTGCTTATTTGTTGCCCTAATTGAGCTACTCGGCCTTTGATCTCTTGTTCTGAGATCATTTCCTCAATTTTATGTTTCATATTAACTTCTTTTTAATTCCACATTGTGAAAACTGTTTTAAATAAAGTGTGCTTATTGGTTCAATGCATCTTCAAGTGCAGCTAAACATAACGCAACATTTTCACTTCTTGCAGCATAGCCCATAAGACCAATACGCCACGCTTTACCGGCTAAATCGCCTAAGCCAGCACCTATTTCTAGGTTGTATTTATTTAGTAAATAGTTTCTTACTTTGGCATCATCAACGCCTTCTGGAATGTATATAGCATTTAATTGAGGCAAGCGTTCTTCTTCAGGCACAATAAACTCAATACCCAACTTGGCTAGCCCTTTAGCAAGCATTTCATGCTGCTCTTTGTGGCGTGCTATGCGGTTCTCAATGCCTTCGTTTTGCAACTGTACTAATGACTCGTGCAAACCATATAGTGAATTAACAGGCGCTGTATGGTGGTAGCTACGCTTTCCTGCACCTGACCAATAGCTCATCACAAGAGATTGATCTAAGAACCAACTTTGTACTGTCGACTTACGGTTTTTAATAACATTTACGGCTTTTTCACTGAACGAAAGCGGAGATAGTCCGGGTACACAAGATAAGCATTTTTGAGAGCCTGAATAAATAGCGTCAATGCCCCAGTCATCTACCTTAAGCTCAATGCCACCAAGGGATGTAACGGCATCAACAATAGATAAACAGTCGTGTTGTTGCGCTAAAGCACACAAGACTTTAGCGTCAGATACTGCTCCGGTTGACGTTTCAGCATGCACAAAAGCTAAACATTTAGCATCTGGGTTGGCAATTAATGCTTGCTCAACTTTGTCTACTTCAACGGCTCGGCCCCAAGGTGAATCAACAATAATTGCTTCACCGCCACTGCGGATAACGTTCTGGATCATGCGATCACCAAACACCCCATTGCGACAAACTATTACTTTATCACCGGCTTCTACTAAGTTAACAAAACAAGCTTCCATTCCTGCCGAGCCCGGTGCTGAAAGGGCGATAGTAAATTCATTTTTAGTTTGAAAAGCATATTGAAGTAGTGCCTTTACTTCATCCATCATACTAACAAATAGGGGATCTAAATGACCTACAACTGGTCTTGATAATGCAGCTAAAACTTCTGGACTAATGTCTGACGGGCCAGGGCCCATTAAGATCCTGCGAGGAGGATTGAATGATTGAAAATTCATTTTTGGTTATGCCTTTATTTAATGAAATAACGATTGGTGTATTATTTGATAACAAAACCTGTCACAAGTGTCAAGTTTTGAAAATATGAACAAATTACGGTTCACATTGTGGAAAATGCTTTGTTGACATTCGTGTCAGGATTTGTAATTTTAAATTCAGATTTAACTAAAAATTAACCAATTGTTAGTATTTCAATTTAGCTTAACACTGGTTTTTGAACAAATTTTAAGTCTTAAACAATTGCTAATAATTATAAATTAATAATCAACATGAATTCAGAAAGGGTAAATTATGAAAACCAGTAAAATTCTCAATGCGGTTGCTACAACAGTTATTGCATCAACAGCACTATTAACAACTAGCGCTTCAGCTGAAACCTGGAGCAGCACCGAAGTCCAGCTGCAAGCCTTTGGTGAGTTAGAGCAAGTAGGTACTGGCGGAACAGCCGATGCAACAATTATTACTTTCCAACATGCAGGCGGATGGGAATACGGAGACAACTTTTTCTTCGTTGATCACAGTCGTTACAGTGTAAATAATAATGCCTACTTCCCTGTTGAAGATAGCAGTGAGTTTTATGGTGAGTGGTATTCTAACTTCAGCTTAGGCGCTATTACCGGTAATGATTTATCTTTTGGTCCAGTAAAAGACATAGGTATTGTTGCCGGCACTAACTTTGCACCTGAAGTAGACAGTATGTGGGTATTACCAGGGGTAAGGTTTTCATTAGATTTACCTGGTTTTGCTTTTGCTCAAATTGATGTAACAGGTTACATGCACCAAGGCGGTGGTAGTAAAAACTCGCAAGTGTTTACTGTTGTCGATGAAGATTCGAGCTTTATGGTTGACTTTGCATGGGCTTACCCATTCAAAATAGGATCAACAAGTTGGAGCATTGAAGGTCATTTAGAGTACATTGATGGACGTCAGCAAACCAATAACTTTGGCACAACTGAGCTTGAGTCATGGATTTTGTTTCAACCACAAATTCGTTTAGATCTGGGTGAAGTGTTAGGTAATAAAGCCGGACAATTATTTGTAGGTATTGAATACCAATACTGGCAAAACAAGTTGGGTGAAAAAGATACCGATGATAATGCTGCTCAATTCTTAGCTGTGTGGAGGTTCTAATTATTTAGGATCTACGCTATGTTTGCTTATTAAGCAGAACATTAATAGCAAAGAAATGCACCATCCCAAATACTGCTTGTTAAACCTTAACAAGCAGTAACCAATTCGCTTCACCCGCTAGCTCCTCCAAGCTGCAATATTTTTACTTACCAAGTAAAACACTAACAACTATTTAAAGGTCACCTATGAGCGATTTAAAACAACGCGCGCTGGATTATCACGCCCAGCCAAAACCAGGAAAAATTGCAATTGAAATAACCAAGCCTGCCGAAACAAGCGGTGATTTATCACTCGCTTATAGCCCTGGTGTTGCTGAGCCTTGTCGAGAGATAGCCGACAATATAGAAAATGTTTATAAGTACACCGGAAAAGGCAACACTGTAGCAGTAATATCTAACGGTAGCGCAGTGTTAGGGTTAGGTAATTTAGGGCCTATGGCATCTAAACCTGTGATGGAAGGCAAGGCATTATTGTTTAAGCGTTTTGCCAATATCGATTCATTCGATATAGAAGTTACCCACAAAACTCCTGAAGAATTTATTAATACTGTCGCAAGTATTGCTGATACATTCGGCGGAATAAACCTTGAGGATATTAAAGCTCCAGATTGTTTTATCATTGAAAAAGCCTTACAGGAACGTTGTAAAATTCCAGTGTTTCACGATGATCAACATGGCACCGCAATAGTTACTGCTGCTGCAATGCTGAATGCATTAGATATTCAAGACAAAGATATTGAGCATGCAGTCATTGTTTGTTTAGGAGCAGGAGCTGCGGCAATTGCCTGTATGGAACTGCTTATTCAGTGTGGCGCTCAACGTGAAAAAATTTATATGCTCGATACCAAGGGCGTTGTTCACACTCGCCGTACCGATCTGAACGAGTACAAAACGTTATTTGCCAACAATACCGATAAACGCACTTTGGATGACGCTATAACAGAAGCCGATGTATTTGTTGGGGTGTCAGGCCCTAATTTACTTTCTAAACAGCAATTATTAAAAATGGCTGATAAGCCTATTGTATTTGCCTGTTCAAACCCAGACCCAGAAATTAAACCAGAGCTTGCCCGCGCAACTCGAGATGATTTAATTATGGCAACTGGTCGCTCTGATTATCCGAACCAAGTAAATAACGTATTGTGTTTCCCATTTATATTTAGAGGGGCATTGGATGTTAGAGCTCGAAAAATAAATAATGAAATGAAATTGGCTGCGGTACATGCGATTCGTGCTCTGGCAAAAGAGCCAGTGCCAGAAAGCGTGCTAAAAGCCACTGGTGAAACATCATTAAGTTTTGGTAAGGACTACATTATTCCACGCCCTATGGATCCGAGATTGTGTAATAACGTGGCTAAAGCTGTCGCTCAAGCAGCAGTAGACTCAGGTGTTGCTGCACTGCCAATGCCAAAGCACTACAACTACGCCAATGAAACCGTTGAGTTTGCTTAAAAATACAGCCCTGTGAACCAGGGCTTTTTATTAAAATATTTAACAGCAAAAAAAGTAAAATACGCTGCTTTATTAATCAGATAGTTCAGCTATGCTTAAATTACTTAGTATGGATAACCGAGTATGTGTTGGATGAAATATTTATTAAATTCCCCGTTTGTTAGTGCTTTATTTGCTCTAGTTGGATTACTTACTTTTTCTTACAATCCAGAGTATCAAAATGCCCCTGCAGTCTATTTTTTCATATCTATTTATATATTTTTCACTTACAGCACCGCTTTTTTAACGATCATAAGATTACGCGGTTCAGATGAAATTGTTGAAGAACAGCGTTACTAATTATTAGAGAATTTATTACTTCTAACGTTCAAGTAATTCGGCTAACCGCGCTACTTCTTTGGTTAATGATGCAACGTGTTCTTCCAAAACATCAATGCGAGCAATAAGTTCACTCGAACTTTCAGTAGCTAACTGTGCTGGTGAGTGATCTATATTACTTTCTGCAGTTTCGCTTTCTTCATAGTCTGAGAATAATTGAATATATCGTGATTCCCGCTTGCCAGGTTCACGCGCAAGTTTTTTAACAATTTCCATGCCGTTAAGGTTTTGCAATTGCTGAATTGTTGCGTCTACTTCACTAACATCATTAAAATCTGCTAACCGGTTAGTTCGAGTTCTCAACTCACCAGGCGTTTGCGGCCCCCTAAGTAGCATCACACATACAATAGCTTTTTGTTGAGGGGTAAATTGCAAGTCGCCAAATTGAGTATTACAAAAGCGGTGGCTGTATTTATTCACCCTGCCTGAAGCCATCTGATCGATCATCAATAGGTTCATTTGAATTAATTGATCAACTTCATTTTGCACGTCACTTTCAGAAAGTGACATTACCGGTTCGCGGTTACTTTTTTGATTACAGCCATTGGTAAGCGCGTTTAATGACAACGGGTATTGTTCGGGGGTGGTGATTTCTTTTTCTAACATTACACCAATAACACGACATTGTTGAGCTGATAATGAGATCATTATAGAAGGTATCCTTTTAGCAAGAGTACTGGAGGTTATAGTAAGCTAACGCTAATAATACCATGCAGTTTAGTTGAAAATCACCGTTAGTATAAGCATCGCTATAAAAGTATAAACTTATTTCGCTAGCAAACACTTTAATAAAAAAAACCATGCGATATGCATGGCTTTATTTATTGCTAATACGTAAAATTATGGCTATTCAATATTCTGAATTTGCTCACGCATTTGCTCAATTAACACTTTTAATTCAACTGCCGCAGCAGTGATGTCAGTATTAATTGATTTAGATCCTAAGGTGTTTGCTTCACGATTGAATTCTTGCATCATGAAATCTAAACGACGACCTTGTGGGCCACCTTTTTTGAGGATTTTATTGGTTTCTTTAACGTGGCTAAATAAACGGTCAATTTCTTCATCAACGTCCATTTTTTGCGCCAGCATTACCAGCTCTTGTTCAAGACGTGTAGATTCTGGATCAACACCGGCATCATTGAACTTTTCAATAATACGATCACGTTGCCATTGAATAATTTCAGGCATATGTGCTTTCACGTTAGTTGCTTGCTCGGTAATACCATCTAAACGGGCTTTTATAAGTTCGGCCATGTTTGTACCTTCGCTTGCGCGAGCGGCAATGAAATCTTTTAGCGCTTGATCAAAACCGGCTAATAGTTCGGCTGAAACTTTGTCCATGTCAGCTTCTTCAGCCTCCATTACTCCTGGCCATTTCATTATGTCCAACGGATTTAACTGATTATTTCCGGCTTTATCATTAATCCACTTTGCACTTTCGATAAGTTGTTCGGCAAGTTTTTGGTTGATAGACAGATTACTTTTAGCCGCTGGATTAGCGTTAAAACGTAAATTACACTCTACCTTGCCTCGATTTAATTTTTTACGAAAACGCTCACGTAATACCGCTTCTAAACCACGAAATTGTTCAGGCATACGAAAATATGTTTCAAGAAAACGTTGGTTAACCGAGCGAATTTCCCAAACCGCATTACCCCAGTCACCTTTCACCTCAATGCGAGCAAAAGCAGTCATACTATGGATCATAAATATTACCTTCATTGTTAAATTTTTAAGGCAATCGACACAGTTATTAGTTATTAGGTGTCAATTGGACTTAGAATTATGCACCACAGATGATAATCGGGCAATGTTAGTTACTTAGATTTAGAAATTCGAATAGGAAAAACATGTTATTACGGTTTTAGTGTCAGTGTTTTTTACAGTTTATACTTTGCTAATTTTTAATAAAAAATAAACTCTAATTAAATTAATAGAGTATGGCAAAGGTTCAATATATGCATAAATTTTTTCGACGTTAAGTTAAACACTAAGGATGTTACTATGAGAGTTAACTCTGTTTTATTGTTAATTGTATTTATCTGTTTATCCCTTTCATCAAACGCAAGTGAAAAGGGTAATAATGCTGGTCATATTTTAGTATTAAATCTAGTAGGTGATGCAGCACCATATGAAATGGACGTTGATGGTTTTGAGGAGCCTGCTACATGTTTTGATGTTAATCTTATTAATGCCAAAAATGGTAAAATGATAGGCACTGCTACTGATTGCTTGTCTGATATTGTCCCCGGTAGTAATGGCGGACTAGAGTTAATTGGTACTACGTTTTTTTACTTGCATGAAGGCATGATAGTTACTAGAGGTAGCACCACAGTTCAAGAAGCAAACCACGAAATAATGACCGCAAGTGGTATTAGCATTACACACATCACTGGCGCAGCAGGCGCTGAAAATGCAATCATCGATGGTACTGGACGTTTTGCCGATAGTACTGGGACTGTGCGTTTATCAGGTATGGTTTCAATGCATGATGGAGGTATTTATTTTGACTGCTTATTTGTTATCACATTGACTGACGAATAATATGTTACGGTAAAAAAGTAATAAATTTTTGAGCCAATGATGTTAAGTAAACGCATCATTGGTTTTTTATCCTAATTTTAAGCGTTCCGCTATTTTATCGGCGACCCTAAATGAATTGGCGTAAATGGTATAGGTATACGGCACACTGCCGCCTGTTGGCATAAATGAACCATCGGTAACATAAAGGTTATCTACGTCATGGGCTTTACAGTTTTTATCTAACACAGAGGTTTTCGGATCGTTACCAAAACGACAACCGCCTGCTTGCAGGTTGGCTGGTGGATATGAGCTTACCGACGAGCTGATATTTTTTGCGCCCATAGCTTCAAGTAACACTTCTGCTTTTGCGGTTAAGTATTCGCCAACTTTTAAATCGTGTTGATGCGCCCCAATTCTTACCTTGGCAACCGGATCGCCCCATTTGTCAGTGTTATCTTCATCGAGAGTGATAAAGCAGTCATCAGTTGGCAACCAGTCGTTAAACACCTCAAAACGCAGCGTTTTGCCAAAATTAAATGCGGTTTGTAAGTTAGTTTTCAGTTGTTCACCCCAAACTAAGTTATCATTATTATCCCATTTTTCTGAACTTGCTTTTGATATTGCATTTTGGTGAAAGAGAAAGTCTATGGTGCCGCCTTTTGCCGGCTTGCCAAAGTCTTTATCGTCAATTTTATACCAGTCTTGTAAAGCGCGATTGATAAAGGGTCCAACAACTCGCAGCTGTTGCTCTTTTTCATCTGATATTTCGTCAAATAAGAAATCGCCCTGGCCATTTCCGCCCGCTGAAAACACAACATTTTTGCCAACTTGGCCGGTGTTATTGGCTAAACCATTTGGGTGTTTTGAACCTGTAGAGCTAAGTAATAATCTTGAGGTTTCAATTGCCTGACAAGCGATGACATAAATTTTTGCCGAAACTTTGTGTTTGTTATTGGCTTTGTCGTAATACCAAATACCACTTACATCACCTTGTTCATTTGTTTCAATGTTAAACACTTTTGCATGCGGTTGAATTGTACAATTACCTGTTGCAACGGCGTGGTTCAACAATGCTGCTCTGCCACTGCCTTTTGCCCCCGATGAGCAACCGTAACTTGAACAATAACCAGAATATTCACAGCTTTGTCTACCCATAGCCGGTTGTGATAAAACGGCTCTTGGCACTGGAAAGGAGTGAAACCCTATGTCTTTTGCGGCATTGTCTATCCAAGCTGAAATTGGGTGTTCAGCCGTTGGTGGAAAAGGGTAGTCAGTTTTATGTGGTTCAAGGTACGGATGAGGGACAACCTTGCCCGACACTCCCACCTCATTATCAACTTTGTCATAATATGGCTCTAAATCTTCATAACTTATGGGCCAATCTGCCACATTAGCACCTTCAATTTGGCCAAATTCAGTTTTTAGGCGAAAATCCATTGGTTTTAATCGATGAAAATAACCACTCATAAAATTAGATGAGCCGCCAACTAAGCTGCCATTCCAAAAATCCCAACCAGATTCGCTTGTTGCTTCACCTTGCCAATAACTATTGCCTTCATTATCTTCATATTCTTCTTCGATAACGTGCTGTTCATCGGTAAGTTTAGGAGAGTATGTTGTACGGCGACAACAAGCCATCTCATCTTTATAAAAGTCTTCTTCAGTAAGCCAAGGCCCTTTTTCTAATACTAAAACTTTAGCTCCGGCTTTAGCTAAGGTATACGCTACAGGAGAAGCGCCAGCACCACTACCAACAATGCAAACATCATAGTTAATATCTTTCATTAAAGCGCTTTTCCTTTAGATTTTTCAGACACATTCCTGTCATCGATATTGGTGACTTCTATAGTTGCATAAGCGGGTATTTCGTAATAACGCTTGCCTTGTTCAGGTAAAGGAAAGCCCGGTTTATGTTTAAGCCATTGCCAACCAATGCCGTTTGGATTACCACCATATGCCGGCGGCGCAAGCATGGCCTCAAATAAATAACTTAATAGTGTGCTTATCCAATTTTCACCCGCACGAGAGTTGCTTATAGCTTTTAGGGAAGATTCTTTTTCTGCCTGGGTTAAATTAACAAACGATTTTTGTAATTGGCCATTGGTGTAACCATTTAGCCAACCGACACCTTTTTTAATAAAGTCTTTTTCATCTTGGTCTATCGGTTGCTGAGTTACTACGTTATATAAATAATGAATTGCTTGCAGTTCGACAGCTCCCGGACCAGTATCAGAACTGGGTAACAAATGTTCTAACACCGCGTTTAATGTTAGCCAAGGATCTTGAGATAAGTCAGCAATATTAATTTTGGCAAATGTAGACACCGGAAGGGCGGTTAAAGCGGTTGTCATAGCCGCAGACTTTAAAAAGTGTCTCCGAGATAAACGCTGCTTTAAACAAGGAGGAGTTTGATAATGTTTATCAAAAAATGAGTTTATAGTTATCATCTTAATTGTCCTTAAATGATCAGCCTTGGTCAGCACTTGCTTTTGCAGCAGAATTGATTGCGTTTTGAGTGGCAATGTTTTGATTATTATTGGCTGCTTTCCACGTATCAATAAACTCTAACCACTTTTGTCGTGAATAATCTTCCATAACTAAAAATTCGGCAGTGTCTTTTGACAATATCACCTTACCTTTGCCAGTAGATACATACATATGCGGGTAGCCTAAAACCGGTGGTAAGCCGCTCATAAATTTTAAATTTTCATTGGCGTCGCTCACACTCACTTTAAGTAGTACAAAATTTGCATGCAATGCTTCATAAATATCAGGGTTAGCCGCAAGGAAGTCATCAATTTTATGACACCAGGTACACCAGTCGCCACCAATTTCTATTAATACATTGCGATCAGTTTGTTCTGCTAACGTAATTGCCGCCATGGCGTCTTTAAATGGATCTCGTTGCTCATCATATACTTTACTATATAGCGGTAATTCACCATCTGCTGCATTTGAGACAAAACTGATAAAGATTATCGAGGTAAGAAAAATGATGATTGATTGTTGTATGGTTTTATTCATAAAAAAATTGTCTAAACTTAGGAAACTTATTTAATGGACTTGGTATAAAAGACCTTATAAGTATTAACTATATTTCAACAACATTGATTTTGATAGTAATTGTGCATGAATTATCAGCACTAGTACTATAAAAATTAGCGAGAAGTCTTTATAATGCGCGGCAGTTTATAAATTAAATATTAGGAATTTCTATGCGTCCAAGTGGCAGAACTGCTGGTCAAATTCGCCCAGTAACCATTACCCGTCAATTTACCGCTCATGCTGAAGGTTCAGTATTAATTGAGTTTGGTGATACTAAAGTAATTTGTACCGCTACTGCAGAAGAAGGTGTTCCTCGCTTTTTAAAAGGCCAAGGTAAAGGTTGGATAACTGCAGAATACGGTATGTTACCTCGCTCTACTCACACTCGTATGCGCAGAGAAGCGGCAAGTGGCAAACAAAGTGGTCGTACATTAGAAATTTCTCGCCTTATTGCTCGCGCTTTACGTGCAGCAGTAGATTTATCAGCACTTGGTGAAAACACCATAACTGTTGATTGTGATGTTATCCAAGCCGATGGCGGTACTCGTACAGCTTCTATCACTGGCGCATGTGTTGCGTTAGTTGATGCGTTAGATCATTTACGTGCTAAAGGTGCGTTAAAAACTAACCCACTTAAACACATGATTGCTGCTGTATCTGTTGGTATTTACAAAGGTACACCGGTTTCAGATTTAGATTACCCTGAAGATTCAGCTGCTGAAACAGACATGAATGTGGTTATGACCGACACTGGCAAGTTAATTGAAATTCAAGGTACTGCCGAAGAAGAGCCATTTAGCTTTGAAGAAATGCAAGAGATGATGCAATTAGCGAAAGCGAGCATCAGTGAATTATTTGATGCGCAAAAAGCAGCGCTAAGTTAATTTAGATTTACAGGATAGATAGATGAAAGATTATCAACGCGAATTTATTGAATTTGCCCTAGCAAAACAAGTATTACGTTTTGGTGAATTCACCTTAAAGTCTGGTCGAGTTAGTCCATACTTTTTTAATGCCGGTTTATTTAACACGGGTGGCGACTTGGCTCGTTTAGGTCGTTTTTATGCTGCTGCTTTAGCAGAGTCTGGTATCGATTTTGATTTACTATTTGGCCCGGCATACAAAGGTATTCCTATTGCTACGACTACTGCCGTTGCTTTAGCAGATCATCATAATAGAGATGTACCATACTGTTTTAATCGTAAAGAAGCTAAAACACATGGTGAAGGTGGTTCATTAGTTGGTTCAGCCTTAGAAGGCAAAATCATGTTAGTTGATGACGTGATCACTGCAGGCACGGCAATTCGTGAATCAATGGAAATTATTAAAGCCCATGGCGCTGAGCTTTCTGGGGTATTAATTGCTCTGGATCGCCAAGAAAAAGGCCAAGGTGAGTTATCTGCTATTCAAGAAGTAGAGCGCGACTTTAATACTGCTGTAATTGCGATAGTGAGTTTAGGTGATGTAATTACTTACTTAGCTGACAAGCCAGAGATGAAAGAACATCTTGAATCAGTAACCGCATACAGAGAAAAATACGGTATTTAAAAATTTCCACTTGCTGAACTCGTTTCAGTATCTTGTGGTTTTATGCATAAGAAAGGGGTCAGTGATATTTAATAAAAACTATTAAATATCACTGACCCCTTTTGTTTTACTCTTATTTTTTATCTATATTTTTGTCAGCTTCAATAAACAAATCATCACTTTGTTTGATAAATTCATCACTTGAACTTGCTGGCGCAACAGAGAATATTGGTGTTAGTACCGTGCTGTTATACACAGGGTAAGGATTAAACTCTGGTTTATCGCTCAGCTCATTCATGTATAAACCACCATAAATAATGATTGTTAAGCCAGCGGCAATACGAAAACGTCGTTTCGGTGATTGTTGGAAGGCAATATAGAAATTAAACCAAAATAAACTAAAGGTTAAGCCTATTGAAGCGGCGGCAAGTAACCAATGCCAAGACCATTGGCTCGAAATATTAAAGCCTAATAATGCGTCAATAAAATCAAGGATCCAGAACATGTTTATAATAACAAAACTTACCCCAAGCTGACTTCCAACTCTTGGCTCATGTTTGTTTAAAAATGCCATTAAAGAGCATAGTAACGGCCAAAGTGCATAACCTATAGTTACTGAAATTACGCCAATAAATAATTGGCTGTATACAATTTCTTTATTTGGATCGTTTAAATATAACATGGCAAAATTAATCAGCCCAAACAAGGCAACCATGGCAATTATCATTGACCAGCGACCAAAGTATTCAACGGCGTTTTCCAACTCACTGAATTCAACACTTTTGCTTACCGGGTGGTTTGGCAAATAAAATCTAAGTTGGGTTTTACCCAAACGAATAATATCGCCAGATACTAAAGCCTGCCATTGCGTTAATGGTTGTTTGTTAGCAAAAACACTGCCGTTAAGTGATTCAAGATCTTTAATGTACCAAATGCCATCTTCACACTTTAAAGCAAGGTGCTCTGGACAAATATGAGGGTCAGATAAAATAATATCGTTATTATAAGCTCGGCCAACATTAACTGTAGAGGTTGCAAATTTATGGCGACCAATAAGTTTTTTGCCGCGGCTAATTTCTTCAATAATTAGTTCCATTTTACTGACTCCATAAACTTCTTATTGAATACTTGCGCAAAGTTTTTATCCACACCTGATAAGGTAAAATGGCTTACTAGTGCCTTGGTATCTTTGTCGACCGATGCTGATAAATACATTACATCGTATAAGCCTTGATACTTTTTGTAGGCACGAATACATAAGATGGCTTTATTACGAATACTCTCTTCACTATCGGTAGTGATGTCATGTTGACACTCATACTCTGTCACATCTTCTTTGCCGGCGCGATTACCACCAGCAGCTCTATTAATTTGAGTTTGGTAAATTTGATAAAAACGAGTGCTACTTAATTCTTCGGCATTAAAAAAATGAAATTCCATGTTGATACTGCCGGTAGTAAAAGACTCTGAAATATATACGTACTCTTCCATTTGACAATTTGTTACGGCTTTAAAAAGCAGTGCATCGGGCTTATCCGCATTAGAATTACCCCAGCACCTTATATAATTAACCCCAGTATTAGGGATTAGCGCATTGGCAAATGTTTTCGTTTGCCACTCATTTGCCATTACTTCATTTAACAAACGTGCTTGGTTAGCTTTTAATTGCTCGGTAATTTGTTCATCAATACTTTGCTCTACTTGCACATCAAAGTTATTAATGAGTGTAGCTAGTTTGTCGTGTGGAATTAAAAAGCCAATTTGATTGCCTGACGAAGCAACATTAACTCCAACAACCTGGCCAAATTTGTTCACTACAGGTCCACCACTCATCCCCGGGTTTACTGAGCCGGTAAAGTGAATACGATCGTTAAATGCTTCTTTCTTTAAACCGTTGTATGTACCAGGTACCACAATCATGCCAAGATCATGCGGGTTACCCAAAGAATATAACTCTTCACCTTTATGAGGGGTTTGTTCTGATATGGAAAAATGCGTTGTTTGTGGGTTTTCATCTAAAAGAACGATTGCTAAATCATTAATTACATCCACAGTTTGTAAAGCCAAATGACCTTTATTACCTAGGTGATCCTCATATTCAATAACATATTTTTCAGGGTATTGAGCATAGCCCGAAATAACATGGTAATTGGTAGCAATGTAACCGTTTTCACTAATTTGAAAACCAGAGCCAATAGAAGACTTTTCTGAAGTCGCTTTATCAATTAGCCTAATTTGGTAAAGGGAAGGCGCCATATCTTGAAAAATTTGCTGGGCTTGTTCCTTAGCGCTAACGAAAACGCTATAAAAACTGAATGCCAGTACAACAAA
Source organism: Thalassotalea nanhaiensis (assembly GCF_031583575.1). NCBI lineage: Bacteria > Pseudomonadati > Pseudomonadota > Gammaproteobacteria > Alteromonadales > Colwelliaceae > Thalassotalea > Thalassotalea nanhaiensis. The sequence goes on along the minus strand of NZ_CP134146.1, from coordinate 3,996,648 downwards.
ACGTTTCATTTATTATCCTAAAAATATTTTTTATTCATTGTGCCACTTTAAGGTAAATGGTTAAAGCTTTGTTAAATAGTAATATTTTAATTTGGTAAGATTGACATAGATCAATTTTTTAAATTTAATTTAAAAAAATTGAATTTTTGATTAGATTTTCTATAGATCATCATCTACTTTTAATTACATAAGAAACACCTTTTGCGCTAAAAATTCATAAAACCGATCTTTGTAACATTTTAATGGACTAAGCTTTATTGCTACGAAACAGCTTTGAATTTTATTATTAGAGTTATTGTATATTTGTACAATTGATAATATGCGTGTATTTTAATCATCATAGTTTCCCGGAGACACCATGAAATACACATTAAGTTTTGGCTACATCAATCAAGTATCTGCCCATATTGCAGAATTAATAATTGATAACAGCACTATAATTACCGTTGAAATGTTTGAAGAATATAATGAATTCATCACTAAACATTTTAGTAAGCCTTATGCTGTTTTAGTTAATAGCATAAATACCTATTCAATGAGTCCTGAGGTTACTTTACTTGCTGCTAGAAGCCGTGATTTAGCCGCTACAGCAACTGTAAGCTTTGGTAACGAATCAGAGCAAGTTGTTGAAAAATTCCTAAAGGATAGAGGGCCTGAAAATTTAAATTTCAGAAAATTTTCTGGTTTTGAAATGGGTCGTATTAAGGCAATCAGATGGCTAGAACTTGAGTTAATCAAAGCTAAAGAGAATGCTTAACATGAATATGTACGTTTCTGTTAAGGCAACTCAGCAATGATATTTGATCTAAGTTTTGGCAAAATTAATATTATCAACAACAACATTGCTGAAGTATTAGTTGATGAAGGGGTTATTTTTACACTGGAAATGTGTGAAGAATATGACGCATTCTTGCTTGAGCAGTTTCCAGAAAAGTTTGCAATTCTGAATAATAAAATTCATAAATTTTCTTATACCTACGAAGCAAATTTGCATATCGCTTCGCTTGAAAATTTAATCGCTGTTGCTGTAGTAACCTATGACAAAAACAGCTATTTACAAAGTCAAAACTATAAAAAGCTTAGGTTGCAAGACCATTGGCTGTTAAAAGAGTTTTCTGGCTTTAAAATGGGTCGAGAACAAGCGCTTGAATGGTTAGAAGCTGTATTGGCCGATTCGATGATAAAAAGATAAATTTATAGTCTAGTTATTATGACGGATGAGCAAGCTCAAATTTATCTACTAAGTAAACCGTTCACCTCCCTTGATTATCCCTTTGGCGAAGACGTGAAAGTATTTCGGGTTAAAAATAAAATGTTTGCCACAATCGCCTTAGGTCAAACGGCAAAAAGTGCCAAAACATCTGATGAAGCCAAAACCTACTTTTGGATGAACCTTAAATGCGACCCCCATGAAGCTTTGATTTTGCGTGACATTTTCCCTTCGGTAATTCCTGGTTATCATATGAACAAATCGCAATGGAATTCAGTCATTCTGGATGGCTCTATTCCGCAAGGAGAAATTGAACGAATGATCGATAACTCCTACAATTTGGTGGTCAGTAAAATGACCAAGAAAGATCAAGCCTCAATACAACTTCATCTTTAACCACAAATTCAATCTTCAACTTTATTAAGTTGCTTACCGATGTAAGATTTCACTTTATCAAATTTTTGTGCAACTCCACCACGAATTCTTGAAAATATAAGGTGGCTTCGTTCTTGATTTGCGACAACAGTTAATAAGTTTTTATCTGTATTAAATCGTTCAAAATCAACATTTATAAATGTTCCGCTATTATCATGGTTTGGTTGTACTGATACTAAGCCCCTCACGTAATTCATTTCTAAATCGTTCATTTGACGAAAGTAAGCCAACATACTCTTTTCAGACTCTAAGTGTGATTCAAGATCAATTAACTGGGTTTTTAATTGTTGATCTTGAATAAGCCCTATATCTCCAGTGGCAATCAGTGATTTATATGTGCCCATTGATGCGGTAATTGGGGGCATTTGAAACATGCTCATTAGTGCGTTTCTAGCACGGTCAGAGGTGGGGTCTATGTTATCTGTTGCTACCATATCTATCACATAATCAAGCTCTTTGGCTTTGTTTTGATGAAATGTGGCCATTGAACTGATACTTTCAACATTGTTTGAAAAGTCACTATAGAGTTGCTCAAGAATAACCTTTTCTTTTTGTTTGTTTACCAGTCCATCATTCCAACTATTAACTTGAATTGCGACAAAAATTCCTGACACAACAACGATAAAGTCGATGATTGCAGCGCCCCAATTCTGTTGCTTTAAGTGTTTGATTACATTAGATGTTAGCATCAAAGAGTTTCCATAAATTTTTGATTCAAATTTAGTATAACGTAATTGTATAAATTACATACAACATGAAGTTAAATATATGTAGTGCTAAGGAATACACGATGAAGCTAATATAATTCAATTTTTTATCTTTTAAATTCAAGAGCACCACAGCATCAGTGGCGCCTTCTGGTATCTAATGCCTAGTTGCTGTGTTCTTCAATAACTAGCAAATTTCCTGCTGAATGCCTTGCAGCTAACTTCAAGCCAAGCAGACAAATGATTGCTGGAGAAAAGAGTTTAGCGACTTGATAAATCACATGGTGCTCAGGATGCAGAAAAATGCCCAACATTGAAAAAAATGTTAAGGCTACAGCAAAAGCCTTAATTGTTGTCAGGCCATCTTTTAGCGTTTTTTTACACAAAACATAACTAATGATTAATGTTGCAACAAACCCTATAACAGCACTCATGAACTGAATAGGAATCGATTGGTTGGCTAATGCTTCAATTTGTTGAGGGCTTAACCCTGTTATGTTTTGATCTGATATCCAAATTGACATCATAACTCCTGAAAGTATGACCGTACTGATGATATAACAGATAAAAGCGACTAGAGTGTATTTCGTTGTTTGATAAACTGTAGACATAATGATCCCTTAAGATGTGTCTTAATTAATAAAATTGCTATGGATTTAAGTTGTTTAAAGTATGTTGGGCCTGCTAATGATGCCTTTGCGATATGCTCTAAATATCGTAAAGGCTATACTGACAAGTAAAACAATGGATAGGCCATTTTTTAATAGCTGAAAAGATTCAAAACTAATTTTTTGGGCATCGAGGGCGCTAAATACACCCCAAAAACCAAAAGAAATCGCAGTAATTAAACAGATCAAACTAAAATAAAATTTATGTCGAGCATGTTTTTTATCAGTGACTTCATCAAGTGTAATTTCTTCATCAATTGCTAACTTGGCATCAATAACGTGCTCCAAGTCAGCCTCTTTATCTAATGGCTTTATTGTATCCTCGGGAAGCAATAAGTCACAATTGAGCTCAAACACGGCGGCGATACTCTTTATCGTTTCTTGAGACGCCGTTGACTTCGCCTCTAATCGTTGCAATGTTCGTGTGCTTATACCTGACATTTCAGCCAGTTGAAGTTGAGACCAACAACGTTGTTCTCTTAAGTGCTTTATTTTTTCACCGTTTACTTGCATTTTCATTTCTCTATCTCCCTCAATGAAATCTATGTTTAGATTACCCGAGAGAAGCAATATTCGTGACGATAAATCAACGCAACCAACGCGATCATTTGACGACATTAATGTGACACTTTTAATTAGAAGAGGCAATTATTTAGTTAAAGTTGATGTAAAAAGTTTAACTATATAATTGCTAAAAGGTATTACTGATGAATACAGATTTTAGCAGATGAGATGCAGTCGATTTATATAATTTCATATAATTCAAAAATAGGGTAGTGTTAACCCTACGTTAATTACCAACATTACAATAAAACTTGTGGAGCACACATGGAACTCACTATTTTAATTATTTTATTTGCCCTTCTACAATTCACTTTTTTTACCATGCGCACTGGCTTTACCAGAGATAAATACGGCGTGTCAGCACCTAAAGTTGTTGGTAATGAAACTTGGGAACGCATTTATCGTGTACAGCAAAACACTATGGAACAACTCGTTGTTTTTATACCCGCGATAATTATTTTTTCTATGCATGTAAGTGATAAGTGGGTTGTTATACCTGGTGTAGCATTTTTGCTTGGTCGACAAATATATTCTCATCTTTATGTTAAAAACCCTGAGAAACGAGCCTTAGGTATGGTGTTAAGTATATTTAGTAATGTTGCCTTGGTACTTGGCAGTTTGAGCATGTTAATCATCGATCTGTTTGCTTAAATAAAATGAGAAAAATACCCATGAAAATTACGTTAAACACTCTATGCAGCATCGTTATAGCATTCAATTTAGTTATTGCTAATGCAATTGCTGAACCAAATACTCAAGCTGCAGTCGCTATGCCTGACAGTTACAGTGCAGATATTGCTATTGATATTTTAAAAAGTGGTGGTAATGCTGTGGATGCGGCAATTGCTGCTCAATTTGTATTAGCTGTAACGTTACCAGAAGCTGGTAACGTTGGTGGCGGCGGTTTTATGACTGTGTATAAAGATGGTCAGGCAGATTTTTTAGACTATCGTGAAGTAGCACCGCAAAAAGCGCACAGAGATATGTACCTTGATGAACACGGCAATGTTATAGAAAATCAGTCATTGTACGGAATTTTGTCATCTGCTGTACCGGGTACGGTTGATGGTATGTGGCAAGCCCATAAAAAATATGGTTCTAAACCTTGGCAAGAACTCGTCGCTCCAGCAATAAGCCTTGCTGAACAGGGTTTTGTTGTTCACCCAAAATTAGAAGAAAATATTCAGTGGCGCATTAACAGCTTTAATGAGGAAGGCGTGAATGTAAATTTTGGCAAGTACTTTGCCAGCGCAAAAACTGGAGTGGTATTTAAACAGCCAGAGCTTGCGGTAACGTTAAAGCGTATTTCAAAAAGCGGTCGAGATGGATTTTACAAAGGCGACACAGCAACAATAATCTCAAAATTTATGCAGGAACATGGCGGCATAATTGGCATGTCAGATTTAGCTGAGTATAAAGCCATTTGGCGCACTCCAATTCAACAACAATGGCGAGAGTATCAAGTTATCACGGCACCACCACCAAGCTCTGGCGGTATTGCTATTTTACAGTGGTTAAAAATGTATGACATGGTTAAACCTGACACTACAACGTTACAACATAATTCAGCTCAATATATGCATTTATTGGCAGAAATTGGTAAACGAGTATTTGCTGATAGAGCTGAATATATTGGTGACCCTGACTTTGTCAGCGTTGCACAAGCACAGCTTATCAATGAACGGTACATTACAAGTAGGGCTAAAGGTATTTCAGCCAATGCAATATCTGTTACTGAAAGCATAGAGCCTGGCTTAAAAGAAAGTGAAGATACAACCCATTTCTCTATTGTTGATCAGTGGGGTAATGCGGTTTCAAATACCACAACAATTAATTATACCTTTGGTAGTGGAGTGATAGTTGAAGGTGCAGGTTTTATCTTAAATGATGAAATGGATGATTTTAGTGTAAAGCCAGGTGTTGCTAATGTTTATGGTGCCATAGGTGGGCAGGCTAATGAAATACAGCCAAATAAACGTATGGTTTCATCGATGACGCCAACCATTTTATTAAAAGATAATAAGGTAAAACTTGTTACTGGCTCTCCGGGCGGTACTACTATCATCACGTCGGTTTATCAGTCTATTTTAAATGTAGTCGAGTTTGACATGAATGCTGAGCAAGCGGTAAATACACCTAGATTTCACCATCAGCTTTGGCCTGAAAATGAAATACGTCATTACTCTGGCATAGATAAACGCACATTAGATAGTTTGCAAAAACTAGGTTACAACTTTCAGCAAAGTAAGTTTGGTGATGTTCAGCTCATATCTAGAAAAGATGGCGTTCTTGACGCTGCCTCAGAAGAAAATGGTAGAGGTAAGTCAATAGTCATTCACTAATCCTGTATCTGGTAAACTCGCTAGCGTTTAAAACCGCTAACAATCATTTACCACATACAATCAGTGAAGAGTTTGGCCATTGTTGTTGTATTTCGGCCATTTCAATATTTACCACCAAGGCTATGTTTTTATTCTGTGCTAATTGATCTTTAATTAAATTAGCATCATAGCCTTGCTGTTTATCTGCATCGCGACGACCAAAATCGAAAAAAGTGCTGGCAATATCTTCGGCTAACATAACTGTATCGGCACTTTGTAATCGTTGATAGGCTCTCAGTGTTAGATTATCTGGGTTTTGATCGTGGATAACTATAATACTGAGTTTACTCGCTTGGCTAGGTTGCTCTTGGGTAAAACTCGTTTGAAAAAGCTGCTCTGCTTTTTCATCTTCATTGTTAATAATCAACTGAGCGATTTCGCCCTCTAAGGTTTGTTGCCAAAATTTCTTACGCTCCGCAAATGATTGTATTTTCTGCTGAACTAACAATCGATACTTGCCACAAAACTCAGCTAATTTCCCATAATTGGCAGGGAGGTTTGTTTCAATTTTACGTTTCAGCATTTGCAGTAATATTGGCGCACTGCCTGAACTGGAAAGCGCAACTATCATTGGACTTCTATCGATTATTGCTGGAGTTATATAATTACAAAGCTCAGGGTCATCAACCACATTCAAAAGCATTCCTTTTGCGGTGGCATGTTTTGCAATTTGTTTATTGATATCTCTTAGGTTGGTTGCAGCAATAACCAATTGTTTATTGCTTAAATGACGCTCGTTATATGTTTCAGCAATGTACTTAATATCATGCTGCTGGATCAGTTTTGCTACAGGCGCTTTTATTATCGGACTAACAATTGTAATACTCGCCGGTGTCTTTAATAACAATTCTATTTTTCTTGCAGCAACATTCCCTCCGCCTATCACTACGGTATTGAGTTTTTTAGCATCTAAGAAAACAGGAAAGTAATCCAACGTGTGTCGCCCTTAATTTATTTTTGTTCAGCATATCATTATTTTTTCTTAAATTTATCATTTGCACAGATGTAATTTGAATTTCATATAACCGACATTCTTCATAAGTGATAAACTATAACTAATTAACTATTTTAGAGATTAAAAATGCCTTGGATACAATTGCGTTTAGCTGCAAATGAAGAAACCGCTGAAAAGTACAGCGATTGGTTAATGGCTTGTGGCTCACAAGCAGTAACATTTATAGATGCACAAGACACACCTATATATGAACCATTACCAGGTGATGAAGTAATTTATTGGAATAATACCGTTGTTATGGGGCTGTTTGATGCCAGTCATGACATGGATAGAGCAATTGCGTATTTAAAAAGTATTCATCCTGATAAAGAAGACATGCAATACAAGCTGGAGCAATTAGAAGACAAAGATTGGGAAAGAGAATGGATGGATAATTTTCATCCAATGAAATTTGGCCAGCGCTTGTGGATTTGCCCAAGCTGGCGTGATGTGCCAGAGCCAGATGCAGTGAACGTGATGTTAGATCCCGGATTAGCGTTTGGTACCGGTACTCACCCAACAACAGCATTATGCTTAACTTGGTTGGATTCATTAGATTTAACCGATAAAGTCGTAGTCGATTTTGGTTGCGGCTCAGGCATATTATCTTTAGCTGCATTAAAACTTGGCGCTAAAAAGGTTATCGGTATTGATATAGACCCACAAGCATTACAAGCCAGTTTAGCTAATGCACAGCGCAATGGTGTTGAAGACCGTTTAGAGTTGTTTTTACCGAAAGATCAGCCGACATTAAAAGCTGATGTTGTAGTGGCGAATATTTTAGCTGGGCCACTTCGTGAATTAGCTCCCGTTATTATGGGTTATGTCGCAAAAGATGGTCTGGTTGCTTTATCTGGGATACTTGAAGAACAGGGCAATGAATTGCAAGGAATTTATGGCCAGTGGTGTACTATGGACCCAATAAAAGTACAAGAAGATTGGGTACGCTTATCAGGCGTTAATAATAAATAGCTAATCTTTCTAAAAACTTATCTTAAAGGCGTTAAATAATTCTTATTTAACGCCTTTTTTTCTGTCATATGTGATTCAAAAAAAAGTCAATATAAAAAACTACGAAAAAATACACAATTGTTCAATTTATATGCTTTTCTTTATCAGAAAAAACACGTAAACTTAGCGCCCTTTTAAGCAGTAGCTCAAAAAAGCATCACGTGAATATAGGTTCTTATCAGTTAAACAATAATGTGATCCTTGCTCCAATGGCAGGAATTACAGACCAACCCTTCAGGCAGCTATGTTGTCAATTAGGTGCGGGTATGGCTGTGTCTGAGATGATGTCTTCTAACCCTAAGGTTTGGAATTCAGGTAAATCGAAGTTAAGGCTTGAGCATAGTGATGAAGCTGGTATTCGTTCGGTACAGATCGCTGGATCTGATCCCGACGAAATGGCTTTTGCGGCTAAGGTAAATGCAGAACACGGCGCTCAAATTATTGATATCAATATGGGCTGCCCTGCAAAAAAAGTAAATAAAAAGCTTGCGGGCTCAGCACTATTAAAAGCGCCAGAGCAAGTAGAGCAAATAGTAAAGTCAGTTGTTGCAGCCGTAGAAATACCCGTAACACTGAAAATTCGAACTGGCTGGTGTGAAAATACCCGAAACGGTGTCGAAATAGCAAAAATCGCCGAGGCAAATGGAATTCAGGCGTTAGCTGTGCATGGCCGTACTCGATGTGACTTTTATAAAGGTAACGCTGAGTACGACACAATAAAGGCAATTAAAAGCGCTGTGAATATTCCCGTTATTGCTAACGGTGATGTAAATAGCCCAGAAAAAGCAAAGCAGGTATTAGATTATACCAATGCCGATGCAATAATGATTGGCCGAGCAGCACAGGGTCGACCATGGATATTTAGAGAGATTAATCACTTTTTAAATACTGGTGAGCATTTAGCACCTCCCGCCGTGGCTGAGATCAGAGCTATATTAATGGCTCATGTGCAAGAACTGCACAAATTTTATGGTGAATTTATGGGCGTAAGGATTGCTCGTAAACACGTATCTTGGTACATGCAAACGCTTGACCAAGGAAAACAATTTCGTTCCATATTTAATGGTCTCGAGCAGCCTTTAGAGCAACTTGAATCGTTAAATATATTTTTTGATAATTTAACTTAGAAAGAGTCTGAACTTTATGTTTGAACAAAATATTACTTCTCCATTTGTTATCGGTGACCTGCAAACTCAGACCAAGGCATCACCTTTACGTACCCAAGCTAAAGTAGCAATTAAAAACTACTTATCACAATTAAACGGCAACGATGTTGATGACATGTATGACCTTGTATTATCAGAAATCGAAGCGCCTATGCTTGAAGAAGTAATGCAATACACTCGAGGCAACCAAACTCGAGCTGCTAACTTACTAGGTATCAACCGTGGTACTTTACGTAAGAAGCTTAAAAAATACGGCATGAACTAAAAACACGCAGGTTCGCCTGCTATAAAGCACCTTCGGGTGCTTTCTTGTTTTATGGGCTTATAATTTCACCATAAAATATTACTTTAAATTAAAATTACGCATACAAGGTAAAGAAAAACTATGGATACTCCACGCCCTATTAGACGCGCTCTATTAAGTGTTTCTGACAAAACCGGCATTGTTGAGTTCGCTCAAGCATTATCGGCACAAGGTGTAGATCTTTTATCTACCGGTGGTACAGCTAAATTATTAGCAGAAAACAACATCCCTGTTACTGAAGTTTCAGATTACACAGGTCATCCTGAAATTATGGATGGACGTGTAAAAACTCTTCACCCTAAAGTTCACGGCGGAATTCTAGCTCGTCGTGATATGGATGAAGCGGTAATGGCTGAAAACAATATTCAAGCAATTGATATTGTCGTAGTTAATCTTTACCCATTTGCAAATACTGTTGCTAATGAAGATTGTTCGTTAGAAGATGCGATTGAGAATATCGATATTGGCGGACCTACTATGGTTCGTGCTGCGGCAAAAAATCATAAAGATGTAACGATTGTTGTGAACGCATCAGACTATGACCGTGTTCTAGCTGAAATGGCTGATAACAACGGTTCATTAACCTATAAAACTCGTTTTGACTTAGCAATTGCTGCTTATGAGCACACTGCCAGTTACGACGGTATGATCGCAAATTACTTTGGTAAAATGCTTCCGGCTTACAATGATAAAGAACAAAGCGTTAGCAAGTTCCCACGCACAATTAATAGCCAGTACATTAAAAAGCAAGATTTACGTTACGGTGAAAACTCTCATCAAGACGCAGCTTTTTATGTTGAAGCACAGCCTGAAGAAGCATCTGTTTCTACTGCTACGCAAATTCAAGGTAAAGCATTATCTTATAACAACATTGCCGATACTGATTCTGCATTAGAATGTGTTAAAGAGTTTGAGCAACCTGCCTGTGTAATCGTTAAACATGCAAACCCTTGTGGTGTTGCGTTAGGCGATAACATTTTAGGCGCTTATGAAAAAGCGTTTAAAACAGATCCTACGTCAGCGTTTGGTGGCATTATTGCTTTTAACCGTGAACTAGATGCTGATACTGCAGAAGCTATTGTTTCTCGTCAGTTCGTTGAAGTAATTATTGCACCAAGCATTTCTGCTGCTGCCGCACAAATTGTTGCAGCTAAGCCTAACGTTCGTTTATTAGAATGTGGTCAATGGTCAACTAAAACTACAGGTTTAGAACAAAAGCGTGTTAATGGCGGTTTATTAGTTCAAGATCGTGACAATGGCATGGTTGGTTTAGATGACTTAACTGTAGTAACTAAACGTCAACCTTCTGAACAAGAAATGAGTGATTTATTATTCTGTTGGAAAGTTGCTAAGTTTGTTAAATCAAACGCTATTGTTTACGTTAAAAACGATATGACTATTGGTGTTGGCGCTGGCCAAATGAGCCGAGTTTATTCTGCTAAAGTTGCTGGTATTAAAGCCGCCGATGAAGGCCTTGAAGTTGCTGGTTCAGTTATGGCTTCGGATGCATTCTTCCCATTCCGTGATGGTTTAGATGCTGCCGCTGAAGCTGGTATTACTGCGGTAATCCAACCAGGTGGCTCTATGCGTGATAACGAAGTTATTGCTGCAGCTGATGAACATGGCATTGCTATGGTCTTCACTGGAATGCGTCACTTCCGTCACTAATAATCCAAAACAAGAGCAAATTTATTTGCTCTTGTTTTGTTAGAAAATATTTTTACTATCCCTTAATATGATTATTTCTGCTATAACATATCTAGCAAAATAATCTTAAGGGATATAATAATGAAAAATATGAAATCTTTACTCACTACAGCAATTCTAGCTACTTCACTTTTGGCTGCAACAACGGCTAATGCACATGCACCTACTCAATTAGAGCAAGCAATCGCTGGCGAACATCGCAGTGATAAAAATAAAGCTCGTGATATGTATCGCCATCCTGAAGAAACACTAGTTTTTTTTGGTTTTAAATCTACCATGACAGTTGTTGAAATTGCACCTGGTGGTGGTTGGTATACTGAAATTTTAGCTCCGGCTTTAAAGGGGACTGGTAAGCTTTATGGAGCCCATTACCCAGATACTGGTGAAGATAACTATTACAGTAAGTCTCGTCGTAAGCTGGAAGCGAAGTTAGCAACAAATGAAGTTTTTAGTGAAGTCGAGTTAACCAACTTTACTCCACGCGTAGCGAGTGATATTGCTCCTGCCGGCAGTGCCGATATGGTACTTACATTTCGTAATTTGCATAATTGGAAAGTTGACGGTGTAAAGCAAATTTTTGCCGATAGTTTCAAAGCGTTAAAACCAGGTGGTGTTTTAGGTGTTGTAGAACACAGAATGCCAACCTCACAAAGCTTAGAAAAAAATGGCAAAAGTGGTTACTTCCCACAGCAATTAACCGTTGATTTAGCTAAGGCTGCAGGTTTTGAATTGGCAGCAAGCAGTGAAATAAACGCAAACCCTAAAGATACGGCTGATCACGCTAAAGGTGTGTGGACATTACCGCCTGTATTACGATTGGGTGAACAAGATAAAGCGAAATACTTGGCCATTGGCGAAAGTGATCGCATGACATTAAAATTTGTAAAGCCGGCAAAATAGCCGCTTTATATTTCAGTTAGGAAAAATGAATGAACGTTTTAGTAATTGGTAGTGGTGGTCGAGAACATGCACTTGCATGGAAAGCCGCACAATCTAGCTCTGTAAATAAAGTCTTTGTAGCACCTGGTAATGCAGGTACTGCAACGGAATCAAAACTAGAAAACATCGCAGTTTCTAGTGACGATACCCAAGGCTTAATTGCTTTTGCAAAAGAGCACAACGTAGCTTTAACAATTGTAGGACCAGAGCAGCCATTAGTTGATGGTGTAGTGGATGCTTTCCAGGCTCAAGGTCTTGCTATTTTTGGTCCAAGTGCTAAAGCCGCACAACTTGAAGGTTCAAAGTCTTTCACTAAAGATTTCTTAGCACGTAATAATATTCCTTCTGGAAGTTATGAAAACTTTACTGAAATTGAACCAGCAATTGCATACGTACGTCAGCAAGGTGCACCAATTGTTGTTAAAGCAGACGGTCTAGCAGCAGGTAAAGGTGTTATTGTTGCTATGACTCTTCAAGAAGCTGAAGATGCAATTAAAGACATGTTGGCTGGTAATGCATTTGGCGACGCAGGTCATCGCGTTGTGATTGAAGAGTTCTTGGAAGGCGAAGAAGCTAGCTTTATTGTTATGGTAGACGGTAAAAATGTATTGGCCATGGCAACTAGCCAAGATCATAAACGTGCTTACAATAATGATGAAGGTCCAAACACTGGTGGTATGGGCGCTTATTCACCTGCTCCAGTTGTTACTGCTGAAATTCACCAACGCATCATGAATGAAGTAATTCTGCCAACGGTTGAAGGTATGGCTAATGAAGATGCACCATATACCGGGTTTTTATACGCTGGTTTAATGATCGCAGCTGATGGGACACCAAATGTGATTGAATATAACTGTCGTTTTGGTGATCCAGAAACACAACCAATTATGATGCGCTTACAATCAGATTTAGTTGAGCTATGTTTACTTGCTTGTAATGGTGAGTTAGATAAAGCAACAATCGACTTTGATCCACGTGCTGCCGTTGGCGTTGTTTTAGCCGCTGGTGGTTATCCTGGTTCATATGGTAAAGGTGAAGTTATTTCAGGTTTAGAAATAAATACATTAACTGACCGTAAAACATTTCACGCCGGTACAGCTGAAAGTGACGGTAATATAGTAACATCTGGTGGGCGAGTATTATGCGCAACTGCATTAGGTGAAACTGTAACATCGGCACAACAAGCAGCCTATGAATTATTGAATCAAATCAGTTGGAAAGATGTTCAGTTTAGAACTGACATCGCTTACCGTGCAATTGCTCGTGAAAGTTAAAGCGCTGGTATAAACCAACTTTATATTCCATCATCCCTGATGTAAAAAAAGGGCCATTGTTAATTCAATGGCCCTTTTCTTTTAAAAAGTATAAATATTATTCTTGGTTTGGCTCTGGTCTTTCTTTCGCTTCACGTACCTTCAATGTACGTTGTTGAAATTCGGTATCGTTTAAAGAGTTTATGGCATTACTCGCATCAGACGCTGCAATTTCAACAAAACCGAAACCTCTTCTTTTGCCAGTTTGCTTATCTTTCATCAGTCTTACTGAATGAACTAAGCCGTATTCAGAAAATAAACTGCGAACAGCTGATTCATTTGCTCTATATGGAAGGTTACCTACGTAAAGGGTTTTTACATCACCAGAGCCGCTATCTTTACCAGACATTAGTTTGATGATCATTGGGCTAAGGATTGCGCCAATAAATAAACCTATAGAGATAGAGTTAGCATTAACTTGTGCAATTTGGTCTGAAACTAGATAACCAACTACGGTTAATGCACTTGCAATAAATGCTGACGTTAGGATAAGTGGAGATTTCATGATTAATACCTGATTATTTTTATTGTTAATAGTTGTCGAAATTTGTCTAATCAAAACCTATGTTAACTAGATTTTAACAAACTGCAAGGACAACTAATAAAAAGTACATAATAACAGCAGATTAGAGTTAATTTATTTGCATATAAAAAAGCCAGTTTGAAAAAGTAAATTGGGGAAGGCTAAGCATGCAAAGTAATAATTAGCCGCTTAGTTTAAATAAGTGTTAATGGTTGTGTGTTATTTGAACGATAAATAGCTAAATTCAATTTTATTTAAATTAAATGAAAAAAGGTGTTGACGGCGGCGCAAAAATCCCTAAAATGCGCATCCACTTCCACAGGGAATCTCAACAAGTTACGGCAACGTTACTGCAGAGCAACCAGCGGCAAGTGGTGTAGATAGTTTGTAATGTTTACGGTTAGGATTACCGAGTTACAAACAACAACAATTAAATTCGAAATTATTGAAATTAACTGTTGACTTCAACACTGAGGTGCGTAGAATGCGCATCTGCTTCAGGCAAGGCTACTAGCCAGTTTGAAGACAAAGAGACTAACGAATGCGATTAGCTCTTCGTTCGAATAGAACGGTTCTTTAACAATTAGTTATCATGCAATTTGTGTGGGCACTCACATTAAGATTGATTTACAACATAGATACCTCGGTATCAAAAATCACTTAATGATGATGAACACACAAACAAATTAATTATCTTTATTTAGCGATGAAGTTAATTAGTACGTTTTAGTTTAACCAGCTTCTGGTTAGACGAAACATTCAGAATTCATTGAGTAGCATCGCTTGTCGATGCATATGTAACAACTTTTTAATTGAAGAGTTTGATCATGGCTCAGATTGAACGCTGGCGGCAGGCTTAACACATGCAAGTCGAGCGGAAACGAAGGGTAGCTTGCTACTCTGGCGTCGAGCGGCGGACGGGTGAGTAATGCTTGGGAATATGCCTTTAGGTGGGGGACAACAGTTGGAAACGACTGCTAATACCGCATAATGTCTACGGACCAAAGGGGGGGATCTTCGGACCTCTCGCCTATAGATTAGCCCAAGTGAGATTAGCTAGTTGGTAAGGTAAAGGCTTACCAAGGCGACGATCTCTAGCTGGTTTGAGAGGATGATCAGCCACACTGGGACTGAGACACGGCCCAGACTCCTACGGGAGGCAGCAGTGGGGAATATTGCACAATGGGGGGAACCCTGATGCAGCCATGCCGCGTGTGTGAAGAAGGCCTTCGGGTTGTAAAGCACTTTCAGTTGTGAGGAAAGGTTAGTAGTTAATAACTGCTAGCTGTGACGTTAGCAACAGAAGAAGCACCGGCTAACTCCGTGCCAGCAGCCGCGGTAATACGGAGGGTGCGAGCGTTAATCGGAATTACTGGGCGTAAAGCGTGCGTAGGCGGTTTGTTAAGCAAGATGTGAAAGCCCAGGGCTCAACCTTGGAACTGCATTTTGAACTGGCAAGCTAGAGTATTGTAGAGGGTGGTGGAATTTCCAGTGTAGCGGTGAAATGCGTAGAGATTGGAAGGAACATCAGTGGCGAAGGCGGCCACCTGGACAAATACTGACGCTGAGGCACGAAAGCGTGGGGAGCAAACAGGATTAGATACCCTGGTAGTCCACGCCGTAAACGATGTCAACTAGCTGTCTGTAGACTTGATCTGTGGGTAGCGCAGCTAACGCGATAAGTTGACCGCCTGGGGAGTACGGCCGCAAGGTTAAAACTCAAATGAATTGACGGGGGCCCGCACAAGCGGTGGAGCATGTGGTTTAATTCGATGCAACGCGAAGAACCTTACCATCCCTTGACATCCAGAGAATTTTCTAGAGATAGATTAGTGCCTTCGGGAACTCTGAGACAGGTGCTGCATGGCTGTCGTCAGCTCGTGTTGTGAAATGTTGGGTTAAGTCCCGCAACGAGCGCAACCCCTATCCTTATTTGCCAGCGAGTAGTGTCGGGAACTCTAAGGAGACTGCCGGTGATAAACCGGAGGAAGGTGGGGACGACGTCAAGTCATCATGGCCCTTACGGGATGGGCTACACACGTGCTACAATGGCAGATACAGAGGGCAGCAAGACCGCGAGGTGGAGCGAATCCCAGAAAGTCTGTCGTAGTCCGGATCGGAGTCTGCAACTCGACTCCGTGAAGTCGGAATCGCTAGTAATCGTGGATCAGAATGCCACGGTGAATACGTTCCCGGGCCTTGTACACACCGCCCGTCACACCATGGGAGTAGGTTGCAAAAGAAGTAGCTAGTTTAACCTTCGGGGGGACGGTTACCACTTTGTGATTTATGACTGGGGTGAAGTCGTAACAAGGTAACCCTAGGGGAACCTGGGGTTGGATCACCTCCTTACCTTAAGTAGACAACTTAATGAGAGCTTAGGCTCTGCGAGTGTTCACACAAATTGTATGATAACGAAAGATGAAGAAGTATAGGTCGTGACTACTTAAGTTGCAGACCCATCATGATAGGTCTGTAGCTCAGCTGGTTAGAGCGCACCCCTGATAAGGGTGAGGTCGGCAGTTCAAGTCTGCCCAGACCTACCAAATTAACGTTTTTACTGCGTTATATTATGACTCGTTTAAGAAACACTAAACGTCGTCATAACATGCCTTGTAAAAAGCGCTAATTACCATTGGTAAAACAATGGGGCTATAGCTCAGCTGGGAGAGCGCCTGCCTTGCACGCAGGAGGTCAGCAGTTCGATCCTGCTTAGCTCCACCATTTACTTACTCTTCTTCACAAGAAAGACCAAATTTAAATTATCTTTTAAGATGTTTTAAATTTGGTTTTTTACCAACATAGATACCGAATGTGCGTATCAATGTACTCTTTAACAATTTGGAAAGCTGATATTAAACCCGGTAATTCGTGTTTATGACCTCCAATCATAAACGTTCAACGAATTACCACGATAAACAACTTGTTGTTTATCAACCGAGCTGTTTTATACAACAGCTCAACATTATTAATGGCAACTCTTATCGTGTTGTCATTAGTTCTTACTCAAGGCTCACAGTTTACTGTGGGTTTGACATGAAGATGTCAACATTCTTATGAATGCGTGAAAATGTCAGACCTATAACTTAGTTCGGATTAGTCTCCGGACATTCTTGAAGTTGCAAGACTTTTTGGGGTTGTATGGTTAAGTGACTAAGCGTATGTGGTGGATGCCTTGGCAGTTAGAGGCGATGAAGGACGTGTTAATCTGCGAAAAGCTGTGTTAAGCCGATAAAAGGCGTTATAGGCACAGATGTCCGAATGGGGGAACCCACCCAACGTAAGTTGGGTATCTTTTAGTGAATACATAGCTAATTGAGGCGAACCGGGAGAACTGAAACATCTAAGTACCCCGAGGAAAAGAAATCAACCGAGATTTCGTTAGTAGCGGCGAGCGAACGCGAATCAGCCCTTAAGCTATTTGGGCGTTAGTGGAATGTTCTGGAAAGGACAGCGATACAGGGTGATAGCCCCGTACACAAAAACAACCTAATAGTGAAATCGAGTAGGTCGGGACACGAGAAATCTTGACTGAATATGGGGGGACCATCCTCCAAGGCTAAATACTCCTAACTGACCGATAGTGAACCAGTACCGTGAGGGAAAGGCGAAAAGAACCCCTGTGAGGGGAGTGAAATAGAACCTGAAACCGCATACGTACAAGCAGTGGAAGCCGGATTTAGTCCGGTGCCTGCGTACCTTTTGTATAATGGGTCAGCGACTTATGTTCTGTAGCAAGGTTAACCGATTAGGGGAGCCGTAGCGAAAGCGAGTGTTAACTGCGCGTTTAGTTGCAGGGCATAGACCCGAAACCCGGCGATCTACCCATGGGCAGGTTGAAGGTTGAGTAACATCAACTGGAGGACCGAACACACGTATGTTGAAAAATGCGGTGATGACTTGTGGGTCGGAGTGAAAGGCTAATCAAGCCGGGAGATAGCTGGTTCTCCCCGAAATCTATTTAGGTAGAGCCTCGCACGAACACCATTGGGGGTAGAGCACTGTTAAGGCTAGGGGGTCATCCCGACTTACCAACCCTTTGCAAACTCCGAATACCAATGAGTGATATGCGGGAGACACACTACGGGTGCTAACGTCCGTTGTGGAAAGGGAAACAACCCAGACCGCCAGCTAAGGTCCCAAAGTCATAGTTAAGTGGGAAACGATGTGGAAAGGCATAGACAGCTAGGAGGTTGGCTTAGAAGCAGCCATCCTTTAAAGAAAGCGTAATAGCTCACTAGTCGAGTCGGTCTGCGCGGAAGATGTAACGGGGCTAAACTATGCACCGAAGCTGCGGATTTGAACTTAGGTTCAAGTGGTAGGGGAGCGTTCTGTAAGCCGTTGAAGGTGAATCGTAAGGTTTGCTGGAGGTATCAGAAGTGCGAATGCTGACATGAGTAACGATAAGGGGAGTGAAAAACTCCCCCGCCGAAAGACCAAGGTTTCCTGTCCCATGTTAATCAGGGCAGGGTAAGTCGGCCCCTAAGGCGAGGCGGAAACGCGTAGTCGATGGGAAACAGATTAATATTTCTGTACTTCTATATATTGCGAAGGAGGGACGGAGAAGGCTAAGCAAGCATGGCGCTGGTTGTCCATGTGAAAGTATGTAGGCTGAAGAATTAGGTAAATCCGGTTCTTCTTAAGGCTGAGATACGAGACGAGACTCTACGGAGTTGAAGTTGTTGATGCCATACTTCCAGGAAAAGCTTCTAAGCTTCAGATATATAGGAACCGTACCCCAAACCGACACAGGTGGTTAGGTAGAGAATACTAAGGCGCTTGAGAGAACTCGGGTGAAGGAACTAGGCAAAATAGTACCGTAACTTCGGGAGAAGGTACGCTCTCTAGTGTGAATCCCTTGCGGAGTAAGCACAGGAGAGTCGAAGTAACCAGGTGGCTGGAACTGTTTATTAAAAACACAGCACTGTGCAAAATCGAAAGATGACGTATACGGTGTGACGCCTGCCCGGTGCCGGAAGGTTAATTGATTGGGTTAGCTCTGCGAAGCTCATGATCGAAGCCCCGGTAAACGGCGGCCGTAACTATAACGGTCCTAAGGTAGCGAAATTCCTTGTCGGGTAAGTTCCGACCTGCACGAATGGCGTAATCATGGCCACACTGTCTCCACCCGAGACTCAGTG
The DNA here is from genome assembly GCF_031583575.1 of Thalassotalea nanhaiensis. NCBI lineage: Bacteria > Pseudomonadati > Pseudomonadota > Gammaproteobacteria > Alteromonadales > Colwelliaceae > Thalassotalea > Thalassotalea nanhaiensis. Next base: position 3,977,585 of record NZ_CP134146.1, on the reverse strand, counting down.
AAATTGAATTTGCGGTTAAGATGCCGTATACCCGCGGCTAGACGGAAAGACCCCGTGAACCTTTACTATAGCTTGACAGTGAACATTGCTCCTACATGTGTAGGATAGGTGGGAGGCTTTGAAACCGCGTCGCTAGATGTGGTGGAGCCAATCTTGAAATACCACCCTTGTATGCGTGATGTTCTAACCTAGGGCCCTTATCGGGCTTGGGGACACTGTCTGGTGGGTAGTTTGACTGGGGCGGTCTCCTCCCAAAGAGTAACGGAGGAGCACGAAGGTTGGCTAAGTATGGTCGGACATCATACGGTTAGTGCAATGGCATAAGCCAGCTTAACTGCGAGACAGACACGTCGAGCAGGTACGAAAGTAGGTCATAGTGATCCGGTGGTTCTGTATGGAAGGGCCATCGCTCAACGGATAAAAGGTACTCCGGGGATAACAGGCTGATACCGCCCAAGAGTTCATATCGACGGCGGTGTTTGGCACCTCGATGTCGGCTCATCACATCCTGGGGCTGAAGTCGGTCCCAAGGGTATGGCTGTTCGCCATTTAAAGTGGTACGCGAGCTGGGTTTAGAACGTCGTGAGACAGTTCGGTCCCTATCTGCCGTGGGCGTTTGAGAATTGAAGAGGGCTGCTCCTAGTACGAGAGGACCGGAGTGGACGAACCTCTGGTGTTCGGGTTGTCACGCCAGTGGCATTGCCCGGTAGCTACGTTCGGAACTGATAACCGCTGAAAGCATCTAAGCGGGAAGCAGGCTTTGAGATGAGTTCTCACTGGGACTTTAAGTCCCCTAAAGGGTCGTTGGAGACTACAACGTTGATAGGTCAGGTGTGTAAGTGCTGTGAGGCATTGAGCTAACTGATACTAATTGCCCGTGAGGCTTAACCATACAACACCCAAGCAGTTTTGCTTGAGTTGTATGGTCTGATGAAAATCACGCATTAAAGAATACGACTTGAGTAAGTTGTTAATACAGCTTTCTAGATTATTAACGTTAGTTCCTGAAACAAGTTCAGGATGTTACTAACGTAACAGTTTTTGTCTGGCGACAATAGCACTGTGGAACCACCTGATCCCATGCCGAACTCAGAAGTGAAACGCAGTTGCGCCGATGGTAGTGTGGGAGTTCCCATGTGAGAGTAGGTCATCGCCAGGCTTCCAATTTAGATTAACGCGAAGCGTTATATCTTGGAGGGGTTCCCGAGTGGCCAAAGGGATCAGATTGTAAATCTGACGGCTCAGCCTTCGGTGGTTCGAATCCACCTCCCTCCACCATCATACTTAAAGCCTGCTTTCGAGCAGGCTTTTTTGTTTCCAGCTTTTATTTATAAAAAATAACGTTACAGGCTGCGATAACACCCGAACCAATCGAGATGAGCCTTACCTGGTTGTCATTACATAACGTACACTCCAATATATGGTGTTTGTTTAAGTACTTAATGCGTCCGACCTTTTTCCCTTAGATCTCCATCGTTAATGTATAAACTCTTCGCATCAAATTAAACCATAAAGCTTGGTAATGATGTTATGGCCGCATCAACTAGGAATACTTTGCGTTTGAACACCAGCGGGAAGTGTCTAAGAAAATAAAAATAAAGTTGATCGAATCAAATAGATGCAGCTGGTGATAAAATTAGTCGGTAAGACATTTATAATTTAAATGCAATTAAAGTCACTTTATTACCCAAAAATCAATTTAATTTTTTGCTGTAAAGTGATGGTTATTTATAGTTTTTAATAAATACTAAATAAACTGGCTATTTTATTAAGTTTTTAGTGACTAAAATGTCATTTTGTCCAGATAAATTAAGTTCTTTTAGCTGGAGTTTATTAGAAGCTTTAGTCCGTAATGTGTAACCCATTTGTACGGATAGATTAACTTTTAATCGTTATTATACAAAGGCTGTAGAAAGAATAGACAATATTAAATAAAATGAAAATTATTTAAATTAATGCTTGATCTTATCTGAAAAATACATAAAATACGCATCCTCTTCAACGGCAAGTTGCTACGAAGAGTTTTGATAAGTTAAATTGCTTAATTGTTAATTTAACAGGCAACAAAACTTTTAAATTTAATTTAAAATAACTGTTGACATCAACACTGGATGACGTACAATGCGCATCCACTTCAGACAAGGCTACTAGCCGGTTTGAAGCAAAAGAGACTAACGAATGCGATTAGCTCTTCGTTCGAATAGAACGGTTCTTTAACAATTAGTTATCATGCAATTTGTGTGGGCACTCACATTAAGATTGATTTACAACATAGATACTTCGGTATCAAAAATCACTTAATGATGATGAACACACAAACAAATTAATTAACTTTATCTAGCGATAGGTTAATTAGTACGTTTTAGTTTAACCAGCTTCTGGTTAGACGAAACATTCAGAATTCATTGAGTAGCATCGCTTGTCGATGCATATGTAACAACTTTTTAATTGAAGAGTTTGATCATGGCTCAGATTGAACGCTGGCGGCAGGCTTAACACATGCAAGTCGAGCGGAAACGAGAAGTAGCTTGCTACTTCGGCGTCGAGCGGCGGACGGGTGAGTAATGCTTGGGAATATGCCTTTAGGTGGGGGACAACAGTTGGAAACGACTGCTAATACCGCATAATGTCTACGGACCAAAGGGGGGGATCTTCGGACCTCTCGCCTATAGATTAGCCCAAGTGAGATTAGCTAGTTGGTAAGGTAAAGGCTTACCAAGGCGACGATCTCTAGCTGGTTTGAGAGGATGATCAGCCACACTGGGACTGAGACACGGCCCAGACTCCTACGGGAGGCAGCAGTGGGGAATATTGCACAATGGGGGAAACCCTGATGCAGCCATGCCGCGTGTGTGAAGAAGGCCTTCGGGTTGTAAAGCACTTTCAGTTGTGAGGAAAGGTTAGTAGTTAATAACTGCTAGCTGTGACGTTAGCAACAGAAGAAGCACCGGCTAACTCCGTGCCAGCAGCCGCGGTAATACGGAGGGTGCGAGCGTTAATCGGAATTACTGGGCGTAAAGCGTGCGTAGGCGGTTTGTTAAGCAAGATGTGAAAGCCCAGGGCTCAACCTTGGAACTGCATTTTGAACTGGCAAGCTAGAGTATTGTAGAGGGTGGTGGAATTTCCAGTGTAGCGGTGAAATGCGTAGAGATTGGAAGGAACATCAGTGGCGAAGGCGGCCACCTGGACAAATACTGACGCTGAGGCACGAAAGCGTGGGGAGCAAACAGGATTAGATACCCTGGTAGTCCACGCCGTAAACGATGTCAACTAGCTGTCTGTAGACTTGATCTGTGGGTAGCGCAGCTAACGCGATAAGTTGACCGCCTGGGGAGTACGGCCGCAAGGTTAAAACTCAAATGAATTGACGGGGGCCCGCACAAGCGGTGGAGCATGTGGTTTAATTCGATGCAACGCGAAGAACCTTACCATCCCTTGACATCCAGAGAATTTTCTAGAGATAGATTAGTGCCTTCGGGAACTCTGAGACAGGTGCTGCATGGCTGTCGTCAGCTCGTGTTGTGAAATGTTGGGTTAAGTCCCGCAACGAGCGCAACCCCTATCCTTATTTGCCAGCGAGTAGTGTCGGGAACTCTAAGGAGACTGCCGGTGATAAACCGGAGGAAGGTGGGGACGACGTCAAGTCATCATGGCCCTTACGGGATGGGCTACACACGTGCTACAATGGCAGATACAGAGGGCAGCAAGACCGCGAGGTGGAGCGAATCCCAGAAAGTCTGTCGTAGTCCGGATCGGAGTCTGCAACTCGACTCCGTGAAGTCGGAATCGCTAGTAATCGTGGATCAGAATGCCACGGTGAATACGTTCCCGGGCCTTGTACACACCGCCCGTCACACCATGGGAGTAGGTTGCAAAAGAAGTAGCTAGTTTAACCTTCGGGGGGACGGTTACCACTTTGTGATTTATGACTGGGGTGAAGTCGTAACAAGGTAACCCTAGGGGAACCTGGGGTTGGATCACCTCCTTACCTTAAGTAGACAACTTAATGAGAGCTTAGGCTCTGCGAGTGTTCACACAAATTACATGATAACGAAAGTAAAGAATAAGAAATCAAAGGTAAGCACAGCTTACCTTTGGTTTTTTACCAAAATCTGCACCGAATGCGTGTGTTGATTAACTCTTTAACAATTTGGAAAGCTGATATTAAACCCGGTAATTCGTGTTTATGACCTCCAATCATAAACCCGCTCTTGAAATAGAGAGTACGAATTACCACGATAGCTAACTTGTTAGCTATCACCGAGCTGTTTTATACAACAGCTCAACATTATTAATGGCAACTCTTATCGTGTTGTCATTAGTTCTTACTCAAGGCTCACAGTTTACTGTGGGTTTGACATGAAGATGTCAACATTCTTATGAATGCGTGAAAATGTCAGACCTATAACTTAGTTCGGATTAGTCTCCGGACATTCTTGAAGTTGCAAGACTTTTTGGGGTTGTATGGTTAAGTGACTAAGCGTATGTGGTGGATGCCTTGGCAGTTAGAGGCGATGAAGGACGTGTTAATCTGCGAAAAGCTGTGTTAAGCCGATAAAAGGCGTTATAGGCACAGATGTCCGAATGGGGGAACCCACCCAACGTAAGTTGGGTATCTTTTAGTGAATACATAGCTAATTGAGGCGAACCGGGAGAACTGAAACATCTAAGTACCCCGAGGAAAAGAAATCAACCGAGATTTCGTTAGTAGCGGCGAGCGAACGCGAATCAGCCCTTAAGCTATTTGGGCGTTAGTGGAATGTTCTGGAAAGGACAGCGATACAGGGTGATAGCCCCGTACACAAAAACAACCTAATAGTGAAATCGAGTAGGTCGGGACACGAGAAATCTTGACTGAATATGGGGGGACCATCCTCCAAGGCTAAATACTCCTAACTGACCGATAGTGAACCAGTACCGTGAGGGAAAGGCGAAAAGAACCCCTGTGAGGGGAGTGAAATAGAACCTGAAACCGCATACGTACAAGCAGTGGAAGCCGGATTTAGTCCGGTGCCTGCGTACCTTTTGTATAATGGGTCAGCGACTTATGTTCTGTAGCAAGGTTAACCGATTAGGGGAGCCGTAGCGAAAGCGAGTGTTAACTGCGCGTTTAGTTGCAGGGCATAGACCCGAAACCCGGCGATCTACCCATGGGCAGGTTGAAGGTTGAGTAACATCAACTGGAGGACCGAACACACGTATGTTGAAAAATGCGGTGATGACTTGTGGGTCGGAGTGAAAGGCTAATCAAGCCGGGAGATAGCTGGTTCTCCCCGAAATCTATTTAGGTAGAGCCTCGCACGAACACCATTGGGGGTAGAGCACTGTTAAGGCTAGGGGGTCATCCCGACTTACCAACCCTTTGCAAACTCCGAATACCAATGAGTGATATGCGGGAGACACACTACGGGTGCTAACGTCCGTTGTGGAAAGGGAAACAACCCAGACCGCCAGCTAAGGTCCCAAAGTCATAGTTAAGTGGGAAACGATGTGGAAAGGCATAGACAGCTAGGAGGTTGGCTTAGAAGCAGCCATCCTTTAAAGAAAGCGTAATAGCTCACTAGTCGAGTCGGTCTGCGCGGAAGATGTAACGGGGCTAAACTATGCACCGAAGCTGCGGATTTGAACTTAGGTTCAAGTGGTAGGGGAGCGTTCTGTAAGCCGTTGAAGGTGAATCGTAAGGTTTGCTGGAGGTATCAGAAGTGCGAATGCTGACATGAGTAACGATAAGGGGAGTGAAAAACTCCCCCGCCGAAAGACCAAGGTTTCCTGTCCCATGTTAATCAGGGCAGGGTAAGTCGGCCCCTAAGGCGAGGCGGAAACGCGTAGTCGATGGGAAACAGATTAATATTTCTGTACTTCTATATATTGCGAAGGAGGGACGGAGAAGGCTAAGCAAGCATGGCGCTGGTTGTCCATGTGAAAGTATGTAGGCTGAAGAATTAGGTAAATCCGGTTCTTCTTAAGGCTGAGATACGAGACGAGATTCTACGGAATTGAAGTTGTTGATGCCATACTTCCAGGAAAAGCTTCTAAGCTTCAGATATATAGGAACCGTACCCCAAACCGACACAGGTGGTTAGGTAGAGAATACTAAGGCGCTTGAGAGAACTCGGGTGAAGGAACTAGGCAAAATAGTACCGTAACTTCGGGAGAAGGTACGCTCTCTAGTGTGAATCCCTTGCGGAGTAAGCACAGGAGAGTCGAAGTAACCAGGTGGCTGGAACTGTTTATTAAAAACACAGCACTGTGCAAAATCGAAAGATGACGTATACGGTGTGACGCCTGCCCGGTGCCGGAAGGTTAATTGATTGGGTTAGCTCTGCGAAGCTCATGATCGAAGCCCCGGTAAACGGCGGCCGTAACTATAACGGTCCTAAGGTAGCGAAATTCCTTGTCGGGTAAGTTCCGACCTGCACGAATGGCGTAATCATGGCCACACTGTCTCCACCCGAGACTCAGTGAAATTGAATTTGCGGTTAAGATGCCGTATACCCGCGGCTAGACGGAAAGACCCCGTGAACCTTTACTATAGCTTGACAGTGAACATTGCTCCTACATGTGTAGGATAGGTGGGAGGCTTTGAAACCGCGTCGCTAGATGTGGTGGAGCCAATCTTGAAATACCACCCTTGTATGCGTGATGTTCTAACCTAGGGCCCTTATCGGGCTTGGGGACACTGTCTGGTGGGTAGTTTGACTGGGGCGGTCTCCTCCCAAAGAGTAACGGAGGAGCACGAAGGTTGGCTAAGTATGGTCGGACATCATACGGTTAGTGCAATGGCATAAGCCAGCTTAACTGCGAGACAGACACGTCGAGCAGGTACGAAAGTAGGTCATAGTGATCCGGTGGTTCTGTATGGAAGGGCCATCGCTCAACGGATAAAAGGTACTCCGGGGATAACAGGCTGATACCGCCCAAGAGTTCATATCGACGGCGGTGTTTGGCACCTCGATGTCGGCTCATCACATCCTGGGGCTGAAGTCGGTCCCAAGGGTATGGCTGTTCGCCATTTAAAGTGGTACGCGAGCTGGGTTTAGAACGTCGTGAGACAGTTCGGTCCCTATCTGCCGTGGGCGTTTGAGAATTGAAGAGGGCTGCTCCTAGTACGAGAGGACCGGAGTGGACGAACCTCTGGTGTTCGGGTTGTCACGCCAGTGGCATTGCCCGGTAGCTACGTTCGGAACTGATAACCGCTGAAAGCATCTAAGCGGGAAGCAGGCTTTGAGATGAGTTCTCACTGGGACTTTAAGTCCCCTAAAGGGTCGTTGGAGACTACAACGTTGATAGGTCAGGTGTGTAAGTGCTGTGAGGCATTGAGCTAACTGATACTAATTGCCCGTGAGGCTTAACCATACAACACCCAAGCAGTTTTGCTTGAGTTTGTATGGTCTGATGAAAATCACGCATTAAAGAATACGACTTGAGTAAGTCACGGTTTAATACGCGTCCTGAACTTGTTTCAGGATCTATACAGCTTTCTAAATACGTTAGAACTCTGATGCACAATAAGCGTCAGGAGACCCTGAAACAAGTTCAGGGTGTTTCTAACGAAACAGTTTTTGTCTGGCGACAATAGCACTGTGGAACCACCTGATCCCATGCCGAACTCAGAAGTGAAACGCAGTTGCGCCGATGGTAGTGTGGGAGTTCCCATGTGAGAGTAGGTCATCGCCAGGCTCCTAATTAAAAGAAAGGCTATCCTAACGGATAGCCTTTTTTGCTTTGTGTTATTTGAAAAATAACCATCTGATCCCATGCGCTAATATCAAAACTGGCAGAAGTGAAACGCAGTTGCGCCGATGGTAGTGTGGGAGTTCCCATGTGAGAGTACGACTGCATGGATGCATGGATGCAGGAGGTAGAGCGAAGCAGGATGCCAGAGCCGAGGTCTACAAAATATTGCTCCTGCAATTTTGCTATATAGGCCATCCATGGCCAAAACCGCCAGGCTCCTAATTCCGAAAAGCCCCTAGCTAACGCTAGGGGCTTTTTTCGTTTCAAACTATGAAGTTATCCCAAACGACGACTTCAAGAATGCAGAAGGTAAAACAACACCGGAGCAATTGCCGAGTAACCAGATTTGGGGCCTCCTGCCACTAAACGGCTAAATTACAGCTAATAACTTCTCCTCACTTCACATTTTATTATCTAAAGTCATATTTTTATTGCTGTACTATTACAATCCTTATAAATCCGTTTATAATCAAAATATAGATAATAAATAAACTAATTCGATGATCCTATCCCGCAAAAGTAAGCTATCTCTTAAAGATGCTATTCCATTTAATGCTGACGATTTTGAAATAATACATTCAGCTAAACAATATAGAACTGAGTTATTAAACTTAATCAATACAGCTAAAACTCGTATTTATATTACTGCGCTCTATATACAAGATGATGAAGCGGGTAGAGAAGTGTTGCATGCATTGTTTGCGGCTAAGCAAAAAAATCCAGATCTGGATATACGTGTATTTGTTGATTTTCATCGGGCGCAACGCGGTTTAATTGGTGCAGAAAAATCTCTTGGCAACCGGCAATTATACATAGACCTAACTGAGCAATATGAACATGGTATTGATATTTATGGTGTAGCTGTAAAGCGACGCGAGTTCTTAGGAGTATTACACCTTAAGGGTTTCATTTTTGATGATACAGTGTTGTTTAGTGGTGCCAGTATCAATGACATTTACCTCAACGTTGGCGATAAATACCGTTGTGATAGATATCACAAATTTCATAACGACAGCCTCGCAGACAGTTTCGTTAACTTTTTAAATACTAACTTTGTTCATAGCGGTTGTGCGCCTAAATTAAACCAGGCACAAGTGCCAAATAAAAAGCAAATTAAGCCGTTAATTAGTAAGTTGAAAGCGTCTATTAAACATGCACCATATAAAGTACAAGGAGCAGCTACAGCTAAAGCTGATTTGATTGTTGCGCCAATGGTCGGTTTAGGAGCACGTGGAAATCAACTTAATATTACGGCTAGAAGAGTGTTTAAAGCCGCTTCAAATTCTTTAGTGGTGTTTACACCCTATTTTAACTTTCCTAAATCATTAAGTGCTGATTTAAATCGTGCTCTTAAAAGGGGAGTAGAGGTTACAATTGTAGTTGGTGATAAAAGAGCGAATGATTTTTATATTTCTGAGCCAGACAAGTTTTCAACTATCGGAATTGTGCCTTATATTTATGAAATGCTGCTGAGAAATTTCATCAAACGTAATCAACAATACATAGATAAAGGCCAATTAAATCTACACCTGTGGTTAGATGGGACGAACAGTTATCATTTAAAAGGTGTTGTTGCTGATGATACTTACCACCTTATTACCGGTAGTAACTTAAACCCGCGAGCATGGAGCTTGGATCTTGAAAATGGACTATTGGTTTGTGATAAAAGCCAACAGCTTAAAGCAGGCTGGCAGCAGGAGTTAAATGGGGTTTTAGCGAATACTACCCGCGTCACTTCAATCAATGACATTGAATCAGTTCAAGATTACCCTGATAAGCCAAGAGAGCTGTTACGTAAAATTAAACTGACCCAAATAGATAGAATATTAAAGCGGTTTCTATAAAACCGCTTCTTCTACTTTTTAATTAGTGTTGCTCTGGGCTAGTTGGTAACTCTGTTTTAGCCTGTTTTACTATAGCTCGTACATCACTTAATAGAGATTCTGCATCGTAAACGATACCATCTTTTATGGTGTACTTAACGCCGCCTACTCGGCTCGGTTCATTATTATCATTCAGTCTGAAATGTTTAGTGCCGTATAACACTTTAAAGTTAGCTAATGGATTTTCTTCAACGATCACCAAATCGGCTTTTTTTCCGATGCGAATAGAACCTATTTCATCTTCCATTCCCAGAGCTTGAGCGCCATTGTATGTAGCAGATTTAACGACTTCTAAGGCATTAAACCCTGATTCTCTAAGCAGTTCCAACTCGCGAATGTATGCAAAGCCATAAATTTTAAAGATATACCCGGCATCTGAACCGGTAGTTATTCTACCACCGTGATTTTTGTAATCATTTAAAAAGGTCATCCATAATTGATAATTCTTTTTCCAGGCAATCTCGTTATCTGTTGTCCAGTCGAACCAGTATGAGCCATGCGCATAACGGCTAGGTTGAAAAAACTTCCAAAGCGTTGGTAATGTATATTCATCATGCCATTCAGCGCGCATTTCTTTCATTAAGTCGCGACTTGCTTCGTAGATTGTCATGGTCGGGTTAATGGTAAAATCAAGTTTGATTAATTCATCGCGTACAGCATTCCATTGTGCTGAATTTGGTTTTGCTGCCTGGCTCCATAACTGGCCGGCTTCACCAAAACGATGCTGCTCATTTTGATAAATATAGTTTGGCGAATAGTTCTGTATAGTTTGGTTTTCAAAAAGTGCTTCAGGTAAACCATACCAATGCTCCATTGTAGTTAACCCTAAACGAGCAGAGTCAATAACGTTCATATGAGTAACATCTAATTGAGCATGATGCATCATGCTTCCTAGACCATGTTTTTTAGCCTCACTCAACGCGGCTGACATTATTTCTGGTCGAGCACCAAAAAACTTTATGCCTTTCGCACCTTTTGCTGCAACTTCTTTTACCCAAGTCTTAGCTTGTTTAGGGGTGTTAATTTTTGCATTCTGACCCATGCCAAAACCAACATATGGCACGATTCTAGGCGCGGCTATACTGTTTTTATTACTCTTCTTAACATGCTCCATTACCCAATCAATACCGTTAAAGCTGCCTGGCTCTCTTACTGTGGTGATGCCGTGTGCCAACCAAAGTTTTAAAACGTACTCAGCTGGAATGCCCTTGGCACTGCCGCCAATATGTCCATGCATATCAACAAAACCTGGTAAAATATAACTGCCATTTAGATCCATTTCTTTATCATTAGCGTTTGCTACAGGGCGTTTGTCACTTTTGATCGGAACACCGGGGTTTCCAACCACAACAATTTCACTTATGCGATCATTTTCAATAACGATATCTACTGGCCCTTGTGCTGGGGCACCTTCACCATTAACCATGTAGCCATTACGTAGGATCAATCTTTTATAAGGACCTTCACCTTGCTCTCTATCAGGAGCTTTGGGCGGTGCAGCGAATATGTTAAACGATATAAATAAGCTTAGTATTATTAGAATGTGTCTCATGTTTATACTCCTTCTATACGGTATAAATTTGTTCAGCCGGGTTATATAAAACCCAAGATGTTAATACGTATTTATCTGATGATATTGGTACATTACCTCTGTGAGTATGGGTGAATCCACACGGCGCTATTACGATACTGCCGGCTTTGGGTTTAACACTTTTTTCTTGATAGTAAAAGTCAGTTTCACCGCCATCTTCAACATCGTTTAGGTAAATTAAAAATAACAACACCCGGTGCAAGGGTTCATTACCATTGAGTTGTGGATAAATTTCAGAATGCCAATAACCATAGTTACCTTTTCCTCGTTGGTATTTTTGCGCATTAACAGGTGCTAAACGAAATAAGTAACGAATTAAGTTCATCGCTTGCGGCTTACCAACTTCTTCAAAATTATCCGCAGTTAATAGTGTTGGCACACCTGTTTTTGGATGTTTAAGAGTAAGACTAATGCCACTGATCAGGCTAAAAAAGTATTTACTAACATAATCACTTACGCATTGTGTTGTTGCTTGTAATATGGTTTGTAATTGTGGATGAAACTCTTGATGTTCATTTAGATAAATATCTTCGCTCAGTTTCTTACTCGTATCTACGCCGCTGCCGGTTCTTCCGGGAGTTTTATGTGGGCTTGCCTCAAATTGGCTTATAAAGTTTGAGCAAAACTCTTTGCTTAGTGCATTTTCATATATTTCGATAAAATCAGTCATAGGTGATAATTATTTAACAATTTGATTGAATAACGCTACTATGCATTAAATCTAAAATTTAGCCTATCATTTTTATTCAATTGCAGGTATTTGAATGTTTTCAGAAATTATAACCCCACGATTTAGTGACACTGATGCCCTAGGTCATATTGGCAATACAGCTATTCCTATTTGGTTCGAAGGAGCTAGAAATCCTGTATTTAAAATATTATCGCCTAAATTGGATTTGCAGAAGTGGCCAATGATCCTAGCTAAAACCGAAATAGAGTTTCATGCGCAATTATTTTTTGGTGAAGATATTGAGGTAAAAACTTATCTGTCTAAGGTGGGTAATACATCTTTTCACGTTTACCAAGAGATTTGGCAACAGGATCAAAAGTGTGCCTCAGGTACTGCAATTATGGTTTACTATTGTTTTGAGTCGCAAAAATCTAAGCCTATACCCGATGAAATGCGCAGCAAATTAACAGAGCATCTTTATCAAGCTTGATTTACTTATAGTTATGATGAAATTTAGTTAATCTTCATGTTAAAATAACGTGTTTTTATTCCCCAAATGATACAAGTATGAATGTTACCGGTTTAAATAGTATTGAAAAGAAAGCCTCGTTGTCGCTAGCTACCGTTTTTGGTATGCGTATGATCGGCTTATTTATGATTTTACCTGTGTTTGCTATTTATGGCGTGCAACTTGAGGGCTACAGCCCGATATGGTTAGGCTTGGCAATTGGTGCTTACGGGTTTACGCAAGCGCTATTACAAATACCAATGGGTATTTTGTCAGATAAATTTGGCCGCAAACCGGTAATAGTTTCCGGCTTAGTGGTATTTTGTATCGGTAGTATTGTCGCGGCCCTTGCAGATACCATTTACGGTGTAGTATTTGGCCGAGCGTTACAAGGAATGGGGGCTATTGCCAGTGCTACGTTGGCTTTAGCTGCGGACTTAAGCCGTGAAGAGCAACGACCTAAAGTGATGGCGACCATAGGGATGTTTATTGGCTTATCGTTTGCAGTTGCGATGGTGTTGGGGCCATTAGTCGCTGACAGTTTTGGTTTAGCGGGGTTGTTTTATCTTACTGCTATATTCTCTGTTGTTGGTATTTTGTTAGTGGTATTTGTTGTACCTAATTCGATAAATATTGCACCGAAAGGTGATTTAGTTGCAGTACCAAATAAATTACTAGCATTGGTAAAAGAGCCACAATTATTGCGCTTAAACCTTGGCGTATTTATTCTTCACTTAGCATTAACTGCAATGTTCGTATCCTTACCTGTCATGCTTACCAAGGTTGGCTTTGTTGTCAGTGACCATTGGCAATTATATTTACCTGCATTACTTATTTCTTTCGCCTTAATGGTGCCATTTATGATTTGGGCGATTAAGAAAAATAAAGAAAAGTTAGTGTTTTGCAGTGCAATTGTTTTAATGACGCTGAGTTTATTATTGCTCTGGCAAAAGCATGATGATTTTTATTTAATGTTTACCTTTGTCGTGATGTTTTTTATCGCATTTAATTATTTAGAAGCGACTATGCCATCGACATTATCGCGCATTGCTCCTGCCGGTGAAAAAGGCTCTGCAATGGGGGTTTATTCAAGCAGTCAATTTTTTGGTGCATTCATCGGCGGCGTATTTGGTGGCTTAATACAAACTTACTTTGATCTAGCGACCGTGTTCTTATTTAGTGCTGGGCTGCTATTGCTTTGGTTTATTATTGCATTGGGAATGGCAGAGACGAAACGTTCAAAGAGTATTAGCTACAATGTAAACTTTACCGATGAACAACATGCACAAACCCTTGCTTCGCAATTATCTAAAATGTCTGGCGTATTAGAGTCAACCATAGTGTATTCAGACTCAGTTGCTTATCTTAAAATCGATGAAAAAACGGTTGATATAGAAAAGTTACGAGCATTGATGCATTAGCAGAGGTTAATAATTTCCATTTGCTGGTTATTACCAGGTAAAGAAATTATATCGTATTGAAATTTTCCGATTAATTCCTTAGCCAATGGTGTCTGAGGGGTTATAACAATAATGCTTATATCATTGGCTACTATTTTTAATCCTCCACCGCATGGGCCAATAAAATAATACTGCTTCATTGCATTACTGCTTAACAGTTCAACAACACAGCCAATACTCACTTCATCATGCTCATCAAAGTCTTTAATGTGCAAATTTTGATATTGTTCTATTTGTATTTTTATTTGCTCAGCTCGTTCCGACTGTCCATGTGCTAAATAAGAAGCTTCAAGTCCTAAAGTATCATATTGAGTTTCAGCTACGCTTTGATCGTCAGTGGCGGCAAGTCTTGCCATTTCAGCTGAATTAATTGCATTTTTTAACTCTTGTTCAAGTTGCATGATAATTGTATTTATCAAATGTTTTTTATCGAGCGTCATTTAGTTACTTAATTCTATTATCCAATTGCTATAATACATTGATATTTGAGTGATTGCCCATATATCAGCACTATCAGAAATAACGTACTCCCCAAGATCATTTATCATTAAGGTAGGTAATATGCAGCCAGCATTAGAAATTTCCGGCTTAAAAAAAACGTATAAAGGCGGCTTTCAGGCGGTTAAAGGCCTTGATTTACAAGTAGCACAAGGTGACTTTTTTGCGTTGCTGGGTCCTAACGGTGCAGGTAAATCTACAACCATTGGTGTGATCACATCACTGGTAAATAAAACTGAAGGTCTGGTAAAAGTATTTGGCCATGATATTGATAAAGAGCTCGACCTTGCGAAAAGTTTTCTGGGCTTAGTGCCACAAGAATTTAATTTTAATCAATTTGAAGCACCGTTTAAAATTCTGGTTAATCAAGCGGGTTACTATGGTGTGCCACGTAAAGTTGCATTCGAACGTGCGGAAAAATACCTTAAGCAGCTCGATCTTTGGGAAAAAAGAAACGAACCTTCGCGTAACTTATCAGGTGGCATGAAGCGTCGCCTGATGATTGCAAGAGCACTAATGCACGAACCACAGGTATTAATTTTAGATGAGCCAACTGCCGGCGTAGATATAGAGCTTCGCCGTCATATGTGGGATTACCTTCGTGAACTTAATGCTCAAGGCATAACCATTATATTAACCACTCATTATCTTGAAGAAGCTGAAATGCTGTGTCGTAATATTGCCATTATTGACCATGGTAAAATTGTTGAAAATACCAGCATGAAAGCATTGCTTTCGAAATTAAATATTGAAACCTTTGTATTAGATATAAGCATTACAGATCAGCAACCTAAGTTAAATTGTTATCCATATCGAGTGATAGATGATCATACCCTCGAAGTTGATGTGGAGAAGTCGCAGTCAATTAATGAGGTTTTCAGTGAACTGACCGAACAAGGAATAAGCGTTAAAAGTATGCGCAATAAATCGAACCGTCTTGAAGAGTTATTTGTTACCTTAGTGTCGAATAAAGAACAAAAAACAGAAGAGGCTAGCTAATTATGTCTGCATTTAGAAACCGCATTGCCTTAACGAGTATATTGCATAAAGAGGTGCACCGATTTTTGCGAATTTGGGTACAAACGCTCGTTCCACCAGCGATAACCATAAGTTTGTATTTTGTTATCTTCGGTTCATTAATCGGCTCCCGCATCGGTGAAATGGGCGGTTTTGACTATATGTCGTTTATTGTCCCTGGTCTTATAATGATGTCGGTAATCACCAATTCATATTCTAATGTCGCATCGTCATTTTTTAGTGCCAAGTGGCAGCGTAATGTTGAAGAAATGCTTGTTGCGCCAGTGCCTAATTGGGTGATTGTCGCCGGTTATGTTGGCGGCGGTATGACTCGCGGTATTTTAGTAGGCTTAATTGTTACCTTAATTTCCTTGCTGTTTGTTGATATCCAAATACATAACGTTGCGGTGATCATTATCACAGTAATGTTAACGTCTGCTGTGTTTGCGTTAGGAGGGCTAATAAACGCCATTTTTGCTAATAGCTTTGATGACATATCAATTATTCCTACGTTTATATTAACGCCATTAACTTACTTAGGAGGGGTATTTTATTCAATTTCTCTGTTACCTGAGTTTTGGCAGGGTGTATCTCAAATCAACCCAATAGTTTATATGGTAAACGCTTTTAGGTATGGTTTCTTAGGTATTAGTGATGTGTCATTAACTGTTGCGTTTAGTGTAATAGGGGTATTTATTATTACTCTTTATACGGTTGCTATGGTACTGATCTCTAAAGGTATAGGACTGCGCAGCTAATGTCATTTGGTGATTCAAAAGCAATTATTACTAATCAGCCGGGAATACATGAAAACCTCGCGGATATTGTTAATACGCATTTAACCCATGAGTTTAAAAAGCCAATCTCAGCCCATACAAAGCAGGCTTTTGAAGAAATTGATCGCTTGGTAAAAGAATTTGATGGACCAATCATTCTTGATTCTTGTTGTGGCGTAGGACAAAGTTCACGCATTATTGCCAAACAAAATCCTAAGGCATTAGTGATTGGCGTAGATAAATCGGATAACCGCATAACACGTAATGTTGAAGAGAAGTGGCAAGTAGATAATTTCCATTTAGTGCGCGCGGATCTTAACGACTTTTATCGCTTGGTCTATGCCGCAAATTGGCCGGTTGATAAACACTATATTCTTTATCCAAACCCATGGCCAAAAGCAAAACACGTTAAGCGCCGATGGCATGGCAGTGCCGTGTTCCCATATATTTTTAAAATAGGAAAAGTGCTGGAATTAAGAAGTAACTGGCGCTTATATTTAGAAGAATTTCAAGCCGCGTTAGCCATCGCTAATATTGATTCTGTATTAAATGAAGTTAGTACGGATGAAGAAGCGTTAACACCGTTCGAAGCTAAATATCAGGCAAGTGGACAACAATGTTGGTCATTATCGGCAAAATTGTAGGAATTATTGAATATTGCCTGAAAAAACAAGACATTTTCACTAATATTTATTAAAGTTCGGCAAATTAATTTTCAACTGTATATAAACCTTCAAGGATTGATTTCAGGTTTGGTAAGTCATGACAAATAAAAAACGCGTCGCGCAAGCTACGCCAGAATCATTACATCAAATTTTTACAATTCCAGAAGCGCCAGATTCGACGCTTGGCCGCATTGAGGCCGAGATCTCACAGAATCTTAATGGCTTTTTAGGCAATCATATCGTTGCGACTGAAAAACCGTTGATTGAAATTGAAAAAGACTTTGCCGACTCAAAAATTCCTGAACAGCCACAGTACGTGTCCGATCATACTCATCACTTACTCGATAAGCTTATTTCACAATCTGTGCATACCTCAGCGCCAAGCTTTATCGGGCACATGACTTCGGCACTACCATATTTTGTTTTACCGTTATCAAAATTAATGACAGGGTTAAATCAAAATTTAGTAAAAATAGAAACCTCAAAAGCATTCACTCCACTTGAGCGTCAAGTATTGGGGATGATGCATCGTATGGTGTATCAACAAGACGATGGATTCTATAACGAATGGATGCATAGCGCCGCACATTCATTGGGTGCATTTTGCTCTGGTGGTACCGTTGCTAATATAACGGCACTTTGGGTTGCTCGTAATAATTTATTAAAAGCAGATGGCGATTTTACTGGAGTCGGCAAAGAAGGATTATTCAAAAGCCTAAAGCATTATGGTTATGATGATGTCGCTATTTTAGTGTCTGAACGTGGTCATTACTCCCTTAAAAAGGCAGCTGATATCTTAGGTATTGGCCGTGATAATGTTATTGCCATTAAAACGGATGCTAATAATCGTATTGACTGTAAAGCATTGGCGCAAGAATGTGCTCGACTAGAGCAGAACAATATTAAGGTAATGACAATTGTCGGTGTTGCCGGTACTACCGAAACTGGCAATATTGATCCGTTGAGAGAAATGGCTGCGATTGCTAAACAATTTAATTGTCATTTTCACGTAGATGCTGCTTGGGGTGGTGCAACGTTACTATCAAATAAATATCGTTCTTTACTGGATGGTGTTGAGTTAGCAGACTCAGTTACTATTGATGCGCATAAGCAAATGTACGTCCCTATGGGCGCAGGATTAGTGGTGTTTAAAAACCCCGAATCGGTTGCATCTATTGAGCATCATGCTGAGTATATTCTACGAAAAGGCTCTAAAGATTTAGGTAGTCATACTTTAGAAGGTTCTCGTCCTGGTATGGCCATGATGGTGTACGCAAGTATGCATATAATCTCTCGTCCAGGTTATGAGTTACTGGTAAATCAAAGCATTGAAAAAGCAAAATATTTTGCCGACTTAATAAAAGCAGATGATGATTTTGAATTGGTTAGTGAGCCTGAACTGTGTTTATTAACTTATCGATATGTGCCGCAGATCGTCCAGCAATTTTTGCAAACTGCCGAGCCAGCACAACAAGAAGAAATTAATGTTATTTTAGATAAACTGACTAAGTTTATACAAAAACGTCAACGTGAAGCTGGAAAATCGTTTGTATCACGCACTCGAATTGAAGTGGGCCATTACCATGGTAGAAAAGTACTGGTGTTTAGAGTTGTGCTTGCCAATCCATTAACAACTGAAGACATACTGAATGAAGTGTTAACGGAACAAAAGTTGCTGGCTGCAGAAAGCTTACAGTTTTTACCACAAGTATTATCTAAGGTTTTAAAATAACTTAGTTTTAGTAAATCCTTTAACCTTTTTGCTTTGGCAAAAAGGTCTGCAATATTATTAATAATTTATCACTTTTTTTGTAGTTTTATGCATTACCTTGTTCGACTGATTAAAATTTAGCTTATATTCACAATTTTAAATTTTCAGCACATTCTATTTTATTATTTCAAAGTCTGTTTAAAGTTTAAGCGGATGTAAAAAATTCGTTAAATTAAGCATCTAATAATTCTCTATTCACTTCTAATTATCTTCCAATCTTGGATTGGAGGTCTTTCCTCTATTGTCTATATTCTGGCCCTTCTGTAGAAAAACAGGGTGAAAAAAACGTTATCTAAATTTTGCTGCTTTGTGGCGTCAATGTTAACTGGTGGTTAGTTGCTTGTTTATGCAATTACCATGTATTAAATGCGATAAAACAGTTTGAAAATACCTAAAAATAAAAAACATAGGTCAATCAATTCAATGGCATATAGATAATAAAACTACAACAAGAGAGAGAATGATATGACTGTATCAAGTCGAGAAAAAGTAGTATTTAAACGTACTACGCTTGCCGCTCTTACCGCATTGTACTTTGGTGCCGTGGGTCAAGCATATGCAGAGGCAGGTTTTAAGTCTGTAGAAGGAACGTCGTTGACTGTACCGACGTTCACCAAAGAAGATGTTCTTAAATATAATGAACAACGTCAAGAGATGTTGCAAAGCGACTTATTGAACGATTTTATCGGCAATGTAAATGTTGTTCGTAAGCAACTGACGCCTGAACAAATATTTCAACCAGAAGAAGGTGTTTCTGGCAAGCAAACATATATTGTGCAAATGAATGCAGAACCTGTTGCTGTTTATAATGGTGGTATTGAAGGTTTTGCTGCCACAACAGCACCAACAAACCGTTCACTAATGGCTAAAGGTCGAGTAAATGTTACTAGTGCAGATGCAACTAAATACAGTAACTTTATTTTGAATGAGCAAAATAGCTTCATTTCTAGCGTTCAAAACGCTGGTGCAGATGTTGAAGTGACCAAGCAATTTTCAATAGCCAGTAACGCTATGGTTGTTGAAATGACGCAAGAAGACGCAATTTTAATGTCGCAACAAGATGGTGTTAAACGCATAACACCTAACCGCATATTTGAACTTCGTACTGACCGAGGCCCAAAAAATATTGGCGCAGATAAAGTATGGGATGGTTCGGTAACACCAGATTCTTTACCTGTTAAAGGTGAGGGCATGGTTGTTGGTATCATTGATACGGGTATTAATACAGATCATGAAGCGTTCGCTTCAGATGAGCAGTTCACTGCCGCTCGTGGTGGTAATGCGGGCGAGTATTACGGAGATTGTGCGCTAGAAGAAAACGAAGCGTATAACTTATGTAATGATAAATTAATCGGTGTGTATTCATACCCTGAAATTACTAAAATTTATAACGCTAAAGAATTTCAAAGTAGCCCATGGAGAAATGACCAAATTCGCCCAGAAAACGGCGAAGATTATAATGGTCATGGCTCACATACTGCTAGTACCGCTGCAGGTAATGCCATTGATGTTGTTGCATTACAAACGGCTAACGGCGAAGCGGTTAGTGATGGTGTAGATCTTCCATTTACCTTCCCTGAAGGTGTTTCTGGTGTTGCACCGCGTGCACATGTTATTTCTTACCAAGTTTGTTGGCCTGGTGGCGGCGGTGACCCATATGCGGGCTGTCCTGAATCAGCGATTTTATCGGCATTTGAAGACGCAATCTCTGATGGCGTAGATGCAATTAACTTCTCGATTGGTGGCAGTGAGTCTTTCCCTTGGGAAGATCCGATGGAATTAGCGTTCTTAGCAGCTCGTGAAGCTGGTATTTCTGTTGCAGCAGCAGCAGGTAACTCTGGTGCTTACTGGACTGCTGATCACACTTCTCCATGGGTAACTACCGTTGGTGCATCAACACATGATCGTGTGTTGAGTGCTGGTGATAAAATGATGCTTGCCAGCGATTTTACTGGTCCTGATCATTGGTCAAAACCAAATCGTGACATCGAAGGTAAAGGTTTTAATGGCGAATTTACAGGTAATCTAGTTCTTGCTAAGCACTATGATGATCCTGATGCAGGCGATGGTTACGCGGTTGAGTTGTGTAATGCACCATTCCCAGCAGATACTTTTACCTCTGATCAAATCGTAGTATGTAAGCGTGGTGATATTGCCCGTGTTGCAAAAGCTGAAAACGTTGCCGCTGGTGGCGCTGGTGGTTTTATCCTTTACAATGCAGGCTGGAGTGAAACCACAGTTGCAGACAACTATGTAATTCCGGGTATACACATTGATGCTTCTAATGGCGGTAAAATTGTACGCTGGATTGATAGCACAGATTGGGAAAACAGCACCTATACAGCGACTATCCCCGCTGGTGTAAACACTTACACTACTGATGGTGTCGCTAATAGCTTGGCTATTTTCAGTTCAACAGGTCCGGCGAAAACAACCAATACCTTGGTACCTGACTTAACTGCTCCTGGTGTTGATATTTATGCTGCAAATGCTGATGATCAACCATTTACAGCTTACCCTCGTTCGTCTGATTGGACGATGATGAGCGGTACTTCTATGGCTGCCCCTCATGTAACGGGTGCAATGACGTTATTAAGCCAAATGCACCCAGACTGGACGCCTGCTGAAATTCAGTCAGCGCTAATGATGACGGCTAAGCCGGTGTCATTACACTTAGGGCGCGGTTTATATGTGCCGACCTTCTATCACTTTATGGCGGGTGCTGGCGCAATAGATGTGTCATTAGCAACTCAAGCTGGCTTAGTTTTAGATGAGTCAATTGAAGGCTACAAATCTGCCAACCCGAATAACGGTGGTGTTGATAATTGGACAAACATTCCATCTATGGTAGACATGGATTGTGAAAAGTCTTGTTCATTTATGCGTACAGTAAAAGCAACTCAAGATGGCTCTTGGAATGCGGCAGTGTTAGCTGAAGATTCAGATGTTGAAATAACGGTAATGCCAAGCTCGTTTAATCTTAAAGCGGGTGAAACTAAAGATGTGCTTGTTAAGGTAACTGTACCTAGCATCAAAGAGTTGAAAACCGAACCTTCAGAGCCCGGTGCTCCATGGGAAGCTGTTGACGGTAACTACTCAATCTACAATGCAATGCTTACGTTAACTGAAGTGAACAATGCTGCTCCTGAAGCGCATATGCCGATTGTTGTTACTGCTGTCTTTAACCAATTACCATTTAGTAAAGACTTCGATATTTATGCTGACACGGGTTCGATTCCATTTAGAGTAAATACTGATAATTACAGTGAATTTACACCACGTAATTACGGTTTAGTTAAAGCGGAAACAGAAACGCAAAACAAGTTAATGACTCGTCCGTTGATGTCAGATGAATACGTTACTCAAGATCACTGGGGCTTCAAAACCATCGTTGTTCCTGAGGGCACTAAACGTTTAGTTGTTTCTGCCAGTCAAGCAACTACTGAAATTGGTTATGAAAATTCAAACCCTTCATTAATCAAATTTTGGCCTGCGGTACTTATTGGTCTAGATAAAAATAATAGTGGTAGCTTTATCCCTACTGAGCAAGATTATGCCGATGCTGTTGAAGAAGTCGGTTATGAATCATATGCTTGGAGAAAGCAGTTTGATGGTGAAGCTGTTTGTGGTTCAATGAGTGAATCACAAGAAAATATCTGTAGTATTATTGACCCGGTTCCTGGTACTTACTGGATTGCATCACCACAGATGGCAAAAAATCCACAAACCGACTTAACCACTCGCGTTAGATCAGAGATGCGTTGGGCAGTGCTTGGTGCCGACAGCGATGCCAGTAATATGACGATGTCTGGTCCTGAATCACATGACGGCAACGGTGATTATAACCTTGAGTTCTCTTGGGACTTACCTGGCAGTGAAAAAGGTGAAGTCTACTATGGTGGTTTCGATCTAGGCAATATGCCTGGTGCAGAAGGTACTTTAGGGTTTACCGCACTTAATATTGCTCATGGTGGTGATACTGTTTCTTGGTCAGTTGATAAAGATGCTGCACGTAACATGGATATTATTGACGTAACCATGAAGGTATTACCTAACCTTGAAGCGGGTGATCGTGACTTTGATCTGAATGTAACTATTCCTGAAGGATTCCGTTTAGCAACTGGTACAGTCTCTGCTAACCATAAATATCTTGAAGAGATGGTTATTGCAGATAATAACAGCTTTAACTTAGCGGGCACTCAGTTAACGACACGTAACGTACAACGTGACTATATTGTGACTACTAACCTGACGTCTGAGCAATGTCATACACCATTAATTGATGAATTTTCAACTGGTGGTTATATTGACTTGCAAGGTGAGTTTGGTATCCAGCCACAAGCTGATTGGTTTGTTGGTGATTACAAAGAAAACTTTGATGTACCAATCGATTGGTTGTTCTATAAGAGCGGTGCTAACTTCAATATCTATAATCAGGAAAATGCTGGTTACCTAAGATTGAATCCAACAGGTGCTCATAAATTTAATAACACTTATTGGTCTATGCGCTGGCATCGTGGTCCTGGTTTCTTATACGAAGGTCTAGCACCATTCTGGAATGGCGATTTTGAAATGGAATATCAGCGTCACTACGAAGATCCAAAAGGTTTAACCCTTGCATCACAATATGCTGCCGACCGTCCAGATCTTGGCGACCTTGTATTTATGGAATTTGATAATGTTAAAGATAAGTACACTGGTGACCTTTACGATTACGAAATGATTTTACGTAATGGTATGGATTACAACGAAGGAATGTTTGAGGTTATCTATGCTTACGACAACCTAAGCGCGAACCTGAAAAAAGGTGCGGTTCATCTTGAAGGGTTTGATTCTAATTTCTCTATTAATGCAGGTCCGAAAGAAGGTTTCTTATATTCTTTCGTAGGATTTGACAATTTAGATGAAGTTTTACAAGACGATCTAGTAATTTGTTTTGATTACCACGGTCCTGAGCAATCAGAAATGGAAGTATCATTTAAAGTGGTCGTTGCACCTGAAGCAGTTGGCTCGGTACATGACTTCGTATTTGATTACTCTATTGCAGGTCAACCTACTGAGTCAGTAACGCACAGCATTGAAGTTAAAGGTAACATCAAAGTTGCTCAGCTGGATGATATGACAGTTGCAGAAGATTCTCGAATCGATGCTATTGAAGTATTACATATAGATGCGAACAATGTAGATAACATGCTTGAAGTTAGTGGTGAAAACGTTACTGCTGAAGTCGATGGTATGATATTTAATCTTATTCCTAATGCAGACTTCTCAGGTGAAACTGAAGTATTCGTTACGGTCCGTGACATGGAGCATAGTGGTGATGCTGCAACAACAAGCTTCATCTTAACGGTAACACCAACTAATGATATGCCAATGGCTGCTGTTGCTACTGCTGAAGTTACTATCGAAGAAGGACAGGTTGTAACTCTAGATGGAACACCATCTTCAGATGTTGACGGTGATGAGTTAACTTTCTCTTGGGAAGGTCCTGGTACTATTGCTGATGCGTCTGCTGCATTGACTGAAGTGTCTGCTTTATCAGTTGGCTCTCATGAGTTTACGTTAACAGTAACTGATGGAACAGAAACAGTTACTGCAACGGTAGTCGTTCAAGTTGATGCTAAACCTGCGCCGGAAGTTGAATCTGACAAGTCTAGCTCTGGTAGCGGTTCATTTGGTTGGATGTTACTTGCTCTGCCATTATTAATGGTGCGTCGCAAGAAGCTACACTAATCAACTGTTAATCATTAACTAATTTAAAAGGCGACCATTTGGTCGCCTTTTTTGTATGCGAATATTCTTATCTTCGATTGGGCGATGGGCAATATGGTTTTTAGGTTAATTTGTTGAGATGTAAAAAAAGGGCCGTTAGCCCTTTTTGAATCAAAAAATATTGGCGATATAGTTATAACGTCACTTGGATATTATCTATCAACCTGGCTTTGCCGCAATGGGCAGCAGCCAAAATAACCAACTCTTTATCGTTAGTTGTCGCTGGATTTAACGTACGAGCATGACAGATATGGATATAGTCAGTTCTCATGCCAGAGGCATTTATCGATTTGATCGCCGTTTGAGTAAGGGCATTATAATCTTTATTGATAGGCAATTGATCAGCTAACCAATGCAATGCTTTGCTTAAGTTTGCCGCTGTTTCTTTTTCGGCTGCAGTTAGGTAGTTATTTCGTGAACTCATCGCCAAGCCAGATTCTTCACGCATCGTTGCCACAGGAATAATTTCTATAGGTAGAGATAAATCGTCAACCATGGTTTGTACTACCTGTACTTGTTGATAATCCTTTAAACCAAAACAGGCAACATCAGGCTGTACTAAATTGAACAACTTACAAACAACGGTCGAAACACCGCGAAAATGTCCAGGACGTGACTCACCGCAATAGCCATCAGAAACGTTCGGAACTTCTACGTAGGTTTGTTTATCTAGGCCTTTAGGGTAGATAATTTCAGGGGTAGGCGTAAATAACAAATCAGTATTGGCTGCAGTCAGCTTTTGTTTGTCATCATCCATGGTGCGAGGATAATTACCTATATCTTCATTCGCACCAAACTGCATTGGGTTAACAAAGATACTGGCAACAATCTTATCTGCGTGTTTATGCGCTTCTTCTACCAAAGAAATATGGCCAGCATGCAAGTTACCCATGGTAGGCACAAATGCTATTTTTAAGCCTTGTTTACGCCAATCTCTTATTTGCTGGCGTAACTCTATAATATTACTAACTGTATTCATTTATTAACTAAAGCTGTGTTCAGGCCCTGGAAAAGAACCGGTGTTTACGTCATTAATATAAAGCTCAACTGCTTTTTCGATATTGCCAGTTTCAGCTAAGAAATTGCGCGAAAATTTTGGAATTTTGCCAAATGAAATGCCAAGGGCATCATGCATTACTAATATTTGACCATCGGTAACATTACCTGCACCAATGCCTATGGTTGGAATAGAAACTGCATCGGTAATTGCTTTTGCTAATTCAGTAGGAATACACTCTAATACTAATAATTGAATACCCGCTTGTTCTAAGCCTTTCGCATGGTCAATCATTTGCTGAGCTTTTTCGTTGTCACGGCCTTGTACTTTAAAGCCCCCAAATACATTTACTGACTGTGGTGTTAACCCTAAATGACCACAAACAGGAACACTTCGCTCAACTAAGCCTCGAACTGTTTCATACAGCCATTCACCACCTTCAAGTTTTACCATATTTGCCCCAGCCTGCATTAACTTGGCTGAATTGGCGTAGGTTTGTTCAGGCGTGGCATAAGACATAAATGGTAGATCAGCAATAACAAGAGCATTGTTAACACCGTTGCGAACGCAGCGAGTGTGGTAACAAATATCATCAACACTTACTGGTAATGTATCTGCTTGGCCTTGTAGCACCATACCTAGTGAATCACCAATCAACATAGCGTGTATGCCGGCATTATCAAATTGACGAGCAAAGCTGGCGTCATATGCAGTAATGGTGGAAATTTTTTCTCCAGCATCTTTCATTTTTTGTAAGGTGCTTACTGTAATTCTACTCATAATATTTATCTTAAAACTGAAATATAGTTAGTGCGCTTAACGCAATATATAAATTTTTGGTACAGTGTCACAGAATTACAGTAACTGCAACTTACGGACAACAAATAAGCCGTTATCATCTAGTTGTATTTTCAAATTAGATACATTTGTTCCATCTGGAAGTACTAAATTGCTGTTTAATTCAGCTAATGGGTAAATAACAAACTCTCTAACTTTCATTCCGTAATGGGGAATGGTTAAGCGTTCATTGTTTATTACTTGGTCACCAAACAATAAAATATCCAAATCAAGAACTCTAGCACCCCAACGTTCATCTTTTCGAATCCGGCCAAAGCTTAATTCTATCGCTTGTAATTGATCAAGTAACTCAATAGGTGTAAGCATAGTATCAATGCAAGCAACGGCATTCATGTAATCAGGTTGGTCTTGTGGCCCCATGGGCTTACTTGAGTATAGCGAAGAAACGGCAACAAATTTAGTTTTCGTTAGTTGACCTAACTGAATAACTGCTTGCTCTATTTGAACATCAGGATCATCTAAATTGCTGCCAAGGCCGATATAAACAATAGTCATACTTGCTTTTTTACTCTTTATTGGCGGGCTTACGGCGTTTACGGGTAGTTCGACGTTTGTTAGTACGAGTACCCTTAAAGCTTTTTATCATTTGCTCTTGAGTGTCTGGCGTTGCTTCTTGAAAGTGCGTCCACCAATCGGCTAATTCTAGTAAATAACCACCTTCAACTTCACCACGCAGTAGTAAGAAATCATAGCCAGCTCTAAAGCGTTGATGCTCTAATGCTTTAAACGCACGAGAGCCTTCTCTGCGATCAAGTTTTTGTTGTAAAAACCAGATATCCTTCATTGGCTGTTGGAAGCGTTTTGGAATAGCGATACAACGTTGTTGTTCGCTCATAATTTCACTCATGGCCGAGAAGAATGCATCTTGATATGGGGTTGTAGTGTTATCCAAGATGTCTTTCACACTGCTTTCTAATTTGTACCAAATGACTGCTGCTAATAAGAATGCTGGCGTTACTCGCTTGCCTTCATTAATTCGTCTGTCAGTATTAATTAATACTCGTTCTACAAATTTAAGTGCTAATGAATCAGGTTCATTCTTAACTGTTTCACTAATGTGTGGGAAGAAATACTGTAATAAGTCGTATTTAGCTAACATATGGAAGTTTTGTTGAGCTTTGCCGCCAAGAAATAACTTTAAATACTCTTCAAACATACGCGCAGCAGGAATATTTGCCATTAACGGAGCAAGTGCTTTTATAGGTTGCTCAGTTTCTGCTTCGATAGTCATGTCTAACTTAGTGGCAAAGCGAATGGCACGTAACATACGTACCGGATCTTCGCGATATCGTGTTTCAGGATCACCAATTAAACGAATGACTTTATCGTTGATGTCTTGTACACCATTGGCAAAGTCATACACTTTGAAGTCTTTAATCGAATAATATAACGCGTTAATAGTAAAATCTCGGCGCTCGGCATCTTCATCTATGCTGCCATAAATGTTGTCCCGTAATAACATGCCATGTTCGGACTGTTTTGAAACAATTTTATCTTTATTCGCTTTGGTCTGCTTTATTTGTGGCGCATTATCATGATGGCCCCTAAAGGTTGCCACTTCGATTATATCTCGGCCAAAAACAATATGTGCTAAACGAAATCTTCTGCCAATTAAACGACAATTTCTGAATAATTTTTTTATCTGTTCAGGGGTAGCATTGGTAGCTATGTCAAAATCTTTTGGATGTTCACCAAGTAAAATATCACGCACACCACCACCAACAAGGTAAGCGTCAAAGCCGCCTTTATTTAAGCGATAAAGTACCTTTAAAGCATTCTCACTGAAGTCTTTTCGGGAGATATTGTGATCACCACGGTTAAACACTATTGGAAATTCAATATCAGAGTTTTTTGCTTTATTTTTGTTAGCTTTTTTGTCTTTAGCGAACATTGATTTAATAAGCCTAGTAAATGCGTTAATAGCAGTTTCCTTAATAATTGTAGCTAAGGCATAGAATATGGGCGCAATAATATATTAAAGCGGTTAAAAAGAGAACGAAAACCGTATCTTATATTCTTTTTAGAGCATTATTTCCCGTTGCTTGGGAATATTACTCAATTGCCAATGCGTAACAGCCCAATTAACAATATTTTCAACAGATTCAAATTCCAGATCAACGGGAGGGTTTTGCCCAAGAAACTGTAAGGCTTTAATAAGCGCAGGTTGTGGCTGCTTATTGTTAATTGCTGGCGCGGCGTTTTGTTTACTCAATTTATACCCTTCATCGGTCACCGCAAGAGGCACATGGACATAACTTGGCGCCGCTAAGTTTAAGGTTTTAAATAAGGTAAGCTGACGCGCTGTTGGTTCTAATAAATCACAGCCTCGTACAACCTCACTAATCCCCTGCAGCGCATCATCTACTACTACGGCAAGCTGGTAAGCAAAAAGCCCATCTTTTCGGTGGATGATAAAATCTTCTGCGGCAAGGGCTTTATCAAAAACTACTTTGCCTTGAATACCATCGGTAAAGTCGGCAAAGGGGAATTCATTTATCAGGCGAGTGGCACACCCAGTTGCGTCAAGGTTTAACGTTTTACAGGTACCCAAGTAAATGCCACCGGTTTTTTTTATTTGGCCACGAGTACATTGGCAATAGTAACTTTTAGATTGCTCTTGTAAGTATGCAAGCACATCGTAATAAAGGTCCGATTGCTGGCTTTGATACAGGACTTGTTCATCCCAATGTAAGCCGTAAGCATCAAGGGTTGTTAAAATTTCTTGATCGGCGCCAGGCATTTCACGAGGTTTATCGATATCTTCAATACGAACGAGCCATTTACCTTGCAAACTTTTCGCTTGTAAGTAACTCGCTAAAGCCGCAACTAAAGAGCCAAAATGAAGTAAACCTGAAGGAGAGGGAGCAAAACGGCCACGATAGGAACTAGGTGGCCGTTGAGATATTGGATTTTGCATAGAATGCATTAGTGAGGAATTAACCCGCCATTTGACGTTCTTTAATTTCTGCTAATGTTTTACACTCGATACATAAGTCTGCTGTTGGTCGAGCTTCTAAACGCTTGATACCAATTTCAATTCCACAGGTATTACAGAAGCCAAAATCGCTTTCTTCTATTAACTGTAGAGTTTTCTCAATTTTCTTGATTAGTTTACGTTCACGATCGCGAGTACGTAATTCTAAGCTGAATTCTTCCTCTTGTGCTGCACGATCTACTGGATCTGGAAAGTTTGATGCTTCATCTTTCATATGAGTAACAGTACGATCTACTTCTTCACGAAGTTGTACGCGCCAAGCTTCAAGAATCTTTTTAAAGTGATCTTCTTGAGTTGGGTTCATGTACTCTTCGCCAGCTTTTTCTGCGTACGGTTTAACACCGGCTAAGGCCAAAATACCTATTGTCTGACTTGCTTTCTTTGTTGGCATGCCGAATCTCCTAAATACTACTTAATTCGAAAAGCTAAAATTCAATTGAATATCTATAACAGAATGTTTAAATGCTGGCAACGATTGTCTTACATTTGCCAAATTTTTCTTCATTAAAATAAATATACATCCTACTAGACAGGCTATATAAGGGTTAAAATTTCAATATCAAGGTTTAATCGCAAATAAAATTCAACTTATTATCTATTTCAATACTGTTTTCATTAATTTCACAGCCGTAACAGAGCACTTCGACCCCAGCTTTAATTGCTTCTTTTAACAGGGTTCCGTATTTTTCATCAATAAAATCAGCAACTTTAACTTCTTTTATACCTGAGTGTTGCACACAAAAGAATAATACCGCGCGTTTTCCCTCAGAAATAAGTGTCATTAATTCTCGAATATGTTTTTGACCACGTGTAGTAACGGCATCTGGAAAATATCCACAATTATCGATTAACAAAGTTGTTGATTTTATTTCTACATAACAGTCTGGTTTATTGTCATCGCTTAAAAGAACATCTATGCGAGAGTTTTCATGGCCATACTTTACTTCCGTTTTACACTGTTGGTAATCAGCAAATTCATTAATCTTGTTGTTTTTAATTGCTTCGACAACAAGGTGATTAGCGCGTCCAGTATTAATACCGATTAAGTGACCTTGGTTATTCTGAGCGAGTTCAAATGTTCCAGGGTATTTTCTTTTTTGGTTGTCAGATAACGAATACCAAACTTTAAAACCTGGCTCTGCACAGCCGGTCATAGCTCCTGTATTTGGGCAATGTATGGTGGTTATATCACCGTTTGGTAATTCGATATCCGCTAAAAAACGTTTATAACGCTTAATTAACGTTGCAGGGTATAAACAGGGGTCAAATTTCATCGGTTACGTGCACCAGTGCTGAGCTTAAAAATGTCATTTTTAATTCATCATCTTGATTGGTGACAAACATCTTTTTAGTAATTACACCTTTATCAGGCTGACTTTTTGAAAGTCGTTTATCAATTAATTCAATTTTTAAACTCAATGTCTCACCGGCAAAAACAGGCTTGAGCATTTTAAGTTCATCTATTCCTAAACCTGCAACCGCGTCTACTTTAAAATAAAGGTTGTTATGAGCGAGTTTTGTTGCAATTGCGATAGTATGTACAGAGCTGGCGAATAGCTTACCTATTTGGTGTTGCTTTGCTGCCTGTTTATCAATATGAAAAGGTTGTGGATCCCATTTTTGAGCAAATTCAATAAGTTCTTGCTCACTAACGTAATAACTGGAGCGAGAGATAAAAGTTTCGCCAATTTGTAACTGATGGTAGTGCAAATTAATTCCTGAGCTATGCTATACACGTTACCATTCAAGATACAGGTTTCAGAGTGCTTGAGCAATTTCAATATCAGGCACAGCTATGTAGTAATGGTTATTCCCTTATAAATAGCTGTAACACAATAGTGGGATTGCTCAAGCGCTTCTACGATGGTTTTGAAAATAATTTATGCAGCGTTATTAATTTTAACAATGGAATAACCATTCTCTAAATTTAATGCCTTGCATAAATTGTTTTCAATTCCCACTGAAAACCTACACTCTGAAAGGTAACGCGTATATATATAAATTTTGATAAGCTTGGTTTATCATACCTTGGAATTAATGATGAGAGCTAGGCAATCTTTCATTAGAAAATAGAATAACTTTTAACAGGATTTGTAATGACACAATCAGCAATCATCAAACTCACCAATAAAAAGCCGAGTAATTGGCAAGCATCGGCTAACTTTAGTTTTCATGGTGATGAAATTCATATTTATGTTGAAGAAGCCGCGCTTAATTTTCGAAAAATTCAGCAGGCCGGTCGAAAAATCGAAGGCTTAGGTGTTGAAGGCGCAAGTTTACAAGGCGAAAATTGGTGCGAGCTTAGTCAATGGGCTTTTGCTCAGGGCTTTAGTAAAGTGGGTAAATTGGAAGCAATTGAATTTACTGGTGATGAAGCAACCGTAAAACGTTTGAATGATAAGCAAAGCGCATATGCTTGGGCTCGAGATTTAATTAACCAAACGCCATCGCAATTAGTACCAGAAACGCTCGCACAAAATTCACTGATGTATCTTAAGGATTTAGCACCGGATCATGTCAGTGCAGAAATCATCAGTGGTGATAACTTAGAACGTGAAGGTTGGACCGGTATTTATAATGTCGGTAAAGGCAGCATCAATGACCCTGGTATGTTGATTGTTGATTATAATCCAACTGGAAACCCTGCTGAGCCGATATTTGCAACGCTAGTAGGAAAAGGTATTACATTTGATTCAGGTGGCTATTCAATTAAACCGAGTGCCGGCATGTTTTCAATGAAATGTGATATGGGCGGCGCCGCAACGGTAACGGCTGCGCTTGGTCTAGCCATTAAAGGTGGTTTGTCTAAACGTGTGATGTTAATTCTGTGCTGCGCTGAAAATATGGTTAGTAGTTATGCCTATAAGCTTGGCGACATTTTAAAGTATAAAAATGGTGTGAGCGTAGAAATAGCCAATACTGATGCCGAAGGTCGTTTAGTGTTAGCCGATGGCTTAATTGCCGCAACTGAATTCGGTGGTGAAATGATCATCGACGCCGCGACACTAACCGGTGCTGCTATGGGAGCAACTGGTGGAGAATATAATGCATTATTCGCATTAGATAACAGCATGATTGTTAAAGCCCAACAAGTTGCTGACAATGAGAATGATCCTGCTTGGCCATTACCATTAGAATCATTCCATAAAGGAAAATGCCCATCTGCATTTGCGGATACTGCTAACAGTACAACTCAAAAAGGTGGTGGTGCCGGCGGTGCAAGCAATGCTGCTGGTTTCTTGTCACGCTTTGTCGGCAACGAAGGTAAAGGCTGGTTACACATGGACTTATCTGCGTGTTATAACGAACATAGCAGCGGTATGTGGGCTGCAGGTGCTACGGGCTCAGGTATCGCAACAATTACCGGTTTACTGTTAGAGCAATAAATAACTTATTCGTTAACAAGGCGAAATTTAGTTTCGCCTTGTTCATTCAGCGAACAAATAACTTAGCAATTCTACCTAGCATTCCTTCATATCCATGTTGAAAGCGGCATAAGTCCTCTGATTAGACTGCAGTTTTTGCATTTATTGGGGTAAACAACTTTAATTAAGTGAGTGTTTAATCTTGATTTAGGTTCTTATATGCAAAAAACAGTAACTGCTCTACTCCTTAGAGGAGGATTTATTGTATGCATGTTAATCAGTATGATGGCGACTGCTCAAGAGCCAACGTTAAAGCAGGTAAAAGAAAGGCAAGAATTAGCTAAACAAGCCCTTGAAGATGCGCAGTTATCGTCCCAAAATCCCGCCCAAATTGGTAACACACCTTTATCCTCAATGCTGGCGCTGGCAAAAGCAATACGAAGTAACGATTATTTGGAAGCCCAAAAGTATTTTGATTTTCGAATCTTGGCCGACAGTATTTCTGTAGAGCAAAAAACAGAGTTAATTAAACAGTTAGACATTGTTTGGTCACAGCATCATTCCTTAGATATCACTACCTTAAGCGATGAACCGCAAGGTCATCTTGACGATGGTTTGCCTAGTTATCGTGACCTACTCGGTGTAATAGACTCCTCAATAAAAGATGTCCCTATCTATTTGCAACGAGTAAAGGTTGAAAATGGAAAACAGATTTGGAAAATATCGAGTAAGACAGTAGGGCAAATTCCTGAACTGTGGAGTGAATTTGGTTATCATCCTATTGCTGAGTCAGTTGGTGAGTATTTGCCGGAATTTCATATCTTCGACATGCAAAATTGGCAATTTGTCAGCTTTATTATCATTTTAGTTTGCTCTTGGTATCTAACCGATTTTATTCGCTATTTTTTGATTAAACTTGTGTCGTATTCAGAGGTGTACCGGCGAACAATGCGTCGCTTTATTAGAGTGCCGCTGCGTTTGTTTTTGTTTTTTATTTTTTTACAGTGGGCTACAGGGCACCTAGGCCTATCTATATATGCAAGGGTTTGGCTCGATACCGGAACATTAAACTATTTGGCATCGATTTTTCTTTCAATGGGGATCATTGAATTTTGTTTTGCCTTGTATGTCAGCCGCGCCAGTCAAGATAATAACAGTGTAGTTATTTTAAAGCCTATGGTTACCACGTTAAAAATTATCACAGTGATAGTGATTGCATTAAACTGGTTCAAAGATGCCGGTTTTAATATTACTGCAATAATTACTGGCTTGGGTATAGGTAGTTTGGCAATTGCCTTAGCCGCACAAAAATCTTTGGAGAATGTATTTGGCGCATTTACTTTATTTGTTGCCAGACCAATAAAGCCTGGAGATATGTGTAAATTTGGTAATACTCAGGGCAGAGTTGAAGAAATAGGCTTACGCTCTACCAAAATCAGAAAACTCGATAGAAAAGTTGTACATGTTCCAAACTCCACCATAGCATCGATGGAACTTGAAAATATTTCAGAAATAGATAACCGTCGCTATTTAAAACGCTTACGTATTCGTTTAAACACTCCAACAGACAAGTTAAAAGCCCTAGTCGAAGCGATACGCAAATTAATTGACGAACATCCAAACACTACCGATTTAGAACGCTATGTCAGATTTGAAGATATTGAGGAAGATGCATTTATCGTTGTAGTAAATGCTTATTCAACAGTATCTGGTCGAGTTCAATATAAAGAAATAGAAGAAAAAATCAATTTTCAAATTATGCAGATAATTGATCAGCATAAAGTTGAACTTGCCATTCCTGAGCAGCGGTTATCAATGAATGACTTAACAAAGCCAGCCTAAAGCATTAAGCCAATAACAAACAATATCCAAAAGGCAAAGCCGGTAAATATAATTTTGGTTATTTGCGTTTGTACTACGTCTTCTTCAGGCATATGTTTAACGGTCATTATGGAGCCAACAAATGACGGTAGGGTAAAGATAAATAACCCTGAAAACAACGGTAATTGGCCGAAGTAAATAATCGCTAAAACCGAAATAAATACTATCGCGACTATGACCAGTTGCACGTTCAATAATAATTTAAACGCAGGCGTTAAATTTTCACTGTTAATGCTTGGTTCATTGTTTATTTGTCGTTTGCAATTTCTGATAAATAACACGGTTAATGCCAATAACCCTGAGCAAAAAGCTAATCCTACTACTGTATAACTTAGCTGTGATGTGTGTAAGTAGTAACTAACTAGGGTTGGTGAAAAACCAAGTAATAATACATGAGCAAATATTGAACTGATCGATATTGCTTTAACATCACCAGGCTGTCTTGTTTTTAGGCGTAATATCATCAACATTATTAGTGCCGATAATGCGGTTAAGCCGTACGCAAGAAAACTACCATCAGTGGTCATTTTACTAAGCACGGTTAATCCCAAAGTAAACACTGAGAAGCAACCAAGTATTAACTTTAACATTTGATGGCGAACATGCAGTTGTTTTTGGCTGGACGGGCTTTGTTGATCTAATGCTTGTGCGTTGGTAATGAATGCTCGTTGATAATCATCAGCCAGATTAACGGTAATTTGAGCCAATAGCGCAAGAATTAATAATGAAATAAATAACGAGCCATCAACCACACCACTATACGCGGATAAACCCGCACCTAATATTATTGCTGCACAAGGCATGAAAAAGGTAATTGGTCGAATTGCGGATAAAAATAAATTAATTGCTACAGGCATAAAGAGTTAGGCGTCTAAAAATTCAGAGCACTATATTACACAAAAATTAACTGCGTTTCTGCCATTTTAAAGATTAAATATTACCGTAATGGCCAACTATGAATGACCTTATATTTAACACCTTGGTCTGTTGATATTGATTCATATAAACAAAAGCTACTGAACTCAATGTTAAAGTTTGGGCTGACAAGAACATCTGGCAGGTGTTTGGCTTTTCTGCATAAGGTTAAATGTGGAATATACGGCCGTTGTTGTATATTAACGGCAAGTTCGAGCGCGATATTAGTCAGTTTTTCCACTAATGTTACAAGGTTATTCGCAACACGGTCACTGCCTAAAAACAACACTTTCGGTTTCGCCCAAAAGCCAATATTGTTTAACGAAATTGAAAACTGTTCAGCGTATATATGATTAACGGCTTTAACGCACAGGCTCATGGTTTCCTCATCAACATTCCCTAGAAAAAGCAGAGTAATATGAAAGTTCTCCGATGTTACCGACTTAGTATCATTCGGTAAGTATTGCTCACGCCAGTTCGCAATATCTTGCTTGCTGTTGTTTGCTAAGTTCAAGCCAAAAAAATATCTGCCCACAGATGTTTCTCTAAAAAAGTGCCTGTCTAATTTTGGCGTAGATTAAGGTTAAATGTCAAAAGTGTGAGTCGCACTCAAAACGTGCATAAGTTCATATTGAGTGCAATTAGCTTACTCAGCTTATTTCGTACATCCTATTATGTTGCTGTTTTTAATGGTTATTTTGTTTGTTTTTTAGTTGGCATTGGCTTTGCAATATTCTTTTTAATTGCAGTATTAAAAACATATGGAGTTAAATATGAGTGAGCATGCAGGTATTAAACTGTGGTCATTTACAGGGAAAATGAAAACCCTTCACTTAAGCTGGATGGCATTTTTTATCACCTTTGTAGTGTGGTTTAACCATGCGCCGCTATTGGCGGTTATTGCTAACAGCTTGGGGTTGTCTTCAAGTGAAATTAAAACGCTATTGATCTTGAATGTCGCATTAACCATTCCAGCTCGGGTGATTATCGGTATGCTAACCGATCGTTATGGTCCAAAACTTACCTACACTTGGGTGTTAGCATTATGCAGCATTCCTTGTTTTATGTTTGCCACAGCCAGTAATTTTGAACAAGCAGCAATAGCACGATTCTTACTTGGTTTTATTGGTGCTGGTTTCGTTATTGGCATTCGTATGGTCAGCGAGTGGTTTCCTGCTAATGAGCTAGGCACTGCTGAAGGTATTTATGGTGGATGGGGTAATTTTGGCTCAGCAGCTGCAGCTATGTCACTACCAGCAATCGCTTTATTATTCGGTGGTGATGATGGCTGGCGTTATGCCGTTGGCTTGTCAGGCTTACTTAGCTTAATATTTAGTGTTGTTTGGTATTTAAATGTGTCAGATACCCCAAAAGGGTCAACGTACTTTAAACCTAAGCAAACCGGTGCAATGGAAGTAACCAGTAAAGGCGACTTTTGGTTATTACTGGTAATGAAAATTCCAATGTATGGTGCCTTGTCTTTATTAACCTGGAAGTTATCACCAAATGGCGTAAGTTTGTTTTCCGAGCAAAGTGCGCTTATTGCTTATTTTGCTCTAGTCTTGTTGTTTATTTATGAAGTAAAACAAACCTATAAAGTAAATGGTCACGTCTTTAAAAAGCCAGTACCAGAAATTCATCAGTATAAATTTAAACAAGTTGCTGTGCTTAATATCTTGTACTTTGCTACTTTCGGCTCAGAGTTAGCTGTTATTTCAATGTTGCCATTATTTTTTGCCGAAGTATTTTCATTGGATATGGTGTACGCCGGTTTATTAGCATCACTTTATGCGTTTATGAATTTAATGTCTCGACCAGGTGGTGGTTGGATAAGTGATAAATTTGGCCGTAAAAAAACACTGTTAATATTAACTGCAGGATTAGCTCTCGGTTATTTAACAATGTCTAGTATCGACAGCAGCTGGCCATTAGCGTTGGCGGTATTAGCTGCAATGGCGTGTTCGTTTTTTGTACAAGCTGGCGAAGGTGCGGTATTTGCAGCAGTACCATTAATTAAACGTCGCTTAACCGGACAAATTGCCGGTATGACGGGGGCTTATGGTAACGTTGGTGCAGTAGTGTATTTAACTGTACTATCAATGGTAAGTTATCAACAGTTCTTCTTAGTGATTGCGGCAACAGCGGTAGTTGGCTTTATAACATTACTGTTTATGGAAGAGCCAGAGGGCACTATGACAGAGGTTCGCGAAGACGGCACGATTGAATTAATTAATGTTACTTAAGTTTTAGTAGAGCTATATTATGTCGGCAAATGAAGTAAAGAATATAGAGAAGAACCTAAGTGTAACCGCTCAATTGCAGTTGCACTTTGGTGGTTATTCTTGTGCCGGTAAAAAAGCTGAAAACCAAGATGCGTTCGCAGCTTTTATTCCTAAAGCAAGTGAATTGTCATCCAAAGGAGCGGTTGCTGCCATTGCCGACGGTGTATCAAGTGCCTCCAAAGCGGCAGAAGCTGCACAGCTTGCTGTTACTCAATTTATTGAGCAATATTATTCAACCCCACAAACTTGGTCTACACGTAAGTCGGCAGCAAAAGTATTAACCAGTTTGAATCAATGGCTGTATTCTCAAACCGACTCGATAAGTGGTCAGGCACAACAATGGTTAACCACTTTTTCTGCATTTATTGTTAAGTCATCAACCGGCTATATCTTTCACTTGGGCGACACACGCATCAGTGTTTATAAAAATCAGCAACTTGAAATAATAACCAGTGATCATAATCGTAAACAAGGTGCGAATAACGCAGTGCTTACTCGTGCGCTTGGCGCCGATTCAAGGCTGCAAGTAGATGTTCATCAAGTGGATATTCAAAATGGCGATATTTATGCGTTAACCTGTGATGGTGTGCACGATTATGTATCGGCTAAATATGTTAAACAGCAATTATCTACTCTGCCAAAACATCCTAGCAATATAGAACTTGAACAACTCAGTAAGCAAATTGTTGAATACGCAATTGAGCAAGGCAGTGATGACAATGTTAGCTGCCTATTAGTATATATTCACACAACACCTAATCGACAAACCCAAGAAATAGAGCGCAACTTATTAAGTCGGCGCATTCCTCCAGCCCTTAACGTTGGCACTAAGCTTGATGGCTATAAAATAGCTAAAATTATCCATGCAAGTCACCGCTCGCACCTATATTTAGCGCAACATGAAGAGCAATCAACGCCGGTAGTTCTAAAGGTGCCGTCACAAAACTTTGCCGACGACACCATTTATCTACAAGGCTTTATGCGTGAAGCTTGGGTTGGAGAACGCATTAAGCATAGCAATATAATGCGGGTTAAAAGCGATCAAAAAGATAGCCGTTTTCTTTATCATGTGTGCGAATATATTGAAGGTCAAACCTTAAGCGAGTGGATGTTTGATAACCCCAAGCCAAGTATTGCCCAAGTAAGGGAAATCGTCAGCCAGGTTATTGCCGCACTTAGAACGTTTCAACGCTTAGAATTGGTCCATAGAGATCTTAAACCTGACAATATAATGATCGATAAATTTGGTCAGGTAAAATTAATTGATTATGGTACGGCGCTAATCGCCTCCCTTGATGAAAATAACGACACATTAACCGAAACTGTGCCGCAGGGATCGTTAAATTACATTGCCCCGGAAACGTTATTAGAATTAAGCGCCACCAATGTGAGTGATATATTCTCACTGGGGGTTATTTGCTATGAAATGCTTTGTGGCGAATTACCCTACAAACCGATGCAAAATACTACAATTACTCAAACTAGCTATCAGCAATGGCAATATCGCAGTATTAAACAGTTCAGACCTGAATTGCCATTATGGTTAGACCTAAGCCTGCAACAATGTACACAGGCAGATCCAAAGACAAGGTATCAGGCCTTCTCTGAATTAGCCGCCGACTTAACCAAACCAAATTTAGTCGCCGTTGAAGAATATAAAAAGCAGCCAATTCTTCAGCGCAATCCAGTTAAGTTTTGGCAAGGCGTATCTCTAATTTTATTTATTGCTCTTATCTTGTCAGTGGCCAACTAGTACAAGCAATTTCAACGTCTGAAAAGCAAGACACTTTATCTTTTTACTACTTTAATAATGTCCAATTTTTATTGTCTATATATTTATAGTTGATTCAGCTGTTTTGCTTTTTTCGACTAATTTTGCCTCGTTAAGAATTAATTGTGTATATTCTATATATAAAAATACATAAAATATATTGACCTTGATAAATGTTAGTGTTTAAATAAATTTATATTTTAAAAGCCCTCATTAATTGTCTTTTAGTGTTATGACGATAAATAAGTGGGTACATAATTTTTATAGGTTTATTTAATAAATGATTGATCAGCGTTTTGTTTTATTAAGCAAGGAAGATAATGTTTTTGTCTGTTGTGAGCAGGTAAAGGCTGGTGTTGAAGTATGCTTAGAGGAAAGAATGCTGACCATTCAGACCGAAATTAATGTGGGTCACAAAATTGCCAGATTTGACTTAATCCAAGGTGACAAAGTGATCAAGTATGGTGCACCAATTGGTTCAACAACCGAAAATATAGCGTTTGGCGAGCATGTTCATATGCATAATATGAAAAGCGATTATATCGCCAGTCATACTCGTCAAAAGCGAGCAGGAGAAGAATAATGCAAGGATATTTAAGAGCAGATGGTCGCAAAGGTATTCGCAATTTAGTTTTAGTTACCTATTTAGTTGAATGCGCTCATCATGTTGCACGAGAAATTGTCAATCAAAGTGAGTCAGACGATGTGCAATTAATCGGTTTTCCAGGTTGTTACCCTAATGAATATTCTCTAAATATTATGGAAAATCTTTGTTCTCATCCGAACGTTGCCGGCGTGTTGGTTGTTTCATTAGGTTGTGAAGGGTTTAATCGAGAGCAGTTATCACAAACAATAGCAGCCAGTGGAAGACCGGTTGAAACCTTGGTTATACAAAAAGCTGGTGGTACCAAAAGTACAATAGCAGCAGGACTAGATAGAGTTAAAGATCTTGTAAGTGCAGCACAAAAATGTGAAATGGTTGCCATGGATATGAGCGAATTAATAGTTGGTACAATTTGCGGTGGCTCTGATGGCACAAGTGGTATAGGTGCAAACCCTGCCGTTGGACATTGTTTTGACCGATTAATTGAGCAAGGCTCTGCATGTATTTTTGAAGAAACAGGCGAGTTGATTGGCTGTGAACAAATCATGGCTGACCGTGCAATAACGCCAGAGCTTGGTGAAGAAATTATGAAGTCAGTTGAGAAAGCTGAAAATTACTACACCTTAATGGGCTACGGCAGTTTTGCGCCAGGTAATGCTGAAGGCGGATTAACAACTCAAGAAGAGAAGTCCATGGGCGCTTATGCTAAATCGGGTAGCTCTAAAATTCATGGCTTAATTAAACCAGGCGATATCCCTAAACAGGGCGGGCTGTATTTAATGGATGTTGTACCAGATGACACTCCGTTATTTGGTTTCCCAAATATTTCAGATAATGCAGAAATTATGGAAATGATAGCATCGGGCTCTCACCTTATTTTATTTACTACCGGTCGAGGTTCTGTTGTTGGATCTGCTATATCACCTGTGATAAAAGTGTGTGCAAACCCTGAAACGTATGAAAATTTATCTGATGACATGGATATTAATGCAGGTAAAGTTATTACTGGTACCGCTACCATTGCTCAAGTGGGCGATGAAGTATTTGATTTAGTTGCCCAGGTTGCGTCTGGCAAGCAAACTAAGTCAGAAGAATTAGGTCACCAAGAGAGTATTATCACCTATAAAAGGTTTGAAGCGATTGGGCCTTCATGTTTGCCTACTGTCAGATAATTGAGAAATAAAAATGTTTAAAAAAAGACAAATAGGAAATACTAACTTAAAGGTAACTGAGTTAGGGTTCGGTGCAGCAACATTTGGCAATTTATACCGTCCTATGGCTGATGAAGATGCACAGCTGAGTATTAAAAAAGCCATCGACCTTGGGTTGAATCAATTTGATACAGCGCCTTTTTATGGCTTTGGTTTAAGCGAACGTCGAGTTGGTAATGCCTTAAGAGAATATGATAGCAATGACTTTGTCCTTTCCACCAAGGTTGGTCGAATTTTAGAGCCTTGCGCCAAAGCTGAAGACAAATATGGTTTTTGTTCACCAATGCCTTTTGAGCCAAAATATGACTACTCATACGACGGCATTATGCGTTCATTTGAGCACAGCATTCAACGACTCGGATTGTCAAAAATTGATATTTTGTACATGCATGATATTGGCCGAGTAACACATGGTGATGACCATGACCGATTATTTAAAATAGCAATGGAAGGTGGCTATAGAGCCATGGATGAGCTTCGTTCACAAGGCTTGGTTTCTGCTATCGGTTTGGGCGTTAACGAATATGAAGTATGTGAACAAGCAATGGATCACGGCTACTTTGATTGTTTCTTACTTGCCGGTCGTTACACCTTATTAGAGCAAAAAGCGATTGAAAGCTTTCTCCCACGTTGTTTAAAAGAAAACAGCTCTATTGTGTTAGGTGGTCCATACAACTCTGGTATTCTTGCCACTGGCGTTAAGCGTGACGGTGTAATTCCTCATTATAATTATGAACCGGCGAGTAAAGATATTATTAATAAAGTCGCCAAAATTGAAGGTATTTGCGAAGAGTATAATGTACCTCTTGCCGCCGCCGCACTGCAGTTTCCTTTAGCTCACCCAAGCGTGGTTAGTGTCATTCCGGGGTTAAGCTCAGCAAATCGAGTAGAAACTACCGCTCTGCAAATGCAATATGATATCCCTAGTGACTTTTGGTCAGCGTTACAACGTTCAGGTTTATTGTCCCCTGATGCGCCAGTGCCTACGGATAAATAGAGTAAAAAATTATGCGTATAGACTCTCATCAACATTTTTGGCAAGTATCTCGAGGTGATTATGACTGGTTAACGCCAGAATTAGAGAGCTTATACAGAGACTTTCAGCCAATCGATATTAAACCACTACTAAGTGATGCAAAGGTGAGTAAAACCATTTTAGTTCAAGCGGCCGAAACAACTGCAGAAACCGAATATTTGTTAGAGCTCGCTAGCGAGCATGACTTTATCGC
Organism: Thalassotalea nanhaiensis; assembly: GCF_031583575.1. NCBI lineage: Bacteria > Pseudomonadati > Pseudomonadota > Gammaproteobacteria > Alteromonadales > Colwelliaceae > Thalassotalea > Thalassotalea nanhaiensis. The sequence continues at coordinate 3,935,129 of NZ_CP134146.1, read as the reverse complement.
GGGTGTTGTCGGTTGGATAAATATGGAAAGTGAGCAAGGCTTACTCGATTTACAACGTTTTAGTCAAAATCCTTTTTTTAAAGGAATAAGACCAATGCTGCAAGATATTGACGATGTTAACTGGATACTCAAACCTGAGCTTGCCCCTATTTTTGACATGTTAATTGCTAAAGAATTAACCTTTGATGCCTTGATTTTGCCTAAGCATTTAGATGTTTTGTCTATCTTAATTAAGCGATACCCGAACCTTAAAGTAGTGATAGATCACGGCGCCAAACCTTCTATAGAGAGCGGCTTAACGACACAGTGGTATGAAAAAATATCTAGCATTGCGCGTAACCCTTCAGTTTACTGTAAATTATCCGGTTTAGTGACTGAAGCCGGAATTAATCCAGAACTCGATAAAATCAGCCCTTATATGCAGCATCTTTTATTATGCTTTGGCGCTGAACGATTAATGTGGGGAAGTGATTGGCCAGTTGTTTACCTTAGTTCCAATTATTCAAGTTGGACAAAACAAGTAGAGACTTTCGTTAAGTCATTAACCACACAACAACAAGAAAATATTTGGGCTGCTACGGCGCAAAAATTCTATGCAATTCAATAGTAAAGGTTTTTTAGATGAGTAATAAGTTTGATGGAAAATATGCATTAATTACTGGTGCGGGTAGCGGAATTGGTCAAAGCACAGCAATAAAACTTGCTCAGCAGGGAGCACATATCATTATTGTCGATCTAGATATTGATGCTGCCAATGCAACAAAAGAACTGATTGAGAAATTTGACGGCAACGCGAGTAGTTACCAATGCGACATCGCAAATAATGTTCAAGTAAAAGATGTTATTGGCACAATTTTAAAGAACAATGCCATTGATATTCTTATTAACAATGCTGGCATTGCTCATGTTGGTAATATAGAGAATACCAGCGAAGACGATTTAGACCGTGTTTATAATGTGAACGTGAAAGGCGCATACAATATGATGTCGGCAGTTATAGGCTCAATGAAAGAGCGCAAGTCTGGCGTTATTCTAAACCTGGCCTCAATAGCAGCATCGGTTGGTATTGAAGACCGATTTGCCTATTCAATGAGTAAAGGTGCAGTGCTTACCATGACTTACTCTGTTGCCAGAGATTATATTAATGACGGCATCCGTTGTAACTGCATCTCTCCAGGTCGAGTTCATACCCCATTTGTTGATAATTTCATCGAGAAAAATTACCCAGACAATCAAGAGGAAGTGTTTGCCAAGTTATCTAAAAGCCAACCAATTGGCCGTATGGGTAAAGTGGAAGAAATGGCGGCTTTGATTAGCTATTTATGCTCTGATGATGCCGCATTTATCACTGGCAGCAATTTCCCGATTGATGGCGGTTTTGTCACTCTGAACAACTAGTTGTTTAATACAAAATAATAATAAAAATAAGGATTTAAAATGACAGAGCAAACTATACCAACCAACGAGGGTGCTAGCAGTATGCAAGACAATACTATTGTGACAACTCCAACCGAAGTGGTACCAAAGAAGTATTTAATCTCATTTATATTAATCACCTTATGTTTTCCTCTTTGGGGATTCGCAAATGATATTACCAACCCGTTGGTAAAAGCATTTTCAAAGGTGTTGCAAATGTCAGCTGCTGAAGGCACTTGGGTACAGGTGGCGTTTTACGGTGGTTATGGTGCAATGGCGATTCCTGCAGCTATTTTTATTAAAAAATTCTCCTATAAAGCAGGGCTAATGTTGGGGCTCGGTTTTTATGCACTGGGTGCCTTGCTGTTTCTCCCAGCAGCAGGCGCTCAGTCATTTACTGCATTTTTATTAGCCTTTTTTGTGATGACTTGTGGTTTATCATTTTTAGAAACCAGTGCTAACCCTTATGTATTGTCTATGGGGCCGGCGGCTACAGCAACACAACGTTTAAATTTGGCGCAAGCGTTTAATCCGGTAGGTTCATTACTTGGTATGTTTGTCGCCACTCAGTTTATTATTCAAAAATTAAATCCTGCAACAGATGCTGAGCGCAGAGAATTAGCAGCGCAAGGTTCACAAAGTGCCCTAGATCAGCTATCGCTAATAACGGCAAACGACTTAGCGGTTATTCGCGACCCTTATTTAGCGATTGGTGCCGTGGTTATTTTAATGCTGGTTATTATAGCGATTAAAAAAATGCCACGCACAGAAGAGAAATCTACGAATTTAGATATTAAAGGAACCTTCAAGCGTCTAACGGCTAATCAAAATTATCGTGAAGGTGTTGTAGCGCAAATGTTTTATGTTGGCGCGCAAATAATGTGTTGGACCTTCATTATTCATTACGGTACTGAAGTTTTTATGAAGCTGGGAATGACTGAACAAGCGGCAGAAGCTAAATCGCAAATGTTTAATATTTATGCCATGGTCATTTTTTGTTTAAGCCGATTTGTTTGCACGTTTTTATTAAAGTACATCAACCCAGGTAAGTTACTAATGGTACTTGCTGCTGGTGGTATGTGCTTTACTGGCGCAACTATTTTCCTTGAAGGCATTATGGGCATGTATGCCTTAGTTGGTATTTCTGCTTGTATGTCACTAATGTTCCCAACCATTTATGGTATTGCTTTAACCGGCACTGGGGATGATGCTAAGTTAGGCGCAGCTGGGCTTATTATGGCAATTGTCGGCGGAACATTCTTACCAATGGCACAGGCAACAATTATTGATATGAACGTTGTATTCAACAGTTTTTCAGCAACAAAAGCATCGTTTATATTACCGCTACTTTGTTTTGTAGTGATTGCGATTTACGGTAAACGTTCTCAGCAACATTTACCAAACTAAATCAAATTAAGGTACTAGGCTAAATGACCAAACGACATTGCTTTGCTCTGGATCTAAAGGATGATCCAAGCTTAATTGCAGAATATAAAAAATACCATAGTGCAGAGCATATTTGGCCAGAGATAGTTGCCAGTATTAAAGGCTCAGGCATTGAATCATTAGACATATACCTTGTCGGTAACCGTTTATTTATGATCATGGAAGTTAATGAAACCTTTTCATTTGAAGATAAACAAACAGCCGATGAAAGTAATCCTAAAGTGGTTGCCTGGGAAGATTTAATGTGGACATTTCAGCAGCAATTGCCTTGGGCAAAAGGTAATGAAAAATGGCTGTTGATGGAACAAATTTTTACGCTTTAACACTAAATTAGAGCGACTAATTTAGTGTTAAATGTGAAGTATTATTGACGTTGTAAATAGGATTAAATAAATGAAATTATTACGAGTAGGTGACTTAGGTCAAGAAAAGCCTGCAATACTAGATGACGCTGGTGTTATTCGCGATTTATCTGCTCATATTGCTGATATTGATGGAGATTTTTTTGCAAACGGCAATCCTGAAAAAATTGCTGCGCTTGATCTGAACTCATTACCTGTGCTTGATAATAACTTACGTAAAGGCGCAGTTATTTCAAAGGTAGGTAAGTTCATTTGCGTGGGCTTAAATTACGCTGATCATGCTGCAGAATCCGGAATGGATGTACCTTCAGAGCCGGTATTGTTTATGAAAGCGACTTCTTCAATCATTGGTCCAAACGATACTGTATTAATGCCGCCAAAGTCAGAGAAGTCTGATTGGGAAGTAGAGCTTGGTGTCGTTATAGGTAAAGAAACAAAATACGTATCTGAAGCTGATGCTTTAGATCATGTTGCCGGTTACTGTGTAGTGAATGATTTGTCTGAGCGCGAATTTCAAATAGAAAAAGAAGGCCAATGGTGTAAAGGCAAAGGGTGCGATACTTTTGGCCCAATTGGTCCTTATCTGGTAACAACAGACGAAATAACAGATTCTAATGAATTAGATATTTGGTTAGAGCTAAACGGTGAACGTGTCCAAGATGGTAATACACGTACCATGGTTTACAAAGTACCATTCCTAGTTTCTTATATTAGTCAGTTTATGAGCTTACAACCGGGCGATATTATTAGTACCGGAACACCTCCAGGAGTTGGCTTAGGCTTTAATCCACCTAAATACTTAAAAGAAGGCGATACCATGCGCTTAGGTATTTCAGGACTCGGTGTGCAACAACAAAAAGTTGAACGATACAAAGCTTAGTAATCCGATCATTATTGGACTTGGTATAACCATTAGGAAAACTTAACATGATTATTTCAGCCCCTAGCGATTACCGTGCTGCTGCTAAGAAAACCTTGCCGCCATTTTTGTTTCATTACATTGATGGTGGATCTTATGATGAGCATACACTTCGACGTAATGTTGATGATTTAGCTGATGTTGCACTAAAACAACGTGTGTTAAATAACATGACCGGTTTAGACTTGTCGACAGAGCTATTTGGTGAAAAACTTAACCTTCCTATCGCGCTGTCTCCCGTTGGTTTAACGGGTATGTATGCTAGGAGGGGGGAAGTACAAGCAGCAAAGGCCGCTGAAAACAAAGGCATTCCGTTTACCATGTCTACAGTTTCAGTTTGTCCTATAGAAGAGGTGGCACCAGAAATTCAAAGACCTATGTGGTTCCAGCTTTATGTGCTTAAAGACCGAGGCTTTATGAAGAACGTCTTGGAGCGAGCAAAAGCGGCAGGGGTTAAAACACTTATTTTTACCGTTGATATGCCTATTCCAGGTGCGCGTTATCGTGATATGCATTCTGGCATGAGTGGCTCATTCTCTTCTGCTCGCCGCATTTTTCAAGCAATGCGACATCCTAAATGGGCATTTGATGTGGGTGTATTTGGTAAACCCCACGATTTAGGTAACGTTTCAGCTTATCGTGGAGAAGCTACAAATCTTGAAGACTATATTGGTTGGTTGGGTAATAACTTTGACCCGTCAATATCATGGAAAGATTTAGAGTGGATCAGAGAGTTCTGGGATGGCCCAATGGTGATCAAAGGGATCCTTGACGTTGAAGATGCAAAAGATGCAGTGAGGTTTGGTGCTGATGGTATTGTTGTTTCTAATCATGGCGGACGTCAATTAGACGGTGTATTGTCTTCAACCAAAGCATTACCTGCTATTGCTGATGCGGTAAAAAGCGACCTGAAAATTTTTGCAGACTCAGGTATTCGCTCAGGACTAGACGTTGTGCGTATGCTTGCTTTAGGAGCAGATTGCGCCATGTTAGGTCGATCATATATTTATGCATTAGCTGCCCAAGGGCAAGCAGGCGTTGAAAACTTACTTGACCTTTATGAGCAGGAAATGCGAGTAGCAATGACCTTAACTGGCGCGAAAAGTATTGGCGATATAAATCAAAATTCGCTAATGCAATCGCTTTAGTGCAATCATTGTAAACGACGTTATAATTGAAAATTAATTAGCGCTATAATTGGCTTTATAGCGCTATTTTTTGCCCCACACGACGTGGGGTATGCCGAAACTACACGGATGTAAAAGTTTCGGTAAGTTTCAAATTTCTCTAATCCGCGATGAATCTATATTTTTGCATTTTACAGAGCAGTTATGATAACTATTAATAATTTTCATCATCCTAAACTAAGTATCAATCATTGGCAGGTCACTCACAATGATGCGTGGTGTGTCTTAGGGCGAAATGGCTCCGGTAAACAGTATCTAAACCAATTGTTTACGGGGGAGTTAACCGATGCAACTTCTAAGTTGTGTCAATTACCCCATTTTGACAAAGTGGCGCTAGTGTCATTTGAAGTACAACAACAAATTTATGAAAATGAATTAAAGCTTGATGCTACTGACTACCTCGATATTAATGATGTAGGCACCAAGGCTAAAGATTTTCTTCCACAAGACAAACTTACAGATCCACTTATTAGTGAGCTAGGCTTATCTCATCGTCTCGACAGTGGTTATCGGCAATTAAGTACTGGAGAAGGGCGCAAATTACTTATTCTGCAAGCCATATTAAATGGCGCCGAGCTTTTAGTTTGTGACAATCCTTTTGATAGCTTAGATGAAGACTCTTGCTTAGCTTTATCTACAGCTTTAAAGCGTTTATCTGCAAGCGGGATCACGGTGTTGTTGATGCTGAGTAATCGCCAAGACATTCCAGATTGGTGTAATAAGGTTGCCTTTATAGAGCGAGGACAGCTTGATGTTATCGGCAGCCTTAACTGCACTGATACTCAACTGCAGTTAGATGCTTTATTAGCCCCGGTACCTGACGAGTTGGATTGGCCTAAATCTAGCAATCAATTATCAGACTATCAGCATCCTTATTTAGTTAAATTAACGCAGGGAAAGGTGCATTATAACGGTACTAACGTTTTTTCTGGTTTAGATGTAGCTATCAAACCTCTGCAACATACCTTGATAACCGGCGCCAATGGCAGTGGCAAATCTACCTTAATGCAATTGATCACCGGTGATTGTACCCAGTGCTACAGTAATGACATTCAAGTTCTTGGGCATAAGCGAGGCTCAGGCGAGAGTATTTGGGATTTAAAAAAACACATGGGCATTGTTAGCTCGGAATTGCATCGGCAATATCGAGTAAACGGAGAGTTGTTAACTGTGGTGACCTCAGGCTTTTATGATTCAATCGGCCTTTATAAACAACCAGAACATTATCAAATTGATATCGCGCGACAATGGTTAAACAAAGTAGGTTTGCTGGATCATCAATACACGAGTTTTAAAGATTTGAGCTATGGTGAGCAGCGACTTGCACTTATCGCCAGAGCCTTGGTTAAATCGCCCTATTTATTAATTTTAGATGAACCAACCCAAGGTTTAGACGAATTAAATAGACATAGAGTACTGAATTTTATCGAGCATTTAGCCGAGCAAAAACACAGTACTATGATTTTAGTAAGTCATCGAAAAGATGAGCATTTATCAATATTTAAGCAACACATTTGCTTGTAGCTTATTAGAAATAAAAAAGGCAATTTTAACATTGCCTTTTATTGGTTCTGAGCAGAAATTGCGTAGGTGAATTTCTATTAACTTTCTAATCCATGCACACAACGTAACAAAGTGCTTTCGGCACTATTTAAATGTTTTTCCATACTCATGATAGCACCAGCATTATTATGGGTGATCAAATTATTTAATAAATCGATATGTTCATCAATTGCAACGGTAAATCGTTCTAACTCACCTGTTTTATCCCATTGGTAATGATAGTGGCAAACAAATGATACGATGTCGAAAAACTGCTTAGTAAAGCGGTTTTTTGCACAATTTTGAATAATAAGATGAAGCGCTCTATCTAAATCTGGGAACTCTTGATAACGGTTCTCCATATCTTTTCGCACTTCCTGATGCTTATGTAGTAACTCCTGTAACTCTAGCCAAGTTGAATGGTTTTTGGGTAGTTTTAAAAGCTCTGTAATGGCTTTCATTTCAACCATTTCTCTAAATGAAATCAGTTCTCTGGCAAACTCTTCATCAAACGTAACCATCACCCAGCGACCACGAGGTATTTTTTCAATTAGACCGTAATTCGAAAATTTGATCAAAAATTCACGCACGGTGATGGTCGTACAGCCCGAGTTTTTAGCTAAGCTTAATTCTGAAAATCTGTCACCTGGTAACAATTGGCCTGTGTTAATTAGATTGAGGAAATACTTTTCTATTTGTTCATCTTTGGTGGAGTTTTTATTTTCAATATCAAAATAATCTTTCGTGTTAGGCTGGCGCAATACAACTTTATCAGCTCCATCCCTTTTGACGATACCAGAATCACAGAGGTGCTCAACACATGCTCTGACCGTTGTTCTACTAATACCCAGTAATCGAGTCAATTCAATATCGTTAGGCATAACATTTTGCCCGTCAGTAAGATCAACGATTAATTTAAGCATGCTGTTTATTGATTTTTTGAATAAATAAGTTTTATTACTCACATCCATGACCTTATTTTAGTGTTAATTGATATTAAATTTAACTTTGGGTTTTATTATAAATAATATTACTAGTATTTGTGCACATTAGTATAGCTTTTTATGAAAAAGTTATGCTTTTTAAAAAATAAATACACCAATATATTTGTTGAAATTATAGGGAATTTTACAAATCCAACAGTTGACTTGTGCAATTTCTCACGATAATCTGTACTTTCTATATATAAAAAGACATTGATGTGTGGTTTAGCTATTAGAGTAAGCGCCATTGCATATATAAATAATAAAAATACGGAAAATTTATGAGAATTAATGCATTTGTCCTATTTGGAATTTCATTAACGCTAGCTATAACTGGCTGCAGTGAATCGAAAAATAATGAAGGTGAGAATGTTTCAGCAAGTTTTGCTATTGAACAACAGAGCCGACCTAATGTTATCGTAATTCTTGCTGATGATATGCAAAAAGGGGTAACGGGGCATGAAGGACACCCAATAATAAAAACCCCCAACCTTGATAAATTAGCATCAGGGGGAACAGTTTTTGGTAAAGCATTTGCAACGAGTCCAGTTTGTACGCCTAGTCGTACGAATCTACTTACTGGCCTTTATGAGCGTCGCCATGGTGTAAACTTTGGTTCGAACAGTACAATGACTGAAAAAGCATGGGCCAATACCTATCCTATGTTATTAAAAGATTCAGGATATTTTGTTGGTTATGTTGGTAAAAACCATACGCCAATTGGTATAAACCAAGATGGTGGCTTTGGTTATAAAAGTGGCTTAATGGATACCAGTTTTGATTACTGGTATGCCAGCCATAAACATTTGAGCTTTTATCCAAAAGATAAAAAAGCACATAAGATATTTAAAAATGCTAAGGCCGACACCCAAATTGAAATTATGGAAGAAGGCGTTGAAAACTTCATGGCGCCTAATGAAGCCTTTAAAGCGGGTTATAGCTTTTTAGATAGTCGCCCTAAAGATCAGCCGTTTGCTTTATTATTAAACTTTAATGTGCCGCATGCCAACAGTACGAGCTCAATGCAGCTGCGTGATACTGACTTAGATTTATATAAAACAGCTTATCGTGATCAAATTGATGAAATCACTGTACCTAAAACCTATATCGCCGAAAAAGACATTAAAGAACCGAAACTGCCTAAGCATGTGTATAACGGTGAATATATAAAAACCTACAACTACGTTAAAACACCTGAGACGCTTAAAGAGCGAAAAATCAGAGAAATGCAAACCATTTCAGGCATAGATAAATTAGTTGGTAAGCTGATTAAGCACCTTGAAGAACAAGGTGTTGCCGATAACACCATTATAGTATTTACCTCAGATCATGGCTTAATGCATGGTGAATTTGGTATGGGCGGAAAAACACTTTTATATGAACCGTCAGTTCGTATTCCTATGGTGATATATGATCCTCGCCAACCAGCTACTGAAAAAGCTGATAACAATAACGATTTAGTGGCACTAGTTGATATTGCTCCGACTTTGCTTGATTTAACTTCTACCCCAATCCCTGAGGAAATGCATGGCGAAAGTTTAAAACCATTAATGCAAGGCGAAACCACTGATTGGCGTCAAGAAATATTCTTAGAGAATATGATGATGATCCAAAATTATCCAAGAACAGAGTCGGTTAGAACCCATAAATGGAAATACATTCGTTATTTTGACAAGAAAAATGATGGCCCGTATGAGGTTGCCATTAATAACTCAATTAATGGTGAACAGCCTATTTATGAAGAACTTTTTGACATCGAAAATGATCCTCATGAGATAAACAATTTAATTAATGAACCTGGGCATAAAAAAATTATTGAACAACTTCGTAGTAAAAATGCGGAACTGGTTAAAAAGTATCGTGGAACAGGCCCTTTAAATACTCATATTAGTAAAGAAAAACCTAAAGCTGTTGATCCACTTGTGGGTTAAATAAGGGATTATTGATGAAAACTTTATTAAATATAAGAAAAAATAAATTGATCGCAATGATGGTATTTTGTGCCGCTGCTATCACTGGCTGTGGCCAATCAGAACAACAAGCTTCAGCAAGCCAAAGTGGCGTTAAAGACAACAAGCCAAATATCATCTTAGTGATGACAGACGATCAAGGTTATGGTGATTTTTCAATGCACAATAATCCTATCGTTAAAACGCCAAATCTTGAACAGTTAGCCGCACAAAGCCAGCGTTTAACAAATTTTCATGTAGATCCGACATGCTCACCAACCCGTGCGGCACTGTTAAGTGGCCAGTACTCACTTAGAGCAGGCGTGTGGCATACCGTGATGGGACGTCATATGTTAAATGACCAACATTATACCTTGCCCGAAATTTTAAAAGATAATGGTTACCGTACGGCAATGTTAGGTAAGTGGCATTTAGGTGAAAACTACCCGTACCGCCCTCAAGACCAAGGCTTTGATCATGTGTTGATGCATGGCGGCGGTGGTGTAGGGCAAGCGCCAGATTATTGGGGAAATACGCAATTTGATGATACCTATTATTTAAATGGCGAAGAAAAGGCTTATCCGGGCTTTGCAACAGATGTTTGGTTTGATGAAGCAATAGATTTTGTTAAACAAGAAGCGACAAAAGATTCGCCATTCTTCCTTTACCTGTCACTTAATGCGCCACATGTGCCATGGCGTGCACCCGAGCAATACATAGAGCCATACAAAGCCTTAGGCTTAGGGGACGACTTGGCTAATTTCTACGGCATGATCACTAATATCGATGATAATCTGGCTCGTCTTCGCGTGGCGATGCAAGACAGTAATATTGATGACAATACCATCTTTATATTTATGACAGACAATGGTTCATCAATGGCGGCAAAAAGCGATGGCGAACCACTTAATCGATTAGATAAAGATACCATTGCTGCGATTGAAGCAAAAACTGGTCAACGCTTAACGACACTAAACAGTGCTATGCGTCAGGGCAAAGGCTCTACTTATGAAGGTGGTCATCGTGTACCATTTTTCATTCATTGGCCAAATGGTGAGTTAGGGCAGCCAAGAGACATTAGTGATTTAACTGCACATTTTGATGTGCTACCAACGTTACTTGATTTTGTCGGCATTGATAGCTGCACTATTGATACAGACGGTATTTCATTAGCTCCAGCACTTCGTGACAGTAAAAGCTTGCCAGACAGAACACTAATAGTAACTAACCAGCGCGTATTGCATCCCGATCCTAACCGACCATATGCGGTTATGCAGGGCAATTGGCGTTACGTTCATGGTGATGAGGAAGGCGGCATCGAATTATTTTATGTCAGCGAAGATCCGAGCCAGCAAGATGATCTTAGTATTCAACACCCTGAAAAAGTTAAAGAACTGGCAAAAGCTTACGAGCAGTGGTGGTTACATGCAACGGGCGCAGGGACACCAACGACTCGCATTGTAATTGGTAGTGCTTTTGAGAACCCGTCTCGTTTAACTGGCATGGACTGGTTATCACCTAATACCGAGCAAGTACCTTGGTGGCCAGGCTTTGGTGATGATAAATGGGGTAAAAAAAGTAACGTTGCTTGGCTAGGTAAGGAAGATCAATTTTTAATATCACCATGGGCATTAAAGGTTGCTGCAAAAGGCCAATACAGTATGACGCTTTATTTGCATGATATTCCTGCTGAAAAAGTGATCGGCAAGCGTTTTGCACATTTGCAATTAAACGGCAAGGTCGAAACATTAGCGATTGCTGAAGGAGCTAAGTCAGTAAACTTTAAGGTTATGTTAGAAGCTGGCGATTTAGATGTTCGTGCTTGGTTTGATAACCAAGCCAATGATAGCGGTTTAAGCACAGGCTTACCGGCATTTTATATGTACGTTGAAAAGTAAAGCTAAAGAAAATATACAATGAATTTTGCCCATTACTTGCTGCTCAGTTTGACTTTAATTGCTGGTACTTCTTCCGCAAATACGGTCATAGATGAACTTAATAGCCTTGCCTCAAATAACAAGGCTCCTATTGTTCATCAGCAGCAAGTGTTAGCCGATGGTGTTCAGTCGTTTTATTTCGAAGGTTCGCCATATAAAGGAAAGGCCACCAGGATATTTGCTTATTACAATAAGCCAGCGGGTGACGGCCCTTTCCCTGCAATCGTATTGGTACACGGTGGTGGTGGAAGTGCGTATAAGCAATGGGTAAAAAAATGGAATGATGCCGGTTTTGCTGCTATTTCAATTGCTGTGGAAGGACAAACGGGAACACAAATAAATAAACGCCCACCAAATAAATGGGAAAAGCATCAGTGGAGTGGCCCTAAACGCGCCGGTATTTATGAAGACGCAGATAATCCTTTATTTGATCAGTGGATGTTTCATGCATCCAGTGCGGTAATTAAAGCCCATAATTTACTACGCTCGTTCGCTGAAATAAATCAAGAGCAAATAGGCTTATCAGGTATTTCTTGGGGCGGAGTTGTTACCTCAACGGTTATTGGTTTTGATCAAAGGTTTGCTTTTGCTATTCCAATTTATGGCAGTGGCTTTCTTAATGATTTGGAAAATCATTATGGCGAAGCACTCAAAGACAACAGAACTTATCAAACTGTTTGGGAACCAGCATTGCGTATTGCTAACTTTAAAAATCCCACTTTTTGGTTAACAGGATTAAAAGAAAACAACTTTTCGTTAGACGCCCAAGCAAAGACTTATAAATTATTACATGGACAACATGTGCAGAGCATACAGCCTAAATTAAAACATAACCATCCTGCTGGTTGGGCTCCAAAAGAGCAATATGAATTTGCAAAAGCTGTTATCAACGGCGACTTGTTGCCTAATTTTGCTCAGCATAAGTTGGTCAATAATGTTGTCAGTGTGACTACTAATATGCATCAAGGCAATGCTACGCAAGCAAATAGAATAACCTCAGCAGTACTTTTTTACAGTAACGATGTTGGCCATACATTTAACAGAGTTTGGCAGCAGTTGCCTGTAACCATTGAAAGTAGAGGCGAGCGAACTTTATTAATCTCGAAATTACCGGCAAGTGCAACAGCCTGGATATTCAATATTGAACATAACAACTTGCTCTTTAGTAGTGAGTTATATGAGCGTAAACAATAAAAACATCAAAGAGACTAAAATGTTAAAAGATATCAATAAAGCTATTGGAAGGTGTGGGGCAATAATAGGCCTGCTAGCGTTAACCGCCTGCACTAGTGAAAAACAAGATAGAAATAGCCAATTAGCCACTAAACAAGAGAAAAAACCTAACATCATCATAGTGATGACAGATGATCAGGGCTATGGCGATCTTGGCCATAATAAAAACCCAATTGTACAAACTCCTGTACTGGATCAAATAGCTAACCAAAGTATTCGTTTAACCGACTTTCATGTTGATCCTACTTGTTCACCAACACGAGCCGCTTTGTTGAGCGGACAATACTCTTTACGCTCAGGTGTGTGGCATACAGTGATGGGACGCCATATGTTACCGACAGAAATAAAGACATTACCTGAGTCTCTACAAGAGGTTGGTTATAATACCGCTCTGGTAGGCAAATGGCATTTAGGTGATAGCTACCCGTTCCGCCCTCAAGATCAAGGTTTTGAACATGTCTTAATGCATGGCGGTGGCGGCGTAGGTCAAACACCTGATTATTGGGGGAATACTCAATTTAACGATACTTATTTTCTTAATGGTGAACCGAAAAAATACAATGGCTACGCGACTGATATTTGGTTTGACGAAGCCATCGACTTTATCGATAACAATGCTAATAAAGCCAAGCCATTTTTCTTATATCTAGTAACGAATGCTCCACATGCTCCATTTCGTGCGCCAGAAGAGTATATCGAGCCATATCGCCAATTAGGTTTGCCTGAAGAGTTAGCTCTATTTTATGCAATGATCACCAGTGTCGATGAAAACGTTGGCCGTTTACAAAAAGCAATGGATAAAAATGGCATTACCGACGATACCATTTTTATTTTCATGACTGATAATGGTTCGGTCATAGCTGGCAAGTCGGCCAAATTAATCCAAGGAGAAACAAAAGCGTTAATTGAGAAAAAATTAGGTCAAAAAATAACGACGTTAAATTTTGATATGCGCGGCGCTAAAAACTCAGCATATGAAGGTGGCCATCGTGTACCATTTTATCTATCTTGGCCAAATGGTGGCTTGATTGAACCGGGCAGTGTCGATGGCTTGTCGGCCCACTTTGATGTGTTGCCAACGCTATTAGACTTAATTGGTGTAAGTACTGAAAACCTTGATGTAGACGGTATCAGCCTTAAGAGCGCATTGACAGAAGGTAAAGCAATTCCTGACAGAACCTTAACCGTAACTACTCAGCGTGTTTTAAACCCTGATCCTAACAGGCCGTTTGCTGTTATGCAGGGCAAATGGCGTTATGTTAAAGCTGATGGCAATAAAGACGTTTTTGAGTTGTTTAACTTAGCGAACGATCCTGGTCAAACAAATAATATTATTGATAAACATCCTGAAATTGCTAAGCAAATGGCTGAGCAATATAAACAATGGTGGCAACATAATACTCAAGGCGGACTAGAGACGAATCGATCAATTATTGGTTCTGCTCATGAAAATCCTGCACGATTAACTAGCATGGATTGGCTAGCCCCGAATACTCAACAGGTTGCTCATACCGTAGGATTTGGCAATGATAAATGGTCGAAAAGGGGCTGGTTGGGTAAAGAGAAAAAGTATCCAATCTCTCCTTGGAAAGTAAAAACAGCTGAAAAGGGATTATATAAGTTTAGGGTTTTGTATCACGATAAGCCGGCAAATGAAGTTATCCCGAAACAATTCGCCCACTTAACGATTAACGGTAAGCCTTATGTGCAAAAAGTTACTCAAGGTGCTACCTATGTTGACTTTGAGCTACCAATTGATAAGCAAGATGTAGATATTAAAGCTTGGTTTAGTAATTCACAGACAAGTGATGAAAACGCGAAAGGTAAAGATAAACCATTAGCTGCTTTCTTTATTTATGCCGAAAGAATCTAAATTGATTGATACACAAAAAATAAAAACAGAAACAAGAGAAAATTATGAATAAAAAATTAATCGCAAATGCTATTGCAGGGGCATTATTGTGCTTACCTCTCATATCAATGGCAGGACAACAAAACTCAGAGGGTTGCAGTGCTGAAGAATTGGCTGCGCATGATGCTTTGTCAGAAGTTGGAAAACAAAAGTTTTACGGCTTTGAAGGTTCAGGAATTCCGTGTTCAACTGAAATGAAAACGCTAACCCAAGAGTGGAAAGAGCTGAATAGCTCTGCAGCTAAACAAAAAGGCCGAGACCGATTTAATAAAAATAAGTACGGCATGTTTATTCATTGGGGACTGTATTCAACCTTTGGTGGTGTTTATAAAGGCGAGAAAATGGAGGATGGCGGCACAGGACCAAGAGTTGCTGAATGGATCATGCGCCGTAAAGAAATCCCTCGCGCTGAATATGAAAAACATGCGAAAAACTTTAACCCACAAAAATTTAATGCCGATGAATGGGTGGCTATTGCCAAAGCCGCAGGTATGAAATACATCGTTATGGGCTCAAAGCACCATGAAGGTTTTGCGATGTTTGATTCCAAGGTGAGTGACTTTAATATTGTTGATGCAACCCCATTTGGTCGTGATGCCATAAAAGAAATGGAAATTGCAGCTAAAAAAGCCGGCCTTGATTTTGGTGTTTACTATTCAAATGCACTAGATTGGCGCAGTGGTGGTGATAGTGGTTTGAAAGATTATGGTCCAGCACCAGGTATAAAAGCAAGACGCGCTTTATTTGTTAACAACTTCGATCCATCACCTGTAAGCTACGACGATTATATAAAGAATAAGTCGTTGCCACAGGTCAAAGAGTTATTAGCTAACTATGATTTAAGTCAAATTTGGTTTGATACACCTATATATATTCCACCTAAACACAGTATGGAATTTTACCAAACTGTGTATGAGGCGAACCCAGAGATTTTAGTAAATGCTCGAATTGGCAATGGCTTTGGAGATATTGGTACTCCGGGTGATAATGTTATCCCAGATAAAGCAAGCAGCAATACATGGGAAGGGATTGCAACCACAAACCATTCTTGGGGGTTTAAATCATACGATACCGACTGGAAGAGCCCTAAAGAAACGCTTTATTGGCTAATTGCCAATGTCAGTAAAGGCGGTAACTTCTTACTAAATGTTGGCCCTGATAGCGATGGTGTTATACCAAAAGAGTCTGCGGATATTTTAAAACAAGTCGGTCAGTGGTTAACGGTTAATGGTGAAGCCATTTATGACTCTAAACCTTGGAAGGTTGGCCACGAAGGTCCGACAAAAATTAGCATGAAGGGCACTAAGCATCGCTCTGAAAATAAAGTGACGTTTGACTTTAAAGAAAATGATTTTTGGTTTACCCAAAAAGAAAACAAGCTATATGTTGTGTCGTTTAAAAAACCAGAAGCTAACAATATTTCTGTAAAATCTTTAAAAGGTTTGGATATTAAAAATATAAAGGTGTTAGGACAAGAAGGAGAAGTTACATGGAAAAATGCTTCGGACGCTGTCGCAATAAAATTACCAAATTTAGTTAATCAAACCATAGGTTATGCCTTAGAAGTAAGTTTATAAAGGCCTGCAACGCCCTTTTTAAACACGACTAGTGTTTCAGTTTGTATTCAACTGCTAATAAAACCTATCACCTAATAAGTGATAGGTTTTATTTTGTGTATAATTTTATATAAAAGATTTCATTAAGTCGAAAATAAATCGTATATTTTGTAGACATCACCAATGTTGTGTGTTTATTATATGTAAAAGAACTTAACATAAAGTTCACATACAATAAGAAACAAATCGGGGATTAACATGTCTATGAATACCAAGTTCCAAGTAAATAAATTGGCAACCGCTGTCTCGGCTGCTCTTTGTTCACTCTTATTCGCAACGAGCCTGACAGCACAAGCTGCTGAAGAAACCAAAGAGGTTGAGTCTAACGTAACTGATGAAACCGAAGTAATAGAAGTTACCGGTTATCGAGCATCATTACAAAAAGGCCTAGATAAGAAAAAGGAATCAAAAAATATTGTTGATTCCGTAATTGCTGAAGATATCGGTAAAATGGCTGATGCTAATGTTGCAGAATCTTTACAGCGTATTACAGGTGTTTCTATTAATCGCGAAGGTGGTGAAGGTACCACGATCAGCGTTCGTGGTATGGGTGGTAATTTAAATAATATTTCTGTAAATGGCCAAATAGTGAATAGTGGTGGTGATGCTGGTACTCAAAATGGCTCTGATGCAGTTGGTTTAAATGTGATGTCTGCCAATATGCTTAGCGCCATTGATGTTATAAAAACACCAAGTGCCAAACATGAAGAAGGTAGTTTAGGCGCACAAGTTAACCTGAAAACCATAAAACCGTTGGATAGACAAAAAAGATCATTCAATGCCTCTATAACAGCTAATCACAATGAATTTAGTGAAGAAACTGACCCTTCGGCTCAATTCAATTATATTGACCAGTTTATGGATAATAAGATTGGTTTAGCTGTAGGCTTGAACTATGAAAATCGTAATGTTAGAGAAGATTCTATTCAAACATACGGTTGGGGAGCCGCTAACTTTAAGCAAGATATTGCCGGTCGTAAATATTCAGAAGATGCCAGTGGCAATGTTTATCGTGTCGCTGATAATGGTGAAGTATTTGATGCCTATGGTAACGCCGCCTCAGGTGTCGATATTGCCGATTTAACTGAAACGGCGCAACGCGCTTACTTTATGCGTCACCTATATTCAAAACACTCTAATCAAGAACGTGAGCGTAAAGGCATCAACTTTACTTTGCAATATCAACCAACTGAAGAATTTAATAGTTATTTAGATGTTACCCATACATCTTTAGAGATTGAAGATGATTTTTCTATGTTTCGTCGTAACTTTAATGGTGGTGGTCAAAATCGACCTAACTTAGCCGCAGACATAGATCCTAACTCACAAACTGTCATTACTGCGGTTAACCTTAAAGGTAGCCGTTCTATGCTGCCGCGAGAAACTAAAAAAGAAACTAAAATGACGGTTGTGAATTTAGGGGCAGATTATGTCCTGGATGATTGGCGCATTCATACAAGTTTGGGCTACTCACTTACGGATGAATCTTACCCAGAAAATGCCCGTTTTAATATTGGTGGTGGCGGCACTTTAGGTGGCTATTCCATTGCTGAAGACTCTAAGGTACCTGAGTTGATTTGGGCAAACGCACTAAATAATGGTAAATCTATACCTTTGTATCCAGAGACAGCAGAAGAGCTTGCGGCATTACCCTCTGGCCAACGTGCAGGTGCTTTGGCAGATATCACCGCTGATGGCATTAACTATTATTCTCCAATGGCTGAACATGCCAATGTCTTTCAGGTATGGAACGATGAGCGTGAGCTTGAGGACGAGTCAGTGACGGCTCAAGTTGATTTTGAGTATTTCTTAGATTCAGACAATTGGCACTCAATTGAATTTGGTTTTAAATATACCGACCGTAAAACCGACCGTTATCATTCACAAAATAGAGTACACACTCAAAACGATTTAGGCTTACCTAGGGGTGATATTCTTCTTGGTGAAGATGATCTGATTGCGCCATTTCCTGTTGATGATTTCCTTGACGGCGAAGGCTCATCTTCTGGCCCTTATCAAGGTACAGTAACAGAGTGGACTTATACCGACTTTGCTGCCACAGGTAATGCGGTTTTAGATAGTTACAATGCGCTACATGGTACTAACTTAACCCATACCAGCCAGCTACCTTATACACTAGATTTACGTCCAAGTTATCAAGTAGAGCAGACTTATTTAGCCGGTTATTTACAACTTAATGTAGACACCTTAGATGGCGCTTTAGTCGGTGATATTGGTGTACGTGCCGTGCGCACAGAACTAGATACTCAAGGTTATGGTGGTGGCACTGTAGATGCGACTGTATGTACACGAGATGACGATTTTGTGATGGAAGATTGTGTTAACTCGTATCGTCAGATTGATGAAAAACACGACTATACTGAATATTTACCGAGTGCGAATTTCCGCTATCAATTAAGCGAAGAAGTCTTTTCTCATGCTGCTGTTGGTCGGGTAATGGCACGTCCTTCACCGTTTGAAGTAGCGCCATTTGCTATCGATAAAGTCAACACTGGAAATCCTGACAGTGCCAAGCGTACCGAAGGCGATACCTATTTAAATCCGTATACCGCATGGCAGTACGATTTATCACTAGAGTGGTACTTCCAAGAAGGCGGCATTCTTTCAGCCGGGTTATTTCATAAAGACATTGAAGACTTTATATACAGCCGAACGGTACTAGTAGACGAAGTGATGCTTGATGGTAGTGGTGAACCGTATGAAGGTAATTATGGCGATGATGAATTTCCAGATGTCCGTCCAATAAAACCTTACTATTCGAAAAAACC
The DNA here is from genome assembly GCF_031583575.1 of Thalassotalea nanhaiensis. Classification (NCBI taxonomy): domain Bacteria; kingdom Pseudomonadati; phylum Pseudomonadota; class Gammaproteobacteria; order Alteromonadales; family Colwelliaceae; genus Thalassotalea; species Thalassotalea nanhaiensis. Next base: position 3,915,838 of record NZ_CP134146.1, on the reverse strand, counting down.
AGTGAATGGTGGTAGTGCATCAATTTCAGGGGTAGAGCTCAATTATCAGCAAACGTTCACTATGTTACCTGGTATTTGGTCAGGGCTTGGGGCATCGGTAAACTACACTTATGCAGATTCTGATACCACGTATGCAGCAACAGATGCTGATGGTGAAGAAGTAGAAGTATCTATGCCATTTATTGGTCAGTCAGAGCATACCGTTAATAGCAGTATTTTTTGGGAAAGAGATAAGCACTCAATTCGTCTGAGCTACAACTATCGTACGGATTCATTGTATCGCCCAACGGGTGAGCTTACGGATATGGTGTGGAACGATTCCTACGGCCAGTTAGATTTCGCTGCTAACTATCAAGTTACTGAGAACATTAGTTTAGGTTTTCAAGCGGTAAATATAACGGATGAACGTCCTTATCGTTATCATACCAATTCTTGGGATGGTAACCCACTAGACGGTGATGCTTATGAAAACCGTCTAGCGTCATATAGAGTGACCGGCTCTACCTATCGTTTAGTCTTACGTGGAAACTTTTAATTAAATAGTTACCTATATAGCAAAAGCCACAGCATGAATACTGTGGCTTTTTTTTAATGAAATAAGTTATAAACGTCTAAAGTGTGATGCTCAATGGTAGCTATTACGGGTATAAGTATTGATGTTAAAGAATCAGCCTGATTGGCAGGCCAGTTAAATGGAAATAATGTGCTTTATTGTTGGGTAACAGAAGCCAAGTGCTGAAGCTACCTTTAAAAAATAGGTGAGGTGATAGTTATGCTGAATAAAAATATAAAATTAGCAAAGCAAATGTTAGTACCAATACTTGCATTATTTGCCATGGTGTTTTCGGGTTCTGCATTCACGAATTCAATAATCTGGGAGGCTGCGGCTAATACAATAGATAAGTCCCAGCTAATTGAAGGGGAGGTAATACTCGCTCAGAACGCCAGTTCAACACCGTCTATAATAATCAGCAATGGTGGTGCTAGCGGCACCAGCAGTTATACCTTTACTGGTATTGATTATACGGATTTAAATTTCACGCCAACGCCAGGAGTGCGTGTCACGGCAGATGTTTCAGAAGGAGCAGCCAGTACAGGTGATACTAATTTTGATGACTTGATTAAATCGATGGCCGATAGCCAGGTTGGTATTACGTCGGGAACTCAAGTATTAACTGCCCTTGTTGACGGTGCCAGTTACAAAATTCAGGTTTTCTATAACGATCAGCGCTCGACACCCCGCACCATGACCTATAGTGATAACGAATCCAGTGCCAATACCGTCGATATTAGCTCTGCTGGCTCGGGTTGGGGGCAGTTTGCAACAGGTACGTTCACCGCTTCGGGAACCAGTCAGTCGTTAGGCCATATAACCAATGGCTTTGGTAATGTGCATATTAATGCGCTGATATTAACCAAAACATCTTCACCCCTGCCACCTGTAAACCCACATAATTACTATGTTTCACCCACTGGTGATGACAGCAATGCAGGAACCTTTGATAACCCGTTTGCCACAGTTCAAAAAGCGGTAGATGTGATGACAGAAGGGGATACCACTTATATTCGCGGCGGCACTTATTTTGAAACCGTCACCATTGATAACCTGCAAGCCAGTGAAAACTATCCGGCAATATTTAGAAACTACCAAGATGAAGTGGTTACCTTTACCGGAGCTCAATCCATTACTGACCTGGGTTCTACAGGCTGGACACAACACAGCGGCAATATTTACAAAACCGTGCTCAACACCGATATTTGGCAACTTTGGGTGGATTCGGAAATGATGATTCCGGCACGTTGGCCGAATGCGAATTTTGATGATGGCTCTATTTGGAATGAAGAAAAACGCGCCCATGGTGATAACACGGTTACTAGTGGTGTGCTTAAGGACGATCCTCATAGTGGTATCGATTTGGCCGCCAGCGGCATTGATATGACGGGCGCTATGGCGGTGATGAATATCGGTAGCTGGAAGGCATGGACGCGTGAAATCATCAGTCACGGTGCTGGACAAAGTTCTTTTAGCTTCGATCCTGTGCCTTTACACTTGGCCAAACATCAAACCTACTTTATCGATAGCAAACTTGCATTGTTGGATGCTGCCAAAGAATGGTTTTTTGATAAAACCACTAAAACCCTTTATTTATGGGCGCCTGATGGCAATGTGCCTAGTGGAAATATTCAGGCAAAAACTAAAGATTATGCTTTTGATGTGAGCAACTCTCACAGCGTGCAACTGATTGGTCTGGATTTCTTCGGTGTGGCGGTCAACTTTACCGATTCACCTTACACACTGATCAGCGACTCCGACTTTTTATACCCCAGTGCAGCAAAACGTATGCTTGGCTCTAACGCTGCTCCCTTGCGTAATAGCATAAAACAAGCGAGCAAAAGTACGCCATCTTATTCAAAAGTTTATAACACCACTTTCAAGTTCGCAGAAGGCGAAGCTATTATTATGTCTGGCTTAGGCGATGTGATAGAAAACAGTCTGTTTGAGTACAACGACTGGAGTGCATCCGAACTAAACGCGCTAATGGCGACCGTTGAGATGGGGGGGGATAACAATGTATTCAGGCGCAATACTATGCGCGTATCAGGCGCATCTCAGGCTATTTCGATCCGTGGAACAGGCTTTTTGGGAGAACTGAATGATATTTCAGAGTTTGGATTATTGTCTTCCGATGGTGCCGCATTCCAGATGACCATTCCTACCCAACCGGGTTCCGAACTTCGCTATAACTGGATGTACAACTCTGATGAGCATGGAGTGCGCTTTGATGCTCCTGTTCCTGCGACAAATTGGGGAGCGGATGCGTTAGCACACCATAATGTAGGGTGGGGAGGGTTAACTGATCTGGCCATGGTCAAAGGTGTTGATCATCAATTTTATAACAGCACAGGCTTTGGTAGTAGCAACAATGACATAGTGATTGCTAATGATGTGCTAGAGTGGTCAGGCACCATTACGCGCAATAATATTGGCGCTATTTCCGGTACCCGGAGTGGTTATGTAGCCCCTCCTGGGCAGCATAGCAATAATATCAACAGCAATGTGACGGGTGTAAACCCTGATGATGAACTGATAGATGTTAGCCAAAGAGATTTTCGGCCTAAAGCGACTTCTCCAGCCGTTGACGGTGGAATGCAGGTTGCGGGCATTACCGGCGGCTTTGTGGGAATAGCTCCGGATATAGGCGCATACGAATCAGGCGAGCTGAATTACTGGATACCTGGTCGTCAACTGACCACCGCTTCCCAGCCGATCCCAACAGATGGTGCAACCCTTCAAATGAGAGATCGTCAACTGATATGGCTTGGCGGCCTGAATGGCACCTCTTACGATATTTATTTCGGTGATGATTTCAATACTGTTCAAACTGCCACTGCTACGTCTGATGTGTACCAAGGCAGGCAAACAAATAATATTTATACCCCGGATTATGGCACTACAGGTGGCGACAGATACTGGCGAATTGATACGGTTACTTCATCAGGAACCGTAACAGGAAACGTATGGAGCTTATCGGTTCTGGCTCCTGCTACAGGTGGAACCACGCTAACAATAAACCCAGAACATGATGCCTGGGTTTTTGAGGGTAATACGGCTAATTACGGCGCTACCGCTACTTTGCGCACGCGCGGGTATCAAACCGCAGGCTCCAGACTTTCTTATCTTAAATTTAATCTGGGCGATCAATCTCAGTCAACCATTACTAAGGTGACCTTACGGGTAAAAACTAAAAATACCCCAATCAGTGATTTAACCGTTTGGAAAGTGGCTGATACCAGCTGGGACGAAGCAACGATAACAGGCAGCAATAATCCTCAAGTTGGCGATGCTATTACCACAGTCAACAATCTTCAGGCTGAAACTTGGTATGACATCGATCTGAGTAGTTATATTAAAGGCGGTGGTCGCTGGTCTATTGCACTAACCACCACGCAAAACAGCAGTGCACTGGATTACAGCAGTAAAGAAGGCACTGACCCCGCAGAACTCATTGTAGAATTGGAATAATAAATGAAAAACTCATATATAAAAACTTTAAAAATTAAAAATGTTATCCACTTGGTTATTTCATTTTTAATCCTGACCAACTCCGCCTTTGCGAGTAATAATCAAGATAAACCCAACTTTCTGTTTATTTTAACCGATGATCAGGCTTATACCGCTATGGGCAATGCAGGTAATCATCAAATTAAAACACCTAATTTAGACCAATTAGCAGCAAGCGGAACGAAGTTTACCCATGTGTTTAATCAGGGGTCTTGGTCCCCCGCAGTATGTGCACCCAGTCGAGCTATGATCAATACCGGACGAAATTTATATCACACGGGTATGAAGGATAAAAGCATTGCGACGCAAGCAAGGCCAGAGCACCCTTTATGGGGAGAGACCTTCAAAAATGCTGGCTATGATACTTTTATGACCGGTAAGTGGCATGTTAGTCGTCAAGCCTTATTACGTAGTTTTACCAGTGGTAAGGCTATTCATGAAGGCGGTATGACCTATGATCATTATAATGCCACTATGGTAAACCTTGATGAAAAAACGCATCAGCTATCAGCGCCTTACCCATCGAAAAAACACACTAGTGAGTTAATTGCTGATGCTGCTGTAGATTATTTACAACAAAAACCTAAACGTAATGATGCCCCTTTTTTAATGTATGTCGGTTTTTTAGCCCCTCATGATGCTAGACAGTCACCACAAAGCTATGTGGATATGTATCCTGGAAAAAATATTAATTTACCCAAGTCATACCTGAAGCAAAATACCGTCGACCAAGGGGATTTTTGGGTGCGTGACGAAATACTTCTACCAATTCCGAGAAAAGAAGAGCCAGTAAAGCAATTTATTGGTGAATACTACGCCATGATCACTCATATGGATGCTCAAATTGGTAGAATTCTCGATAGTTTAGAAAGCTCACCTTATGCTGATAATACCATTGTTGTTTTTACTTCTGATCATGGTTTAGCGGTTGGCAAACATGGTTTGTTAGGCAAACAGAACCAATATGATCATAGTATCAGAGCCCCCTTCATTATCGCAGGTAAAGGCATAGAACAAGGTAAAGTGAGTAAAGGTAACTTTTACTTAAATAGTCTATTTCCTACTACCGCAGAGCTAGCAGGAATTGAAGTACCAGCTACGGTTCAGGCGAAAAGCATAGTTCCGTTACTTTCGGAACAAGGAATGTCTGACCAAAAAAGTGGCTTATATGATTATATCTACGGCAGTTATCGCCATTATCAACGCATGGTCAGAACGGATGATTTTAAGTTGATTTATTACCCGATGATTAAACAAACACAGTTGTTTGATTTGAAAAATGATCCTGAAGAATTAAATAACTTGGCTGCAGATCCTAACTACCACGAACAGCTTGTAATGTTACAAAGCAAACTGATTGATCTAATGAAAGAGCTTGATGATCCGCTTGATTTTAACGCGCCTGCACAGAGTTTTAAAAAGGCAGGTTATGCCATTATACCTTGGCGTAAAAATGATAAGAGATTGAATTAAGTAATAAATAAAAATGAGTAAATTATGAGTAAAATGAAGTGCATACCAATAACAACAGCAATGTTGCTTAGTGGGGTTTTACTATTGTCAGCTTGTGGGAGTTCACTCGAAAACCCTGAACAAACAAGCGGTCAAAACCGTATCATAAAAGGCACTACTTTATATGTTTCACCTATGGGAAACGACAGTAACTCTGGAAAGTCAGAACAGCAGCCATTTAAAAAGGTACAACATGCCGTTGAACAAATGTCTTCTGGAGATACATTAATTGTTCTTGATGGGCTTTATACCGGTACCTTAGCGTTAAAGTCAGGTATTACTATTCGCGCTAAAAACCCGCGAGGTGTTGTTTTTAGCGGCCTAGAAAAACTAAAGGCTAAATTTGAGAAAATAAACAAAGACGATCAGACAAATGGTTTTTATCAAGCCAGTGTTGAGCATGAAGTTAAGCAATTGTTCTTTAATGATCACCCGATGACCTGGGCACAATGGCCTAATTTAGAGTGGCAGGACAATTGGATAGAAGATAAAAAGTGGGCGAAAGCATCGACAGGAACTGGCCCTGGCGCACTTACCTCTAAAGCATTTAAAGAGATTGCCGAACTTGATTTAACCGGGGCTTACGCATTTATTCGTTATGGAAAAGGTAATAGCAATTACAGTCGTAAAATAGAGTCCTTTGATGGTGAAACGCTGAAATGGAATGATGACAATTTCTATAGTCAGAAATTTACCGGTGAAGACGGGCGGAGAGGGTCAATCGAGGCGCTGAAAACATTGAAAAAGAGTCACCCATGGCATCCAAATAAATCAAAATTCTTTCTCGCCGGAGATTTAGATTTACTTGATGCGCCGGGCGAGTGGTTCGTAGATAATGGAACATTATATTTAATGCCATTAAATGGGGTTAATCCAAATAAAGCAGAAATACTGACCAAAACAAGTGATTACTGTATTAATCAGCAATCGGAATTAAATGATGTTGTTATTCAAGGTATTGATTTTTTTGGCTGCTCGGTAAAGCTGAATAACACCGCTAATAATGATATCACCTTCTCTAATGCGCACTTTAGCTATATTGGCGAAGAACTACTTTTTGTCGATCGAGTCAAAGGTAACGCTATTAATAAACCTATCGAGTTGGCAGGTACTAATATTACCGTCGAAAAAAGTTTATTTGCTGGCGCAAAAAATACGGCACTTAAATTAGTAGGAAGTGAATTAATAATAGATAATTCAGTTTTTCTTGAAAATAATCGCCATGCGAATTTTGAAAGCAGATCCGTAGTTATTGAGGCTAAGGGGAGTTATCGTATAACTCGTAATACTTTTTTCAATAACCATTCAGATGCTATATATATTCGAATTAAACCTAAATCACCATTAACTGTTAAACCAGAAGTTGCTTACAACAATATATTTAATGCCGGAAAATACAATAGTGACGTCTCTGGGATATATATGCCAATGGGTCCTCAAGAATACGCCAATGTGCATCATAACTGGATCCATAATATTAATGGTAATGCTTATCGTCTCGACTTAGCTGGAAGTCAGCTTAACTTGCATCACAATGTATTTTGGTCGTCTAAAAGGGGTATTAATGTGGAAGGGTATGGTGAGTTTAATATTTATAACAATACTGATGTGCATAACCATGTGGCCAGCGCACTCACTCGAAATGTGTTAAATCATGGACGACAAACCCAAGCTAGCCTTGACAAAACTTTTCCTCCTATTAGTGACTGGAATGTACTGAATAATATCAGTGATGGCATAGATGACAGAGTGGGGCCTAGAGAGAAAAGTTTATTAAGAGCACAAATGAAAAAAGGCTTAGTTCATAAGGCACGAAATAAACAGGGTAATTTTCCTATTGTTGATAGAGGTTTTATTCAGGGTAACCTTACTGGAGAGCACCGAGATATTTTTATTAATGGTAATTTATCCGAGCTGAATCTACTGCCAAAGAATGCCAGCATAAGCAATGGTATTGCTCAAACCGAACAATTTTCTAACCAAGAAGTTACTTCATTAGGGAGTTATCGTGGTGCTTATGATTATAAAGATGCTGGCTGGATTCCTGGTAGTGACTGGATGCCATACGGATTAGATGTCATTAAAACGATGGCTGCGGCTGAAAGCTTTGCCAAGAAATACGACTCTGTTTCTATTGTACCTGAAATTAGAGCATCAGGTCTGCCACAGGGTACATTGAAAAAATAAATCAACTTTTTTATACAGAGTTAAAAATATGAAAAATTTATTTTTGTTGTTAACTTTCGCGTGTAGCTTTTCAGTATTTGCGGAAGAAAAACCGAATATTATTCTTATTATGGCGGATGACCTTGGTTACGGTGATACCGGCTTTACCGGCAACAAAATAATCAAAACACCAAGTCTTGATACAATGGCGCAAGAGGGAGCTGTAATGGCTAACTTCCATGCTGGCGGTTCGGTTTGTTCGCCAACAAGAGGCACATTTTTAACAGGTCGTCATCATCATCGCTACGGTGTCTTTTGGGCGAACGTTGGCCATTTACCTAAAGAAGAAATTACCCTTGCTGAAATCCTTAAAGAACAGGGCTATAGCACAGGGCATTTCGGCAAGTGGCATTTAGGAACATTAAGTAAAGATTTTTCAGCTAAGGGGGATAAACGTAAGCCGCTTGAAAACTATTCACCGCCTTCGTGGCATGGTTACGATACTTCCTTTGTTACTGAATCTGCAATTCAACTTTGGGATCCTGCTCTTGGTAAAAGAGCGGTTAACAATCCTTTTTGGCTGGATGGTGTTGCACTTGAACCTAACGATGCAAGTTTACAAGGAGGAGCAAGTAAAGTTGTTATGGATAGGGCTTTACCTTTTATTGAAAATTCGGTTAAAAATAAACAACCATTCTTCACGGTCATTTGGTTTCATGCCCCACATCAAGATGTGGTCGCAGGACCTGAGTATCTTGCACGATATAAAGAGTATGGTGAGGCGGCTCATTATTACGGTGTGATCTCAGAAATGGATGAACAAATTGGTCGGCTTCGAGATAAGTTAAAGTATTTAGGCGTAGATAAAAATACCTTAATCACTTTTACCAGTGACAATGGTCCTGAAAGCGCAAATATACGAGCAAGAAATCCAGGGGCAGAAGGGCGTTTAGCTGGCAGCACTGATAATTTGAAGGGACGTAAACGTTCCCTCTATGAAGGCGGTGTTCGAGTACCTACTCTGGCATTGTGGCCAGAAAAAATCGCAGCAGGCAGTGTCATTAATATTCCAGCTTCAACATTAGATTATTTACCAACAATTAATGAAATTGTCGGTTATAAAATGCCTGATGATAGGCCTATAGATGGCACAAGTATTCTGCCAATTTTACAAGGCATAGAAATAAATGAGAAGCGAAATAAAGCCATCCCATTTATTGCTAAAGATAAATTGTCACTGCTTGATGGTAACTATAAATTGGTGACTAACACCAATGCTTTGGCGAATAATTTAGCCGAATTAGAACTGTATAATTTAACATTAGATAGAGGTGAAACAACCAATATCGCCAAAAATCATCCTAAGCGGGTTAATGCAATGATAGAACAACTTAAACAGTTCATTCTTTCAGCGAAAGCTAGCCATAACGGTGATGACTACCAAGTAAAATTTAAATCTGTTGATGAATGGCCAATTCAAAAGAAAATCTCCGTTGAATAGATTACAAAAATAAACTGTTTACCAGATAGAAACGCCATCACAAGAGAAAAGAAGAGAAGATAAAATGAAAATATTTAAGCTGTTTTTTTTAATATTAAACATACTATTTATTAAGTGCTCTTTCGCAGGTAACAGCCCCACGGCTGTATCTAAAGGAAGGTCGTTGCAATTTAAATGAAATTAAATGTTAAACACTCATCATTGAGCTTTATTTGCATAATATTTGCTAGCTTCTTTAGCTCGCTTACTTATGCTGATTCTGCAAAGGATGCATGGCGTGAACTTGTTTCTGAGCAATTTAGTACACGAGCAGAGTTTGCTTTTGTTGAAAATAATCCAGAGCTTCCTAATGTTCTTATTTACGGTGATTCAATTTCTATTCACTACACACAAGCAGTTCGCGCCGAACTTGCAAGTAAAGCCAATGTTTATCGTTTGTATTTAAATGGTGGTGACTCTTCTTCATTTATTAAAAAAATGAGAAAAATGCATACCATTATGCAAAATCCAGATCTAAAAGATGCCTGGACATTTCAATGGGATGTAATCCACTTTAATGTCGGTTTGCATGATCTGAAATACACCAAAGATAGAAAGCTCGATAAAGCCAATGGTAAGCAAGTTAGCTCAATTGCAGAATATGAAAATAACCTTCGCAATATCATTAAATACCTGAAAACAATGGCGCCATCAGCCAAGTTAATATTTGCCACAACCACGCCTATTCCAGCAGGAGAGCCCGGACGCATTGTAGGAGACGCAGTTAAATATAATGAAGCCGCATTAAACGTACTCAAAGATCACCCAGAGGTGATCATTAACGATTTATATCAATTTACCAAACCTCATCACCAAAAGTGGTGGGCTGATGCTGGTAACGTTCATTACAACGAATTAGGTAGAAAGTCTCAGGGCGAAAAAGTTGCTAGTGTGATCATTTCTCAACTAACACTTAAAAAGAATACTGATTAAGGTAATAATGAAAAAAAGTCGGCAAGTAGCCGGTAAAAAGCCGATATTCCTTTCGATGATAAATATGTTGATTGTCGAAAATTATAAGAACTAAAATAAGAGAGATAGATGACGTTACTCATCAAATTAATATTTACATTAAGTGTACTTTTTTATACTTCGCTATCTTTGGCGGCGGATAAACAACCTAATATCGTTATTTTATATGCTGATGATTTAGGCATGGGAGATTTGGGTAGTTTTAATAAAAACTCAGCTAATAAATCTAAAATTCCTACGCCAAATTTAGATCAGCTTGCAACGCAAGGTTTGAGTTTTACTGATGCACACTCTTCTTCTGCCATCTGCACACCGTCACGTTATGCGCTACTAACTGGTCGTTACCATTGGCGAAAATTTCACGGTATTGTAAAGTCGTTTGAACCGTCTGTTTTTGATGCCAAACGTTTAACTCTACCTGAAATGCTACAGAAAAAAGGTTACACCACAGCCGCCATTGGTAAATGGCATTTAGGTTGGGATTGGGATGCTATTCGAAAACCTAATCGAGCACAAGATGGTGTCGGCCCTGATGATTTTGACTGGTCAAAACCAATCCCTGATGGTCCTACTGCTCATGGTTTTGACTACTACTTTGGCGATACAGTTATTAATTTTCCTCCTTATGTTTGGATTGAAAATGACAAAGTATTGCAAGTACCTGACACTATGGTTGATGAAACTTTGTGGAAAAACAAAGAAGGAAAAATGGAGTATCGAAAGGGGCCGATGATCACAGGGTGGGATCCATACGAAAATATTCCAACGACAACACAAAAGGGCATTGAGTACATTACTGAAAAAGCGAAGCAAGATAAGCCGTTCTTTCTTTACTTTGCTTACCCGTCACCTCATGCGCCAATTATTCCTAATGATGAATTTGACAATACCTCTAAAGCTGGCCCTTATGGTGATTTAATCGTAGAAACCGATGACTCAATTGGCAAATTATTAGCCGCAATAAAAGCCGCAGGCATTGAAGATACTACCCTCGTGATATTTAGCTCAGACAATGGTCCTGAACATTATGCTTACTTGCGAGATGAAAAATTTGACCATTGGTCATCTGGTGATTTTCGAGGATTAAAGCGTGATATCTATGAAGGTGGGCATCGTGTACCAACTATTGTGCGTTGGCCTGATCATGTACCAAAAAATACACAGACTAACGAACTAATGTCTCAAATTGATTTTATGGCAACCATCGCAAATGTTGTTGGCTTTGATTTGCCAGACAATGCTGCAGAGGATTCATATAATTTATTACCTTTATGGACAGGCGAATCAAGTAAAGGCAGCAGACGATCACTTGTCCATAATACGTTCAAAGACGATTACGCTATCAGAAGTGAAGGCTGGACATTGATTGATGCTAAATCAGGTAATCAAAATAGACGCATGCAGCGATTTAATTATTCGGCTTGGCAAAAAAAGCATGGTTATGTGACTGATGATAATGACAAAGGACAGTTGTTTGATATGAAAAGCGATGCAGGGCAGCGTAATAATATTATCGAAAAACATCCTGAAAAGGCTAATGACTTACTAAAGAAATTGGAACAAATACAAAGCCAAGGCTTTTCTGCTCCACGGCTGCAAAATAATTAATGGAATTGGTATTATATTATTATTTTCGCTATAAACTGTATTGATAAAACTCTAAAAAACTTAGCAAAGTATGAAATCAATTAAAGACAGAAACATCCGTTGGGGCATTATCGGGCTTGGTAGTATTGCTCATAAATTTGCTAGCGACCTTGTCAAAGTTAAAGGTGGCGAGCTTTATGCCGTAGCGTCACGTTCAACGGATAAAGCAGAAGCTTTTTCTAATCAATATAATGCGAGTGTTGCCTATAACAGCTACGAGCAACTGGTTAAAGACGAACATGTTGATGCCATTTATATTGCCACCCCGCATGCATTACACCAAGACAATACCTTATTATGTTTAGAGCATGGCAAAGCGGTTTTATGTGAAAAGCCGTTTGCCATGAATAGTCAGCAAGTAAATACCATGATTGCTTGTGCACAAAAAAATAACACATTGCTAATGGAAGCGCTCTGGACATATTTTCTTCCCCATTATCAATTTGTGTTAAAAGAGCTGGCCAATAAAACCTATGGCAATATTTTAAAACTGGAAGCAAACTTTGGTTTTGTTCGTGAATTTAATGACGAGTCTCGATTATTTAATAAATCACTCGGCGGAGGTAGCCTTCTAGATATAGGTATTTACCCAATATTTGCAGCCCTTTCAACTCTTGGCAAACCGAAGTCCATAAATGCAAAGGCGAGTTATTTTGCCAATGGCGCAGACTCATCTTGTGCAATGGTATTTGAATATGATCATGCCACAGCTCTTCTTGAAAGTACCTTGTTAGAGCAAACGTCTAATCAAGCAATATTTTATTGTGAAACAGGCGTTATTAAACTTAACAGCCCCTTTCACGGACCTACAACGGTAACGGTTATTGCCAACAATGATGAAAAGGTGTTTGATTTCGATTATTGCACTAATGGTTATAGCTATGAAATTGAGCATATTAATGAGTTATTACGACAAGGGAAAACTGAAAGCAATATTATGAGCTTTAAATTTAGCCAACTGTTAATTAATACTCTGGATGAAGTGCGAAGCATTATTGGTTTACAGTATTAATCGCTTTAAATCACCAGTTAGGTGCGCACTCTTTTAGGGCATCGGCACTCTTATCGTACAGCCATCCTTAAATCATCAACCATAACTTGTTGTTTAACCTGGTTTTTATTCTTGGTTTGAATATTGCAACTGCACTATTAATGCAAAGCTATTCATTCTCAGGATTCATCTATGTTGTTTGGGCGTAAAAACAGAAAGCCTATCTCTATTCCTAGTAAAAAGGTTGAACAATGGAAATACACCACGTGTAACTATTGTTCTACCGGTTGTTCTATTGAAATTGGTTTAGACGCTGATAAAAAAGTGGTTACTACTCGCGGCCATGCTGGCGCGGATGTTAACCGTGGTAAGTTATGTATTAAAGGTATTTTAGAACATGAGCTTTTTGACAGCCCAGGTCGAGGCAGTGAACCACTTATTCGTGACAAACATTATGAAGCCTTTGAAAAAACTTCATGGGATAACGCGTTAGATGTAACTGCGCAAAAAATAAAATCTATTCAAGCGCAATACGGTAAAGATTCTTTCGCCATTGTTTCAAGTGGCCAGCTAATGACTGAAGAATTCTACACCCTTGGAAAATTAGCCCGAGGTTGTATTGGCACTAATAACTATGATGGTAATACCACGCTTTGTATGGCGTCAGCTGTTAGTGGTTATAAGCGCTCATTTGGCTCTGATGGCCCACCAGGTTGTTATGATGATTTTGAGCACACTCATTGCTTTATGGCGTTTGGTTCAAACTTACCAGAGCAACATCCAATAATTTACTGGCGCTTAAAAGAGGCACTAGAAAAAAGAAAGTTCCCACTCATAGTGGTTGACCCACGAGTCACTATGTTGGCGCAATTTGCTGATATTCATTTACCCATTACACCTGGTACTGACTGTGTGTTAATTAATGCCATGATGTTTGTCATTATCAATGAAGGCTTACAAGATCAATCCTACATTGATGCTCATACCCAAGGCTTTGATGAAGTAAAAGCCTTAGTACAAGATTATGATCCTAAATCAGCTCAGCACATTTGTGGAATTGATGAAGATACCATTCGTAATGTGGCGCGTATTTACGCCAAAGCACCTGCGGCAATGAGCATTTGGACGATGGGCATTAACCAGTCTACACATGGCTCAGATGGTGTAGCGAACATCAATAATTTAAACCTGATCACTGGCAATATTGGTAAGCCGGGTGGTACAAGTTTATCGATCACTGGTCAGTGTAATGCCATGGGCACCCGTGAGTGGTCATCGTGCTCTGGTTTACCGGGATACCGCTACTTAGAAAATGCTGATGATAGACAAGAGATAGCAGATTTTTGGGGGATTGACCCAGAGTTTTTCCCTAAAAAACGCGGCTTGGCAGAAACTGATATTTTCCCAGCCATTGAAACTGGCGAAATTAAAGGCATGTGGATAGTGGCAACGAATCCTATGACCTCAATGCCTAATACTGCTCGTATTCGCAAGGCTCTGGAAAAACTAGATTTTTTAGTGATTCAAGATGTTTATGAAGACGTAGAAACAAATCAATATTCACATGTGTATTTTCCTGCTTCGGTATGGGCTGAAAAAGAAGGCTGTCATACCAATACTGAGCGTCGGGTAAATTTAATTAGTAATGTCTTACCTCCTTATGCAAATTCAAAACCTGATTTTTGGATTTTTAACCAGGTGGCAAAGCGTTTTGATAATGGCAAGGTTATTGATTTCCCAGATACACCTGAAGGTGCGTTCAATGAAATGAAACAATTATCTAAAGGTAAGGATAGAACGCTGGATATTTCTGGCATGACTTATGAAAAACTGGTTAAAGCTAAAGGCATTCAATGGCCTTATCGTGAAAAGAGCCGTGAAGAGAACTGTGAACAAGACAATGAAGCCCCGGAAAGCCTAAAAGGCGATCCGCGTTTATATACCGATGGTAAATTTCAAACCAAATCTGGTAAAGCGAACTTACTGCCGATTAAGTTTTTTAATAACAACGAACAACCGTGCCAAGACTTTCCATTTTGGTTAAACAGTGGTCGTGTAGTTGAGCATTTTCATACTCGTACTCGAACCGGAAAAATAGGCAACTGTAATAAATTTAGCCCAACAGCCTATATGGAAATGAACCCGGATGCGGCCAATGAACTTGGCATTACCCACCAAAGTTATGTGCGCCTTACCAGTCGTCGCGGTGACGCTGTGGTTATGGTGCAGCTAACTCAGCGAGTGCCACGCAATATGGTATTTATTCCGTTCCACTTTTTTGACTGTGTAAATCGCTTAACGTTAGGTTTATTAGACCCGCATTCTCGCCAGCCTGCGTTTAAGCAGTGTGCTGTGCAAATTGAAACTGTCGATCAAGTAGAAGCCGCCCGGTTAAATGTTGAACGTCGTGCATTTTAATTTTTGTAGAAAGGTAAAAGACTATGAATCAATCACTTAAAAACAGTCCTGAACTGCAATCAATAGAGCCTGTACTACAAGAATCGGTACAAAGTTTTGACCCGAAAACCATGAGTGTCGAAACTAAAACTTCAGCTAGGATAAAGCCTGAAGTAGGCAAAGAGCAAGAAGGTCGTTCAAATCATTGGGAAGTTCGTACCGAAGAGCAAGACTATGCGTATTTACCAGAGCAACCAATAAAAGATAAAAATCGCTATGGTCAACTTATTGATTGTGTCGATATTTCTGGTTTACCTAAAGATAGATCAATGTTTATCAACGAGAACCCAGAAGTTGGCAGCAATCTTAATCGAAATAAGCAACACGGTTTCTTCTTTACTGCCGACAACTGTATTGGTTGTCATGCCTGTGAATCTGCTTGTTCTGAAAAAAATGATAACCCGGCGCATTTATCGTTTCGTTCGGTGGGTTATGTAGAAGGTGGCTCATACCCAGATTACAAGCGCATGAATATTTCCATGGCCTGTAACCATTGTGATGATCCGGTATGTTTAAAAGGTTGTCCAACTAAGGCTTATACTAAACATGCAGAATACGGCGCGGTACTGCAAGATCCTGAAACCTGTTTTGGTTGTGGTTACTGTACTTGGGTTTGCCCATACAATGCTCCGCAACTTGATCCGGTTAAGGGGCGAGTATCAAAATGTAATATGTGTGTTGACCGTTTAGAAGTTGGCTTAAAACCAGCGTGTGTATCTGCCTGTGTCGGTAATGCACTAGATTTTGGTGTGATAGAAAATACCCCTGAGAATCGTGAACAATGTAAAACCAGTATTCCGGGCTTCCCTGATCCTGAAATTACTCACCCAAATATTCGCTTTCAACAAACTAAATCTATGCCGGTTGAAATGAGTCGTACTGATTCAATGCCGGTAAAATATCATAAAGACAAAAATGGTGACTACAAACCAGTGGTTGATCAAAAACATGGCAAGGCAAAGCATTGGAACTTTTCTCGTTTAAACAGCAGAGAAAATCCATTGGTATTGTTTACCTTATTCGCCCAAGCGGCATTTGGTACATTTGTTATTCCATTTTTAGCGGCACTGTTCGGCGCTGAGGCATTTGAAGGCTTTTTAACATCAGATATGTTTGTGCCATTAGCGGTATTAGCATTGATATTTACCAGTTTTGGTTTATTTATGAGTGTTACCCATTTAGGTAAACCTATGCGCTTTTATCGTGGTTTTAACAACTTACGTTATTCACCAATGAGTCGAGAAGGGCTAGGCTTGGCATTATTCAGTGCTGGTTGTGGTTTAACTGTGTTGTTCTCACTACCAAGCAATGACTGGATAACGCAGCTGGTTAATACACTTTTAGGTGTAAACTTAGTTACGTTAACCGAGCAATTACCACTTAAATCATTACAAACAGGGTCTGGAATATTTGCTTTGTTAGCTGGCTTTACTGGTATTTATTACATGAATAAATGTTATCAAATTAAAGCGCGTCCATTTTGGAATCACTGGCAAACAGTGACATCGTTTAGTGGTAACAGCTTATCTTTGGGGGCTTTTGTTAGTGGTGTCGTGGTGATTGCAACATTGCTGATGCAATCTTCAGAAGTTACAGTCGTTAAGCAAGCATTAGCGGTAATTGGCGGCGCATTTTTATTAGGTATGGTTATTGAAGCACTTGGGTTAATTCGTCATAACTATGATTTAAACCGTAATGAGAATGAAGGCGGCGCAGCGCACTATGTACAATGTACTACCTTTGGTAAAACCTACTTATTGCGCAATTATTTGCTAGGTATCAACATTGTGCTAACTTGTGTTTTATTGGCCTATTCATTATTTGCAGGCGTAACTACGCAGGTATTAGTTTTGTGGTCACTATTGGCCTTATTAAACTGTTTTACTGCGATGGTTGGTCGCGCATTATTTTATATATTAGTGATCCCTACCACTATGCCAGGAGCATTCTTCTGGAAAAACAAAGGCTTTGAAGAACATGCTCGTGAGATAGGCTTGGCAGATAACCCAACTACCGGTGTAGCACCTTTGGCGCATTAATTATGAATCTAACGTTAGAACAAACCATCAACAAAACCTGCTTAATTGGCTTAAGCTACTTTGATGTTGAGCATAATTTACTGAAACAAAGTATGCTGGCCGGAACGGTTACGGCAGTCGATAAAGAAATGGGTATCACCGTTTCGTTATTAACGACTGCAGATAAAAATACAGGTACGGAAAAGCCAGCAAACTTTATCATTCCGGCTAACTTAGTCTGCTGGTTTATCGCCCCAAAAGGCGATTTTCATACCAGTCAATCTGGGGTGAAAATCACTAACCCAGATTACTTGGTTACCTGGGATATTTATCAAACGAAAGAACAAGATTCGCAACAGCAAAGTGAAGGTCAACAACAATGGTGGAAATGGCAACCAAGGACAGAGGCGCCACAAATAGGTTGATAACCCTGCTGTTTTCTATTCATAATGTTGCTAGCTAGTTAGCAAATCAATGGAACATTTATGAATAAGAAATCGATACTAATCACCGGCTGTTCGTCTGGTATTGGCTTAGATTCGGCAAAAACATTAATGGCACGGGGCTATCAAGTACTTGCTACCGCAAGAAAGCAAACCGATGTCGACAACTTAACTGCCCAAGGTTTGCAAGCAATACGCTTAGACCTATGTGAGCAAAATTCGATTGAACAAGCGCTGGCGCAGGTACTCGAAATAACCGGTGGTACGCTAGATTATTTATTTAACAATGGCGCTTATGGGCAACCGGGTGCTGTTGAAGATCTTCCTACCGAGGTATTACGCCAACAATTTGAAGCTAACGTGTTTGGTTGGCATGAATTAACCATTCAAGTACTCAAAATTATGCGCGCTCAAGGGCATGGTCGTATTGTTCAAAACAGCTCAGTATTAGGCTTTGTTTGTATGCCTTACAGAGGTGCCTATAACGCTTCAAAATTTGCTATCGAAGGTCTAACCGATACGCTCAGGTTAGAATTAAAAAATACTAATATTCACATTAGCATTTTACAACCGGGGCCTATCGATACGCATTTTAGACAAAATGCGCTGCAGGCGTTTAAGCAAAATATTGATTGGCAACATAGTATTCATAGTGATAATTATCAAAAACAAATTGATCGTTTGGCAAGTACAGAGCCAGCCAGCGGCTTTACCTTACAAGCAAGCGCGGTAACTCGTTGTTTAATTCATGCTTTGGAAAGTAAACGCCCAAAAATTCGATATCGCATAACGTTCCCAACTAAATTATTTACCGTGCTAAAGCGCCTATTACCAAGCCATTGGTTAGATGCTTTGTTAAGTAAAGGTTGAGGAAAAACTGATAGTCTTAAACTATGCTTATTATACGAACCATGCCTTAAAACCCAAATCATCTATGGTAAGCGTTATGAAAATGTCACATATACACACAGAAATTCAAGCCGGTATTTTAAATTACCTTTCAATTCACCCTGATGCCTCTGCGCCAGTAGAAGATATTTGCTCACGTTGGTTAGCTAACGAAAGTGTGGCGCACAATATTGAGCAAGTTCAAACTGCCGTTGATCGACTTGTTGAGCATGGTGAAATGCATAAAATGTCAGACAGTGATTTGTATTCATTATGAGTATACCAAGCCATATTTACGCGTAGTCAAAAAATTCAGTATTTGGTAAATATCACTAGTTTTAATTTTATTGTTTGTTTTAACCTCCTTACAGACCTTTGTTTATAAGGGGTTTGTAGTTGGTATGTATGTTGCTTTAAGTGAATGGAATTTACAATATATACACAAGGCATTTACATGAGCGAGCAACAACTTAAACAATTCCGCATTTACTTTACTGGCGCAGTGACAATAATAATTTCGGTGCTATTAGTTTGGCAGTATTTTAACGGTGGCGTGCCAGTCCATCACATTTTGCATAGAGCTGATATGCCAGGAATTTCAAATTGGTGGGGCGCAGTGTTATTACCAGGGCTATCATGGTTTCTACTGGGGCGAATTCATAAACGTATTATTGATTCTCCTGAGCATAACAACGAACAAACGTATCCAAGATCAGTAATTATTGGATTTACTGCGGCGTTAGTTTACGGGACAGTATTTTCGGCAAGCTTTGCCTACGGTTTTTCTACTATAACGTCAATTATGTTTCCTTGGGTTTTGGTTTTAGCGATATTTTTTAAACTTTATAAAGAAGAGTGCGTACTAGCTGTTATCCTTAGTATGTCATTTGTATTCGGCGCGGTGCTGCCTACCGTATTTGCCATAGTCGTTGGCCTTGTATCTGCTTTGATATATCACCTTGTGCATTTTATTTACTCGCGTACTTCTGCCTTAATGATGAAAACAAGATAATCATTTTTTTTAAGTCTTTTTTTCATAGGCAACGGGAGTTCATAGAGAAAATAAAAAAGTTTAGTGTTTAACCTTTACACTTTGAAATATAAGCTATTCTTTAAGGTTAGATACTAAGGTCTGTTGAAAGGTCAGCAGACTCTAATACTTTGTAATTTATTTAGGTTACTTTTAAGTATTAACGTAAAAGGCCTAACTAAGCATGACATCTGAAGCTGTAAACCAACAAGATAAACCCGCGAAAAAGAAATTCCTCAATAGTATCAATCACTTTAGAGGTATCGCCATAATATTTATTGTTATGGCGCATTGCTATCGTCCAGCGGGTTGGCAAATTGAAACGCTTGCGGATAAGTTTTGGTTTAACCTGATGATGAATGGCACCGTATTTTTCGTCTTTATTTCAGGCTTTTTATTTCACCATGTTTTTTATAATCGTTGGGATTATGAAAAGTATATGAAGAATAAAACCAAGTACGTATTTGTACCTTATTTCTTATTATCTTTACCTTGGATTGTATGGCACTTACTTGCTGGACCTGAGCCTTCATTGCATGTCCTACATGCCAACATTAGTGATACTTCTACTGCAGCAACCTGGTATGTATTAACCGGTAGGGCATTGACCGCATATTGGTATATTCCAATGGGAATGATGTTATTTGCCCTTTCTCCTTGGGTGATGGGCTTAATTGCGCGAAAGTCACTGCTACAGTTTGCTATTCCTTTGGCAATACTTGCCATGTTGATGCACCGACCCATTTCTAATTTAAATGCTATTCAATCTCTGATCTATTTTTTACCTGTATATCTAATCGGCGTTTGGACTTCGGTAGAGAGAGACAAAATATTCCCTGTAATAGATAAGCTTTGGTTTGTAATGCTGCTAGGTGCTATTGGTTTAGCCATAGGGCAAGCTTTCTTCTTTGGTGCTGGCGTATTGAACAAGCATGCCTTTGAGTTAACGGTATTAGATTTGATGCTGCCACAAAAACTACTTTTAACCTTCGCCTTACTGGCAGTTTTAAATAAGTTTGAACATATCAGCATTGGTTTTTTACAGAAGTTAGCCGAAGTAAGCTTTGCTATTTACTTTATCCACCCTTGGATAACTACGCCTTGGTGGATGATTTATAACAGTCCAGATGTTTTTAACATGCAGGGACAGGGAAATATTCTAACAACGCTGTTGGTTACTATGGGCGTAATTGCCATTTCGTACCTTATTGCTAAGCTTTTTAAGAAAGCGTTAAAACATCGCAGTCGTTACATTATTGGTTGGTAAACATGAATTTACTTTACGAGGTTCACCTTATATGCGCATTGGTATAGTTTGCCACCCTACAATTGGAGGCTCTGGCTTAATTGCCACTCAACTTGGTATAGGGCTAGCTCGAATAGGCTATGAAGTTCATTTCATTTCTCATGCTCGACCTTTTAAATTAGTCGATGAAAAGGGCATATTTTTTCATTGTGTCGAAGGCATAGACTACCCCTTGTTTGATGATCCGCTTTATACCTTTGCCTTAACGGCGAAAATAGTTGAAGTAGCGAATACTTACGATTTAGATTTAGTGCATGCGCATTATTCTATTCCACATTCGTTATGTGCATACCTTGCCTCAGAAATTACCCATAAGAAGTTTCCAACCGTTACTACTATTCATGGCACGGATGTTACCGTTGTTGGGCAAGACAAACCGCTTTATCCACTAAATAGATTCAGTATTAACAAAAGCACAGTGGTTACTACCGTTTCTAATTTCCAGCGGCGCTATACCAAAGAACAATTTGAGATCAGTAAATCGATTGAGGTCATTTACAATTTTATAGACCTTGAAATTTTTTCTCCTAAACACGCAAGTTTAGAACGAAGACGTATGTTAGCCAGTGATGACGAAAAAATATTAATGCATATTTCAAACTTTCGTCCGGTAAAAAATACTGAAGCAGTAATTGAGGCATTTCATATGGTGCAAGCTAAGGTGAATGCTCGTTTGGTGTTACTCGGCAATGGGCCAGATTTAAATAAAATAAAATTACTGTGCGAGCAATTGGGTATTGCTGAAAAAGTCACGTTTTTAGGCGACGTTATGCATGTAGAAAATATTCTTCCTAATGCCGACTGTGTATTTCAACCCAGTTATCACGAGTCATTTAGCATGGTGGCACTAGAGGCGATGGCGTGCGGAGTGCCTACCGTTACCAGTAATGCAGATGGTATTCCAGAAGTCGTAGAGCAAGGGAAGAGTGGTTTTATGTCAGAGCCAAACGACATCCTTGCAATGGCTAAAGATATAATTGATGTATTAAGTGATTCCCAATTACAGCAAAGAATGGGCGCTTATGGCCGAAAAAGAGCTGAGCAGAATTTTTGTTGGTCAGACAAAATTGCTGAATATGTGCAGTGTTATGAGAGAGCAATTTCAAAACGCCAGGCAAAATTAATTGAATTTCCTAAAAGACAACAACAATAGGAAAAAGTATGTTTGATAAAAAAAATAAAATGAGCATGTCAACCATGGTGCTACTCTCCTTTGCGTTAGGCATTATTTTTGGATTGTTTTTTGGTGAAATGTTAGCTTGGATGGGGATCATTGGTGATGCTTTTATTAAGCTATTACAGATGACCATTATTCCATACATAATCGTTTCATTAATTTCCAGCTTAGGTAACTTGTCCTATGAACAGGCTCGTTCGTTAGGAGTCAAAGTAGGTAAATTGATGCTTGTCATCTGGATCATCGGCTTATTAGTCATGTATTTAATTAAATTTACCTTTCCAGAATGGCAGTCGGGTTCGTTTTTCAGTTTAACCGCGTTAACCGATCCTGAATCTATTGATTTACTTGATTTATATATACCGGCAAATCCATTTTATTCGTTATCAAACAGCTATATTCCGGCCATCGTTGTGTTTTGTGTTGCCACAGGTATCGCGCTTATTTCGGTGGATGAGAAAGAGTCATTAATGAAGCCTATGGAGTTATTAGGCGCTGCGTTTAATAAAGTGACTCAATATATTGTAAAAATGATGCCAATTGGTATTTTTGCGATGACCGCAGCAACTGCAGGAACGATGGACTTAGCTGAGTTTCAAAAGTTGCAGGTGTACTTTGTCGCTCATATAGTAATGACTATTATTTTAACTTATTGGGTGTTGCCGGCAATTTTAGCGACGATTACCCCGTTTTCCTATCGTGATATTACAGGTATTGCCAAAGATGCGATGATCACTGCATTTGCTGCCGGTAATATATTTATCATTTTGCCGTTATTAATTGAACGTACTAAAGAGCTGTTTCATAAATATAATTTAGGTGACGAAAACACTGACAACTATTCAAATATCATTATTCCTGTAGTGTTTAGTTTTCCTAATCTGGGTAAATTATTAACCATAGTATTCGTATTATTTGCCGCTTGGTTCTCTGGCAGAGAGCTGGATTTTTTCACCTACCTACCTATGTCTATCAATGGGCTTATTAGCTTGTTTGGTAGTGTGTATTTAACCATACCTATGTTATTGGATTCATTAGAGCTTTCTTCTGATTTATTTCAATTGTTTATGGTATCCAGCTTATTTACCAGTCGTTTCACATCGCTTTTAGCGGCAATGAATATTTTCATTCTTGCCGTGGGTGGTACCGCTATGTTGGCAGGCATTGCCAAAATAAGTATGAAACGTTTGGCGGTGTACAGCGCATTAACGCCGGTGGTTTTTGTGGTTATTTTTTCACTGACAAATATGTTGTTAAGCAGTTTCGTTGACACTGAATATGTTATGGATGAAGTCGTTACAAAAATGGAAACAGCAAACGAACTGCCTGAAGAAGTTAAAACTTACCTTTGGGATGATTTAGCGCCAACCATATCGCCAAGATCGATTGCAGATATAAAGAAGAATGGCTATTTAAATGTTGGCTATAACCCTAGACAAGTGCCTTTCTCATATTTTAATGCTAATCAAGAACTGGTTGGCTTTGATATTGAAATGATGAAAAAACTCGCGTCTGAATTGGATGTTAAATTGGTTTTCATACCTTACGATGACGTTAATGCCGTGAAAGCATTAAACAGAGGTCAATTTGATATTGCCATTTCAGGGCTGCAAATGACTACAAAACGTATTCAAATGTTAAACTTCACCAATCCAGCGCTGACACTGCATTATTCTATCGTGGTGAAAGATCATCGAGCTGATGAATTTTTAAATAGTGATTATTTAAAAACGGCTGAAAAAATCACCTTAGCATCGGTTGGAGAGTATTCAATATCATCACAGTTGATCAAGATGTATCCGAACGTTGAAATACAACGAATAGAATCAGATAAAGAATTTTTTGATGATAAAAGCGGTAAGTGGGATGGCTTAATTATTAGTTTAGAAGCAGGTCAAGCTTGGACTATTTTATACCCTGAATACGTTGCGATTTATAACCGCGATGACATTAAATCTTTCCCAATGTCTTATGCTGTTGCTCGAGACAATATTTCATTGCAAACCTTTTTAAACAGCTGGCTTACCATTCAGGAATCATCGGGTCATATTGAAAAGTTATATGGTTATTGGATTTTAGGTGAAAATGCGGTGCCTAAACAACCTCGTTGGTCAATCATAAAAGATGTACTGCACTGGGTTGATGATAAAGACGGCGATTAATAAATAGGGGGAAGCATAACTGCTTCCCCCTAATTAATATGTTCTGTTTGAAGTATTCGAGTTACTCTCTTAGTAGATGCAAGAAGTGGGTATGCTTCTGGTATTGATCAATCACATCGTTAATTATTGCAATTTCAGACCAACCCATAATATCGTAATCTTGACCGCCTTCCATTAAATGCACTTCCGCCCGATAATACATGTCATCGTCGTTACTATCATCATCGCTGGCAAAGTCAGGTTGAGTGTGCATTTTCTTGTGCACACCATAGGCAAAGTCATATTCAGTACCATGGTTTACTAAAATCTTGATGCCATTTTTAGATTGTTCTATTTCAGCATTAATACCATTAAGTTCAAATTGTTCTTTTAATTTGCTAAACGCTTTAAAAACTTTCACTTCGATATACTTGGTGGCATTTTTTTTATCGGGGTGAGACACCAGGTTATCCAGTTTTTCTCGCCACTGTTCGGCATCTTGATAATAATTGGTCGGCATGGCATTAACTAATAAACTTTCTTTTTTAACACTCTCTATTTGTAACGCCCGCATTAAGCCAAAAATAGCAAACAGCAATACAATAGAAAACGGCAAGGCACTGGCTATAGTCATGGTTTGCAAGGCACTTAAACCTCCGGCAACAGAAAGTATCGCTGCAACTAAACCTACACTAATCGCCCAAAATAAACGTTGCCATAATGGCGTGTCATTTCTACCGTTAGAGCACAACATATCGATAACCATCGCGCCAGAGTCACATGAAGTGACAAAGAAAATAACGATCATTACTACTGATAAAATGGTTAATGCCGTTGTAAATGGGAAATTTTCCAAAAACACAAATAAGGCTACCGAGCTATTTTCTCCAACCATTTGTGCCAAGTTTGCACTAGTACCGTCAGTAACCATAGAAATAGCGGTGTTACCAAAAATTGTCATCCATAACAGAGTGAATGCAGTAGGTACTAACATTACCCCTAAAATAAATTCTCTTATGGTTCGGCCTCGAGAAATACGCGCAATAAATAATCCTACGAATGGCGCCCAGGCAAGCCACCACCCCCAATAAAATATTGTCCATCCACCGATCCAATCTTTTTTATCATAAGCGAATAAGTTAAATGAGGTATGGACTAAATCAGACAAGTAGGCGCCAATATTTTGTACATAAACTTTGAGTAAAAACACACTAGGCCCAAGCACAAATACTAATGCTAATAGCGCAATAGCCAGCAACATATTGGTTTGCGATAAAATTTTAATACCCTTGTCTAGTCCGGTTGCTACAGACACAGAAGCGAGAGCCGTTATAGCAATCATAATGAAAATTTGATTTTGGGTGCTAACATCAATACCAAGTAGGTAATTTAGTCCTGAATTAACTTGCGTCGCTCCTAAGCCTAAAGATGTGGCAACCCCAAATACGGTACTGACCACAGCAAAAATATCAACTAAATGACCCGGCCAACCATAAATTTTATCACCAATAATAGGGTGAAGGGCCGATCGCAGGGTTAAAGGCAGCTTATGGCGATAACAAAAATAGGATAGAATTAACGCGACAATGGCATAAATTGCCCAAGCGTGTAATCCCCAATGAAAAAAGGTTATTTTCATCGCTTCCCGTGCAGCTTCCAAGGTGTTTTTTTCAGCCGTTGGTGGAGACAGATAATGCATAACCGGCTCAGCCACGCCAAAGAACATTAATCCAATACCCATACCCGCAGCAAATAACATTGCAAGCCAAGTACTGAAACTGTAATCAGGACTTGCGTGATCAGGCCCAAGCTTTATTGCACTGATACTTGAGATACTCATATATATAGCAAATACAAGTATTATCGTTACGGTTAACACATAGAACCAGCTGCCGTTAGTGACAATAGTATTTTGTAAATACGAAAAGTTGCTCCCAGCAGTGCTAGGGTCTAGAACGGTATAAATGATTAACGCAAGAATGAACAGTGAAGATACTACGAAGACCGGCTTGTTTAATTTATCGATATTTAGGTTCATAAACGCAGCTGACAGTAAAATGTGAAAGATACTTATAGTCTAGCAGAGTTAAATTTTTTGACTGTAAAACAATGTATTAACGATTATCCGAGCCTAATCGAAGAGTACCTCTTATGAATAGTCGTTTTACAAAGGCAGCTTTTTATAGAAAAGTTGTTGCGTTTAAGGCGCACTTGTTTAGTGCGCTTTGCTGTTCAACCTAGGGCAATGAAAAATTCAATGCAACATTCATATTATATAACTCATTGTTATTGCAGCACATTTAATATTGGCACTGTGTTTGCTCTATCTAGTTTATATATCGGTTATTTAATCGAAATCGCTACATAGCGATTTTTAATGAACTAGGAAAGAACTATGAGCGCAGATACTCAAAGTACACAAAATATTGTCGTCGTCGGAAATGGCATGGTTGGCCATCACTTTGTTGAGCAGCTTAGCCAAAATTCAAATTACAACATTACCGTGTTGTCAGCAGAATCACGTTTAGCTTACGACCGAGTGCACTTATCTGAGTATTTTTCTGGCAAAACTGCTGACGATTTAGCTCTAACAACACCTGAGGTTTATCAACAGCTTGGCGTTAACTTTTACCTTGATGCCAAGGTTACTACTATCGACAAAAGCCGAAAAGTGGTGACTACCGAGCAAGGAGAGTCATATAGTTATGACAAGCTTGTGCTTGCTACTGGCTCGTATCCATTTGTTCCGCCAATTCCAGGCAAAGAACGCGAGCACTGTCTAGTGTATCGTACCATTGATGATTTAGATGCGATTCAAGCGTCTGCCAATACCGGTAAAACTGGTGTCGTTGTTGGCGGTGGTTTACTTGGCTTAGAAGCGGCAAATGCATTAAAAGAATTAGGTCTAGATACTCATGTAGTGGAATTTGCTCCGCAGTTAATGGGCGTTCAGCTTGACCAAGCTGGCGGGCAACAGTTGCGTAAAATGATCGAAGAGCTTGGTGTTACCGTTCATACCGAAAAAGCCACTAACGTAATTACTGATGGTGAATCAAGTGTTCATAAAATGGAATTTGCCGACGGCACTCACCTTGAAACTGATTTAATTTTATTTTCAGCGGGTATTCGTCCTTATGATAATTTAGCTCGTGAATTTGATTTAGCCGTTGGTGAGCGAGGCGGCATTGTAGTGAACAATCAGTGCCAAACGTCAGATGAGGATATTTACGCCATAGGCGAATGTGCATTATGGAATAACTTTATATTTGGTTTGGTCGCCCCTGGTTATACCATGGCAAAAGTTGCCGCAAGTCATATTGATGGCGGTGAAGAGTCGTTCACTGGCGCAGACATGAGTACAAAATTAAAACTGATGGGCGTTGAAGTTGGCTCTATTGGTGATGCCCATGCTCGCACACCGGGTGCTCAATCTTACACTTATCAAAATGAACGCGATAATGTTTATAAAAAAATGGTAGTAAGCCAAGATGGCAAAACCTTATTAGGTGCCGTACTTGTAGGGGACACCAGTGAATATGATTCGTTATTGCAATACGCATTAAATGGCATTGAATTGCCGGAAAACCCTGACGCGTTAATTTTACCAAGCAATGGTGGTGAAAAACCTACTTTAGGGGTAGATTCATTACCTGATACTGCAACTATTTGTTCATGTTTAAACGTAACCAAAGGCGATATTGTTGCTGCCGTTGATGCTGGTGCTACCGATGTTGGTGCTATCAAAAGCGTGACTAAAGCTAGCACCGGTTGTGGTGGTTGTTCGGCGCTGCTTAAAAACGTTGCTGAAAATGAGTTTGCCAAACGTGGCCTTGAAGTTAAAAAGGACATCTGTAGTCACTTTGTTTATAGCCGAACTGAATTGTTTCATATCATTAAAGCTGAAAAAATTAAAAACTTTGATACCTTAATTGCTAAACACGGTAAAGGCATGGGCTGTGAGATTTGTAAGCCGGCAGTAGGGTCAATTTTAGCCTCAGTGTATAACGATTACATCCTGCAAGACGACCACTTGCACCTGCAAGATACTAACGATACTTACTTAGGTAATATGCAAAAAGATGGTACTTATTCAGTAGTACCGCGTATGCCTGGCGGCGAAGTAACGCCAGAAAAACTTATTGTTATTGGTGAAGTCGCGAAAGAATACAACTTATATACCAAAGTAACTGGCGGTCAGCGCATCGATTTATTTGGTGCTCGCGTTGACCAATTACCCGCAATTTGGAAGCGCTTAATCGATGCTGGTATGGAAACAGGTCATGCCTATGGTAAGTCATTGCGTACGGTAAAATCTTGTGTTGGTAGTACCTGGTGTCGTTATGGCGTACAAGACAGTATGTCGATGGCCATTTTCTTAGAAGAACGCTACAAAGGTTTACGTTCACCACACAAAATCAAATTTGCTGTATCGGGTTGTACCCGTGAGTGTGCTGAAGCACAAAGCAAAGATATTGGTGTAATAGCCACTGAAAATGGCTGGAACTTATACGTGAGTGGTAATGGTGGCATGAAACCGCGCCATGGTGATTTATTTGCTACCGACTTAGATGATGCCACATTGATTAAATACATCGATCGTTACTTAATGTTTTATGTCCGTATGGCTGACAGGTTACAACGTACTTCAGTATGGTTGGAAAGCCTGGAAGGCGGGTTAGAGTACATGCAAAAGGTCGTTAAGGATGATCATTTAGGCATTAACGATGAGCTTGAACGTCAAATGGATGCCGTTGTCGCCACTTATCAATGTGAGTGGAAAACAACCGTAG
Organism: Thalassotalea nanhaiensis; assembly: GCF_031583575.1. Lineage (NCBI taxonomy): Bacteria > Pseudomonadati > Pseudomonadota > Gammaproteobacteria > Alteromonadales > Colwelliaceae > Thalassotalea > Thalassotalea nanhaiensis. Next base: position 3,886,697 of record NZ_CP134146.1, on the reverse strand, counting down.
AAAGTCCTGAAAAATTAAAACGTTTCCGTCAGTTTGTTAACTCTGACAAGCAAGATGAAAACATTCAATTTGTCACCGAACGTGAGCAAATTCGCCCGGCAACACTTACTGAAAAAGCAGCAAATGGCCTGCTTATTGAAACAGTAGATGTTACTGCGGTAGAGCCCGCTTAACCACTTTAGGTTTATTAGGAATAAAATAATGACTGTAATAACTCGTAGCAACACAAATTGGCAAACGCTGTGTCAAAAAGATGATTTAGTAAAACATTCAGGTGTTTGCGCACTGTTAGATAATGAACAGCAAGTCGCAATTTTTCTAATTGATGATGACAGTGCTTTTACTATTAGCAATTGGGATCCAGCCGGTAATGCTAATGTGCTTTATCGTGGTTTGATCGGAGATGAAAATGGCGAAGTTTTTGTCGCCTCGCCGTTATACAAAGAGCGCTTTGCGTTAAGTGATGGTCGTTGTTTAGACGATGAATCACTGTCTGTAACCAGTTATGCCACTCGTATTGAACAAGGCCAAGTACAAGTATTGGTTTAGTTTTAAAAAGTAAATAGTTTAGGAACGCATGTTATGAATAGCTCGAGTTTATTTAACCCATTTTACAGCTTTACTCGTTTTGTAAAAATGAGCATAAGCAACTTAAATAACAGCGGTGCTGACTATAACACTCTGTCGAATAATACTAACCGTCAAGGGCAAGTCTATTTAATTGGTGGTGGCTGTGGTGATCCTGAATTACTGACTATGAAAGCTCATCGCATTCTACAGTCAGCCGATATTATTATGGTTGATTGGTTAGTAAATCCAGACATGTACCAATACTTTCCTAAACAAGCACAAGTTGAATTCGTTGGAAAAAAATGTGGCAAACACAGTATGCACCAGGATGAAATATGTCAAACAATGTTAGCGCATGCACAAGCCGGAAACACCGTTATTCGTTTAAAAGGCGGCGACCCAAGCATTTTTGGTCGTTTAGCCGAAGAAACCGAAATTCTGACCAAGCACCAAATCCCATTTGCGATAATTCCAGGAATAACAGCAGCTAGTGGTTGTGCTGCCTACTCAGGCATCCCGCTAACGCATCGTGATTGTGCGCAATCAGTAAGATTTGTTACCGCTTCTCTAAAAGACAGTGATGCTGAAGCCAATTGGCGCAATATTGCTAATGAAAAAGATACTTTAGTATTTTACATGGGCCTGAATAAAGTAGCGCAAATTAGCGAAAGATTAATAAAGCATGGTATGCCGGAGACCATGCCAATTGCCATCATTGACCAAGGTACGTTAAGTGATCAGCAGGTGTGTTGTAGTGATTTAACTAACATTGCTAACGATATGAAATTTTATGATTTCAAAGGCCCTGCGCTTATTATTGTTGGTGAAGTGGTAAATAAACGCCAAGCTATATCAGAGTCAATGTTAAGCGCCATTGAGTTACAGGCGCAAAGCTAGAAAAATACTCTGTCATGCCGGAGGACTAGTGCAAGGATGCACGTAGGTAGAATAATGCAGGAGCAATTATCGAGCTCAAGCGACATCCGGTACCTCCTCCAGTAATAGTGTGCTTATAATAATTTAACTTTAGTTATTTTTTAGATGCAGTTCTAATGGCCATTAATGAGAGCACCATTTTCATCCAAGGTATCTGATGGCGAGGCAAGTTCGTCATCCCATCTTAGTGGCGGTACTTTACCAAATGAAGGTTCATGAACGCCAAAGGTACAGATTGGTCCGTATGGGTATGTGTCGGTAATGTAATAGCCATAAACACCATTTATATCAGTAGCGCCGTTACATTCATCCAAATTACCCGTATTGCCATTATCAAATTCCCAATCGTCTATGTAACGGCCTAACGGCACACCAAACGGTTCATTGGTAAAGCTGAAATCAAAATCTGTTGGTCTATTAATGACATCCCAAGGTGTAGGTGGTGTACCGTGTTCTTTAAATGGAGGCGTGTCAGTATAGGGAACACGAGATTGACCAAAGCCATTAAGATCAGGGTTTAATCCCCAATTCTTAAGCACATAACCCGATTTTGCTTTCACTAACTCTCCCGCTTGATTGACAAACCATTGGCCATAAATTGGAAAGCCATCTTTAGCGTAGCCAATTAACGGAGAGCCTTGCGGTGAAGGAGCGTGTTCATGTTCACTGTCGTCTTGCAGTGGATGGGTCATCGCATGATAATGATAGGTCCCTTCAAAACCATGGCCGTAATATTCATCGAAAATCGCCGCCATATTTTCTGCTTCAGGCTCTTGTAATGTATAAGCTGGAATTTCAAACCAAACCGAGCCAGGTCCACAGCCTGTTGCATTACCCGCTGCGTTTACCCTAGGATGATCTGGGTTGTAACAAAAGCCAGAATCCATGGCAATGCCAATACCATTTAGCAAAATACCATCATAATCCATAAAGTTGGTAGGATTTCTGTCGGTATCGTCTGCCACTAATGGCTCAGACATTTTCGGGTGTACAGGAATATAAGTAATCTGCATATCGTCATGATCGATTTCAGTTACCCAAACATTGATTTGATTAGGCGCGCCTACCCCCCAACCAAAATCATGGTTCGGGATCATGTTATGTGTCATACGACAATGCGTAGCCAGTTCAGGATCTGAGGTTGGCTCTACGTTTTCGTAATTCCATCCCCCGGCTATATGCGGGTTATCGGGGTCTTGGATATAATCACCACTAACGATGACTAAATCTATGTTGACCTTACTTTTGGTATTAGTACCTGGAAAGTAAGGCGCACCATCGGCAGCATTAGACTTATCGCTCATTCCTGCAGAACTATAATCACCGTCATTTTTATCAACAGCGTAAACTCTGCAATCTGGGTTTCTATTGACTAAAACAGCATTGAGCATTCCCGATTCGGTTTCATTTAAATCAGGATTTTCCTGATAACCATCGGGCTCTGGAGTCGGTTCAGGAGCAGGATCGGGAGTCGGATCTGGCGTAGAAACAGGGGGAGGCACTTGTACATCTTTACTCGAGTCCGAACTACCACTACCACCGCATGCCATTAGTGAAAAAGTAAAAAATAATATAATGAGCTGTTTAACAGCAGAAGAGTTTTTAGTTGGTTTCATACAATGTCCAAGTCTCTATATGTTGGCAATTTAAGTGCCGACTTCATAGGTTATAAACTTGCATAATTATTGCCAAAAGTGAATGAAGTACAACGTAAATCTTTTGTAAAGAATGTCAATAAGACTCTGTAACATGATATAACATTGATAGTTTTTTTGTCCGTTGATACAAAGGTTTACCGTTAAGTTTTTATGGAAGTAAGTAAAATATTGTTTAAGTATCTTGGCTATTTTGCGCTGATCATAATTGTTCAATCTTGTAGCGTACAAACTAAGCCACTTAATTTATCCCCTGATATTGATGAGTCATTCTTTAGTGAAGGAGAACTTGCCCAGTCAGCACAGTGGTGGCTTGCATTTGAAGACGAACAGCTTAATGAATTAATCGCGCTGGGGCTACAGCAAAATCAATCATTACGCGCGTCACTTGCCAATGTTAATCGCGCTAAAGCCAGCCTTGGCATTAGCCAGTCAAAAAAATATCCCGACCTAAATCTTACGGCCGGTACTAATACCGATATTGAAAAGTTAGATGGTGCAGATACTGCTTATGTCGGCTTTACAACCAGTTGGGAATTGGATGTTTGGGGACAAATAGCAGCGCTTGAACAAAAAGCAACGTGGGACTTAGAAGCCAAAAAAGCATTATACAAGGCTCGCGCAAACAGCGTTGCCGGCGCCATTAGCACCGCGTGGTTTGGTTGGCTTGCCGAAGTTGATAAACAGCGTTTATTTGCTGATCAACACAAACGTACCAGTTCTGCTTTAAAAGTCATCAATCGTCGTTTTGCTTTGGGAAAGAATTCAATTACTGACATTTGGCAGCAACAACGATTGTTAGAATCAATTGTTGCTCAGCAGGCTGTGAATGATGCACGCTTAGCGATATATCGTAAACAATTAGCTTTATGGGCTGGTGTTAAAAATTCCGATTTACCACAATTAACCAAAGCCTCTTTGCCACAAATTTCAGGTTTACCTAAAATGGGTTTGCCGATACAAATATTGCAATTTAGACCGGATATTCAACAAGCATACGCTAACTTACAAGCATCTAATGCAAGTTTAGCTGCAGCATCAACAGAGCGATTTCCAAGGTTATCGCTGAGAGCAAACTATTCAACCAATAAAAATAGCGTTAAGGATCTATTTGATGATTGGAGTGGCTCGCTTATTTCATCCCTTGCTATGCCAATATTTGATGCTGGTGCAATACAGTCAAAAATTAAGCAGCAAGAATACCAACTTGAAGCATCATTTGCTGACTATAAACAAACTTGGTTTGATGCAATTTTTGACGTTGAAAAGTCACTTATTACTGAGCAACAATTAGCCAAAGTGGCAGATAATATTTCACTTCAAATGGGCCTTGCTAAAAAAACAGAGCGGGTTATATCGATGAAATATTTAAATGGTAAATCTAATTACTTAAATCTACTAAAAGCGCAAGAAACCAGTCTGAATCTTGAGCGACAAGTTGTTGATGCGCAATTTACCTTAATAAATAATCGAATTTCTTTATATCGAGAATTAAGTCATGGCGACTTTGCTCAAGAAAGTGATAAAGAAAAACAGACAGACTTTTCTGCTAAAACAATAATCGATGAAAATACCTAATGAATAAAATTACCCCTCTGCTGAAAAAATCAATACCGTTAGCTCTCGTAATCATCAGCATCCCTCTGGCAATGTATCTTTTAGATTCTGGAAAAATGGAAAAACCACAATGGAAAAAGGGAGGTAAGCCAAAACAGCGAATAGTACGAGTTGTTGATTTGCAAAAAGGATCGGTTATACCTAAGTGGCAGTCTTCAGGTATGGTTAAAGCTAATGAAACCGTTAACGTTTTGGCTCAAGTCTCGGGTAAAGTCACTCAGGTTAACGCTATCGCCAGACCGGGTGCCTTGTTAGAGCGTGGTGAGTTGTTAGCTAAAGTTGATGACATAGACTATGTATTAGCGTTGCGCTCTCAGCAAAGCCAATTAGTGCAGGCTCAGGCGAGCTTAGAATTAGAACGTGGCGATCAAATATTGGCTAAGGAAGAATTAGCTTTATTAGAAGGTGTTGACCAAAATAGCTTAGAAACCGCACTCGTCTTACGCGAACCACAATTATTAATGGCGCAAGCAAAATTAGATATTGCTAAAGCAAATGTAGAAAAAGCAGAAATTGCCTTACAACGCACGAATATAGTTATGCCATTCAAAGGCAAAATAGTGAGTAAGTCGATTGGCCGAGGCAGCAGAGTCGGACAAAACAGTAATTTATTTAAAATTGTAAATGTTGATACTTTCTGGGTTGAAGTGAAGATCCCACGTACCTTTCTTGGGCTGTTTGATAGCACAAAAGCTGCCGTGATAACGCAACCTAAACTTTGGGGTGAAGACGTAACCCGAACCGCAAAGTTTGTGTCAGTGTTACCTGAGTTGGATACTCGAGACCGTCAGGTCAAAGTATTATTAGCGATTGATAACCCTTTATCATTAAATGCAGACAATATAGTTGATGCTAATAAACCGCCAATATTTATCAATGACTTTTTGAGTATTGAATTACAGGGTGAGGCTATTAATGATGCTTGGGTTATTAAAAGTAATTGGCTACAAGCAGATGATTCTATTTGGGTCGTTGATAGAGCTAATACACTGCAAAAACGCTTTGTCGACGTGTTATTCAAAAGCCGAGATTCTATTTATATCAGAGCTGACTTTATTAAAGGTGACAGAGCATTAAGCGAAAAACCAGGCATTGCCAGTGTCGGGTTAGAAGTTAGACCAATAAATATAAATAAACCCAGAAAAATAAAACAAGTATCTACAAATGAACATGATTTAATTGATAAAAAAAAGCAACAGCGCCGTGAAAGAGGTAAATTTTAATGAGCTTTAATCCAATGACATGGATGATCCGCCACGGTATTGCTCCTAATTTATTAATGTTTGCGTTGTTGCTTGGTGGCCTGGTTATGTCGGTAGTTATTCGCAAAGAATATATGCCAGAAACTACCCTTGATAGCATATCTGTTACTGTTGCTTATCCAGGTGCCTCGCCCAGTGAAATGGAAAATTCTATTGCTGTCCCCATTGAAGACTCCCTTGATAGCTTATCGGGTATACGAAGTATACGAACCTCAATATTCGCAGGATGGGTTCGAATTAAGGGCGAGCTTGAGGCTGGTGCAGACGCTCAACAAGTGTATCAAGACGCACAGCAGGCGGTAAATCGTATTTCATCGTTTCCATCGGGAATGGAACGTCCTAAAGTAAATTTAGGAAAACGCATCATCGATGTGATGGAGATTGTTGTCCATGCTGATCTTGATAAATTCAATGTTAAGAGAGTGGCTGAACAAATACGCGATCGTATTTTACAATCTCCTTATATTTCTCAAGTTAAATTAAGTGGTATTCCTCGTGAAGAGATACATGTTGAAATACCGCAAAGTACACTGCAAGCCTATAATTTAACGCTATCGCAAGTGTCATCTAAAATTAAACGTGGCGTTATTGAGCAATCAGCAGGAAAAATTAAAGCGGATAATGGTGATATTTTATTATCTATTGATGAACGGACTTATTGGGCTGACGAACTCGAAAAAATGCCTTTATTATCATCAGAGCAGGGTGACCAATTAGTACTAGGTGATATCGCACAAGTTAGCGAAGGCTTTGCGGATGAGCGCTATTTAGTCACATATAATAAACAGTTATCGGCGAGATTAAATATTTACCGCGTAGGTGATCAAAGCCCTAGCGACATTGCTGATTCAGTAAAAAGTATGTGGCCTGAACTCGAGGCTATGCTCCCCCCTAATGCTGGCCTTTCTATTGTTGATGATGATGCGACAAATTATCAAAAGCGTTTGGGATTATTACTTAATAATGCGTTTATGGGACTATTGCTAGTTCTAATTTTAATGAGCCTATTTTTAGAGTTCAAATTAGCCTTTTGGGTTGTTGCAGGTATACCAAGCGCTTTTTTAGGTGCTATTTTATTAATGCCGAGTTTTGATGTTTCGATCAATATGGTGTCGATGTTTGGTTTTATTATTGCACTCGGTATTGTGGTTGATGACGCTATTATTGCCGGTGAAAATATTTATGCCCATATGGAAGAGGGAATGTCCTATTCCGATGCTGCCATTCTGGGCGCCAAAGAAGTTGCTAAACCCTTAACCTTTGCCATTTTAACCAACATTGTTGCCTTCTTGCCCTTGTTGTTATTGCCTGGTTTTATGAAGTTATTGTTCGGGGCAATACCGGTAGTGGTCGTGCTTTGTTTTGTTGTTTCTTGGGTTGAAGCGTTATTTATTTTGCCGGCGCATCTTGCAAACATAAAAGAAAAGAAACCCAATGTAATTACCGCCAAATTTAAGGCGCTGCAAAAGCACTGTGATAAAGGCTTACAAAAGCTCATTTCTCATTATTATACGCCGTTATTAAAGAAGTGTTTAGCTTGGCCAAGTTTAACGTTAGCCATTGCTGTTTTATGTTTTGTGTTAGTTATGGCTTATGCATTTAGTGGCAAAATGGGCTTTGGTTTATACCCTAAAATGGATGGTCGCTGGGTTAAAGCCAGCTTTGAAATATCAGAGAGTGAACCTCTTGAACAAGCAATAAAACTGAGGGATATATTAGAAAGAAGCAGCCAAGAAATGCTAAAACGGCATGACGCGGAAGATATATTGGTTAGCACTCGCAGTATTATCATCGATACTGGGGTAGAAGTGAGCTTACTGTTGGTTGAGAGTGAAGAACGAGACGTTAGTACCGAGCAGGTTCGCATGTGGTGGCGAGAAAGCTCTGCCGAACTTAATAAAAAAGGTAAGTTACGCTTTAGTGGTGCTCGTCGTGGTAGTAGCGCAGTAGCCGCTACTTCGGTAACCATAGAGTTGCGTCATAGTGACGCCGATGTGTTACTTGCTGCAACGCAAGATGCTGCTTTATTTTTTGAAGGGATAGACAATGTTGTTGCTACCGTCAACTCCATGGAAGAAGGTAAGCCAGAATGGAAATTAAAACTCAATGAAAATGGACGTTCGTTAGGATTAGATGCAGCTGATTTAGCGGCACAAATGCGCGCATCACTATATGGTGCAAGAGCGCAAAGACAACACCGCCTGAGAAACGAAGTAACTACCTTGGTACGCTTACCTAGAGAGGAACGAGAGGTTGCTAACAACATTGAAAGTTTGCTTATACATACTAAAGGTGGCGGTTATGCGCCTTTAGGGAGTGTCGCGACCATTGAAAAAGTATTAGCACCTTCAAGAATAAATCGACGCAAAGGACAACGTATCGAAACCGTTGGCGCCGAAGTGTTACCTGAAGAGGCCATACCTGCGGTAACACAAGCTGTTCACGCGCATTTAGTAACCGAGTTAGAAGGTCGCTACCCAGGCTTAACAGTTCATTTTGGTGGTAACCAAGAACAAATAGCAGAAAGCGTGTCGAGTTTAGAGTTAGGTACTGGTTTTGCATTAGCTGCGATATATATTTTATTGGCTATTGCGTTTAAAAGTTATGCCCAACCGTTACTCATTATGGCTGTTATCCCCTTTGGTGCGATAGGCGCCATATTAGGTCATATGGTTTTAGGGCTTAGTTTGAGTGTGGTTAGTTTAATGGGCATGCTGGCACTTGCCGGGGTTGTTGTTAACGACAGTTTGATTTTAGTTGAGTATGCCAATAAAAAAACGGCACAAGGAGTTAGTTCCTTGCAGGCAATCACTCTTGCGTGTCAGCGTCGCTTTCGACCGATAATCCTTACCACATTGACTACATTTGGTGGTTTAGCTCCTATGGTATTTGAAACCTCACGACAAGCGCAATTTGTTGTGCCAATGGCCGTGTCGTTAGGTTTTGGGATTTTATTCACAACTATTGTCTGCTTATTAGTTTTGCCTTCTTTATACATTGTGTTCAATAAGGATAAGCAACCACTGGACAGTGAAGTTGGAAATACTGCTGAATTAGCAATGAAAACTGTGGTATAAATAACGCATTAATAATTTACGTTTTATCAAAATATACCAGAGCCTAGCTCTTGTATATTAGCCTAATATGAATACAGTATTACCGATTCAAACCGTAAAATCTCCAATGCTAACGGCACTAGAAACTTATCCGGCTATCATATTGTCTGCTCCGCCCGGAGCAGGCAAATCAACGCAACTGCCTTTATGGCTATTAGAAGCTGATTTATTCAAACAGAAAAAAATCATTATGCTGCAACCGCGCCGCATTGCAGCTAAATCAGTGGCAAATCGGTTGGCTGGACAACTAGATGAGAACGTTGGAGAAACTGTAGGGTATCGTATGCGTAATGATACCAAGGTATCTAAACATACTCGGTTAGAAGTGGTGACCGAAGGTATACTGACTCGACTCATTCAAGCTGATAATGAACTTGCTGATGTTGGCTTGATTATTTTTGATGAGTTTCATGAACGCTCAATTCATGCTGATTTAGCCTTTGCCTTAGCATTAGATATTCAACAAGGTCTTCGTGACGATTTACAGCTGTTGTTAATGTCTGCCACGTTAGATAATGACTACCTCGCTCGATTTTTACCTGATGCTAAAGTACTTGGTTGTGAAGGCCGCAGTTTTCCAATTGAAGTGAGCTATCAAGCGCCAAATATTGAACGTAATTGGCGCCAACATGCAATAAGTGTAATACGTCAACATACTGTCAATGAAGTCGGCTCTATTTTAGTTTTCTTGCCAGGCACTGCAGATATTCGCTTTATTTACAATGCCTTAATTGAACAGCTACCTGCCGATGTCGATTTGTTTGCCTTGTATGGCGACTTAGATATTAAGCAACAACAACAAGCAATTAATCCGGCAATATCTGGGCGGCGAAAATTGGTGTTGGCAACCAATATTGCCGAAACGTCGTTAACCATAGATGGTATTTCAATGGTGATTGATAGCGGTTATGAAAAGGTCGCACGCTTTAATCATGACAGTTTAATTAATGAATTAACGATGCAAAAAATTAGCAAAGCATCGGCAATACAGCGAGCGGGCCGAGCGGGTCGTGTACAAGCGGGCAAATGTATACGACTATATGCAAATGATGATTTTCAACGCCGATCTGAACACGCAGCCAGTGAGATAAGCCAAGCGGATTTATTACCATTAACCATAGATGTGGCGAATTGGGGGGTAAGTCAATTTAAACAATTGAGCTTTCTTGAATTGCCGGTTAATTCGCGAGAGCAACAAAACTGGCAATCGTTGCAAGCGCTGGACATCGTCGATAGCAAAAATAGGTTAACGAAACATGGGCAATTGGTGGCGAATTTTCCTTGCCACCCAAGGTTTGCCCATATGATGATTAAAGCATTAGATGTCGTTGCAGATAATACTCACGCTAAGCACTGCTTATCGCTGGCGTGTATATTGGCAGCGATGCTTGAAGAGCGTGATATTTTCAACCGCGACAGAGCTAATGAACACTGTGATATTCAAGCTCGCTTATATCAACTTTCTAATAGCAGCAAAAATAAGCCGACAGGCATTGAATATCGCATTATTAAACAAGCACAAAGCCTGGCTAAAAAGTTGAACAATATTAGCGCAACTAAGTTTTCATTGAGTGTAAATGAGAACGACTGGCCCATGGAGTTCTGTGGATTATTACTCGCGTTTGCCTATCCTGAGCGAATAGCGATGGCTCGAAAATCCTTAGGCAGTTATTTGTGTGCTAATGGCAAAGGCGCTGAGTTAGCTAATAATGATAAATTAAATGGTGAACCGTACCTAGTGTGTGCCAAGCTGCATAGCTATCAACAGAAGTTACAAATCACATTAGCTTCAACAATTGAAGAACAGTATATTTATCAGTATTTTAATTCGCATATTGCTACTATTGATGTGCTGAATTATGATGATAAACAACAAAAAATTTCCAGTGAAAAACAAACCCGTCTATTTAACTTAACGCTCAAACAAGAGCGGACAAAAACGGCGATAAATAGCGAAACGTTAACTGCATTATGGTGCGACTTTATTCGTCAAAAAGGTTTGTCCGTATTAAAATTTAATAACTACACCGAAAACTTCATTACCCGCGTACGCTGGCTTAACAGCTATTGCAGTGAGCTGAATCTGCCTGACTTTTCTGAGCAAGGCTTAACAGATGCATTAGAAGCATGGCTTGCTCCTTATGTGTTTGATGTAAAGAAGTTATCGGCATTGCAAAAACTTGATTTTAAAGAAATATTGAATAATTCATTAGATTTTGAACAGCAAAATTTAGTTAAACAATGGGCACCTAAAAGCTACACTAGCCCGGTAGGCAGAGAATTCACTTATCAGTATAGTGAACAACCTCAGCCAAAGTTGGCTTTACCTATGCAACAAGTGTATGGTTTAAGTAGCTCACCCTATGTTGCTAATGGGCAAGTTGCGGTATTATTAGAATTACTCTCCCCGGCTAAAAGGCCAATACAGGTAACGCAAGACTTAGCAAGGTTTTGGCAGGGTAGCTACAAGGATGTGCAAAAAGATATGAAAGCCAACTACCCGAAACATTTTTGGCCTGACGATCCGGCTAATGCGCAAGCAACAACAAAATTGAAAAAGCATTTAACCAATAAATAATTAAGCGGCAATAATACATACCGACGATGGCAACTAGAAAAATAATAAAAAAACAAGAAAAGGGTTTTACCAAAGGTAAAGCTAAAAGCAATAAAGCTCCAAATAAAGGCTTTGCTCATTGGTGTGCGATTACATCAATTAAGCTTTCCATCATTTTCATTGTTAGCATTGGTTTATACAGTATTTATTTAGATGGTAAAGTCAGACAAACGTTTGAAGGGCAACGCTGGCAAGTTCCTGCTCAGGTGTTTGCTCGAGTCCCAACAATTTTTAATGATCAAAAAGTTAATTTTGATTTTCTTGAAGAAGAATTAAAGCACCTCAATTATAAACGCGTATCGATTGTTAAATCTCCAGGTGAATTTACCCGAAAATCAACAAAACTGATTATTTATCGACGTGAATTTGATTTTGGCTCAGGGTTAGAGCCGGCCTCATTAATTACCATAGAGAAAAAAAGTGGTGAAGTATTCCGCTTAGTTCAAGATAATCAACCTGTTCATCAAGTTAAACTTGAGCCGATTTTAATTGATCGTATTTTGTCGGCTGAAGGTGAAGATAGGGTGGTTATTCCGTTAGACCAAATCCCACAGCAAGTTATAGATACGTTATTACTGATTGAAGATAAAGATTTTTATCACCACCATGGCTTGTCTCCAACGGGGATATTACGCGCATTTTGGAAAAATTTACTCGCTGGTCAAACAGTACAAGGTGGCAGTACCTTAACTCAACAACTCGCTAAAAATATGTACTTAACTCGTCATAAAACTTTATGGCGAAAAGTGAATGAAGCAATTATGTCTATCATTCTTGAAATACGTTATTCAAAAGATCAAATTTTAGAAGCGTACTTGAATGAAGTATATTTAGGCCAGCACTATGCTAATGGTATTCACGGTGTCGGTTTAGCCTCTCAATTTTATTTTGGTAAGCCGATAAAGCAATTAGACAATGCTGAAGTTGCCCTATTAGTCGCGCAAATTAAAGGACCATCGTTTTATGATCCATGGCGCAAACCAGAGCGTGCCATCCAGCGTCGAGATCTAGTACTAAGAGTGATGTTTGAAAACCACAGTATTGATACCGAACAATACAAGCAAGCGCTATCGACGCCATTAAATATCCGACCAGATCGCCGCTTTGCCAAGCAAACCTACCCAGGTTATATGCAATTGGTACGCCGTGAATTGAAAAATATGGGTGCTAACAGTGCTATGCAATCTGGCATTCGTATTTTTACTGGTTTTGATTTACAGCGCCAAACTCATGCGGAACGTGCCGTAATTGAACAACTTACAACCCTTGAAAAAGCTAAAGACAATGATCAGCTTGAAGCATCGGTGCTGGTGAGCGACATTCGTACCGGCGAAATTCAAGCGGTAGTGGGTGGCAAAGAAGTCAAATATTCAGGCTTTAATCGTGCATTAGATGCTAAGCGCCCGATAGGCTCGTTAATTAAACCGGTAGTTTATCTAGCTGCACTTGAACGTTTTGAACAGTATAACCTGGCAACGCCATTAAAAGATGAACCTATCTCATTGAAGAGCTCAAAAGGGAAGCTATGGCAGCCGAAAAATTACGATGGTAAGTTTAGAGGGCAAGTGCCATTACTTGACGGCTTAGTAAAATCATTAAACGTACCTACAGTAAATTTAGGGCTAAAAGTTGGCGTTGATAATGTCGCTATTACGCTTGCCACACTTGGTTTTAAGGGGAAGGTGCCGAAAGTGCCTAGTATGTTACTTGGCGCAATAAACATGTCTGCCCTTGAAGTGAACCAATGGTATAACACCATTGCCAATGGCGGCTTATATAACAAGTCTTATGCCATTATAAAAGTAGTGTCTTCGCAAGGTGATGTATTGTGGAGTAAAGCGAATGTTGTTGATGTCAGGTTATCGCAACAAGGCGCTTATTTAATTGACTATGCCTTAGCCAAGGTCGCTCAAGAAGGGACCGCTAAATCATTGGCTTGGCGCTTCCCAGAACAAATTCTCGCCGGAAAAACAGGTACTAGCAATGATTCCCGTGATTCATGGTTTGTAGGTTACGATAGAGAAAGTGTTGTAACAACCTGGGTAGGCCGTGATGATAATTTACCTACCGGATTAACCGGTAGCAGTGGCGCGTTAACTGTTTTTGCTAATTATCTTAAAAAGCAAGGTAGCAATAGTCGCTTCGATTTAGTGCCGGACGGCGTAGAATTTACCACGTTTGAATTGGCAACAGGTAACGCGGTAATTGGTGATTGCGCTAATGTTGCAGATTTTCCGGCAATTAGTGATGGCGTTTTCTATTCAGATCAATGTCTAGAAAAACGTAAAGACCCACCAAATTGGTTAGAAAAACTGTTTGGATTAGATAGCGATTAGTAGGTACTGGTTCAAATTCGTTAATTAACTTACTATTTTTATTGGCTATCATTCAGCCTACGTATTTGTTCTTGATACGCTGAATGATTGTAATTGTTTGAATGATAATTCATAAAACCATGTAAGTAATCGACGTTAAATGCTTTTACATTATGCTTTTTAGCAAGCTCTGCTTGCAGTGCAGAAACATTAAAGCCAGGCTCACTTTTTGGAAATACTAATTCTATTTTAAACCGTGGTTTTACACCTGAGAAGTGCCTAATTTGCGAGCCATAATAACAAACTGCCTGTTTAACACTATTTGTTGAAACTTGTTCAGATATTTTCCAAACTATGGAAGCACCAACACTGAATCCAATTAACGTGCAGATAGACGCTTCTGTTTCAATCACATTGAGTAATTTTGCCAAATACGCATCAAGTCCGACGTTTTTGATAAAATGAGAATACGCTTCGGTTTCACTGTTAAACTCCATGTCTATACCTCCGTAAGGGTCGACAATAACGTCTGCTTTTAACTGTTCACTCAGATTAATAAGTGCCGGCGTTTTTCCGAACACATCTGAAACAATAATAATACTAATATGACACTTCCTTGAGCAGTAATTGGTGTTAGGTTTTAATGCTTATAAAAAACTTGCTAATAAAAGTAAGCCAATAATGACGGCACACAGTAGCATAGTTTTACCTAAGGCAGAGTTTGCAGATAGACTCTTCTGGTGTTGTTTTTTAAGCTGAGCCAATTGTGACTCATTCAGATGTGAGCAGTTATTACATTTCCCTAATGCTTTAGTGTAGAAAAGGCCACATCTCTTACAGCGCTTTTTCTTTGGTTGCATTGAACGCCATGCCGCACTCATTCCTAATGACATTTCAATTCCTGTTTAGTTGATTGTAAGACTTTACTATAGCTAATACTGCATTGATTCATCACTTCATAAATTACGTGTCTGATAAATCCGTTTTCAACGTTTAAATTAATCGTCTACAACCGCATCGACTTCTATTTCAATGAGCCATTCTGGATTTATAAATTGGCTAACTTCCATTACCGTATCTACCGGGCGTATGTCTTTAAAGTATTCGCCTCTAACTTCGGCAACTTCTTTCCAAATATCAATATTCGTAAGTAGCATTCGCGTTCTAACAACATCATTTAATGATGCGCCAGCTTCTTCTAACGCGGCAATAATGGTTTTAAAGCATTGTCTTGTTTGCGCTGTAGGATCATTAACGCCTACGGTATTTCCATTTTCATCAATAGGAGCCGTGCCGCCAATACAGATAAAATTACCCACTTTTACAGCTCTGGAAAAGCCCAATTTAGATGCGTAGGGGCTTGTACTTGCAATTAAAGTTCTGCTCAATTTAAATCCTTAGCTAACCTATTTTGAAAAATTTAGAGATGCATTATCTGCTATTGATGTGAAATCAACTCTAACGCATGCTCTTTGTTAAACCCTTGCTCTAAATGCCAGTCAAGAGTCATCCAAGGGTGAATATGATCCCATTTAGCAACACGAAGCAAGCCACTTTTACCTGGAGCAACGGCAAACTCTGTGTGACCTATACAGTGAAACATAGGTAACTCATTTACATGATTTAGATGCGAAATATCTTGTTGGCAAGGATCTGAAGAAGCAGATAAATACCGGTGGGTATTACCTGCTAATAAAGTCAACACGGCAAAAACAGAAAGTACTACGATTAGTTTACTATTCATTTAATTTCCAAAAATTTATGAACACATAATTTACCTAATAATCAAATGAATTTAGTAAATTTGAATGCCTTGTTAAGTATTTATACATTTATATTTTTGTTGCATAAATTGCACTGATAATTTTGCAATCTGTTCGAGTATATCAAGGTTGAGATCGGAAAGTTTATTAATGTACAAGCAGGATTTACCCAGTTTATGTTTCCCCAAATCTTGTAATAAACTTTCTAGCTTTTCAAAGCCGGGCATTATATAAACTACTAAATTTTGCTTTCTCGGTGAGAATGCGATGACTGCTGAGTCTCCTTCTCGCCCACTATCATATTTATAGTGGTAGCTGCCAAAACCAATAATACTGCCACTTAAATAAGGCTTATACCCTGACACTTTTTCCAGAATAGCTAGCAAAGCGATTGAGTCTAATTTTCGGGTTTCGTTATCAATACTCGATATAAAATCTGTAACTTCTTCCATATTACTACTCCGTTATTGCCATAATGTTCCGCGATTTAAATTCGTTTGTTACACATTTCCTGTGGCATCTATCAGAGGGCGTTTTTCTGAAATAGATATACTACTGATACGATCACGTTTTTGGTCGTTCATCCAAAATGTTTTTTAGATCCTCAGGAATTGGCATAGGCTTCAATGGGTTAACATTTGTCCCTCCAGTATTACCTAAAGGAACCCAAATCCTGGAAAACAATATGGACGCTATAATTCTTGTTATCTGACCTAAAACGTCTCTAAATTTATGCTTTTTAAAGCCAATCTTTAGCATCCACCAGTGGGATTTTGTATGAGGAATAATATAAGACTGCCCCAGAATATGAGCTCGCTCTAGGTGAACAAATGCAGAGTCAAACTCATTTTTCTCATATAGATGAGCCGCTTTATCCATTTCTAAATTAAACGCTTCTTTCAGTTGTTGTCGCATTGATATACTCATTAAAACCTACTGTTTTGACTATTAAGGGAGCCTTTTTCGCTAATTAACATGGAACTCTGTAATAAATATTATCAGCATCTATTTGAAAATTCATAGATTTATAAAGACTTCTGGCTGTAGTGTTGTTTACAGCTGTTTTTAACTCTATATCAATTGCATTTGTTTCTTTTACAATTCCCCTTGTTACTTCTCTTTATTGATTCGATTATAAAAAAATTCTTTCTCACTTTGATAGTAGTTTTTATCCTTTGGGTACTTTGCCTGCAACTGTTGTTTGATCTGATTTAATTCAGCAATCAATTCTGAGTTACCTTGCATGACTTTAACAAAATTTAAGTGTTTTTCTATATTCAAATCTCCAGACTGGAAAATATGAAAATGAACTTTTCTTTGTTTTTTCGAGAAGTACTCCCGGCCAGAAATACCGTATTCACCTTTATAATCATAGCCAAGATCAATAAGGTTCTGCTTTAAAATTGAAACCTCAGATATATCTCTTACAACCCCCAGAAGGTCAATGCAATCTTTTGCATACAGGCCCTTTATTGCTGTAGAGCCAATATGAAAAATATCAATTTTCCCTTCATAGTTAGAAATAATGGAGTCTTTTTCATGTTCAAACTCAAATTTCCATTGATTGTTATGTGGATATAAATACATAGCCTGAGTGTGCTCTAACACCTATTAAAGGGGAAAAACCAACTATTATTTGTCATTCGTTTGTACTGAACACTACAGTACCATTTATTAGTAATAGCCAAATAATTAACGAGCATAAAGCCATGAGACCATAGATTACAGAAGGCTCTAATTTAAAAAAGGACTTTTTGAGTCTTTCATTGGAAGTTCCGTGCTCATCCATATAGCGATTTGTTAAATCATAAAGTGATATATTTGAAATAATGGCACTTTTAGAATTAAAGTTCTCTCTAAGAGTTCGATATCTCAATACATACTTATACCAATATTGGTGACGCATCATTCCTTCGGTAAACCAGTAGAGTAAGGCTAACATAGTAGCAAATAGAGGGAATAATGGTTCTTTGATTGTAAATGTTGCCCCCATAGTTCCCATCCAAAGTGTAATAAACCAATTTCTATTTCTAAAAATCAAGTCATCATATTTATCCAAAGTAGACTGTATAAGTCCCATTTCTATTTTTATTATTTCTAATCTTTGATCGTCAGATAAATTCATCATAACCCTACTGAGGCATTACGCCCAATTAATTGGTTGATAATAGTTTGCGAGAATGTGAAGAGAAACTGAGCAAACTTTTTGTAGCTTAGTTGAAATTCTTATTAGATGTTTTTGACACGCTTTTCATAAACAAACCATCCGTACATACTTAATAATACCGGTGAAGCTACAACAGAAAATGTTGTTATTAATATAAGCACAAAATAAGCGTTGTCGTTAGCTGATTTTTCATGTTCTTCCAAACCTGCCATGATTTTGAAAACAACATGCTCTAAGTTAAGAGCGGTTAACCCACTTACGATAAGTGTTAATGGCAAAAGGGTGGCGACTAAAACACAAAAGCCGGACAAACCTGCAACATCTTTAAGGTATTTAAGTAGCAAAGCAACTCGCCATATAGCAACAATGGCAAGAAACCATACATTCGCGCTCTGAGCTGACTTTAACGACATAAATTGTTCAACTGGTATCGCATATAAAATAGCTGGTGGTGATGTTAAAGAAATAAAAAGAAGAACATTTTTGTAGCTCCAGTTATTAGGTTTTAGCGGAGCAATAACGACCCAAAGTATAAATGCCAAAATAAAAATATAAGCGACTGAACCCAAACCAAGATACTGCCACAACTCGGCTTTAGGGTTATCCCAATATCTTCCTATTCCACACAACCAAGTAAAGAAAATCCCAAAAGCCAAATACCAATTAAACATTGCAAAATCTAGCTTAATCGCTCTGAAGGTCAACAGTTTAACTTCATCAGACAGTATTTTTTTTAGATTATTGATGATCATAACGTCCTTTTTATCGATCTTTCTCGAAAAATGGATGATGTCCATTTTACTAATTAACAAAAATTCCAGCTTGAAAAGATGTTATGTTTGTTTATGACTACCGTCACATACCGGCTTAGTTCTTGTTGACTTACAGCCACAAAAGAACACTTTACAAGATTCTGTAGCCGTGAACTTTACAGGTGTAAATTCTGAGCCTTTATGAGAGCCATCACAAAAGGGCTGGGTGTCACTTTTTCCGCAAGAACACCAAAAATAATTCTTGCCTGATTCGACCTCTACCGCATATGGAATATCTGAAGCACGTTCTGGTTTGCTCATAATATATTCTCCGCAATTCGCCAATGAACATAACAGCTTATTATCATTTAAATCACACCAACATCTTTAAAATCAATAGGTTGTCGATATACCACTTTAAAATGTAGACCTTATGTAGTCATTCAAATCAATAAAAACATAAAATCTTTTTTTCAGTTCTGACCGTCTCATAAGTGCCAATAGCGGAAGTCGAGTTATTAAGTGCTACTCACTAATATCGACCCTGAATATGACCGAGAGCAACGAAAGCTTAGTATATATTGTTAGATTGTGTTTATTAAATCATCATTTTGTTAGATTGGATTGAGCGACCTAAATATCTTAATCTATATATGAATCATCTTCATAACCATACGTATGGAACATCTCAGTTTCCCCTATGACCTCTTCATTTCTGCAACGAGAGTATGTTTCCATATCAATTAACAGTATTGCTCGTGCCGCTTCAGCACCTGTTAATTTATTTTCTTTTATATACCTCTGAGTTTCCTTTTGATAATGTTCTCTGCAACCTTTTTTTTCACCTTTATATTGCACACATACAAATTTAGCGTGCCTAACAAATTTATCGTTTAAGTGATCGGTTCTTATATAATAGTTAAAGCCTTGAATTGATAAGTCTACTTTCTTTTTCTTAATGTTTTTTATATACGACTCGCACTTTCCTTCATTTATAGGAAACCTATTGGTTTTAGGTATTACACCTATACCTGAATACTGATAATCATTACCTTCTAAAGAGACATAACCACCTCCGTATGATAAAGGTTTAATGTATTCATGTGGTTGAGAATAATCAGTTCTTTCACTACAACTAATTAAAAATAGAGCAGTAAGAATGGTTAAAATATGTTTCATCACAAATCCTTGGACTTCATAAATTTTAGCTTGCTAGTCAAACAAAGTGTCGATTAATTGCTCTTATGAGACATTAACCTTTTCAGATAGTTAACGTCAAATTTGTGACAGATATAGTCGTTTACTACAATCTAGTTGAATGCATTTTAAGCATAAGCTTTAATTTTAAAAATGATTTATCACAACCATCTGATTCACTAAATTTATATTTGTTATCTGATACCTTGTTTAGCTTTCTGATATAGTAATCTAATAGGGGATCATATTCCCCACGGTAAAGCCAAGAATAAAACTTAGGTAATTCATAACTTAATTCTGAATCAATAGTTGAGTCAATATATACCAGTGAATGAAGTTCTAAATCTTTGATTTCAACTGCTTGTAAGTTTACTTTTATTTCCTCAATTAATGGGAGCAAGCTTTCTTTAAATTCAACTTCTTCAATTTGATATTCATCATCTAATGTTGTTCTGAAGATAATAATTAAATCGTTTATCATTCCTTGATAGTAGTCATTATCAAGACGAATAGAGGACTCTTTAGAAAGCTCATGAAGAACTTCCAGCGGTGAACCATTAGCAGTTATTGATTTTTTGCTTTGATCTTCTTTAAAGTCTAAAAACTGTTTATTAATTTCATCAAAAATCACATCTAAATACTCATATCTACTTTTAAGAAAAGAGATAAGTTCATCTGATTTTAATGAAAGTGTTAAATCTTCTTCTTCAGGACTGTTACTATATAAGCGAACATCAAGATCTGTTTTTCCAGTATTAAAACCATCAAAGGGCCAACTTGCAAAGTATCTTTGCTGGTTCGAATTATGAGGGTTTAAATTTACAGGGTGAGCACCATAGCAAGCTCTAATTTGTTTAAAATAATCGTTATCGTCATTTTCAAACAGCTTGTATTTAAAAATAGATTCATCACCTTTAAAGGGTAAATTTTTGTGGCTAATAAAAACACGGTGAAGTTGCGTGATTGATTCAGCGACAATATCAATGGCAGAAATAAATGAATACATCTGCATAACTCTAACATCAATGTTATCGCTTAATTCAGGTGCATCCTGAAGAAATCTAATTGAGACCGTTATCCAATCCATACAAGAACAAATTGGGTGCCATAAATTTTTACCGTTTTTGTTTTTATATTGTTTGCAAACAAAGCTAGAATTATCGTTAACTAACTCTCTAAATTTATTTATTTTTTCGTCGCTTACATCTATTTTCATGATCTTCCCTAATGTTATATTCAAATTACCATGTAAAAGGACATATTTAATATGTCTGTAAGATTGGTTAAATACTTAGTTATATATGTTTAAATAAGAAACTACTTATATGAGCTTGTAGGAGAGCATCAGGTTATTGAGTTTTCACGTCCGTTGTTTCGCTCATAACGGACTGTAACTGCTGCTAAAAAACTTGTGTAATTACAATAACATCATGTATTGTAGGTTTACAAATAATTAACTTACCCAGCGGCGGTTAAGAGCGAATTGCTGACGGAAGATATCTGTGACAAACGAATAGTTATAAAGGCTAATAAAAATAATTTAAAAGGAATTAGGATGTATAAACTTCTTGGTGTTTTTTTGCTAGTAATTTCAGTTAGTGCTAATGCTGGACTGTTAAAAGTAGTCATTGCGTATGGGACAGGTGATGTTCCAGTTAATAGCTCGATAGACGTTGATGCAGACTTTGTAGCGTTATCGGTTACAATTACCGCTGATGCTAAAATGCCTGCTGAAAGAGCTAAGTTAATTAACAAACTCCAAAATATAATCAATTCAAAGGCATCTCAAGCAACTAACATAGACTTTCAACAGGGCGTAATTTCACTATCTCCAAGAGAAAAATCTTCTTTTTCAATTTCAAGGTCTTACGGTCGAAATTCTGAATCTAAGTTTTATATATTAGCTAAGCTAGATGATTCAAAAGATATATACAGTGCTACCCAAGAAATTTATAACTTTATTTCTCAGATAGAAATTCCAGAAGACACTAACTTGAGACTTGGTAATACTTCTCTAGCGTTAGCCTCCCCAGAGCAATACAGAAGTCAATTGCTTAACAAAATTAAAGCTGAAATCAATTCCACTAAGGAAGTTCTGGGAACCGAATACAAAGTGTCAATTTCTGGCATAGAGAACCCTGTAATAGTTAGGCAAAAAAACGATAAACAAGTAACCGTGTTTATTGATTATCAAATTCAGCTTAACCAATAACCTAGTTATATTAGAAGCTCCTAATAGGCAGCTAATGGCACTTTTGAGACGGTCACGCCCTCACAAACAACCCTGTTATATTTTGTTTTTTCATGGTTTTTAATTGCTTTTTTTATTAATTTCATTTCTTTAGTACAGTTATTTACAGAACTCCAAGTTAGAAAAGTCAGTTCCTGTCTTTTCCATTCTCCAACTAAAGAATCGCGTGATAATCATCTGCCCTTTGTAAAGTATACCTTTAATGTTTTTAATAAAATTACCATCGTAATAACCGAGTTTGCATTCGCCTGTTTCTATATTCGATGCAAGCTCATACGCAAGCGTTAGTGGTTGGTCTTTTCTTTTAACAAAGACGCCACCCATAACATTAATATAATCATTCCATTTGCTTTCATCAGCAGCTTGTCTTGCTTTTTCTATTAATGTGTCTTTACCCATTGACTGCTTTAAACGCCTTAATTCTCTCCATACGGATACTGATGCGCCACCAATTTGTTGAAACTGACGTATACACCAACATGAGGACCAAGCATCTACTCGTTGTGCAGCAGTGATTGGGTCTTCACCATAAACACCAACGTCTAGCCCTTTTCCGTCAATGTTTTTTGATACATATTTAGCAATATAGCCAGTCGCGCTACCTTTTTTGGGGTCTATCAATTTAAAATCACATCGATTCTCTAACGCCCCTTTTTCGTCTCCATCTTCTTGCAAGCCATAATGGCTAACAACGTTTTTCACAGTTGTAATATGTTTTTCTTCAACAAAAAGTAATATGTGCCAATGTGGTGTTCCGTCATGTTGGGGTTCAGCAACCCTAAAACCGTAAGGCTTAATCTCTTGTCGATTCCATTCTGCGCGAATACGAGACCATACAGAGCATAAATATTGATTTCCCTGATAAGGGGTTAAGTTCTCATATTTCACGTTCCTCTGACCTGATTTTGCGTAGGTAGCATGATATTTTGAAGGGCAGGTAATGGTAATGAATATACCTTTATGACCATGCTCTTGAGACAGTTCTTCAAAGCCACGCATACGAACCATTAACTCAGCTTTTCGCACTTGAGGATTGGAAACGTTTAAGTCAGACAAATCCTTTAATGAATATTGTTGACCAATATCATTTATAACAAGCATTGAACTCATGATTTGTTCGTTACGGAAAAGTTGTTGTTTCCTTTTCGTTACGGTTAAATCACTGGCGTATATCTGCTTATATTTATTCACCAAAATTAACTCTATGGCGGCTTGTTCATACGCTTGGTTAAAGATTTTACGTAATCTTCGAATCCACCAATTTTTATTGCACATGCGCTTAATTGCACCTAGCTCCGTTACGCCATGACTCGTAACAGCAATAGGATCAATTCGAAAAGTTTCAATGTACTCTGTCAATACTCGGTAAGTTTCGGATGTGTCCGTTACGGAAATTTCCGTTAACGGGCTATTACTCCCCGTTACGTTAACGGGATTTCTATTAATGTGATTACTCCTTAACGGATTTGTGCCTTTCGTAACGCTATTATCAAACCCTTTAACGGATTGAGGCATTGATGCACTATAGCGAAACTTAACATTATGAAGGGTTGCTAACCTTCTGCACCTATCCGCAGACTCTTCCGCAATTTTTCTAATTTCTTCATCATCAACCGTTAATGAATAACGAAGTTTTGCAGGTAGAAAATCCACTATTCTTTTAGTGGTATTTAGAATATATAAATTTCTATCTCGTCTACTTTCTATCTTTAAAGCATTGTTAAGCACTAATCTTTTTAACTGATCCGGCAGTTTAGACAGATGATGAAAAATAAACTCTACATCAGCTCTGTCAGCAGGGCATTTATGCCACTCCGCAGTTAAAAAATCATAGTCACGAAAAACTGGTGCTCGCTTGTTTAGTTCATGATTAATCTCGCTATCTTGTGAAATCATTTACATTACCTTTAAAAAACTTTTTAGCAAACTCAGTTATAGTGAATCGCGAATATTGAACTCCAAATATGTATGTGTTTTCTTTAGTAATATAACCCTTCGCTTGCAAATCCCTAAGGTTACCCTTCTTGATGAAATTTCCATCAGGTACGGAAGGTAAGGTATGACCAAATTGACCACAAACGTCTACGCAAAAATCTAAATGATGCCCGTTCAAAAACCATTTTAAGCATGGACTAATAGAGGGAGTGATTTTCATTATGCAACCCCTTCACTGGTGGAGTAACATAAATTGTCTTCGAGGTATTTTTCTATATCTTGCGAACGATAACGGATAGCTCGTGCGCCCACTTTGATAAATGGAATTCGAGCACCAGCCCAACGGTCACGTTCTAAAAACGCTTCACTGACATTTAAAATTTCAGCGGTTTCTTTTGTATTTAATAGTTTGTTTATCATGTTATTCACTTACGCTTCACAGCGGCGGTTAAATTTAAAAGTTAATGACCATAAAGTCGCTTATTATGTTGGAGGAAATTTGAATGAATTAAAAGAGAATTAGAGGACTAGCGTCCCGTTATCCTGATAACGGACAGCTAAAAAATAGGGATTTTAAGTTCACCTTCTTTATGTTTATTGATCCATTCGGCGAATGTTTTTGCTCTTCTAGCTTCTGATCTTAATGAAGAAAGTTCAGGACAATTTTCTGAAACTAACTGGCTTTCTATAGCATTTGCAGCAGACGTAACATCTACATCGGTATGCTCTCGAATATAACGAATTAGTACGATTCCTTTAAGCTTGTCCGTTTTAGCTACTCTTTTAGCTGTTTGTAATTTACTTAAATATGAACTCGCCCAATTCTCATCGATAAGCTTGGTGAAAACCATTGCTTTTGACCCACAATCAATTGCATCTAAATGAAGTCTTTCTGCACTTTGCTTCGCTTGATGTGCAAGCGCTTTTTCTAGGTTCACTTCATTGTCAAACGAAGCACATAATTCACATAATCTATCAATTGCAGTAATAGCAAAGATGGTTGACCAACTAAGTGATAATGACTCTTTTGGACTTATGTCAAAAATGTCCATGTACTCGAACAATAGTTTGCCATGATAGTTAGGTTGATTGGTATTGGCGGCTAACAGTAGTTCTAATACCCAAAATGATTTCGTTATACTTTGGCTTAATAAATTATCATCAGATATCGTGCTATTAACGATAGCGAACAGTTTTTGAAAGTGTGATATATCAATATGGTCATTTAAATTATTAAATAGTGCACTAGAGTCGTTAATAACTTCTTTTATCAATTCTATACGTTTTTGTTTTTCTGACTGTGTTAATGCTTGTGCTAAATCAGTTAGCTCAGTTTCCATTAATATCATCCTTGTTTATTTCACATTGCACCTTAAAAAAATCCGTAATGCGTTGCATAGGAGCTCTTAACCTATCATGATTTGAAATAATATAGCCCTCAGTAACGTCTGAGCCGCTTTTATGGTTCACTAAACGCTTTATTGCATAAGATGATATATCTAATGACTCAGCAACCGTTATAAACGTTCTACGGAGATCGTGGAAGGTAAACTTAATTTTTGATTGTTCAACTAAATATTTTAGTGAATGTTCAGGGTAGGCAAAATATCCCTTCTTTCTTGATGAAAACACATAGTCATTAATTCTAAATCTATAGCGATAACTTAAAATAGCACTAAGAACATCGGTAAGTGGCAATGTTAAAGGCTCTTTATTTTTAGTATCGGGAATATGAATTGTCCCTTCTTGTAGATCGACATTATCCCACGTCAATGTAGCGGCTTCATTTTTTCTAAGTCCTGTTAATAAAATAAATAAAATATAGTCAGCCGCCACGTGATCTGATTCTGCACCTGTATTGAATTTCATATCTTGTAATGCGATATATAAAGGTTTTAGTTGATGTGGTTTTATAAGAGTTTGTCGTCTTGGCTCTTTTGCCCACGCTTTTAATTGACCTAACCTATCAATAGGGTTGTGGGGGAATAAACTATTACCTGAGTTATCTTCGTATTGCCCTTTAGCGAACTTATAAATAGCGCTTAATATTCTCATAGCAGTATTAGCATATGAAGGGCTATGAGTTGATAACAAACGATTGTGTCGAGTAACAATCATATCTTTAGTGATATCTACAATGCGTTTATTTTTCCAATCTTTGAGTTCACCATTAAAGTACATTTCGTATTGCACATAGGTTTTATCTTTTAAATTTGATTTAACTCTTCGATATTCTTGCCACACTTGCCATAAGGTAAGAGTTTCAGCTTCTTGCTGTTGCCTTTTTGCAATTGGATCTACACCTGTCGCAATTTCACCTAAATATTTAAGGGCTTCTTTACGAGCCATTTCAACGGTGATTTCAGGATATCGACCTAACGTTATTCTACGTACTTTTCGATTGATACGTTTTTCAAGAATGAAAGCCTTACTTCCGCCCGAAGTTACACGGATGGCAAAGCCTTTTAAGGTGTTATCTCGATGAAAAGCTTGTCCCGTTTCAGGAAATCCAAGCTTGTCTACAAAAGACTTAGTAATTTTACGTGTAGACACAGTGTAGTCACGCTGTTTAAAAAAGTGGTGTACTATTTAAAACGTAATAAAGGATAAAAAGCAAGTAAAATAAGGGGTTTAGGTGAAATTAAAGATTATTCAAAGTTACTAAAACAACTATAAATAAAACAGCTTATTAGAGTGATAATACCTAGACTACTACATGCAGACATTTTCAGTCTAAAAACTAATCAATCCAATATATCGTTTTCGTTGAAAAATTCAAAGAGGTAGTTTTAAGGAAGGAAAAAGGCAACCGAAGTTGTTTGGTAGATGAGAGGGTCTTAGTGGTCTAATAGCGGCAGAATATATTGCATTAACTCTTATTTGGTCAAAAAAAAGCCCGTGATAAACACGGGCTTTTTGGATTTAAATTGTCGTTAAGTTATAACTTTGCGAAACAACGTTCTGCAGCGTCAAGCGTTGCTTGTATGTCGGCATCTGAATGTGCTGTTGATAAGAAACCTGCTTCAAACGCTGAAGGTGCAAGGTAAACGCCTTCTTCTAGCATTAAATGAAAGAACTTATTGAACTTAGCGGTATCACATTTCATCACTTGTGCAAATGTGTTTACTTGTTCTTGATCGGTAAAGAAGAAACCAAACATAGCGCCAACGTAGTTTATTGCTAATGGAACATTTTGACGATCGGCAGCGGCTTTAAAACCTTCAGCAATCTGCTTTGTTTTTGCTGTTAAATCAGCGTGGTAATCTTTGCTACTTAACTCATTAAGTGCTGCAAGACCTGCGGCCATTGCAATTGGGTTGCCCGATAATGTACCCGCTTGGTAAACCGGGCCAACAGGTGCAATGAAATCCATAATTTCAGCTTTACCACCAAATGCACCAACTGGCATACCACCACCAATAACTTTACCCAGTGTGGTTAAGTCAGGCTTAACATTGTAGTGCGCTTGTGCGCCGCCAAGGGCAACACGGAAACCCGTCATTACTTCGTCGATAATAAATACTGATTTGTATTCATCACAAATACTGCGTAAGCCTTCTAGGAATCCAGCAATTGGTGGAATACAGTTCATGTTACCGGCAACTGGTTCAACAATAATACAGGCTATTTGATCGCCAAGTTCTTTGAACACGTCTTTTACTGACTGAATGTCGTTGTAGTTAACCGTTAACGTATGCTGAGCTAAATCAGCTGGAATACCAGGTGAGTTTGGTACACCTAAAGTTAATGCGCCCGAGCCTGCTTTAACCAATAAAGAGTCGGCATGGCCGTGGTAACAGCCTTCAAATTTCAAAATTTTGTCACGTCCAGTGTAACCACGAGCTAAACGAATAGCACTCATTGTTGCTTCTGTACCTGAGCTTACCATACGCAGTTTTTCCATTGATGGAACTAATTCACGTACTTTTTCTGCCATGGTAATTTCAAGTTCAGTTGGTGCACCAAAACTTAAACCTTTTTGTGCAGTAGTAATTACCGCATCTAGAATGGCCGGGTGGTTATGACCTAAGATCATAGGTCCCCAAGAACCTACATAATCGATGTACTGTTTACCATCAGCATCAAAGGTATATGCGCCTTCAGCTCGTTCAATAAATAGCGGAGTTCCACCAACGCCCGTGAAAGCACGTACTGGTGAGTTAACACCGCCTGGAATGGTTTGTTGAGCTTGTTCAAATAATTGTTGTGAATGTGACATTTGGTTGCCTTGTGATCTTTTAAATAGTTGGCTTATTTATTCGTAAACCAAGTTACTTCTTTTTCATATTGGGTAAGTTTCTCATCAACTCCAAGGGTTAAGGCAAATAATGCCATGCGTACTAAAACGCCATTTTGGGCTTGACGGAAAATTGCTAAATTGTTGTTGTCATTTAAATCTATGTCGAGTTCGTTCGCTTCAGGGCGAGCATCTCTTGGTAGCGGGTGCATTATCACCGTATGATCTTTACAGTACTGCTCATAAACACTTTTATTTAGGCTAAAGTGACCGCGGTATTGTTCGGCTTCAGCAATACTTGCAAATCGTTCTTGCTGGATACGGGTTTGATAAACCACATCGCTTTCTAAATTGCCCGCCATCGTTTCGGTAATATTTACTTTATGGCCTGCATTAGTTAATACATCTACAATGTAGGCTGGCATTTGTAATTCTTTTGGCGACAATAAGGTAATGGTTAAGTTTTTATATAAGCTTAATAATCTTGATAATGAATGTACTGTGCGTCCGTGTTTCAAGTCGCCCATTAGCACAATGTTTAAGTTATCGATGCCTTTACCAAAACGGCTCATTTCAGCCTGAATGGTGAATAAGTCTAATAGCGCTTGAGTAGGGTGTTCGTTCGCACCATCGCCACCGTTAATTACTGGTACAGTGCTGCCGGTAGAAAATTCAGCTACCGAATGCATGTCAGGGTGGCGCATGGCAATTACATCAGAATAACCGCTGATCACCCGTGCAGTATCAAATAATGACTCGCCTTTGGATAATGATGAGCTTTCTTGACCGACCGTTTCGTGAACAAAGCCGCCGAGCAATTGAAAGGCTGTGCCAAACGAAATACGAGTACGAGTACTCGGTTCAAAAAAAAGATTATTTAAAATCGCCCCTTCAAGCACATGACAACGTTTTTGTCTGCTGGCATAAGGGATCATTGCTTGCGCAACTTCAAGAATGCGAGATACCGATTCACGATCAAATTGTGATACCGATAAAATATGGCTGCCTTGAAAATTCATCATGGTTAACTGCCTGATATTATTATTAAATATATTGGTTATTTACTAGGGTAAAGCGTAAGTTGATACAGCTTAAATATTACCTAGTTCATTATGCGCGCAACTTTAACACAGAATCGCTATTTTGTTAATAAATGACCGGTTTAACAATCGCTAAAATGATAACGGCAAATAAGATAAATACCGGTAGTTCATTAAATAGTCGAAAAAACTTGCCCGAGCGAGTATTTTGGTCGGTTTTAAAGTCGTTAAGTAATTTAAAGCAATAGCCGTGATACACAAATAATAAAGCCACCAACACTAATTTTATGTGAAGCCAAGTGCTGTGGATAAACCAATTACTGCCCATCATATAGATAAGTATTAAGCCAAAAATTAGTGTTAATAGAGCAAACGGTGTAACGAAATACAGTAGTCGAC
Organism: Thalassotalea nanhaiensis; assembly: GCF_031583575.1. NCBI lineage: Bacteria > Pseudomonadati > Pseudomonadota > Gammaproteobacteria > Alteromonadales > Colwelliaceae > Thalassotalea > Thalassotalea nanhaiensis. The sequence continues at coordinate 3,856,868 of NZ_CP134146.1, read as the reverse complement.
GTTCCATGATTTTTAATTGCTCATGCACGTCCTTATTTTTAGACTCGGCATGATAAACAAACAGTCTTGGTAAGTAAAAAATACCGGCGAACCAGGCAACCATAAACGCCACATGTAAGGCTTTAATCCATAATAAACTGCTCATTTTAAACGTTACCTTGAGTTAATATTTTCCGAATTTTTTCAAATGCTAACACACCAATAATTTTATCCTTTGACCTGTGATAAATATACACCGCGCCTTCGCGTTGTTTGTATAGTGCAAAATAGGCTTCAGATAACGTTGCTTGGCTGTCTATCGCAGGCATAAAGGTGGACTTAATTGCTTGATCTTCACCATCTAATGGATGAATGTTCATGTCAATTTGTACTAATTTATAAATGGATTCGTTGTTATCTGGTTTAATGATCAACTTTTCGCCGTGATTTTGTCCTGCAAGTAACCACTTTATTTGATTGCTATCAGGCGCATTAAGAACTTTGAAATTAGTATCCATTTGCGATAACACGCCATGTTTTTGTAACACCCTTTCTACCGGAGAGGCAAGGTAGGGCAGCTTTTGAAATTCTAATTGTTGTAAGAATATCGAACGATTCTTTAAAAATTGGGCTGAGGTTAAATAAGCCGAAGTAATAACCACCATCGCGGGTAAGGCTAATTGTAATTGATTAGATAATTCTATTACGGTTAATAACGCTGCAAGCGGTGCATTCAATGTTGCTGCTAACATGCCGGCCATACCCATTAACGCATAATCACCTGCAAAGCTGACTTCAGGGTATAAAAAGCTAACAAAAAATGCCATTAAGGCGCCGGCAATTGCTCCAATAGCTAAGGTTGGTCCAATGATCCCACCCGGTACACCTAAGCCAAGTACAGCCACTGTAGCGATAAATTTAGCGACTAATATTGATATTATTATCAGTAAGTGAGAGTTTTGGTCGAGCATTGAGCCGATAGCGCTTAAACTCGCCCCCATACTTTGCGGTACTAATAACCCGATAGTACCCATAATTAATGCCGCTAACACTAACCGTTTAGCCATATGGTACTTTGAAGAAACTCTTAACGTTGCGATTAAACTGGTATTAAATAACTTGGCTAAAAAACCTAGACCTACGCCAAAAATGATCAACAAAGGGTAATGCCAAAAGTCGATAACGATGTAGGCAAAAAACTCAAATTCATGATAAGGGCCAAACGCCGCATGGGTCATCATTGAGCCAATGATAGACGCTAGAATTACCGGAATGAATATGTGCAATTTGTATTCACGCAATATCACTTCCATAACGAAAATAACTGCCGCTAAAGGCGTATTGAAACTTGCCGATATGCCAGCTGCAACCCCACAGGCACACAGAGTTCTAATGGAATTATGCGGTAGTGCCAATTTACTACCTAAAAAGCTACTCGAAGCTGCGCCAATATGTACAGCAGGCCCTTCTCGACCTACAGAAAAACCACCCGCCAGGGCAAAAATACCGCCAAAAAATTGAGTAAGGGTATTTTTAAACGGAATAAAGCCATAATTGGCTTTCAAGCGATGTATCACAAATGGTATGCCCATTCTGGAATACTTAAATTTTGATATCCAAGCCAAGGCTAAAATAAAAAGTACGGCGATAACAGGGGTTATAAATCGGTAAAATTCTGATACAGTGGTGTAGTCATCAATATTTTCCAGATACAATAATTGTAAAGACTCGACACTTAAACGAAATAAAATAATACATAGTGACGCTAATGTGCCGCCAATTATACCTATCAGGCATAATTGCCAGGAAGGCTCCGGCTTAGCTAATTTGGTTCTAAACGACACTAAAGACATGTGTTACCTTTGTTACTATTATTTTTGTTGGTTTTATAGATTGGTTGTACAAGTTTAACATACTTAAAATAGATAATACCTTAAAAATGAATTGGTTAAAAAAAATAACAATATCAGACCTACACCAGCGATATGGTGCATTTAAATTACTAATAACCAGTGGCTTAGTGTTATTTGTGGTTATTATACTTTCGTATAAGGCCGGTAATTTTTATCAAAAACATCAAAATCAACTCATCGCAGAGCAATCTGAACGTTTAGAAAAGTTGTATCAAAAAAACGAACAAGCAAAAAGTAGACTTAATACCTTGCAGGTAGAGCTTGAAATTGAACGTCTGGCAAACCAAAAAGCGCAACAAGCGCTTAGAAGCATTGAAGATGATCACTTTTCGTTGAAAAAAGAACTGGCATTTTATGAAAAAATAATGGCTCCTGAAAAACAGGCGAATGGCATTATTATTGATGAAGTAGAGGTTACGCCAAGCGCAAGTGACAATCATTATCGAATTCGCGTTGTGCTAGTACAACAACAGAAAAGTAAACGCTTTGCCAAGGGGCGAGTAGACATTACTTTTGCCGGCAGTTTAGTTAATCGTCCTGCCACTATTAACATTGCTAAAATGACCGAGCTTGATAAAAACTCACTAGCGTTTAGCTTTCAATACTTTCAGGTTATTGAGGCCGAGTTTGCCTTGCCAAAAGATTTTGTCCCTGAAAAAATTGATGTTTCAGCAATATTGCCTGCAGGTAAGTGGCAAAAGTCCCATCGTTTAGACGAAAGTTACCCTTGGAAAACGGTTAAAACTGGTTAATAGCGGCATGATTAGCAATAATACTTGATTAAATTGCTCAGGTTTAAGATAATCCGCAGATACTAATCTGCTCAAGATTTATTGCCGTAATTTTTAAGAAGTAACCTATGTCAGATACCCAATTACCAATTCAATTCAGTGACGCTGCCGCTAATAAAGTAAAAGTACTCATTAGCGAAGAAGAAAACCCGGAATTAAAACTTCGTGTTTACGTTACCGGTGGAGGCTGTTCTGGTTTTCAATACGGTTTTACTTTTGATGAAAAAGTAAATGATGGCGACATGACTATCGTTAAAGAAGGCGTAACTATGGTGGTCGATCCAATGAGCTTACAATATCTTGTTGGTGGCACAGTTGATTACATCGAAGGCTTAGAAGGCAGTCGTTTCTTAGTTGACAATCCAAATGCAGAAACCACTTGTGGCTGTGGCTCTTCTTTTTCTATTTAAAATTCCTCGAAAAGCCAAAAAAAGTAGCAATTATGTAAATTAATTGCTGCTAAAATCCCTCACTTCGTTTTATACTAACTTCATAACATAAAAAGATTTTTTTATTTTGGGGAAGGTATGCGTTTAAACAGCCAATGGCTGGCACAGCGTCCGTATGTAATTGCTTTAGCTATTTCTTTGTTACTGATCGTTTGGTTAGCGACAGGCTTAGTTAATAGTAAAATAAACCCCGATGTCGTTGCTGAAAAAACAGCTCCTGTTCCGAAAGTTAAGGTGGAAACACTTTTTGCCGAGCAAATTGCTAACACTGTAACCTTATATGGTCGTACCGAGCCCGATCGATTGGTTACCTTGCAAGCAGAGGTTAAAGGCGCCATAACTAAAGTGTTTGCCCAGCGAGGCAGCTTTGTAAAAAAAGGGGATGTGATCGCAACCATTGCCCTTAACGATTTACCCGCCAAATTAGAGCACTTCCAACAGTTATTAAGACAACGACGAGTAGATTATTACGGTGCAAAAAAATTACTGCAGGGCGGCTATCAAGGCGAGTCAGCGTTAGCGCAAAGATTGTCAGATGTTACCGATGCCAAAGCTGAACTTGCCCGCATAGAGACGGATATTGCTAATACCACAATAAAAGCTCCTTTTGATGGTGTCTTAAACGAACGCTATGTTGAAGTGGGTGATTACGTTGGTGTCGGTGATGATATCGCCATGATCGCCGATTTAGATCCATTAGTCATTCGAGCTCATGTTACTGAAAATCAAGTCAGCATGATTAAAGAAGGGCAATTTGCAGAGATTACTTTACTTGGTGAACGTGAAATAAAAGGTAAATTGCGATATATCGCCAGCGTCGCTAATGAAAAAACCAATACCTTTAAAGCCGAAATCGCCATTGAAAACCAAGATTATCGCTACTTTGCTGGAATTAGTTCTGAAGTTGAATTACCACTTGCTATGGTGTCGGCCATTAAGGTATCACCAGCATTACTTGCGTTGGATGAAAAAGGCAATATCGGGGTTAAGTCGGTCGTTGATAATAAAGTGGTATTTACACAGATAAATATTGTCAAAAGTGACGAGTCAGGTGTTTGGTTAAGAGGCCTTGGCGAAAAAGAACAAATTATCACTCTGGGACAAGGCTTCGTTCGCCCTGGCGACACAGTTAACCCAATTTCAGTGGAACAATAAGCGAGTATGTTAGCGCTTATCGACTCAGCTTTATACCGAACTCGTTCGGTTATGATGATCTTTATTTTATTGCTAGTCTCCGGTGGTATTACCTACAATAATATTCCGAAAGAGTCGAACCCTGACATTACTATTCCGCAAATTTATATTTCTATCGTACATGATGGCATTTCACCAGAAGATGCTGAGCGCATGTTAGTTCGTCCCATGGAAAATGAACTTAAATCGATTGAAGGTATTAAAGCTATGCATGCCTCGGCCAGCGAAGGTCATGCCAGCATTCGTTTGGAATTTATCGCGGGTTTTGATGCCAAAGAAGCCCTATCTTCGGTGCGTGATAAAGTCATATTAGCAAAAGCAAAACTCCCAGATGAGTCTGAAGAGCCTGAAGTTAAACAGGTGACAATGGCAAATCAACAACCCGCAGTAACGGTATTTTTATCTGGGCCGGTAAGTGAGCGCGGCTTAATTACTATCGCTCGAGATTTAGAAGATAAAATAGCGAGCATGCCACAAGTGCTGGAAGTAGACATTGGCGGCGATCGAGAAGATATGGTCGAAATCATCGTCGATCCATTGCTGATGGAAAGTTACGGACTTGATCAAAATGATATCTATAATTTAGTTGAGCGTAATAACCGCCTAGTACCTGCTGGTACTATGGATACCGGTAAAGGACGTTTCGCGATTAAAGTACCGTCAGTATTTGAAACGGTAAAAGACTTGCTTGAGTTACCGATTAAGGTAGACGGTGAAAGGGTTGTTACCTTTCAAGATGTATCAATAGTTCGTAGGGCATATAAAGACCCAACCACTTACGCTCGCTTAAATGGTGAGCGTGCTATTTCCATTGAAGTGAAAAAGCGTCCAGGACAAAACATTATTGATACGGTAAATAATGTAAAAGCCTTGATAGAAAGTGAGCGCAAACTTTGGCCGGAACATATTCTGGTGAATTATACCGGCGATCAATCCAAGCAAGTGAAAACTATGCTTAGTGATTTGCAAAACAATGTTATTTCAGCCGTATTGCTTGTTGTTATTGTTATTGTTGCTGCCTTAGGGGCTAGAACTGCTGTACTGGTTGGCTTATCAATTCCTGGTGCATTTCTTACTGGTATTTTAGTCCTGTCTATATTTGGTTTAACCGTAAATATTGTGGTGCTATTCGCTTTGATTATGGCCGTTGGAATGCTGGTAGACGGCGCGATAGTAGTGACAGAATTTGCAGATAGGCAAATGAGTGAAGGCGTACCCAAACAGCAGGCATATTCACTAGCAGCAAAACGCATGGCATGGCCTATCATTGCTTCTACCGCAACTACCTTGGCAGCATTTGCGCCATTACTGTTTTGGCCTGGCATGATGGGTGAGTTTATGAAGTTCATGCCTATTACGTTAATTGCCGTGCTTAGCGCGTCTTTATTTATGGCGCTTATTTTTGTGCCTACCATGGGTACATTGTGGGGCAAAAGTCGTTTAATTACAGAGCAAGAAAAGCAGCAACTTATTCAAGCAGAAGAGGGCGATATAACCAAACTTAAAGGATTGATGGGTAAATATGTTTCAATGCTTGCTGTTGCGATCACTCACCCTGTTAAAGTGTTGTTGGTCACTTTGGTTTTCGCCATTGCGGTGATGGGAAATTATGTTGGTTCAGGTTTAGGCAGTGAATTCTTCCCCGAAATTGAACCAGAGGGCATTAACTTAACTGTGCGCTCATATGGTGATTTATCGATTGATGAAAAAGATTTGATCATGAAAGAAATCGAACGCCGAGTGTTAGACCTAAAAGCCATTAAATCATTGTATTCGAAAACCGGTGGTAACGATCTGGTTGGCAAACTACGTATAAATTTAATTAACTGGCAATTTAGAGCGCCAGCCAATGAACTCGTTACTGAATTACATCGTCGTCTTGATAGTTATGCCGGAGTAGAGGTTGAAGTTCGCAAAGATGAAATGGGGCCACAGCAAGGAAAAGATTTGATCCTCGAGTTATCTTCTAGGTTTCCTGATAAATTACAGGATGCGGTGCGTAAAGTACGAACAGCATTGCAACTAAACCCTAAATTTACCAATGTTGAAGACGGCGGCTCAAAACCTGGCATTGAGTGGCAACTTAAAGTTAACCGTGCTCTTGCGGCAACCTTCAATGCCGATGCTACTCTAGTCGGTACTTCGGTACAAATGGTGACTAATGGTTTAAAACTGGGTGAGTATCGCCCCGATGATGTTGATGACGAATTAGATATTCGAGTACGTTTTCCTGCTGAAAAACGCAGTATTAGCCGCCTAGATGAATTGCGTTTAAAAACCAAAGATGGCCTGGTACCAATGACAAATTTTGTGGATAAAAATGCCGCACAAAAAATTGATACCATTAAACGTGTTGATTCTAAACGGGTTATTACTATCCAAGCAGATTTAATTCCCGGCGCACAATTGCCAACAGAATTACCTTTGTTACAAGCGCAAATGCAATCACTCGATATTGATTGGCGCACAGTTACCGTTGATGTAAAAGGTCAAACAGAAGATCAACAAGAGTCGGAAGACTTTTTAGGCAATGCCTTTGCGGTAGCGCTATTTGTTATGGCGATTATTTTAGTCACTCAATTTAATAGTTTTTATCAAGCGATGTTGATACTTTCTGCTGTGTTGTTTTCAACGGTAGGGGTGTTCTTAGCGTTATTAGTTGCTGGCAAACCGTTTGGAATAGTGATGTCTGGATTAGGCGTAATTGCGTTAGCAGGTATTGTCGTAAACAACAATATTGTACTCATTGATACTTACAATGTGTTGAAAGCGACAGGGTTAAATGCCAAAGAAGCTATTTTAAGAACCGGGGCACAACGTTTACGACCGGTGCTATTAACAACAATAACCACCATTTTGGGTTTAATGCCGATGGTGTTACAAATGAATATTGATTTTGTTAGCCGAGATATCAGTTTCGGCTCTCCTTCTACTCAGTGGTGGGCACAACTGGCAACAGCTGTGGCTGGCGGTTTAGCGTTCGCCACAATCCTTACCTTAGTACTTACGCCATGTTTATTAGCGTTAAGAGACTATAAACAAGAGAAGAAATCCAAGCAACAATGGGTTGCTGCACCTGTCTATGAAGAAGTATAATCTCGAAATAATAAACTCCCATATCAAGTCCTAGGAATTAATCATGTTGAAAGCAACATTAAAAAGCGTTGTATTATCTGTTGTAGCGCTTTCTACCTTTACTGTGCAGGCTGCATACTTAGATGAAGCACAGCAAAAACAAATAAACACGTTAAAACAAACTGCCCTCAGTTCAGATCTTGCCTACCAAATAGAAGAATCACTAACCACTGAAGTTGGTGCCCGTATGATTGGTACTGAAGGTGATAAACGAGCTATTGCCTGGGCAGTAGAGAAAATGAATTCGCTGGGTTTTGATAAAGTTTGGACCGAAGAAGTTGGCCATTATCAGTGGATTCGCGGTGATGTAGAAGCACAAGTGCTTGCTCCTTTTCCTCATGACATTAAAGCCATCGCTTTAGGCGAGTCGGTTGGTACTGGCGAAAAAGGCATTCAAGCTGAAGTTGTTCACTTTAAAACAATGGCAGATCTTGAAGCTGCAAAACCTGGGAGCTTAACAGGAAAAATTGCATTTGTTTCTTATCGTATGGAACGTTTTAAAACTGGTAAAGGCTACGGCAAAGCAGTTGGCGCTAGAGTTAATGGTGCTTCTGTTGCTGCAGAAAAAGGTGCGATTGGGTTTATCATGCGCTCTGTTGGTACTGACAATAACCGTTTAGGTCACACCGGTGTTACTCGCTATAAAGAAGAAGTAAAACGTATACCTGCGGTTGCATTATCAAACCCAGATGCTGATGTGATGGTAAATATATTTAAACGTAACAAACCGGTTGAGTTTTACTTAAAGGTTACTGCCCTGCGTAATGAGATTGTTGCTACTAAAGGCGCTAATGTTATTGGTGAAATTACTGGCAGTGAATTACCTGAGCAAGTGGTTGCGTTAGGCGCACATTTGGATAGCTGGGATGTTGGCACTGGCGCAATTGATGATGGGTTAGGTGTGTCTATGGTTATGGCTGCTACTGCACATATCGCTAAATTACCACAACGTCCTAAACGTACAATTCGCGTTATTTTGTTTGCTGGCGAAGAAGTTGGTTTGTTAGGTGCTAAGCAATATATTATCGATCATAAAGACGAACTTAAAAACCATACCATTGCTGCAGAGTGGGATTTTGGTTTAGGTAAAATTTATTCAATGCAATCTGGTGTAGGTGAAGCTTCTGTACCAGCTATTGCTGAATTAGCAACATACCTTGAATCTTTAGGTGTCGCCTATAACAAAGGTAATAAAGCACGCGGTCAATCGGATATGGGCGCAGTAACAGATAAAGGCGTACCGGCAATGAACTTCTCACCAGATGGTACAACCTATTTTGATATTCACCATACTGAGAATGACACGTTAGACAAAGTTAATGCAGAAGATTTACAGCAAAATACCGCTGTTTATACAGTTTTCGCTTACTTTGCTGCTCAGGCGGGTGTTGATTTTAGAAAGTAAACCAACATGTTAGGTGTATATAATAAGGTTAGCCATTGGCTAACCTTTTTTTTTGATTCAAGGATGAATCAATGCAAATCGCCATGGATGGCATTAGATTTGTAAAGAGGATGAATCAATGCAAATCGCCATGGATGGCATTAGATTTGTAAAGAGGATGAATCAATGCAAATCGCCATGGATGGCAATAGATTTGTAAAGAGGATGAATCAATGCAAATCGCCATGGATGGCATTAGATTTGTAAAGAGGATGAATCAATGCAAATCGCCATGGATGGACTTTATGACAAAAATGCAGGAGCAATTTTTTGTTTTTGGCCATGGATGGACTTTATGACAAAAATGCAGGAGCAATTTTTTGTTCTTTAGTCTAAGATGATACAGAGTTACTTGTTTAATAAAGGAAATATTATGTCAACATTAGGGAAAATCCTCTCAACATTCACCCTTCTCGCAATTAGTTTTATAAGTTTTGCCGATGCACCTGTTTGGCAGGTGAGTAAAAATGGTGAAACAGTTTTTTTTGGCGGTACGGTTCATGTACTTAGTGAGAGTGATTATCCATTGCCCGCTGCATTTGATAAAGCGTATCAACAATCAGCTGTTTTAGTGTTTGAAATGGATATGAGCCTGACTCAAACAATGGCGTTTCAACAACAAATGCTACAGCAGATGACTTATCAGGATGGCAGAACTTATGCTGATGATTTAAAACCTGAAACGGTTAAAAAGTTAAATGCTTATATGGAAAGCAAAGGTATTCCTGTTGCAAATTTGCAAATGTTCAAGCCTTCTATGCTTTCAATTACATTAACTATGGTAGAGCTTCAGCGTCTAGGTTTAGGTGGTACTGGGGTTGATGCATTCTTTAATACTAAAGGTATTGCGGATAAAAAATCATTTAAATACCTAGAGTTACCGGAACAGCAAATTTCCTATCTCGCTAATATGGGTAAAGGCTATGAAGATGAACTCATCAATTACACGCTTGATGATATGAAAAAATTGCCAACAGTCATGCAGCAAATGAAAGACGCTTGGCGAAAAGGTGATAATGAAGAACTTTATAATGTTGCCGGCAAAGAATGGCAGGAAAGCTTTCCTAAGTCGTATAATGAACTTCTAGTTGAACGTAATAATAATTGGATGCCTGCAGTTGAGGGATATTTTAACACTAAGGAAGTCGAGTTTGTATTAGTAGGGGCAATGCATTTAGTCGGCGAAGAGGGCGTGTTAAGCCAACTAAAAGCTAAAGGGTATACAATTAAGCAGCTATAATCGATTTAAATCTTCCTAACCGACGCACTCGCGTCGTCCCGGACTTGGTCCGGGATCTGCTTTAGGGATCTTAACTAAAAACTCGCGGCAGTCATGCCCCAACTGTATATAACATAAGAGAACACTGTCCAAATAGCTAAAGGGAACATTGCGGATTTAAGTTTTAATGGCTCAACGCTCTGTTTGGTTTTCTTTTTACCTGTGAATATTGCAAGAATTACATTATCACCTCTAAGCACATGTAAAATGCCAGCAAGCGCGTGTAGCCCTACCAATACTAACAATACATTAAATGTTTGATGGTGTAATGAATCCATGGTTTCGGCAAACGATTCGCTAACAGACATGTATAAAGGCCCTTCTGCTAAAACATCGTCGCTGGCAAATAACCCAGTAATGAGTTGCATACCTAAGCAAAACAAAAGAAACATCACCATATAGCCACCAACAGGGTTATGACCATGATGTGGAGTAGCAATGGAATTGCTTTTCCATGCTTTTAACACTGATATCGGCGTTTTAACGAAATGAATAAACTTGGATGTGTCACTACCGATAAACCCCCAAGCCAAGCGAGTAAGCCATAAACCTGCGAGAGTGAATCCACAGATAAAATGCCATTCAAACTCAGCGTTTTCACCGGTATACCATAATAAAGCCAGCAATATTAGCTGGCTTAAATGGTAAATTCGGGTGAAATTATCCCAAACTTTAACTGTTTGCATCGCGATTATTCGTCACAATCCATTTTAAATGCTTTATGACCTTTTTTAGCCGCTTTGCCTATTTTTCCTAGTGCCGCTTTTTGTTCTTCGATATTTGTTGCAGTAGTTAATGAGGTAACCGCTTTCTCTAGGTTGGCAATGCCGTTTTTGTAATCATCAAACTCTTTTTGTTGCTCTTGGTTAAGCTCTTTTTTATCGCTAATAGCGAGAGGTACGTATTGCTCAGCCTTTTGAACATCAACTAATAATTGTTTAGCAATAGCATTGATTTTTTCAAAATCATCGGCTTTAGCTGCGCCTTTAATCGCTTTCATGTTGTCTTTCATATTGCCCATGATGTTGGCAAGTTCAGTTTCGCCACATTGTGGGTGGGCTGCAAAAGCAGATGAGATGAAGCTGATTGATAAAATAGTGCTTAGTAATAATTTTTTCATAATTGTTCTTTATTATTGAAAGGAATATCAGCATTGTAATGATTAATAATAGCTTTTCAAGTATTACACTAACCGATTGTTAGGTGTTCAGTTAATAACTAAGATATACTCAGGTTATTAGTGAGAGTTAATGTTAATTCGGACACTAATAATAATTTTAGCTAGGAATAAAAAGCATCAGTGAAGCATAAAGACCCCCACCATCAACGTGAATCAGCCAAATACGATAACCCTGTGGCCAGTCGTGAATTTCTTTTATCTTTGTTAGAGCAAAAAGGTCATCCGATGACGTTTGTGCAAGTTTGCAAAGAGCTTGGTTATAAAGATGAAGATCAAAAGGTTGGTGTTAAACGACGTTTACGAGCAATGGAAAATGCTGGTCAACTGGTATTTACTAAATTTAAACAGTATGCAATTGCTAGTAAATCATCGGTAATTACCGGTGTGGTGATCGGTCATCGTGACGGCTTTGGATTTTTAAAACCGGACGAAGGTGATAAAGACTTATATATTCCTTATCATGAAATGCGAAAACTGATTCATGGCGACGTTGTTGAAGCAAGAGTGACGGAAAGCTCTGATGCAAAAGGGCGTCAAGAAGTTCGAATTCTAGATATTTTACAGCCGCGTAAAGATAAAATTATCGGACGAATTTTTGTTGAAAAATCGGTAATTACTGTTATTCCTGAAGATGCTCGTATTAGTCATGAGATAATTATCCCAAGTGACAAACGTTTAGGTGCGCGACAAGGGCAAATGGTGATTGTTGATATCATTCAACGTCCAACCAAACGAACAACCCCTTTAGGCAAAATTACGGAAGTACTTGGTGAGCATATGGCGCCGGGTATGGAAATACAGGTTGCTTTACATCAACACGATTTACCCCATTCATGGTCTGAAGAGCTATTAAAAGAAATTAGTTCACTTACCCCTGAAGTAGATGAAGACGCCAAAAAAGGGCGTATAGATTTGCGTGAACTACCATTGGTTACCATTGATGGTGAAGACGCCCGTGATTTTGATGATGCAGTGTATTGTCGTCCAGAGAAAGATGGTGGTTGGCGTTTATGGGTAGCAATTGCCGATGTTAGTTATTATGTTCGCCCTGGTACTGCATTGGATGGTGAGGCGATTAAACGTGGTAACTCGGTTTATTTCCCTAATCAAGTTATTCCTATGCTGCCAGAAGTATTATCAAATGGGTTATGTTCATTAAACCCTGACGTTGACCGTTTGTGTATGGTTTCAGAAATGAGCATTAGCGCAAATGGTAAATTACAGGATGCTAAATTTTATCCGGCAGTAATGAATTCTCATGCGCGTTTTACTTACACCAAAGTAGCAGCCATTTTAGAAGGTGATGTTGACCTTCGAGAGCAATATAAAGAACGTGTTGGCGATCTTGAAGAATTGCATCGTTTATATCATAGCTTAGTTGTTGCCAGACGTGGTCGTGGTGCCATTGAGTTTGAAACTGAAGAAGTCCGTTTTATTTTTAATGCCGATAGAAAAATTGATTCTGTTGAGCCTGTTATTCGAAATGATGCCCATAAAATCATTGAAGAATGTATGATTTTGGCCAATGTTGCTACTGCAGAGTTTGTTACTAAACATGAAAAACCGGGTTTGTATCGTGTACATGATAAACCCAATGAAGAGAAATATAACAATTTAGTGAAGTACCTTGCCGAACTTGGTATTGAATTAACCAAAAAAGATGAGCCAACCTCTGCCGATTTTGGCGAAATTATAGAGAAAGTTGCTGATAGACCTGATCATGAATTGATCCAAACCATGCTATTACGTTCAATGAAACAAGCGGTATATCAATGTGAGAATTTAGGGCACTTTGGTTTAGCGCTGCCAGCATATTCTCACTTTACGTCACCTATTAGACGTTATCCTGATTTAGTCATTCATCGGGTAATTAAAGCGATATTAGAAAACCAGGAAAACAGTACTGTTAATGCCGGTTTCTATGAATATGACCAGCAAGAAGCCTCTGAGTTGGGTGAACACTGTTCAATGACAGAACGCCGTGCAGACGATGCCACCCGTGAAGTATCTGATTGGCTAAAATGTGAATTTATGCAAGACCATGTTGGTGATACGTTCACTGGTGTTATTGCGACAGTTACCAATTTTGGTTTCTTTGTTCGTTTGCAAGATTTTCATATTGAAGGTTTAGTGCATATTAGTTCGCTTGGTAAAGATTATTATTCTCACGATGAAGTGCGCATGTGCTTGGTCGGTGAAAATTCGAAAAAGAAATATCACGTTGGTGATATTCTTGAAGTACAAGTTGCTGCCGTTAACCTTGAGGAAAAGAAAATAGATCTCATCCTAGGAGGTGAAAGCTCTGTTACTGACTTGAACAAAAAGCAAAAAAAGAAAGTTAAAAGTACTCAATATAAAGCTGAAAACAAAACTAAAAGCAAAGCTGGTGAGCGAAAGCCATTCGAACCGGGCAAAAGTAAGAGTAAAACAAAAGATAAAGGCAAATCTAAAGCAGGAAAGAGGCAAAAAGCCAAAGGCCGCCCAGGTAAAAACGCTCGTAAAAAAGCAAAAAGCTAGGAAATCACCTCTCTTAGCAACATTTCCTGAACTAGTTTCAGGATCTCATGTTATTTAATACTAGATCCTGAAATAAATTCAGGAAGACGAAAATGTTAAATCCAGAAATATGAAAATTTCTGAAATATATAAAACCCAAAGAAGAGAACACATGGCAAAGCACGACGAATTAGTTTTTGGTATTCACGCAGTAACGGCTTTAATGAACAAAAGCCCGGAGCGTTTTATTGAACTTTGGTGTTTAAAAGGGCGTGAAGATGAACGCTTGTTACCAATTATAAACCTTGCCAGAAAATATGGTGTATCTGTACAGATGATGCACCGCAAAGCCTTGGATGATAAGAGTGAAGGTGAGCAACATCAGGGCGTTATTGCTAAAGTAAAGCCGGGTAAAGTATTTACTGAACATGATTTAACCGACATTGTAGAGCAAACACAGGCTAAAAATGAGCAGCCATTCTTATTAATATTAGATGGTGTTACTGACCCACATAATCTTGGCGCCTGTTTGCGCAATGCTGATGCTGCAGGTGTTCAAGCTATTGTGGTACCTAAAGACAATGCTGCCCGGATTACTTCTACTGTGCGTAAAGTAGCCGTAGGCGCTGCTGAAAGTATTCCATTAATTCAAGTTACTAACCTTGCTCGTTCGATGAAAGCCCTGCAAGAAATGGGTATTTGGATAATTGGCACAGCCGGTGAAGCTACGCAGTCTCTTTATGATTGTAAATTAACAGGTCCAATGGCACTGGTAATGGGGGCTGAAGGTAAAGGCATGCGCCGCTTAACTCGCGAAACTTGTGATGACTTAGTAAAGCTGCCAATGGCTGGCGAAGTATCCAGCCTAAATGTGTCGGTAGCGTCAGGTATTTGCTTGTTTGAAATTGTTCGTCAACGACTCGCATCTTAGGTTTTAATTTAGCTCTCTATAGGGATAAGTTAACCCCGATAGAGAGCTGTTGTTGTTCATCACCTGCGATAACTTGGGCAAAGAAGTTTGACTTTTTATAGGCAATAATTGCGGATAATTCATCTTGAATTAACTGAGTGCTTTCTATATCTGTAGATGCTAGAAGCCCCAAGCCAACATTTTGTATTTGATATTGATACTTTATCTTTGCAAACAGCCCCCATTCAGCATTAGTCAATGCTTGTCTATGCATGCCATCGATTACCGGATTGGTGAAAAAGTACTTTTCCTCGGCATCTATAGAGTGTAAATAAACGGCAAACTGATGACTCTGCTGAAAATGACGACTTATACCTAGTTTGAATTGTTGGCTGTCGCGCTTATCGGATGTAGTAAATTCTGCACCGAACAATATCGCATTCTCAGCCATGGTTAAATAGGCTGTTGTAGACAGGCCTACTTCATTATTATTTTCACTAAAATAATCACCTTCACCTACAGTTGTTCCATCAGTAAGAGTTAAAGCGATATCAAAGGAATGCGCATAACTAACGCTAGAATAGAGGAGCGCTACAGTAAATAGTAATATTGACTTAAAAGTGTTTACCATGAGCTATTTGTTGTTTCAGATAGTTATATATTAGTTTAGTCGTTAAAACTGTATTTGATAGATTAGGTATTACTCACTTTCTTCAATTTTTGGCAATACCGGTATGTTTTCTACTGGCATTAGGCTTAAACCTTTATCTCTTCGCTCCAGGCTTTTGTTTCTGATGCTGTGATATTTTAACTGACTCATGTAATCAGCATCACTGGCTAGACGCAAAATTGTCGGCTTGATAAACACCATTAAATTACGCTTTCTTACAGTGGTACTGGTAGAGCTGAATAACCTGCCCAAATAAGGAATATCACCTAAAAAGGGCACTTTTTGTTCTACCTCTTGCACGTCTTCATCGATTAAGCCGCCAAGCACAATGGTATCGCCATCTTCGGCTAATACTGTAGTATTTATGGTGCGCTTATTTAAACTGACATCGACACCCGATGTCCCACTAACCGATGATACTTCTTGGGCAATAATCAACTGTACTGCTGTACCTTCGTTAATTTGTGGAGTCACGGTCAGTTTAATGCCTACTTCTTGGCGTTCTACTGTTTGAAAGGGGTTGGAATTATTATCTCCTGCTGCAGAGCCGGTAATAATTGGGATCTCTTGTCCAACTAAAAACGATGCTTCTTCATTGTCTACCGTGGTAATGCTTGGTGTCGCTAAAATATTAGAATTAGTATTTACCGCCACGGCCTGTAAAAGCGCGCCCCAATCATCATTACCGATACCAACTATGGCACCTTTAGCACCGCTTAACATTTGCGCAAGATCGTCATCATCAGAAGTGGTAGATGCTTCATCCTGATCATTATTTTTGCCATGTATTATAGAACCAATGGGAACTTGGGCATTGTTAAACTGCACAAGACCATTTTCACCATACCATTGCACCCCCAAGTCCATGCCATCTGTTTCAAGAATTTCGACGATTATTGCTTCTACCAACACTTGTGCACGGCGAATATCTAATTTTCGAATAACCGTTTCAAGTGCGGGAAATAAAGACTGTTTAGCGGTAATAATTAAGGCATTAGTATCAGGGTGAGCATCAATGTTTATGTTAGCTTTTGCTGGTTTATCACTGGTTGTTTGAGTACTTGAATTACTCACCCCTTGCAAAATTTCTACTAGTTCTTCGGCGTTTGCGTACTTTAGATAGTAAATTCTGGTATTACCGGCCAGTTGCAGTTTTTTATCTAACTGATTTATTAGTTTTATGATCGCGACTCTGTTTTGCTCTGGACCTGAAACGACGATAGCGTTACTACGGTTATCTGCGACAATTTTGGTGTTCAATAGTGCGTTGTTAGCTTTTTTATTTTGGCTCATTAATGTGGTTTCAATAATTACCACTAACTCACTTGCAGAGGCGTGCGCCAGTTGAATTATTTCTGTTCCTGTCGCCCCAAACTTATCAATATTTTCGATTAATTTTGTTAATTGTTGTACTGAACTGGCACTACCGGTTAGCACCACAACATTTGCTGGATCATAACTGACGACATTACCATTACCCGATTGATCGTTTAATTGGCGCAGTAAAGGCGATAATTCTCGTACTGTAATGTTTTTGACTTTTACAATTCGATGAACAATTTCATCACCTTTACCAGGGCTATTTTTGTCACTGATGCGAACATTGGTCTTCTTTGCATCACTATTAGGTAATACTTTGATCACGTCGCCCTCTGCAACAGCAGCATAGCCATAAACATTAAGTACATTTTGAAAAAACTGAAAGTACTGCTTTTTGTTTAGGCGTTGATAACTGCGTACATTCACCAAGCCCTCTACTTTTGGATCAATGATCATCGATTTTTGTAAATTTTTACCGACAATGTCGATAAACTCATTTATTTCGGTGCCATTAAAGTTGGGGTGAAATGTTTCTTCGGCTTGCGTTGAAAAACTATAGAACAGAAACGCAGTGAAGAGCAGAAAACTATTGTTGAATTTAACGCACTGAAGAATGTTGCTTAGATATGTAAACATAGAAACTGATTTAAGATTTTTATTATCTATTAATCATAAGGTTATCTACATTTTTGAGTTGTGATTATTTTGTTTTCGCCTGTAATTAATTGTATCTTTTGGCGGGTTTTTAGCTAAATTTAAGCGAACAGGCAAAGATACTTGCTTTAGTTGCTTATTTTCCCTACAATACGCGTCCTTAATTCAGCCTGAACTTTTTTGTTCCTTGCCTTACCTGGTGTTTGGCTGAGCCAGCTATAAGGCTACTACCGTAAGGAGCTCGTAATGCGTCATTACGAAATCGTATTTATGGTTCACCCTGATCAGAGTGAACAAGTAACTGGTATGATCCAACGTTACTCAGACATGATCACTGCTGCTGAAGGCACAATCCACCGTCTTGAAGACTGGGGTCGTCGTCAATTAGCATACCCAATCAATAAACTACACAAAGCACACTATGTTCTTATGAACATTGAAGCGCCTCAGTCAGTTATTGATGAGTTAGAAACTTCTTTCCGTTATAACGATGTTGTTATTCGTAACATGATCATGCGCACTAAAGGCGCGGTAACTGAAGCATCACCTATGGCTGCTGCTAAAGATGACCGTCGCGAAGATCGCCGCGAGAAAAAAGAAGTTACTAAAGAAGCTCCAGCTGCACCAGCACCAGTTGCTGAAGAAGCTGCAAGCGCAGAATAGTAATTTTAGTGACTGAAAATTGTCTGACTTTGGTAGGCTCGGTAGTTAAGGCTCCGGATGTATCAATTAGCCCCGCGGGGATTGCCCATATTAAGTTTTCATTAGAGCATCGCTCAATGCAAATGGAAGATGGACTAAACCGTCAAGTGTTCGTAAGAATGCAAGTAGTGGCAACAGGTCAATGGTCACAAAAAATATCTCGTGAATTAATAGCGGGCAGTAACGTAAGAGTGAATGGTTTTATTAATCGTCACGAAACTAGAAATGGTAACCCAATTTTAGTGTTACATGCTTCGCAAATTGAAATGATTAAATAGGTGAACACATATTAGCGCGTTTTTGTGCTAAGAATGTAACACCGTATATTAGGAGAAATCCATGTCACGTTTTTTTAGACGTCGTAAATTCTGTCGCTTTAGCGCAGAGGGCGTTGCTGAGATCGATTACAAAGATATCGCAACGTTAAAAAACTATATCACTGAAAGTGGTAAAATCGTTCCTAGCCGTATCACTGGTACATCAGCTAAGTATCAACGTCAACTTGGTCGTGCGATCAAGCGTGCTCGTTACTTATCTTTATTACCATATACTGATTTACACAAGTAACCTAAAGGGGCTATTAAAATGCAAGTAATTCTTCTTGATAAAATTGCCAAATTAGGCGGCCTGGGTGATCAGGTAACAGTTAAGTCTGGCTATGCTCGTAACTACTTATTACCTCAAGGTAAAGCAGTTATCGCATCAAAAGCTAACGTTGAACACTTCGAAGCACGTCGTGCTGAACTTGAAGCTAAATTAGCTGGCGTTCTAGCAACTGCTGAAGCTCGTGCTGCTAAATTAGTAGAACTAGCTGAAGTTACTATCGCTTCTAAAGCTGGTGACGAAGGTAAATTGTTCGGTTCTATCGGTACTAACGATATTGCTACTGCAATTACTGAAGCTGGTGTTGAAGTTGCTAAAGCAGAAGTTCGTCTTCCTTTAGGTTCAATCCGTGAAACAGGTACTAACGAAATCGTTATTCACCTTCACGCAGACGTAGACACAACTATCAACGTTGTTGTTATCGCTGAAGCTTAATCAAAAATAATTTTTGATTATAAAAAAGCCTGCTTATGCAGGCTTTTTTTTTGATTCATGGATGAATCAATGCAAACCACCATGGATGGTATTAGGTTTGTAAAGACATGGATGAATCAATGCAAACCACCATGGATGGTATTAGGTTTGTAAAGACATGGATGAATCAATGCAAACCACCATGGACCGTTCCTAAGCATCCATGCGCTCTCGGCATATACAACGTCCCTGTTGAAAACGGTATTAGGTTTGTAAAGACATGGATGAATCAATGCAAACCACCATGGGTGGCAATTAAGTCTGTGTTTACAAGCTAAGCGCTATTCAAATGGCAATGATTAAATTTTATAAATAAAGTCACTATCATCTAATAACGATAAGCCATCTCCAACATAGTTTTTACTATCAAGTTTAGATAATAGTTCAAAGCCTTGTTGACGCTGTTCTAGATTTAAAGCGTGATACGGCACTCGGAATATTTTCTCAACTGCGTTAGTCATCATTAAGGCAGTATTTAAAGCGATAGGATTTGGCTCACAGAATAGCCATTTCATTAATCCCTGTAATTCGTTATTAAGCTCAACATTATTCTCATCCATTAAGGTGCGCATTAACCCTGGGATGATATTTGAGCTAACCGAGATAACACCATGTGAACCAAACTGATGACGTCCTGCAAAGCTTTCATCATCATTTCCTGACCAACAAGCAATCCCTTGTTTTTCATAGTAACTAATACGTTCATTACCGGTACATTCTTTCACACCAATGAAATTTTTATGCGTAGATAATGGCTCGATGATATCAGGGGTTAAATCTTGGCCTGTTCTGCCGGGGACGTTATAAATAAACGCTGGGCCAACATCAAGAACGCGATTAAAATGATCGAGTACACCAGCGGTAGATGTTCTGCCGTAATATGGGTTTATTTGCAGCGCAGCATCCATCCCCATAGCAAAGCCTTTTTCTGTGGCATTTACTGCTTCTCGGGTATTATTACTGCCAGTATTACCAACAATGATTAATCGGTCACTAAATTTGTTGGCACTGTGGCCAATCAGCATTAAATGTTCTTCCCAATTAAGTAAGTGACCTTCACCTGTGGTACCACCAACAACTATGCCGTCTACACCTGCTGATATTTGTTGCTCTACTAACTTGTCATAAGTAGAAATATCGATATTACCTTCATGATTATAAGGTGTTTTTATCGCGGTAATTAAACTGGCCGACTTTAATCGCTTCATGTTATTTCTCAAATACTATTTTATTACGCTAATAGTATATAAATGTACCTCTCCGGTCATCTTAAATTACCAAATTGAACACTGAAAAATTAAATTATTTTTTTTACTAAAATGGTTTGGCACTATTGTTTACAATTTATTTTATAAAAACAGACACTTTTTCGCATAGATACTTTATTATTTAACTATTAAGGATGTCTTTAGGAGTATTAGTGATTCGGTTTAATGGACTAATAATTACAGTAATTTTTGCATTGTCGCTAGGTTTGTCTGGTTGCAGTGCGTTAAGTACGTCAGTTAAAAAGAAGGATTTGGCCGTTGAAACTAAGATGTCAGCTACGATAGTTTTAGATCCGGTAACGAGTGATAAAAGAACGGTTTACCTACAGCTGCGAAATACTTCAGACAAACAAAGTTTAGATTACCAAACGCCCGTAGCCGCTGCGATTAAGGCTAAGGGCTATACTATTGTAGAAGACCCTGAAAAAGCACACTTTTGGATTCAAGCCAATATTTTACAAGTGGGTAAGTCAGACTTGAGAACGGTTAATGGCAAAACCGATCAAGGTTACGGTGCAGCAATTCAAGGTGCTAAAATAGGATCGATGTTTGGTGATGGTGATGGTCAATTAGCAGCCACCGTCGTTGGTGGCTTGATAGGTATTATCACCGATGCCATGGTAGACGATATTGTTTATGTAATGGTTACCGATTTACAAATATCTGAAAAAGCTAAACAGGGCGTTGATGTTACTGAATCTAATAATGCTACCCTCAAACAAGGCGATTCAGGTGAGCAAACTCAACAAAGCGTAGAAACTGTTGATAGAAAAAAATACCAGACGCGTATTACGTCTACCGCGAATCAAGTAAATTTAACGTTTGAAGAAGCCGAACAACAGCTGCTTGAAGGTTTAATTCAATCGATGTCAGGAATATTATAAAAGATAGGGCAGTAGGCCCATATAAGGATTGCTTATGAAAAAATTTAATAGATACTTTACCAGTTTATTTATGGTGTTCTTTACCTTGTCGCTTGTTGGTTGTGGCGCTTTGCACACCTCTATTAAAAAGCGCAATTTAGATGTGCAAACTAAAATGTCCTCAACGGTTTGGCTTGATCCGGTACCTGCTGAAAAACGAACAGTATTTTTACAGCTTAGAAATACATCTGATAAACAAGGCCTAACTTATGAAAATGAAGTAAGGGCAGCAATTGCGGCAAAGGGCTATCAAATTATTGATAACCCCGATATTGCTCATTACTGGTTACAAGTTAATGTATTACAAGTTGGTCGTACTGATTTAAGAGCGGGTGATTCATTTGGTTCATTTGGCTCAGCAGTTGCTGGCGCAGCAGCCGGAGCACAGTTTGGCGGCGGTAGTGGTCAAGTAGCAGCTGGTGTCGCTGGCGCTGGTTTAGGTGTGATTTTTGATGCCATGGTTGATGATAATCTGTTTACCATGATCACAGACATTCAAATCTCTGAAAAAGTTAAAGACGGGGTCAGAGTAAATCAGTCGGAAAAAGCCGTATTGAAACAAGGTGAATCAGGTTCGAAAACACAAACCAGCTCAGAAGTGGTTGATCGTAAGAAGTATCAAACTCGTATAGTGTCACTTGCTAATAAAGCGAATTTAGAGTTTGCTGAAGCTGAGCCACCGTTACGCCAAGGGTTGATTAATTCGTTATCAGGAATGTTGTAGACCATAGGTAAGAGAAAATAGAAACGAGGAACGAAGATAAATATCGTTCCTCAGTTTGATATCGTTGCTTTTATCTACTTTGAGAAGGAGCATGTTTAGGTACGGGCCAATCAGCGGGGTTTAATAAGCCTCGTTCAGCCATGCCGCCAAGGCCTTGCAACCCTCCAGTATGTAGCAGCATTATTTTTGCGCCGGCCTCAAAATATCCTTGCTCTAATAAATCTAACAACGCCAATACCATTTTACCTGAATATACCGGCTCAAAGGGCACACCTGTAGTTTGGCTAAATTCTATTATTCGAGCCGCATCTTCAGGCATGTATTTTCCGTAACCGCCACGATGAAATTGGTTCAATATCTGCCATTTGTTATATTCCTCGGCTGAATCTTCTAATAACGTATTAACTTCATCGGTTAAATAGCCTTGTTGTTTTAAAACGGCCACGCCAAGTATTTTATGCTGATTTTTATCTGCTTTAACTAAGCCAGCAATAGTGCCTCCACTGCCAACAGGGGTGAATAAATAGTCATATTCAATTTGTTCATTTAATTCAGTAATTACCTCTCCCATTCCTGGCAGCGCTAATTGATTACTTCCTCCTTCAGGAACAATAAATGCATTAGGATATTCAGATTGTAGCTGTTCTAAGTACTCCGTATTACTACGTTGTTTATAAGTCAGCCGATCAACAAATTTCAACTCCATCTGCCAGTGTTTTGCCCAACTTAAGGTGAAATTATGCTGATACTGCTCTTCACCTCGAATAATGCCTACACTTTGCAAATTATGTTGTGAACAGGCAAAAGCTAATGCGTGAATGTGGTTTGAAAAGGCTCCGCCAAAACTTAGAATTTGTTGATAACCTAATTCTTGAGCAGAAAGTAAATTGTATTTTAGTTTGCGCCATTTATTGCCAGAAATAATTGGATGAATTAGATCATCGCGTTTAACAAACACCTCTACCGAGTGTTCCTTAAAGCGGGGATGAAAAATTTGGTTTACTGGACTTAAATTCATCTAATTTTTCCAAACATAGCAAATTACTGATTTTCTTCATATATTGAGTATATGATAATGTAATAAATATCTTGCACCAAAGAGTAAATAGGCGATAATGGTTTAAGACTTGGGTAGTAGTGCTTTAGGCATTATGACTTTTTTACTCAGGTAAAGGTAATAAAAATAAGATGTTGAACGGATTAAAAACACTTTTTAATAAAAAATCTACTAATAGCAAATTTGGTATCGCACTCAGAGGCCAAGCAGGTTCGTACGCTTTCGATAAAACCGAAATTAATGAAGTAAAAGCTGGTGAGTTTTTTACTGAAACAAGTGAAAGTGCAGGTGAATGGTTAGAAGAATTGCTATCAACTCATGATTTTCAAGGCTCTGGACATCTAGTTCTTTCAGCCAGTCATTACTACAATGTGCAAATAAATAAACCTGATTTGCCAGATAATGAAATTCCTGCAGCAATAAAATGGCTTGTTAAAGACATTGTTCCTATCGATCCTGATGAAATGATCGCTGACTATTATGATTCTCCGATAATTGTCTCTGGTACCCAAAAAATCAATGTGGTGTGCAGTCATTTAACCAGTTTAAAAAAATATACTGACAGTTTTAAGCGTTATCAAATAGATCTTGAAGGCATTATTACTGACGAATTTGCCTTCGCAAACTTATTACCTGTTAGCGAACATTCTACGTTACTTGTTTGTCAGCAACCGTTTGAAGAGTTGTTTATCATTATTGTGAAAGAAGGGCAGATCCACTTTTCGAGGCGATTGCGTGGTTTTAGCGATATTGGTGGCTTTTCGACTGAGCAGCTTAATAAAGGCGTATGTGATTCGTTAAGCATAGAAGTACAGAAATCACTGGATTACTTTGAGCGTTTATTAAAACAAACGCCGGTGAAAGAAATCAAAATATTGCTACCGGTAAAGCATGAAGATTTTATCATTGAAAACCTAGATAAAAATACCAATGTGCAAGTTTCTAAATTAGATTTACCAGCTCAGTTTGAACAAATGCGCAGTTGCGCGGCCAGTGTTGGTGCGTTAATTGAGTTTGAAAGAAAAGGAGCCGAAAATGACTAAGGCTCGCATTAATTTATTAACAGATGAATTGGTTGCAGTTCAAAATTGGTTAACGTTAACTAATGCGGTACGGGTATGGGCAGGTTTTGCCTTAATATGCATACTTATTACTGCCTATTTCAATGTAAATGAAACAAAATTAAATCAGCAATATAGCGCTCTAAAAAAGAAAAATGTGCAATTATCGAACCAGCTGGAGCAGTACGAAGATATATTAAGCTCTCGCGTGGTCGATCCTAGAAAAGAAAACCGCTTATCTACACTCAAATTTATCTTTCAAAACAAACAGGTTTTACATCGCCAACTTACCGATCAAACTCAGGTTAGATTAAGTGGTTTTGCTGACATCATGTCGGAAATAGCCGAACATCATAATCGTGAAGTAAGCTTAACCGCAGTAAAAATTAATGATGATAACATTAGTATGCATGGTCTAGCTCGAAACGCAGATTCCGTTCCACTTTGGTTATCAGGATTTCAAAATTCTACGTTTATGGCTGGAAAGAGCTTTGCGCAATTTAATTTAAGTGTAAACGAAGACGGCAATACATCCTTTATTGTTAGTTCTAAGTTTGCTCAAGAAGGGGGGGGGTAAATAATGCAAAAACAATGGTTTGTGTATTCCGAGAAATTCTCCAAATTAAGTGTGCGCGAGCAGTATATGATATTGTTAGCAGGTGTAATTGTATTATTTTTATTGTTTAATATGTTTGCATTTGAAACAGCACAAAACAAAAGTAAACGAGTAACAAACTCGATCGCCCAACTGAAAAGTCAAAATAGTAAAATCAGCCTTGAATCAGCCAAAGCACAAGTTAAGTTAGCTAAAGATCCCAATAAAGAGCTTGATAAGAAAATAGCACAGTATCGTAGTAAGTTAGGTGATATAGATAATGAGTTGCGCTCGTTAACAAATGAGCTTATTTCGCCAAGTAAAATGCGCAGTGCATTACAAGACATGCTGCAATTGTCACCCGGTGTTAAGTTGATTTCATTTGATGCAGTTGCACCTGAGCCGTTAATAAAAGATGAACTAAATACTGAAAAAACACTAACAGACAGCTCTTCTGACACGATTGACTTATATCGCCATACCATTCGAATTAGTTTGCAGGGAAATTATTTTCAATTACGGGACTATTTAAAAAATGTAGAGCAGCTTTCTTGGTCTTTTTATTGGCATGAGTTTGACTATAGTGTTGACGATTACCCTTCAGCGACCTTGAATATAGAAATGTACAGTTTAAGTACGACGAAGGAGTTTATCGGTGTTTAAAATTTCATTTGTTATTTTACTGACGTTGTTCTCTTTTAACATTAATGCTGAACAACTTGATCCAACAAGACCATTTTCAAAATCGATTACTGATAGAGAATCAATAAAGCAAAACTTGAAACTGTATTCGATTATAATTTCAGGCAACTCACGAAAAGCCATTATTAATAAAAAAGCTATGGTTGTTGGTGACCGTCTTGATGAATTTAAAGTAATTAAAATAGAAAAACAAAAAGTGGTACTCCAAAGCTCTTCCGAAACGATTGAGCTGGTTTTGTTTACTAACGCTTTGACCAAATAAGTAGAAATAATATGAAAAAGCATTTGTTGTTAAGTTTATTCTGTACCACGGCAATGACCTTGTCTGGATGTTCATCCACTGCTGAGCAGCCCAAAGAGACAACGGCTAAGCAAGAAGAGCCAAAAGATGTACTGGATGACTCGATAAAGAGTAATAAGCCGGCAAAAACAAAGCCTCTGTCTGAAGTTCCGTTAGCTGTTCAGCAAGACATTATGCAACAAGGGTTAGCTGCCGCTCGTGATTCGCTAATGATTGAAAAACGCATGGATATTGCTGCGAATCAAATACCGGCAAAAGATTTCTTTTCTGCAATTGTTGGTGACAGTGATTATTCAATTGCCATACATCCAGAGGTTGAAGGTGAAATAACGCTAAACTTAACAGAAGTGACGTTGTCTGAAATTTTAGATATCGTTCAAGATATTTACGGTTTTGACATCAAGAAAACCAATAAGGTGATTCAAGTATATCCTGCGGGAATGCGAACTCAAACAATCGCTCTTGACTATTTGTTTTTAAAACGGTCGGGTTTATCTTCTACCAGCATTAATTCTGGTGGTGTGTCCAGCAACGATCCAAATTCAGGTAATAACAACCAAAACGGTAGTAATGGTTCAAACAACAATAGCTCCTCGAATAATAACGGCTCTTCAAATAACAACAGCCAGGGCAATAATCAATCTCAGCGTAGTGGCATCAATATATTTACGGAGAATGAATCTGATTATTGGTCAGAGCTAGAAGAAACCTTGCAAGCTCTAATCGGCACTGAAGATGGACGAACGGTAATCGTTTCACCACAAGCTGGTTTAATTACTGTAAAAGCTCTGCCTAATGAAATTAAAGCGATAGAAAGCTTTATTGAACAATCGCAACAGCATTTACGTAGACAAGTTATTATTGAAGCGAAAATCTTAGAAGTTACCCTAAACGATGATTATCAACAAGGCATCTCTTGGGCCGCCATTGGTGATGTGGATAGCGGCAATGTTGGTTTTACCAGTAACGGTAATATTGCTGGTAATGGTATCTCTTCCATTATTGGCGGTGGTGGCAATTTAGCTATATCAGGCACTGATTTTTCAGGCTTAATAACCTTGTTGTCTACTCAAGGTAAAGTACAGGTATTATCGAGTCCAAGAGTAACCGCAACGAATAATCAAAAAGCGGTGATTAAAGTTGGTGAAGATGAGTACTTTGTTACAGAAGTTTCAAGTACTACAATAACGGGCAACGCCACAACGGTAACTCCTGAAATAGAATTAACACCGTTTTTCTCTGGTATTGCCTTAGATGTGACTCCACAAATTAATGAATCAGGCGAAGTGATTTTACACGTTCACCCTTCAGTAACGGTAACTAGCGAGCAACTTAAAAGTTTAACCTTTAGCCAAGAAGATATTTTACTGCCATTAGCCAAGTCTAGAGTGAGAGAATCAGACACTATAGTTAAGGCTAAATCTGGTGAAGTTATTGTCTTAGGTGGCTTGATTGAGTCGACTAAATCTGAAATTGAATCAAAAACACCATTCTTAGGCGATATTCCATATTTAGGTGAGTTATTCACCAATCGCAGCGAATCAATTGTGAAAAAAGAATTAGTGATCTTGTTAAAGCCAGTGGTTATTGGTAAAGAAACTTGGCAGGATCAAATCAAAGAAGCGCGTTCATTGTTACAAAAGTGGTTTCCTGAAAGCGAGTAAACAATGTATTTGTACCATTATGGATTGTCAGAGTTGCCTTTTACTCTGACGCCAAACACCAATTTTTATTTAGGGCTTCAACCACATGATGAAGCCCTTGATGTTTTATTGGTTGCGCTAAAAAATGGTGAAGGCTTTATTAAAGTCATTGGCGAAGTTGGAACGGGTAAAACCTTAATTTGCCGAAAATTATTAAACGATATACCGGAGCATTTTGTTACCGCATATATTCCGAATCCATATTTGAAACCTGATGAGTTACGCCGGGCCTTAGCTACTGAATTGGGCATTAAGCAAGCGCAACGGATGAATGTAAACTTACTTAGTGAGCGAATTCAAAAAAGGTTGTTAGAACTTCATAGCAAAGGCCATTCTGTGGTGTTGATTCTTGATGAGGCGCAGGCACTGCCTGAAGAAAGCTTAGAAGCGCTGAGATTATTTACAAATTTAGAAACAGAAACACGTAAATTATTACAAGTTGTATTGTTTGCACAACCAGAGTTAGACCTGCGTTTAAATGAGAATAAATTTAGGCAGCTTAAACAACGCATTACGTTTGCATATAAATTAAGAACCATGGATCGTAATGAGGTACAGCATTACATCGAACATCGATTAAAGATTGCTGGCTATAAAGGGCAAAGTTTGTTTTCAGAGTCCTTATACAAACGTATTGCCAAAGTGAGCTGTGGTACACCAAGATTAGTGAATGTACTTTGTCATAAAATTTTGATGCTTTGTTATGGTCAAGGCAAGTATGCGGCATCTGCCAAAGATGTTGCCCTGGCAATTAAAGATACTGAGTCGGTAAAAGAATCCCGCCGCTTTGGTTGGCCCTTATTGGTAAGCGGATCGGCAATAATAACTATGATGAGTATGGTTTATTTCGAGGTTTTACGATGAGTGTTATCAATGAAATGCTTAAAGATCTGGATAAGCGTAAAGCAGACGAACAAGCAATTGCTAATGGTCATTATCAAAGTCGTATGCCGGCGACTGCTACTAACAAAAACTTTGGAATGGTTTTAATCGCAATATTGATCACGGCGAGTATTTGTATTGCCTCAATGTATTTTTTATTCCCTAATGCGCAAACAATATCTTCAACCCCCTTAATTGTTGATAACTCTGTAGTTGAAAAAACGCTAAATGCTGAAAATAAACAAGCTAAGCCTGCCATTGTTAAAACACGAAAAGATGACACTGTGCCAGCTAACAATAATAAAAATACTACCAGTGAAATTGCGACCAATACTGATGTAAATGTTACGCCGAAAGAAGCTGCGCAGAAAGAGCCAACTGCGGCTGTAGTGTTAGCAAAAACTGACCCAGAGGTTGTAACTGTTTCAGCTGTGCAAAGTACACATTTATCAAAAGAAGTACCCACTGCGATACCGACTAAAGAGGATGTTGCAAAAACATCATCGTTAGTGATTTCTAAAGTTGAATTAACTCCGGCCAAGTTAGCAGATAAAAAACTAAATATTGCAATGCGGGCTTTACAAAATGGCCAGTTGAAAAAAGCTGAAACGCTATTGGAAGAAGCGATTATTTTACAACCTTATTATGTTGAGGCTCGAAAAGAGCTTGCCGCGTTATGGTTTGGACGTAAAACGTATCAACCGGCAAAAAATTTGTTATCACAAGGCGTAATGTTAATGCCTGACAATGAAGATTTTCGCATGATGTTAGCGCGAATTTATTCGATTGAAGGTAACAATGAAAAAGCATTCAAAGTATTAAGTGAGCTATCTACAAGTAGGCTTTTAGAGTATCAATTGGCGTTAGCGTCAATGGCTTCACAAAGCGATCATCATGTCGCTGCTATTAATGCCTACAATAAACTTTTGGTGATGCGCCCAGAGCAAAGTAGATGGTGGCTTGCTTTAGCGATTTCTTATGACAGTAATGAACAATACCAACCTGCTACTTCGGCTTATCAAAAAGCAATTGCTTTAGGAAGGCTGTCCAGTAATTCATTACAGTTTGCCAAACAACGACTTGCTGAGTTGGAGGGGTAATTATGGCTACACCTAAATTAAAATTACGTTTGGGCGATCTGTTAGTTGAAGAGAATATAATCTCTGAGGATCAACTTTCCCATGCTCTGAAACTGCAAAATACTACTCATCGTAAATTAGGTGATTCATTAATTGAATTAGGCTTTATTAGTGAAAGGCAATTATTGCAATTTTTAGCGAAGCAGATGAGTTTACCGTTCATTGATATTACTCAGCGCTATATTGCACCAAATGTAGTTGAGATTTTACCAGAAGTACATGCTCGTCGTTTAAGAGCTTTGGTGCTCGAATATGATGACGATACAGTCTTATTAGGCATGAGCGACCCAGCAGATCTGAACGCATTAGATCAATTAGAAATATACCTTGCACCAAGAGAGCTAAAGCTTGCTGCGGTTGCAGAATCGCAAATATTTACAGCGTTTGATAATTTATATCGACGTACTGCGGAAATTGAATCTTTTGCCAGCCAACTTGAAGAAGAGTATGTAGATGCTAAGGAAGTAGATTTTGCAGCAGAAAGTGAAGGCAGTGATGCAACCGTTGATAAACTTTTGCAATCGGTTTTTGAAGACGCAGTACAAATGCGGGCCTCAGATGTACATATTGAACCAGAAAAAGACCGTTTACGTATTCGTCAGCGCGTTGATGGTATTTTGCAAGAAAGCGTCATTAATCAGGCAAAAATAGCCAATGCTTTAGTATTGAAATTAAAACTGATGGCAAGCTTGGACATTTCTGAAAAACGGTTACCGCAAGATGGGCGTTTTCATTTACGTATCAAAGGCCATGAAATAGACGTACGTATGTCGACCATGCCTGTACAGTTTGGTGAATCTGTAGTTATGCGTTTACTGGATCAAACCGGCGGCATAGTTAGATTGGAACAAACAGGTCTACCTGACGACTTAATTAAACGCTTAAGATTACAAATAACTCGTTCCAACGGTATGGTTTTAGTAACCGGACCTACAGGTAGCGGTAAAACAACGACGCTTTACGCCGCACTGGCAGAATTAAACAAACCTGAAACTAAAATTATTACTGTTGAAGACCCGGTTGAGTATCGAATACCACGTATCAATCAAGTGCAGGTGAGTGAAAAAATTGATTTAAGTTTTGCTCGGGTATTAAGAACTGCATTACGCCAGGATCCTGACGTATTGATGGTTGGTGAAATGCGAGACTCGGATACTGTCGATATTGGTATGCGAGGTGCGTTAACTGGTCATATGGTACTTTCAACACTTCATACTAATGATGCCATTACCTCGGCAATTCGGTTAATTGACATGGGGGCTCCAGGATTTTTAGTGAGCAGTGCATTAAGAGCCATTGTTGCGCAAAGATTGGTCCGTCGAATTTGTCCAAGTTGTACTATCGAACACCAATTAGAGCCGCAAGAAAGTATCTGGTTAGAAAATTTGACTGCAGGCAAGCCTACCGCAAAATTTTATAAAGGCAGCGGTTGCCAGTCGTGTAACTACAGTGGTTACCGAGGTCGAATTGGTGTATTTGAGCTATTAGAGCTAAATACCCCTATGATGGATGCATTGAAAAATGAAGATACAGTAGAATTTAGTCGCGTAGCTAAACAGAGTGAAGGGTATCGCCCTTTAGCTGTTGCAGCCTACGATTATGCTGTACAAGGTGTAACCACGGTAGACGAAGTATTACGATTAACAGAAGTGATAGATATAAACTAGTAGATAACTTATGGCAGCATTTCATTACATTGGCCGCAGTAGTCACGGCAAGCAAGTTTCGGGCACTATTGATGCAAGCTCAAGCACTGCTGTGGCTGAACAATTAAATAAGCAAAGTATCATCCCCATCACTATTAAAGCTGCTACCACTGAATCAGCAACAACATCTGTAAAATTGTCTGGTTGGTTGGTTTCAAAGCATGTATCTCCTATAGACATGATCATGTTTTGTCGGCAAATGTATGCATTAATGCGTTCAGGCGTGCCAATATTAAGTGCAATGCGAGGCTTGGCAGATACGACAAAATCAAAAGCATTACAGGATGTGTTATTTGCCATTCATGAAAAATTAGAAAAAGGCTTCAGCTTGTCATCATCAATGTCAAACTATCCAGAAGTGTTTGGTAAGTTAATGGTGTCGGTTGTTCATGTTGGTGAAAACACAGGTCAGTTGGATGAGTCATTCGCCAAACTTGCTCAGTATTTAGAGCGAGAAGAAGAAACTAAAAAAAATATAAAACAAGCAATGCGCTATCCAAGCTTTGTTATAATCGCCATTGTTATCGCTATGTTTATTCTAAATATTTGGGTAATTCCTATTTTTGCTGACATGTTTAAGCAATTTCAAACAGAACTTCCTTGGGCCACACAATGGCTAATTGCCAGTTCAAACTTCTTCACTAACTATTGGTGGCTGATTTTAGCAGTTATGTTTATCAGCGTATTCTCTTTTAAACGGTACGTTGCGACTGAGCATGGTTTATATAATTGGGATAAACGTAAATTAAGTATTCCTCTCGTTGGAGAAATTATTGAACGTTCGCTGTTAGCGAGATTTTCCCATAGTTTTTCAATTGTGTTAAAGGCTGGTATCCCAATTACCACCGGACTGAGCTTAACCGCAGATGCAATTGGCAACAGTTTTATGACCGATAAAGTTAGAAGAATGCGTCAACAGGTTGAAACTGGAGAAACTTTACTGCGCACTTCTAAGTCGAGTGAACTTTTTACACCGTTAGTATTACAAATGATTTCAGTTGGTGAAGAAACCGGTAAAATTGATGAACTACTTGAAGAAGTGGCTGAGTATTATGAACGTGAAGTTGATTATGACTTAAAAACATTAACCGATCGAATAGAGCCTATTTTAATCAGCTTTATGGCCGGATTGGTATTAATACTTGCACTGGGCATTTTCACGCCAATGTGGGATATGTACTCGGCGGTGCAGGGGTAAATGATTATGCATTGTGAAATACAGGCTTAACTAACTATGGCAATACGTAATGTTAGCCAGATAAAAGTATTACTTATCGTGGTTATTGTTTTTGTATTGATGGCGACATTTTTAAGTTATTTTCATAAAAATGAAGAAGACCTATATAAAACCAGTATGGCAGCTTCAGCAGCTGAATTTACCAGTAAGGTACTGTTAATTCATTCGCAATGGTTTATGACCGGCAAGCCAGACAGTGTCACGATTAAAGAGCGGTTACCAGGTTCTAGTGAACAGTTTGATTCGAAGGTTTTTAATTTAAATGAATTTGGTTGGCCAGATTTAGTTTTGGATCATGACGCTTGTGAACGAATTTGGAACAAAGTCACAGGTGCTGAAATGAAAGTGTTGAATAAACCGTTATTTGCTGTAGAGCTAAAGAATAATACAAAGCAAAAAGCACGAATTTGCAGATACCAATTAAATGAGCGAATATATATAGAGTACAATAGCTCTAATGGCAAAATAACCAATAAAAATTAGCAGGTTAATGAGATTTATGTTGATTTAAACTCAATCTCTATTACAGTTAGAATTATACAGATAGTTTGAGGGAATTATGAAAAACTACAAATTAAACCAACGCCTAAACCTTAACAAAGGTTTCACCTTAATTGAATTAGTTATCGTTGTGGTATTACTTGGTTTATTAGCCGTAACCGCGATACCTAAATTTATCGACTTAACAGAGCAAGCTCAACAAGCGAATATTGAAGGCATGGCTGGTGGTTTTGCAACTGGTGTCTCACTTGCCCGCGCCCAATGGGAAGCTGAAGGGCGAACCAGTGATGGTCAATTTAATGTCGTAAATTATGATGGTAGTAATTTAATTTTAACAACTGAAAATCAAAATAATGGCGTACGTCCTGGCTATCCTATCGGCTTATCCGATGGTAATAACCCAAATGATTCTTTGGAATTAGCTGACTGTGTAGATATTTGGAACAACATCTTACAACAACCACCGTTGCTTACCAGTGACTTAAGTGAGTTAAATGGTGTCGATACTGATAGCTATAAATACTTCGCTGCAGTAGGTGGTGCGGGTCCTCTGAGCTCTTGTGTATACTTTTTAAAAGAGACACTAGCTAAAAATGGTGACGACTACACAGCACCTGCCGATGAGAATGTTGGTAATAATTTTTCTTATCAACCAGCTACAAGTTCAGTAGTGATAAACATAAACCAAAATTAGTTAATGGTAAGTACCAGCTGTTACTCTATTGTTACAATTGAGTACAACTTAGGGTTAACTTTTCTTTTACAATGGCGCTATTAACTTAATTAACAACGAATTTAAATATTTATCAAGGGGTTCTGAATGAACAACAATAAAGGTTTTACACTAATCGAATTAGTAATCGTAATCGTAATTTTAGGTATTTTAGCCGCAACGGCTGCACCGAAGTTTATCGACTTAACTGGCGATGCTCGTGAATCAGTGATCAAAGGTGTACAAGGTTCGATTAATTCTGCTGCTGATATAGCGCATGCTAAAGCATTAATTGAAGGTGAGACTTCAGACACGGGTAACATTGATGTTGGTGGAGCTTCTATAGCACTTGCTTTTGGCTGGCCTACAAATAATTCTATTAGTGAGTTAATTGAACTAAGTACTGACAGTGGTATTGTTGAGGCATCAGGTGCAGCAGGAACTTTCCAACATGAAGATGCTGAAACGCTAGCGGAATGTCAGGTTGTTTACAGTGAAACTAGTGATTCAGAAGTTCGACCAGGTGTTGTAGCAACAACAACCGGTTGTTAATACCCTAAACCAGAACTTGAAATAAAGCCTACTTCGGTAGGCTTTTTTGATCTTGGTTATTTTCAAGTACAACTTTCTTAACAGCATCCAAGCCCCATACCTCTTTTTCAGGATACAATTTTTCAGCGTCTAAGATTAATGATATTGATACGTTATCATCTACTGGCTTACCAATATTATGCAACGTTTGAATTGCGGTGATCATATTCTGATAAACTTCTTCTCTAGGTGTTAGCAATACGAATGTTCGACCCCATTCAATATAATCTATCAAAGCTTGTGGGTCGTGATTAGCAAAGCCAACCTCTAGCCTGTGATTGTAGGTCACACGTTCTGTCAGAGCTTTCCATGGTAGCGGATTAATAATCCTGTGAATAAACGCTTCATCATGGGGTTCAGACTTAGCATATTCCTTTAATAAATAACCGGTATGAAACGTGGTTAGCATAAATGGGATGATGATTGCTAAATTGATTACTGCGATAAATTTAACTAAAAACGTTTGCGGCACTGGCTTAAGCGAAAACGAGGTTAAACCTTGTTGAGTAAAATTAATCAACAATAGAAACACCACCCAATGTGGTACTGAGTGATAAAAAGGGTACTCGGTTTGAGTATGTAACAATATAGGGGTGAGCAGAGCAATATAGGCAAATGCTGTTCTAGCCTTAATATTGGCAAACAAATAAAAATAGCCTAATGCGAATATCAACAACCCCAATATTGCGACAATGCCTCCTTCTACGCCCCAGAGTAAAATTTCATTATGAGGATGGTCTAATTTATCGAGCGGCATAAGCAAGTCAGGGTTTTCGTTCATTATGGCAAGATGAAATTCTCTATATTTTCGTTCAAAATCACCGTAACCTACCCCTGTTAAAGGTTTGTTGTATATCATATGAGCAGATACACGATATATGTCTGAACGCGCGCCAGCATCTTTATAGATTTCGGCGCCTCTGTCTTGAGTATCAATAAATGTGGTTGATATAAATGCTGCGCTTATGCCACTGATAATGATTAATAATACCAATAGTGTTTTTTTGACGCTTTGTTTACATATAAATGGTAGTAGTAGAATTAGAGCAACTATCACACCTAAAAAACCTACTCGAGACTGTAAAAGAACAAGTAATAAAGGTGTTGAAAACAAGATAAACACTAAAAGTGGCTTATGCCATTTTTCTTGTTCAGTTGGCGTAATTGTTGTAAATAAATACGCGGCTAAAATTAACCCTGTGGCTAAAAAGCTGGCAATAACATTGGGCTGTAAAAATAAACCTATTGGTCTAGTAGCACCAGGTGTATAACCTGGCCAAGTGCTAGGCTCTGTAACGAAATAATATTGCACCAAGCTGACCAATGCCGATATTGATACCCCGATTAGAATGAGAAACAGCACATCATTGTTTTGTTTTTGAGAAAGTTGAAATTGATTTATCGCAACTAAAAATACTAAGCCTGTCAATAAGCCTAACAGTCTAGGAATGGCATAATCGCTAAATTCTCCTTCATAAAACATCGGTATGCACATAAGTGCAAAGCCGATGCATATAAAAATGTGTAATTTGTGAAGTCGGATCTCTTTCTGAACAGCAATTTGCCAAAGTCCAAGGGCGATTAATATGGATACAAATATCCAGCTCATTACATTAAATGGTAAATATAAACCTGAGCCACCCGGTGTGAGTAGGGTGAAGTGCATGGCAAAAATAAAAAACAGTAATAATACGAAACGGAATCTAGGGTAAAGGCTTAACATTTTAATTTATTTTTATTACGAATAACCTCAGTATAGCCAATAAAAAAAGTTTAATCTTTGTTATGCTATATTATTAATAACACTATATTTTTTATAAATCTTTAAACTTTCTCTAGATAGTGATTGTTGTAGTAAAC
Organism: Thalassotalea nanhaiensis; assembly: GCF_031583575.1. Classification (NCBI taxonomy): domain Bacteria; kingdom Pseudomonadati; phylum Pseudomonadota; class Gammaproteobacteria; order Alteromonadales; family Colwelliaceae; genus Thalassotalea; species Thalassotalea nanhaiensis. Next base: position 3,820,713 of record NZ_CP134146.1, on the reverse strand, counting down.
AGTTAAGGCTGAACATTGGAAAAAAGTAAATCCTTCGGTAGTGGTTTTACATTAATTGAACTCGTTGTAGTCGTACTGATTATCAGTATTTTGGCTATTACTGTTGTGCCTAAAATGATTGGCAGTGGCAGTTTTGACTCCTTCGTTTATCGCGACCAGATGATCTCAAGTTTACGGTTAATGCAACAGCAAGCCATGCAACAAACCGATAGCAACTCATGTCATCAAATAATCGTTAATAGTGATGGCTATGGTGCATCATCAAATTGTTCAACTCACACATTAATCCCCAATTGGCAGAATGAATATACCGGCTTTGCTATTCCTATAGATTCCACTGTGCAATTATCTGGCGCAAGCACGTTAACATTTGATTCTTTAGGTAGGGTAGCTGAATGTGGCAGTGGTTGTATTATTGAATTAAGCAGTGATGATAGTGCATTACTCTGTATTGAAAGTCAGGGCTATATCCATGATTGTTAATCTAAAATCAACTAAATATCAGCAAGGCTTTACCCTTATTGAGCTAGTCATTGGTATGACCGTAATGGTAGTCGCCATTGGTTTTATGATGGCGGCCATGTTGCCTAAAGAAAAAGAAAGTGCCGATCAAATTCATTTGATCAGAGCCGCAGAGCTGGGGCAATCCTTAATGAATGAGATAACGTCAAAAGCGTTTGATCAAAACTCAGATCTAAGCGGTGGTTTTTTGCGCTGTAATGAAACCGGTTTTCAACCATGTTCAACCGTTTTAGGCAAAGAAGGTGAAAACAGGACTACCTTTAATGATGTCGATGATTACAACGGTCTTACAAGTATTGAAGATGCTTTAGGTAATGATGTTTCAGAGCGCTATAGGAATTTTTCTGTTCTGGTTAGTGTGCAATATGATAATGATTATGATGGTGGCTCATCAGACAGCTATAGTGGCGTGATCGACAATTCTGCTTTAGCAAAATTGATCACGATAACGGTAACGACTCCTTTAGGGACTCCTATAACACTGGCAACCTATAAGGCTAACTTTGAATGATGACTAGTGTTACTAATAAACAATGCAAGGGCTTTACACTAATTGAATTGGTTTTGGTTATTGCTATTTTAGGAATTATTTCTGTAGGCTTTATTGGTGTTATCAATATTGGCTCAAATGTTTATAACAATGTTTCAAATCGAGATGAGCTAATTTCAGATGCTCGTTTTGCAGTAGAACGACTGAACCGAGAGCTACGAGATGCTTTACCAAATTCAATACGGATTTTAGCTAATGGCACCAGCCAATGCTTGGAGTTTGTACCCATTAAAAGTAATAATGTTTACTTATCTCTAGCAACAATTACCGACCCTGTAAGCGATGCTATTGAAGTTGTTAAAGCGAGCACACCATACACTTTTATTAATTCTGATCGGGTTGTTGTTTATCCGATAGAGGCTAATGACGTATATAACTTAAGTGTAAGTAAATCGTCTTTAATTAGTAATGTTGATACTACTACAGATACAAATGAAAGCAGTTGTGAGCCCAATTGTGATTTTTCTTGGGATATTACTCTAGCTAATCCAATGACATTTGCTGCCGACTCGCCCAATAATAGGTTGTTTATTGTTGCTGAACCGGTAAGTTATTGTGTTATCAATAGCAGATTATTAAGAAAAGATGATCAAGGCTTTTTGAATAACCAATCAATTTATACTGATGGCGTTTTAATGGCGGAACATATTGATGTATGTAACGGTAGTTGTTTACCATTTTCGTATAATTCAACTAAGGCTATCGCGCAAATTGACCTTAGTTTCACTCGTAATAATGAAACCATATTCTTTAGTAATGGAGTGCACATAACCAATGTACCCTAGAAACCCATTACTGTTAACCAAGCAGAAAGGAGCGAGTTTAATAATGGCGGTTTTCATGCTGGTCATTTTTAGTTTGTTCGCAGCAGTTCTGGTGAGAATGGTTGGTAGCTCAACAGAGAATATTTCTTATGAAGTGATTGGCTTACGAGCATATGCGGCAGCAGATTCAGGTTTACAATGGGGGCTACAGCAAATATTCCCTCTTTCATCTGGAGTTATAGAGTGTGCTAATGTTGATTTTAATAATGTTCCTATTCTACAGGTGGCAGGGCTAGAGCAATGCCAAATAGAAAGTTTGCAATGTAGTGATTTTGTCGAGGGCGATACACGTTATTATACAATCACAAGCACAGGAACATGTACAAGTGGCGATATTACTACGAGCAGAACTTTACAGATAGATGCTAGGAATTTATAACTTTGGTTGTTAATAATAAATATAAAAGCAATGTTGCCATTTACTTTTTGGGTTTAGCTTTAATGTTGCTTATTCAAAACGTATACGCAACATGTTCACCTTATATCGGTGAAGTAACTATTAATGAAGTTTATCGAATACCAGGTCAAGGTAATAATCCTACAACAGGCTTTATAGAAGTTAAGATTATTGGTGAAGATCTCGATGCATTTCCAGTGAATACATGGCAGCTATCACTTTGTGATAGTACAAATACTTGTGAGTTAATCCCGTTAACGAACGCCGGTAAGCTTTGTGATGATTGTCCTTGGATATTTCTCGCAGAAGATGGCATAGATCCACAAGAGTATAATGCTGAGCTTGTTGATTTCACTAATGGCTTTGATTTAAGGCTTCTGGATGAAAACGGTGCTGATGTTGATTACTTAACAGTAAATGGCGTATTAAATCAGTTTCCTGTCGCAGATTGCCCTTATCCTTACCCTAAGTTAGCGATATCAGATAATAGTACTAAATCTATCCATCGAATTGGTGATGGAACAGGTTTTTGGGTACCAGTTGTATGTAATTCACCTAGTTGTAGCTCTCCAGGTGATGGCAATGATGATCCTAGTTTCCCTTATTTGATTATTGATAGTGTTGAGGTTACTCAAGGAGAAACTGCAACTCTAACTGTCTCTATGGTCGATAAAAATGGAAATAGTACAACATTTGATCAAATTGTAAGTTTTGACTTTCGAACGGAAGATGGTACTGCCCTTGTCGATGATCACTACATTGGCAGGGTGGATACGTTTAATATTTTTATCGGTGAATCAAGTACCGAAGTAGAAGTTGATTCTGTGCTTGTGCCTGACTTGGTGACAAGATACTTTCAAGGTGTCGTATTTGGCTCTTCAGCTGCAAATGTAGGTGAAGGCATTAGTGATATAACTATTTTGCCTGCCACTTTAAGCGGTATTTATCAAATTAAACATGATGGACAAGGCCTAACGTGCGAAGCAGAGCCGATAGAGATTATTGCTTGTACAGATGCAACTTGTACAACCATCGATACTTCAATAACGACCGATGTAATTTTATCCGTTAACGGTGTGGGACAAACGGTGAGTATTGTAGATGGCATCAGTGATAATGCCAGTTTTGTTCATGTCGACCCTATTACTCCAGCAATATTATCTTTGTCTGATGATTACCTTTGTTTGAATACATCAGATAATTCAGATTCTTGCCAATTAACTTTTGCCGATGCTGGTTTTGTGCTTGAGGCGTTAGATGCAACGTCTTGTTTGAGTACACAAGTGTTAATAAAAGCAGTTAAAAAAGATGAAGTTACTAAGCAATGCGTTGGCGCGTTAGTTGGTAATAAAAATATCAATTTTAGTTTTAACTACAGTAATCCTATAACAGGCTCCACATTGCCCTCTATTAATGGGGTTGATATGGCTGTTGCTGGCGTTGATAAAAGCTTTGTAGTGAATTTTAATAGTAACAGTGCAGCTATCATAAATGACTTTAATTATCGTGATAGTGGTTTACTTGCTTTAAACGCTAACTACGTTGAATCATCTGGTGACCTGTCAGGGCTTGTACTCAATGGCAGCGAGGATATTTTATTTTATCCGGCAAAATTAACCGCAGTTGCAACAACGTCTTCAGCTTTGCCTTTAGATGGAAGTAACACCGAAAAATCAGGGTTGGCTTTTAATTTGTCGGTAGAAGCACAATGTGCTGATGGAAGTATCACTGAAAATTATCTTCCAGAAACAAATAACTCAATCGAAATAAATTCAAAACGCTTAGCGCCTATTGATCCCATATTAGGCGGTGATGGCACTCTAACCTTCAATAATGTAACGCAACTAGCGAGTACAACCGATAATTGGCGTAGTGCTGAAATTTTACCGGCTAGCTTTAATTTAGGCCAGTTTACTGATTCGGCTGCAATATATTCTGAAGTTGGGACTTTGTCGGTAGAGTTTAGAGATTCAAATTATCAGGGAATGATGATTACGGGTGATGCAATTTCTGTAGGTGATTTCACCCCACATCATTTTGAACAAATATCTGATCCTAACGTTCAGGGAACCTTAACAACATTGTGTAATGCATACGCCTATACAGGACAAATGGTAAATGCAGCACCTACTCTGGGAGCAATTCATTATTTGGTAAATCCTGAACTACGTATTACGCCAAAAAATGCCCAAGGAGTGATAACCAAAAATTATATAAATGAATTTATGGCTTTTCCATTGCAGTCTGCTGACATTACCGATGAAGTTAATATTGATGCGCCAACTTCTGATGCAAGTCAGCTAGGTAGCCAAAATACATTACTCGCTGTCAGTGCTCAACTGAATAATGGAGTGTTTGTTCCCAAAACAGAAGCTGTAGACTCTGGCATTGTAAATTATCAGTTATCTACCTTGGATGACTTTGTCTATGTTCGAGATCAAAATTCGTTAGTTTCACCATTCATCGCAGAATTAGAATTTAATGTTAACGAAATTAAAGATAGTAATGGCATCTCTACAACCTACACTGATTTAAGTGGCAGTGATATCAGTTCTGTAGAGAATACGACAGTAACTGATATCGAAATTAGATTTGCTCGTTGGCGTATTCAAAACAGCTTTGGCCCTGAAACGTCCAATTTAACTCAACCAATGCAGCTGCAGTACTTCGATGAGGGAAGTTTTGTTGTCGCAGAAAATGGCAATTGCACCATCGTTGACCAAGCACTAATGAGTTTAAGTCGTCTGACTCTTGATCCTACTTCTGTCGTCGGAGGCATTAGTACTTTTACCGAAGGAGAAAATAGATCCTTACAAATAGTCGCACCTGGTGTAGGTAATCAAGGTGAGATGAATGTGACTTATGATGTGCCAACTTGGTTCAAATTTGATTGGTCAGGAATAAATGATGGTACATTTACAGAAAATCCTACTGCAGTCGCAACTTTTGGGCGTTATAACAATAGTGGCAGGATCATAAATAAACGAGAAATAGACAAATAATATTAGTGATTGCTCTGTCGAACTAACCTATAACTTTGAAAAAACAAGTTTTTCTCAAAAAAGCAGATTTTTTTGAGCATTTTTATTATTTTCACGGTACATTTTTGTCGTTACTAGGGTATTATATCTTCTAATAATTTACCCCAAAATTGACTTTTGGTAGAAATTGAAAAATATCAGTTCATTTGTAAGGTGCACTGAAAGAAAATAAAAAATTTAGCGATAGGATCTTTCTCCCAATGTTCAAACTTTTACGTGGCATGTTCTCAAACGATTTATCAATCGATTTAGGTACAGCTAACACTCTAATTTATGTTAAAGATCAAGGAATTGTTCTTGACGAACCTTCAGTAGTTGCCATTCGCCAAGACAGAGCCGGTGGTAACAAAAGCGTTGCCGCAGTAGGTACCGCGGCAAAACAAATGCTTGGTCGTACACCAGGAAACATTGAAGCGATTCGCCCAATGAAAGATGGTGTTATCGCTAATTTTTTTGTTACTGAAAAAATGCTTCAGCACTTTATTAAACAAGTGCACTCAAATAACTTCTTACGTCCTAGCCCTCGTGTACTTGTTTGTGTTCCTTGTGGTTCAACTCAAGTTGAGCGCAGAGCAATTAAAGAATCAGCATTAGGTGCTGGTGCTCGTGACGTTTACTTAATTGATGAACCTATGGCTGCGGCCATTGGTGCAGACCTACCGGTATCTGCCGCGACTGGTTCAATGGTTGTTGATATTGGTGGTGGTACCACTGAAGTTGGTATTATTTCCTTAAACGGCCTAGTTTACTCTTCTTCAGTTCGAATTGGTGGTGACAAATTTGATGATGCAATCATCAACTATGTACGTCGTAACTTTGGTAGCTTAATTGGTGAAGCGACAGCTGAGCGTATTAAGCAAGAAATTGGCAGTGCTTACCCAGGTGAGTCACTCGTTGAAATCGAAGTTCGTGGTCGTAACCTTGCTGAAGGTGTACCAAGAAGCTTTACGTTAAACAGCAACGAAATTTTAGAAGCATTACAGGAGCCGCTATCAGGCATTGTAAGTGCAATTATGGTTGCACTTGAACAAGCACCACCAGAGTTAGCGTCTGATATTTCAGAGCGCGGTATGGTATTAACCGGTGGTGGTGCATTACTTAAAGATTTAGATCGCTTATTAGCAGAAGAAACAGGTATTCCGGTAATTGTTGCGGACGACCCGCTTACCTGTGTTGCTCGTGGTGGTGGTAAAGCTCTTGAAATGATCGATATGCACGGCGGCGACTTATTTGCCTACGAATAATTAAATTTTTAAATAACTTAAACAACAGGCAGCATAAGCTGCCTTTGCGGTTTTTATGACTCCAATTTTTTTAGAAGGATATTCCAGTCACAGGCGCATTTTATTCGCGCTTGCGTTGTCTTGTGTATTCATATATTTCGATCATAAATTAGCAAGTTTTGAAGTGGCAAGGGGTTACCTCCAGTCGTTGGTTAGCCCATTACAATATTTAGCAAATACTCCTAAAAAAGTAATGGACTACGCTTCTGAAAACATCGTTTCTCGCAAGCAGTTAATGGTTGATAACGAACGTTTGAAAATGAATGAACTACTGCTGAATGAGAAGTTATTACAACTCGATATTTTGCAACAAGAAAACGACCGATTACGTAAATTACTTGCTTCGCCATTGCGAAGTGACTACCGAAAAATCGTTGCGGAGATCCTAGCCGTAGATAGTGACCCTTATTCACAACAAGTCGTCATAAACCGCGGGTTATCTGATGGTATATACGAAGGTCAACCTGTTATTGATGAAACAGGGGTTGTTGGACAAATTTTGCATGTTGGTGTTAATAATTCACGAGTATTGTTAATGACCGATATTACCCATGCAATACCATTAAGAGTACACCGTAACGGAATTAGGGTGATTGCTAAAGGTACAGGTAGTGTCAGTCAGATGGAAGTCAGCCATATCCCAAATTCAACTGATATTAAAGTTGGAGACTTATTAGTGACTTCTGGGTTAGGTGGGAAATTTCCTGAAGGTTATCCTGTGGCAGAAGTTTCTTATGTGTCGGAAAACCCAAATAAAGAATTTGCTCGAATTAAAATTACCCCATTAGTTGAAATGAACCGGTTACGATATTTGCTATTAATTTGGCCTAACCAGCAAGGCAGTAATCTACAGCCATTACCTCCTGAAAGTAAGGGGGCAAACAATGAAAGCTAGAAGCAATAACCTGGTGATATTTATTACCATCATTATTTCTCTAATGTTAACTATTATGCCTATGCCGATTGGTGCAGATGCATTTAGGCCTAACTGGGCTTTGTTGGTTATTGCATACTGGAGCTTGGCGCTACCCAATCGAGTTAATGTTATATTTGCCTGGCTGGTTGGTTTTATTCTTGATGTATTGCTTGGCTCTGTACTTGGCATTAATGCATTTGCAACGGCATTGGTTGCTTATGTGATTGTTAATAATTTTCAGAAAATCCGTAACTTTTCTCTCTGGCAACAGTCACTGATCATCGGTTTACTAACAGCCCTGTATCATTTGATTATTTTCTGGATTCAACGCTTTATTTTGGATGTTGATTTTTCAATTAGTTATTTAAAGCCAGTAATAACCAGTGCGGCTATTTGGCCGGTGGTGTTTTTGTTATTAAGAAAAGTTCGTCGTCAATTGCAGGTACGCTGATATGTTTTATTTAGCGTCTAAGTCACCTCGAAGACAAGAATTACTAAAGCAAATTGCCGAGCAATTTGAACTCGTAAGCGCCGATATAAATGAAGTGGCTTTTAAAGATGAAGTTGCTGAGAAGTTTGTGCTGAGAATGGCGATAGAAAAAGCGCAAGCCGGTTTGAAAAATGTTGTAACAATTAATCCATCAGATTGGGTGCTTGGCTCAGATACAATAGTAGTTAACAATAATAATATACTTGGCAAACCTAAAGACTTTGAAGATTGCTTGCAGATGCTGTCAGGGTTATCGAATAAGAAACATCAAGTAATGACCGCAATTGCCGTGATTAACGCCGATACCGTATTGTCAGAAGTCGTCGTTACCGACGTTGTATTTAGAGCGATTACTGATGTTGAAATAAAGGATTATTGGCAGTCGGGTGAGCCTCAAGATAAAGCTGGTAGTTATGGCATTCAAGGACTTGCAGGAAAATTCGTGAAACGCATCGAAGGCAGCTATTCTTCAGTAGTAGGTTTGCCTTTATATGAAACCGAGCAGCTTTTGTTAACGGCAAAAGCACAATCAAAAAAATTAACTCTCGAAGGTGCTAAATGAGCGGTGAATTATTAATTAACGTTACGCCAAGTGAAACCCGTGTTGCGCTAATCGAAAATGGTACTTTACAAGAAGTTCATGTAGAACGAAATTTAAAGCGTGGCATCGTTGGTAATATTTATTTAGGCAAAGTTATCCGTGTGTTACCTGGCATGCAAGCTGCTTTTGTTGATATTGGTTTGGATAAAGCTGCCTTTCTTCACGCGTCAGATATTCGTACAAAGTTAATTACCAATAATGATACAAATGAAAATGAAGTTCCTGATATTCGAACTTTAGTTCATGAAGGTCAGCACATTATGGTGCAAGTTGTTAAAGATCCTTTAGGGACGAAAGGTGCTCGTTTAACGACTGACTTAACCATCGCTTCACGGTATTTAGTATTGATGCCAAACTCAAGTCACGCTGGTGTTTCTCAACGTATTGAAGATGAACAAGAGCGGGCGCGTTTAAAGAAAATAGTGGTACCGTATTGTGACGATGAAAGCGGGTTTATTGTTAGAACCGTTGCTGAAGGCGCAGGCGAAGAAGAGTTAGCCCATGACGCTGAGTTTTTACGTCGTGTTTGGAAAAAGGTCGTTGAGCGTAAACAACGTAAGCAAACAAACTTGGCGTTATATCAGGACTTGTATTTAGCATGTCGTATCATTCGTGACTTTGTAGGTAGCGGACTTGAACGAATACGCGTGGATTCGCGTTTATCTTTTGATGAGCTTATTGAGTTTACAGATGAGTTTGTTCCTGAAATTAAACCTATCATTGAATATTATCCTGGTGAACGACCAATTTTCGATTTATTCGATGTGGAAAATGAAATTCAAAGAGCGTTAAAGCGTAAAGTTGAATTAAAGTCGGGTGGATCATTAATCATTGATCAAACTGAAGCGATGACCACGGTTGATATAAATACCGGGGCATTTGTCGGTCACCGCAACTTAGAAGAAACAATATTTAATACCAATATTGAAGCAACCCAGGCAATTGCTCGTCAGTTAAGACTTAGAAATCTTGGTGGTATTATAATCGTCGACTTTATCGATATGTCTAATGCGGAGCATAAAAAACGAGTGCTGCACTCTTTAGATGTTGCTATGGCCAAAGATAAGGTGAAATACAGTATCAGTAACTTTTCATCGTTAGGCTTGGTCGAAATGACTCGAAAACGTACTCGTGAATCACTTGAACATATTCTTTGTGGTGAGTGCCCTGTTTGTGACGGTCGGGGTAATTTAAAAACGGTTGAAACTGTTTGCTTTGAAATCTTGCGTGAAATAGTTCGAGTGAACCGCGCCTATGATGCAGATAAATTTATTGTATATGCTTCACCTAAAGTTAGTGAGTCTCTAAATGACGATGAATTACATCATTTAGCCGAGTTAGAAGTATTTATTGGCAAACATATTAAAGTGCAAACTGAAACTATGTATAACCAAGAACAATTTGACGTGGTAATGATGTAGTGAAAAAAACGTTTTGGGCATATTTAAATACTTGGCTAAATCGCCTCTATAAAACACTAGCAGTCTTGCTAGTGTTAATGGCGGTGTTGCTTACCTCTGCCCGAATATTTTTACCACATGCGCACACCTTTAAAAATAATCTTGAAGACTATATTAACAGTGTCTATCAAGGTGAAATTGAAATTGGAGAGCTTTCTGCCGGTTGGCATAAGTTTGGCCCCACCTTAGTGGTAAAACAGGTAGTCCTGTCAGATTCAGAGGCACTGAAAGTTGAAATTGATGAAATTGACATTGGTTTAGATTTTTGGGGAACCTTAAAAACTCAACAAGTAAAAGCGAATAACTTTACTCTTGTTGGTGCCAGCATAAAAATTGATCAAACGGTTATTATTGATGCAGGCACAAAAAAGCAAACTTCTGAAGAAGCAGATATTGACGCATTTTCTGATCTAATACTTAACCAATTTAAGCGCTTTTCTGTTCGCGATAGTAAAATTTTAATTAAGACTTTACGCCGAGAGCGCACCATTTTATTGAACAAACTGGCTTGGCACAACGACGGCAATAATCACAAAGGTATTGGCAAGTTAGAAATTGAAGGATTTTCAAGCAACAGCGCCAAGTTACTTATTGACTTACAAGGTGATAAAAGAGAAAACCTTAAGGGGAAAATCTATATAGAAGGGAATAATATAAACCTTGCCCCTTGGTTTGATAAACACTTAAAAGAAAAAGCTGATCAATTTAGTACCGAAGTAAACTTTAGTTCTTGGATGAATGTAGCTGGTGGTTACTTTACTGATCTTCACATTAACTTGGGCGAAAATACATTTGCTTGGGATAGCTTTGAACAACAGCATGTTCTTAAAATACCTGAGGGTAATGTAAGTATCTACAGAGACGGTCAATCTTCTAATTACAGCATGCAAACCAGTAACATTGAAGTGTTGTTTAATGAAGCTCCATGGACAGAATTTCAATTACAAGCGACAAGTACTCCAACAGAGTCTTTGACCAATATATCGACAGTTTCGTTAGACAACTTATGGCAATTATTCCCTATCATTAAGGATAATATTCCTGAGTTTGAAAAATATTCAAGTCTGCAATTAAGTGGTGACTTAACCAATATTCAAATCCGCACTTCAGCCGAAAAACTTCAATTAGCGTTAAACCTTGATGATGTTGGTTGGAATGCTGCTAATGGTATTCCGGGAATTGAACAGATTTCAGGACGCTTATTATTTGATAATGACCAAATTCAACTTGATGTTACTTCTGAAAATAATGAAATCGATTTTGATGGTGGATTCTCTAGACCGATACCATTTAATGACTTAAAGGCAACAGTAAATGCCAATTGGAGTGAGCGCTTTTGGAAGTTAGCCGTTAGTGACGTTTTCTTATCCTCTGATGAGCTCTCGGTAACAGCCAATGTTCAATTTTTACAGGAAGTTGACCAAAGTGGCGTGTTGAGCCTTTATGCCTATGCAGAGCAAGGCGATGCCAGTAAAGCCCAGTATTACTTACCGTTACCTGTAATGAGTGAAAGCTTAGTTGAGTATTTAACTGCTGCTATATTTCATGGGGACGTGAAACAGGCCGGTGTGTTATTTAATGGCCCTGTCGCGACATTCCCGTTTACAGATAATAGTGGGATTTTTATTGTTGATGCCGACGTTGAACAAGCTAAATATCAATTTGAGCAATCATGGCCTGCAATTGAAAAAGCGCATTTAAACCTGAATTTCACCAATGACTCCATGTTGATCACTGCTTATGATGGTGATTTGATGGGGATTCAAACAAAAGACGTTGTTGTTGGTATCGAATCTCTTAGCGGTGACTCGATACTCACCGTGCGCACGCCGGTAACAACCGAAGTAACTAACGTAACTAACTTAATGGTCGCAAGTCCAATGGCTGAAAGCGTTGGCGAGACATTAACGTTGATAAATCCTAAAGGACAAGTAAAGGGGACATTCTCGTTAGATTTACCTTTAGGTGATACTGAAAAAGTTGTCGCCAAAGGAATAATTAATTTTGCTAATAATGAGGTGTTCTTACAAGCACCTGAAATGAATTTTTCCCATGTTAATGGCCAATTAAGTTTTAATAATGAGTTAATAACAACTAAAGATATCTCACTAAATTGGCGTGGAATGCCGATAAACCTGAACGTCGACGGGCGGATTGAGGATGACTATTATCAAGTGGATATTGATTTGCTCGCTAATTGGCAAAAACAACACTACGATCCGCAAATACCTGAAAACTTACGCTCTTATGTTAATGGTCAATTAGATTGGCAGGGTAAATTATCACTGTTTATCCCGGAAGAAGGTGAGCTCAGTTACGACTTTAATTTAGATTCGAATCTAGAAAACGCTATTTTATCCTTACCTGAGCCGTATTTTAAACCGGCTGAAAAGCAAGCCCTACTCAAAGCTTCGGCTAAAGGCGGTGCTAATAAATCGACTATAGAAGCTACCTTAGATGAAAATCTACGTTTTTATGGTGAACTGGATCATCAAAAAATAGCCTTTCTGAGAACACAACTGGTGTTAGGTAAAGAGAAAATGTTACTGCCTACAGATGGTTTTCATATTACTACTGACCTTGACAGTATTGTTTATCAGCCATGGCATGAGTTTATTTTTGATATCATAAATTCCATACCTGATGGCTCAGGTGTTGACTCTAGCTCTGAACCGGCGGAAGAAAAACTGGCTTTTTTACAAGCTCCTGAACGAATTAGAGGTAATATTAAAAATGTCGACTTGTTTGGCCAAACCTTAACCGACGTTGATTTCAATTTATTAGCTAAAGAACAATGGTGGTTGTTACAGTTAAATGCAGACCAAGCCCGAAGTCGAATGAAATTCTTCCATGATTTTCAACAGAATGGCCTTGAGGTTGATGCGGACTTCATCCATTTAACTGATGTGCCTGAGACGAACGAAGTAAGTGATGAAGAAGAAACGGCATCACAAATTTCACCCGCTGATATTCCTAAGGTTAAATTTAATTGTGATAGTTGTAAGTACCAACAGTTGGACTTTGGCAAAGTATTGTTTGAATTGGAAAATACCAGTTCTACCGTGGCGACTTTACGTTCATTTTCAGCGAAACGTAAAAATTCTGATTTAAGCCTTTCTGGCGTTTGGCAAAAAGATGATGAACAGAACAAAACTTCTATTTCAGGAGCTTTTAATTCCAAAGATATTGAAAAAGAAATCAATAAATTCGATATGGAATCTGGAATAAAGGACAGTGGTTTAAAAAGCAGTTACGATTTTAACTGGCAAGGTGGGCCTCACGAATTTAATTTAGCCAGCCTAAATGGTCAATACAATTTTAAATTTGATGATGGTTATCTAGCCGATGTGAGTGACAAAGGTGCTCGGTTATTATCGATCTTTAGCTTTCAGTCATTGGTTCGAAAACTGACCTTGGACTTTAGAGACATATTTTCCGAAGGCATGTTCTATGACGACATTAAAGGTAAAATTACCTTAGTTAATGGCGTTGCCTATACCGATAATACAAAAATGAACGGCGCTGCTGGTAACCTTACGGTTAAAGGTAATACTAACCTTGTCACTAATAAGCTTGATTATAAAATGTCATTCGCCCCGAAAGTAACCTCTAGTCTTCCTATTATTGTCGGTTGGCTGGTTAACCCATTAATGGGGGCGGCTATTATGGTCGCAGATGAAGCTATACAAAAAGCTGAAGTGATTTCAGTGATCAATTTTGAATTAACCGGTAGCGTTGATGAACCTATTTTCAAAGAAGTTGACCGAAAAAGCCGCGATGTCAGTGTCGGAAAAAGTAAGCCTGATAAACCAAAGGCAGTTGAAGGAAAATCTGAAGCAGATGCTTCCGGTGTAACTGGCGCTGAAAATAAATTGCAATCCAGTGACGTTGAAAATAAAGCATTACCTGAAAAAAAACAGGATGCTAAAAATGGCTAGACTAACAGCTATACAGCTGCAATCGGTTCCTGATGTAGTCGAGAACTTAACCTGTATCGAAACCATTCTTTCGACATTGCCAACGTCCGATGAGCATTTAGTTGTATTACCTGAGGCCTGTTTATACTTTGGCGGAAAAGATGGCAAACAAATTGAGTTTGCAGAGCCGCTAGGCAAAGGTTTTATGCAGAAACGACTGGCCGAGTTAGCCGAAAAATATAATGTTTTTCTGCTTGCTGGTACCATCCCTTTACAATCAGCTCAAGCTGATAAATTTACTGCCAGTAGTTTGTTATTTTCGCCGCAGGGTGAGTTGGTAAACGATTATCAAAAAATTCATTTGTTTGATGTCGATGTCGCTGACAGTGAAAAAAGTTATCGTGAATCAGCGCTGACTCTAAAAGGTGAAAAGCTATCAGTATCTATTTTGCCTAGTTTTAAATTAGGCATGACGGTATGTTATGACTTACGCTTTCCTGAATTGTTTAGGGCACTTACCGAACAAGGTGCAGATGTTATTTGTGTACCCAGCGCCTTCACTAAGGTTACTGGTCAAGCTCATTGGCAAGCATTATTACAGGCCAGAGCAATTGAAAACCAAGTATATATCGTTGCTGCTGGCCAAGAAGGCGAACATTTAAACGGTCGTCAAACCTATGGTCATTCGATGATTATTAACCCTTGGGGGGAAATAGTGGCAATGAAGGACGAAGGTGTCGGCTATGTGAGTAGTGAGTTTGATCGACAGCTCATTAAAAAAATAAGGGCAGATATTCCAGTTGCTCGCCATAATCAATTTTCAGTTAAACTGAACCTAACATAATAAAGAACACGGACATTTAAAATGAATCTTGTTGAACAAGAACTATTACATTCCAGCCAGCTTGGTCAGGAAGAATTAAGTAAAACACTAAACCACATTTGTGCTCGTGACATTGATTACGCCGACTTGTACTTTCAGTCATCAAGCCATGAGTCTTGGATGCTTGAAGATGGCATTGTTAAAGAAGGTTCATATAACATTGAACGTGGTGTTGGCGTAAGAGCCATTAGCGGTGAAAAAACGGGCTTTGCTTATTCAGATGACATCAATAGCAATGCCTTATTAAAAGCGGCCTCTGCTGCTCGTGGAATTGTGAAGGAAAGTAAAAGCCAAAGCATTCAAGTATTTGCCCCACAGAAAATAACGGAGCTTTATAGTGAAATTGATCCGTTGTCGACATTAACGCAAGAGCAAAAAATAAATCTATTACATGAGGTTGAAGCCATTGCTCGTGCACAGGACAGCCGTGTTCAGCAGGTAATTGTTAGCTTGTCAGGTGTTTATGAAAAGGTGTTAGTTGCGGCAAGTGATGGAACATATGCGACAGATATTCGCCCGTTAGTACGATTAAATTGTTCAGTGTTGGTTGAAGCTAATGGACGCCGCGAACGTGGAAACTCCGGTGGTGGAGCACGAGCAGGCTACAGTCACTTCTTTGAATTAGAAGGCACTAAGCCTAGATATCATGCTTATGCAGAAGAAGCGGTTAGGCAAGCGTTAGTGAACTTGGTTGCTATAGACGCACCAGCTGGGATGTTACCCGTGGTACTCGGAGCCGGTTGGCCTGGTGTGTTACTGCATGAAGCGGTAGGACATGGTTTAGAAGGCGATTTTAACCGTAAAGGCTCATCCGCTTTTTCTGGAAAAATTGGTCAAAAAGTTGCGTCAGAGCATTGTACAATTGTTGATGATGGCACGATTGCCGATCGCCGAGGCTCGGTTGCCATTGACGATGAAGGTACACCTGGGCAATACAATGTACTGATTGAAAATGGTATATTGAAGGGATATATGCAAGACAAGCATAATGCGCATTTAATGGGCGTAAAGCCTACAGGTAATGGTCGTAGAGAGTCATATGCACATTTACCTTTACCGCGTATGACTAATACCTACATGCTTGCTGGCGAGCACTCACCAGAAGACATTATTAAGTCGGTTAAAAAAGGTATCTATGCGCCGAATTTTGCTGGCGGTCAAGTTGATATCACTTCAGGCAAGTTTGTATTTACCACTGCTGAAGCTTATTTAATTGAAAATGGTGAAATTACCTCGCCGGTTAAAGGAGCAACATTAATTGGAAGTGGTCCAGAAGCGATGCAGCAAGTAAGCATGGTCGGTAATGACTTAGCACTTGATAGTGGCGTTGGTGTGTGTGGCAAAGATGGTCAAAGCATTCCTGTAGGAGTTGGTCAACCAACGTTGAAGGTTGATGAAATGACCATTGGTGGTACGCAGTAACAAAAAAGTTCAGAATGAAAAAGGGGTCAGTGATAATTACTTCGTCTAAAGTAAATATCACTGACCCCTTTTATGTTTACTTACTTAAAGAACAATATTTTCTTTTAAGTATTTAAATAACTCTTTAAAGCTTTTCCCTGGTTTTTCTTGTTTTACTTCTTTTGCCGCTTGTCGTACTAACTGGCGCATACGCTGGCGTTCAAAACCATCATATTCAGTTAATATTTCATCGATTTTTATATCACCTTGAGCAATTAATTGATCGCGAACTGCTTCAAGTTTTGAATTATTGATATGCTCTTGTGCATGCTTATTATTCAATTTATCAAGTTGAGCTTGAATTGCTTCATAATCACTCTCGAATAACTGTTTTGCAATAAACTGCACATTACGATGGTAAGCATCATGCTTACCTTTAATTTTGTCAGCGATAATTAATGCAGCTTCAATTTCTTCATTAAGAGTAAGTTTAGCTCGCTGTTTATGATTGAGTTTACAAATTTGCTCACCAAGTTTTTGCATGTCTTTCATGTCATTCTTGATTTCAGTTTTGCTGACAATAAGGATGTCTTCATCAATAAATTTTTTACCGCGCTTTTTCATAAAATCGTCATAGTTAAAATAAAATAATGCACTAATTATACAACATAACGTTAAGTTAATTAATATCTGTATGTTATGCTTATTAAATTAATTTTTTTCGTGCTTTTAGAGCTTAAGTTATACTGACCAAATGTTCTTAAAGTGCTCACTGTTGATGGCATCAATGCAAAATCTAGAATCTATAAATACCTCAATTTCACAAGTTAAAGACAAAGTGGCCAAAGTTCTTGAATTGGCTAAAACCTTAGGTGCAGATGATGCTGAAGTATCAATCAGCAAACAAGAAGGCTTAAGCGTTTCTACTCGATTAGGAGAAGTGGATACCGTTGAATTTACTAACGATGGTGCGTTAGGTATTACGGTTTATAAGGAAGGTCGTAAAGGCTCCGCTTCTACCGCAGACTTGTCTGAAACGGCGCTGCAACAATCGGTTCAGGCTGCAATTAATATTGCCAAGTACACATCGGTAGATCCTTGTTCAGGACTTGCAGATAAAGAATTGATAGCATTTAACCCTCAAGATCTAGATTTATATCACCCCCAATCACTAACGACCGAAGAAGCAATTGACATTGCCACAGAAGCTGAGGTCACCGCGTTGAATAGTGATAGTAAAATTACAAATTCTGATGGCGCTAATTTTGCCAGTTATGAAGGGTTCAAGGTTTACGGTAATAGTCATGGCCAAATCGTTGGCTATCCAAGTACCCGCCATAGCTTAAGTTGTATGATGATTGCTGCGGATGGTGAGGATATGCAACGTGATTATAGCTATACAGTTAGTCGTGAGTTTGATCAATTGCAATCTGCGAAAGCAGTTGGCTTAGAGTCGGCGCAGGCGGCTGTTGCAAGACTTAATAGCCATAAGATTAATACCCAAAAAACACCCGTGATGTTTAGAGCAGATGTAGCAAATAGTCTATTCGGTCATTTCATTGCAGCGATAAGTGGCGGTAATTTATACCGCAATTCATCATTTTTATTAGATGCTATTGGTGAGCAAGTTTTTTCATCGCATTTGAACATATCAGAACGTCCACATATTTTGCGCGGATTAGCTAGTAGCAGCTTTGATGCAGAGGGTATAGCAACACAGGATAGAGAGTTTATTGTCGACGGCGTGTTACAGTCATACCTTTTAACCAGCTATTCAGCGCGTAAGTTAGGACTTACTTCAACGGGTAATGCTGGTGGCATTCATAACTGGTTAATATCTGCTAATAATGGCGATTTTGACGCTATGTTAAAAACATTAGGAACAGGCTTATTAGTGACTGAGTTAATGGGGCAAGGGGTTAATGTAGTTAATGGTGATTACTCTCGCGGCGCTGCAGGGTTTTGGGTTGAAAATGGCCAAATACAATACCCTGTCTCTGAAGTTACCATAGCTGGAAATTTAAAGGATATCTTTAAAGCGGTTGTTGCTACCGGAAGCGATTATGATTTACGCGGCAGTATTAAAACTGGCTCTATCATTATCGAAGAAATGCAGGTTTCAGGGCAGTAGACTCGAATTACGAATCTCGAACTCGAGATTCGTTTTAACTACCTAATAGTAAAGTTGCCGTACCAAGAAACGCAAATATCCCAACAACATCTGTTATTGTCGTTAGAATAACGCTACCGGCTAATGCGGGGTCGATATTCATTTTCTTCAGTACTAAAGGTGTCGCAACACCAGCAAGTCCCGCTACTGTTAAATTCATCAACATGGCGAATGCAATAATTCCACCTAAAACGATATCTTGTTTCCAAATAGCGACGATTGAGGCGATAAATAATGCCCAAATCAGTCCGTTTAAAAATCCTACTGCGATTTCTTTGTTTAAGATAGTACGGGCGTTATTATCACCTATATGACCAAGTGCCATACCTCGAATCACCAGGGTTAATGTTTGATTGCCGGCAACACCGCCCATACTTGGCACTAAGGTATTTAAAACAGCCAAGATCGCCATTTCGGCTAATATCCCTTCAAACATGCTTGAAACAGCAACTGCCATTAAGGCGGTGATCAAATTTACACCAAGCCAAATGGAGCGTTGTTGCGTACTTTTTATCACCGGGGCGAAGGTATCGGCTTCATCATCTAAACCCGCCATACTCATCATTGAGTGCTCGGCATCTTCGCGGATGACATCAATAACATCATCTATGGTTATACGACCAAGCAAACGGCCAGTTTCATCAATTACAGGCGCTGAAAACCAGTCATGTCGCTCAAATAATTTGGCAACTTCAATTTCTTCAGTATCAACGGTTATTGCGATGGTGTCGTAATCGGTAATTTCAGCAATCGCTTGCTCTGGTCTTGCCGTAACTAAATCTGCGAGTGAAACAGAGCCAATAAACTTATCTTGGCGATTTACAACATAGAATGAATCTGTTGCTTCTGGTAATTCACCCTTTAATCGCAAATACCGCAAAATCACATCTATGGTGATATCTGGGCGCAGAGTAATAGTGTCGGTATTCATGATACCGCCGGCTGTATCCTCTTCGTAAGATAGAGCTTGTTCAACTCGTGTTCTATCCTGCGAGTCCATAGAATTTAGAACTTCTTTATAAACAGAGTCGGGCAGGGTTCTTAAAACCTCAGCCAAATCGTCGATGTCCATACCTTCAGCAACAGCAGCAACTTTTTCGGGTTGCATGTTTCTTAAGATACCCTTACGTACTTCTTCAGAAAGCTCTTCTAGGATTTCACCCTGTAAATCAGGATCAATTAATTGCCAAAGTACGTTACGACTGCGTGAAGTTGATGACTCGAGAAGTAGGGCAATGTCGAAAGGCGGCATATGCTGGAACATTTTTCGCACATAAACGAACATACCACTTTCTAAAGCGGTATTAATTTCCAATAAACGTTTTTGGCTAATTTCTTGCTCTGATATCTCTGGCATGAATCACCCTGTGCAAGGTTGTTGTTTTAATTCTAAATCAATGCAAGTTTAACGTAAGCTAATGGTTTTATCAGCTAATTTTTATTAAAATTAGACTACAGCTTTATTCGTCTTCGTCAAATTTGTCTAAAAACAATTGAATTACTGCAGTCATTGCTTCGCGGGCTTGAATCCCTTCGGCTTTGATGTGCACTTCTTTGCCTTGGCTACCAGTTAATAGCATCAGCCCCATAATTGAATCCGCCTCAGCCGACTTTTTCTCCAATGTTAGGGTAATTTTAGCCTGATAGTTTTTACTTAATTTTGCTAATTTAGTTGCAGCTCTTGCATGCAGGCCTAATTTATTCTCTATGAGGACACTTTGTTCAATTGTTAATGACGTCATTTTTATGGTTATTTACTCATTTCACGGTGACGAATTTGTATATCTTTGTGCTCTTTTTTAAACTGTTTTGCTAAAGTTTCGGCAATATAAACACTTCTATGCTGGCCACCAGTACAGCCGACAGCGATAGTTAAATAAGTACGATTATTACGTTCTAAGTGCGGTAACCAGGTCATCATGAAAGAGTTAATTTGCCAAATAAATTTTGTGACTATCGGTTGGCTTGCCAAAAAGTCTTGTACAGGTTGATCCAAGCCATTGTAGGCTTTTAGTCCTTCTTCCCAGAAAGGGTTAGGTAAAAATCTTGCATCAAACACGTAATCAGCATCAGAAGGTACGCCATATTTAAAGCCAAATGATTCAAATACAATGACTAAATTACCGGTCGTTGAACCCAGTACTCTTTCTCGCACTAAATCGGCAAGTTGATGAGGGGTTAATTTTGACGTATTGATGTATAAATTTGCTCTACTTGCCACTGGGTCCAGTAATTTTTTCTCAAGAGCAATAGCCTGATCAAGTGCCATATTTTGACGAATAAGTGGATGTAAACGTCTTGTTTCGCTGTAGCGTCGTATAAGTTCACTATCATCGGCGTCTAAATACAAGATACTTAATTCTACCGAATTAGGCAGGTAATCTATGATCTCTTTAACATCGTCAGGGTTTTCTGGCAGGTTACGTACATCGAGTGATACGGCAACATTCTCATAGTCATTAATAACGGTATGCGTTAGTGCGGGTAATAGGTTTACCGGAATATTATCAACACAATAATAACCAAGATCTTCAAGCACTCTTAACGCGACGGTTTTACCTGAGCCTGAACGTCCACTTACGATGATTAGTTTCATTTTTTACCTAATTGTTTACAACCAATTGATGAAGTTCAGTGGCGCTGTGACAACGTCTCACTCTTTTACTATTCTCTTTATCACTAAAAAATTTCGCAACACTGGCCAAAGTCTCTAAATGTTGCTGACAATGATCTTCGGGTACGAACAGCGCGAAAAAGATATCCACCGGCTTATCATCAATAGCGTCGAAGATAACCGGCTTATCTGTTGTCAATAATACTGCTACGGGTCTTTCACTGTTATTGATTTTTCCGTGTGGAATAGCAATACCATTACCAATTCCAGTACTACTTAATTTTTCTCTTTTGCTTAAGCTTTCCAACAATTCTTTTGCGCTTGCACTACTAATTTTGTTCGCTGCAATTGCACTGATTTGTTGAAGAATGTTTTTCTTACTTTTACCCTGTACTGCACATAGGGTGCAGTCAGGGCTTAATAATTGATCTAGTTTCATAGTTAATGGTGGGCTAACTTAGCCTTATGTTTAAGAACTTGTCTATCTAATTTGTCGACCAAGCCGTCTATTGCCGCATACATATCTTCATGATTGGCTGAGGCAAAGATCTCGCCAGCATTTACATGCAAGGTTGCTTCTGCAATTTGTTGTAGTTTTTCTACTTTTAACACCACATAGACATTGTTTATGTGATCAAAATGTCGTTCCAGTTTTTGTAATTTTTCACTCACATATGAGCGCATAGAGTCGGTAACTTCAACATGATGGCCAGATAGATTAATTTGCATAAGCTTTATCCTTGTTTTGTTGGTTTTAAAGTAAACTTTTTCGTTGATTCGATGGTGGAATACCTAACGATTCTCTATATTTTGCAATGGTTCGACGTGCAACATTGATACCTTGATCGCTAAGTAGTTCAGCCATTTTGCTGTCACTTAATGGCTTTGCTGCTATCTCTGCATCGACGAGTTTTTTAATCAGCGCACGTATTGCTGTTGATGAACATTCACCACCATTCTCTGTACTGACATGACTCGAGAAGAAGTATTTTAATTCAAATATACCTCTGGGGGTATGCATATACTTTTGCGTGGTTACACGTGAAATTGTTGATTCATGCATTTCAACAGCTTCGGCAATATCGTTTAATACCATTGGACGCATTGCTTCTGGACCATGTTCAAAAAAGCCTTGTTGTTGCTGAACAATACAATTAGAAACTTTCAATAATGTGTCGTTTCTACTTTCAAGTGATTTGATAAACCACTTGGCTTCTTGTAAATGTGAGCGAATGAACTGGCTGTCTTCTGATGATTTAGTTGTTTTTACTAACGAGGCATATTGATTGTTAATACCAATTTTGGGCGCGGTATCAGGGTTCAATTCTACCACCCAGCGACCATTTTTTTTGAACACACTGACATCAGGAATAACGTATTGTTCTTCTTGTTGAACAATCGCATCGCCCGGTCTTGGGTTTAATGAGTGAATGAGTTGCATCACTTCTTTTAGCTGTGGTTCTTTTAATTTGGTTTTACGCATGATTTGTCTAAAATCACGATTACCTAATAAATCGATATGCTCGCTAATGACTAACTTGGCTTCTGCAATAAAGGGGGTGTCGGGGCTAAACTGAGCAAGTTGAATAAGTAAGCAATCGGCAATAGACTTGGCTCCTGAGCCAATAGGGTCAAACATGTGAATGCGTTTTAACACTGCTTCAACTTCGTCTAATTCAACTTCATCGTCGCCTAAGCTGGATAAAATATCTTCGCAGGTTACCGTAAGGTAGCCGCTGTCATCAATGGCATCAATTATTGTTACGGCAATGGTACGGTCAGTATCTGAAAACGGAGTTAATTCCATTTGCCAGGTCAAATGATCCTGGATAGATTCTGACGTTTCTCCTTGATAAACATAATCATCATTACTGACGCCACCAAGTCCCGTATTCGACGTACCGGCACTAAAGCTTTCTTCCCATGTTGAATCTACGGATAGCTCTTGTGGAATTTCATTTTGAGTTAATGCTTCAGAGGTACTTATTTCATCATGCGTAGGCTGCGCATCTTCACTTCCGTCAGGAGTATCTGCAGTAGCTGGTTTACTATCTAGGTGCGAGTCAGAATTAGCATTGTTTTCTTCTTGATTAGCCGATTCATCAACCTCTAATAAAGGATTGCTATCGAGGGCTTCTTGAATTTCTTGTTGAAGATCTAACGTAGATAGTTGCAACAGCTTTATCGCTTGTTGCAATTGTGGGGTCATCGTTAAGTGTTGCCCCATACGGAGCTGAAGACTAGGTCTCATTGTTTGAAAAAATTCCAAATTTGCATAAAGTTAGTTTATGCAAGTTAACTACTGATTACACGAGAAACGAATGGGTATTAATTCGCTCTAAGCTACGTCTTATAATATAACTATAGCTTGAATTTCTCACCTAGGTAGACATCTCGAACATGTTGATTACTTAAAACCTGTTCGGCATTACCTTCAGCGATTAATTCACCATGACTTACAATATATGCATGTTCACACACATCGAGGGTTTCTCGTACGTTGTGGTCGGTGATAAGTACTCCGATACCACGTTCTTTTAACTGTAAAATAATCTTTTTAATATCGCCTACTGAAATAGGGTCTACACCGGCAAACGGTTCATCTAATAAAATAAATTTTGGATCCGCAGCCAACGCTCGAGCAATTTCTACACGACGCCTTTCACCACCAGATAAACTTTGTCCAGTATTTTCAATAATGTGACCAATATTAAATTCTTCAACTAAACTTTCCAGCTTTTCTTGTTTGGCAATATCGTCTAGATCTTTACGAGTTTGTAAAATGGCCATGATGTTATCAAAGACACTAAGCTTTCGAAAAATAGATGCTTCTTGTGGGAGATAGCCTATGCCTTGTCGAGCTCTTTCATGCATAGGTAATAACGTTAAGTCTTGATCATTTAATACAACAGATCCTTCATCACTTGGCACTAAACCTACGATCATATAAAACGAGGTAGTTTTACCCGCACCATTAGGACCTAACAGTCCAACGATTTGGCCTGAGTTAACCGTTAAGCTGACACTTTTTACTACTTTTCGGCCGCTATAGGATTTGGCAAGGTTTTGTGCTTTTAAAGTTGAGGTCATATTATTGTTCTTTATCTTGCTCTACTTCATTGTTAATTTTAGTTTCTGCATCTTGAGTTTCTTGCTTCACTTCCGGCTTTAAAATTGTTGTAACTGTGCTGGTACTTTCCGCGCTCAACTGCTCAGTTGCAATGTTATAGGTGATTATATCGCCTTTAACCATACTGCCTTCTTGGCTAACCGATGCATTACCTTTAATGGTTATGGTTTGCGTATGGGGAGAGTATGATACTTCATCTGCTTGCAACTCAATTTTTTGGCCATCATCAAGAATTTGGCTAAACCGAGCTGGGTTTCCTGTTGCCAAATAATGCTTAAGATCAGTCCCTTCCTGATTGGTTACTTTCACTACATCGGCTTCGATACTTAGTGTGCCCTGGGTGATTTTTACATCTTCCATATAGCTGGCAATCTTATTTTTTAAATCGCTAGATTGCTTTTTCGCAACAATTACAATCTCTTGTTTAAAGTCAGCTTCTTCTGCAACAACTGTTGCTGAAGTAAATGATAATGCTATGCCGAGCAGTAATTTATGAGGCATGTTTTTTATAAATTGTTTGTACATGTTCATTCAAAGTCATTTTAGTGGTGTTAATATCAACGTGCAATCCAGAGCCATACATAGTGAAGTCTTTACCTTTTAAAAGGATAGTCTGCTCAGAAGTAATGATATTATTAGTTAAATCTACATTTAAAGATTTGCCGTGTATTTCTGAAATAAAACTTGTTTTATCCTCAGAAAGCAATCGTACTCTATCATTGAGTAATAAGATATTATCTTCGCCCAAACGCCCTTCATTAGCTGATAAATGCCAAACTGCACTACCATCTGTGGGGTATAGCGTATATTTAGGAGCTAGAAAGAGCGTTTCCGTATTATCCATATAATGAGACATTTTATCAGCATAAATAGTATGAGTTAAATTACCCATTGAATCATATTGGTTTGAACTTAATTCTGTTGCGACAAAGTCTGGCTCATCTTTAGGTTTTACAATTTGCACAATAGGCTCATTCGATTTTTGCCATTGCATGTAACCATAAATGGATAATGCGATGATAAATATAATCGTTGAAATAGTGTGCAATCGACTCATATGCTGCTTCCTTTAGCATTTTGTAATGTGTTTTGACTTTGCATTATGAGATCACAAAGTTCTCTGACAGCTCCAAAACCACCGTTAATAAAGGTAACATAATTTGCGCCTTGTTTAACTAAAGGATGAGCATCGTTTACCGCTACTCCTAATCCAACAGCTTCTATACAAGGTAAATCTGGAACGTCATCACCTATATAGGCAATTTGATCGTTAGTTAGTTCCAAGTTTTTAGCGATGTTCATCAATGCCGGTAATTTATCTTCTTCACCCTGGACAATGAATTTTACGCCTAAAGCGGTCATACGCTTTTCAACGATATTGGATTTTCTACCAGTGATCACAGCCACATCGACACCGTTTTGACCAAGAGCTTTTATGCCAAAACCATCCTTAGTATTAAATGCCTTTAGCTCTTCGCCATCATTACCTAAATAAATTCGACCATCAGAAAAAACGCCATCAACATCACAAACCAATAACTTAATTTGTGCTGCTTGCTTAATAATTTTGCTGTCTACTTGCCCGTAAAGAGTACTGGTTAAAGAGTTTGTTTGGTTCATAAGGTTAAATGACTCCCGCTTTTAATATGTCGTGCATATTCATCGCACCAATAGGTTGATGGTTTTTATCAACTATTATTAAGCCATTGATACTTTTATCTTCCATCGCTTTGAGCGCTTCAGCTGCTAACATTTCGCTAGTTGCTACAATCGGGTTTTTGGTCATTACGCTGGCTATATTGTCTTTATGAATGTTTATTTCTTCATCAAGGATACGTCGTAAATCACCATCGGTAAATAAGCCAGTTAAAACTCCGCTATCATCAACTACCGCTGTCATGCCTAAGCCTTTGCTAGAAATTTCTACCAGTGCTTCTTTTATAAGTGCCGTTTCATTAATAACTGGTAGTCGTTCGCCACTGTGCATTATGTCAGCTAAGCGCAACAATAAACGCTTACCTAAACTACCGCCAGGATGTGATAAAGCAAAGTCGTCGGCAGTAAAACCTTTCGCATTTAATAGCGCCACAGCCAGAGCATCACCCATCACTAAGGTTGCGGTCGTACTCGACGTTGGAGCCAACCCCAGTGGACATGCTTCTTGTGGAACATCAATACAAATATGGACGTCTGCAAGTTTTGCCAAAGTCGATTGAGTGTTACCTGACATTGCGATTAATTTAGCACCAATGCGTTTTATTACCGGCAGTATTGCCAATACTTCGCCGGTTTCACCAGAATTAGAAATTGTCAGCACGACATCTTGACTGGTTACCATACCCAAATCACCATGACTTGCTTCACCTGGGTGGACAAAAAATGCTGGTGTACCCGTACTGGCAAGAGTCGCTGCAATTTTACCGCCTATGTGACCTGACTTTCCCATACCGATAACTATAACTCTGCCACTACAATCGAACATGTATTGACAGGCTTTGGCAAAATGGTCATCAATATAAGTATGCAGATTAGCCACTGCGTTTGTTTCTATATCGATAACTTGCGCTGCAAGTTCTTTAAATTTACTGGCGTGGGGCATTGATAAACTCACTTAAACAAACTGATTAAAGATTAGGTATTGATAAACAATAAAGCCAATAAACAATACCAATCCTTTCAAACGGGTAATTCTAAATTGCCCGCTCAAACTAAAACATAATAAGAATACTAAAAAGGTTATTCCTAACATGAACGGAATGTCACGTGATGCTACTTCACTATCGACAGCCCCTGGTGCAATTAAAGCAGGTAATGCTAAAACAGCTAAAATATTGAAAATGTTTGAGCCGATAATATTACCTAATGCCAAATCATCTTCTTTCTTGATTAAACTCATTATACTTGCGGCAAGTTCGGGCAAGCTGGTACCAATCGCGATAATTGTTAAACCGATGACAAGATCACTGATGCCTACAGATTTGGCGATAACAGTTGCTGACTCAACTAAAAAGTGAGCACTTAGTGGTAATAAAATAATACCGAAAGTGAGCCAGAATAAGGCACTGGATGAACTTACATTTTCGGGAATATCTAATTCTGCTTCGAGGATTAACGGATCGCTAATTTTACTCTTTTTACTTTGTCGTAATGTTACGATCAATAAAATAACAATAAACAAAACAAAACCAGTCATTAATATCACACCTTCAGTAAAGGTAAACTGCAGATCAAACAACATATAACTGGCAATAATGGTGATGACCAACAGTATTGGTATTTCACGTTTGAGAGTCAGTGAGGAAACCATTAAAGGTTTGAATAGAGCTGTTAACCCTAATACTAAAGCAATATTGGTAATATTAGAGCCAATTGCGTTACCAATGGCTGTATCAGAAGAACCTTTCATTGCAGCTGTCGCTGCTACCAGCATTTCAGGTGCGGATGAGCCCATAGCAACAATTGTTAAACCGATAATCATCGGTGCGATACCATAGTTTCTTGCTATGGCGGCAGCGCCAAACACAAACTTATCGGCACTGATAACCAATGCAGTTAAAGAAATGAGAAGGATGAGTATTTCAACGAACATTTAGTGCTCCAATTATTAGGTCTACAGACCCTATCCTCAAATTGTCGCCCCTAATGAAGCAAATGAAAAGACTAAATCACCGGTTTATTGGAAAAAATTGGCTTTTTATTAAAATTTTTTCATTTGTTTGGCGTTTAAACGTTAAAAATTAATGTTTTTGGCAAAAGTTCAATATTTAAAGTCAAAATGTTGAAGATTTTTGTAATCAAGCGTAAATCATTTTCACAACTAATCCGCTGTATTTAGGATACTTTTCGTTTTAGCCATGCTGAATATCGATTTCTCATTACATTAAATAACCTTTCAACGCGAGCCGTATACAAAATAACCAGTACAATGCGCGCAATTTTAAAGTACCTCCACTTGGACAATACGAGAATATAATGCGTAAATTTATTATTGCACTAATGGCAACCGCCGCTATGGCTGCCACTACAGCTCAAGCTGAATATCAGTATGGTTTTGCAAATGCCTATTTTGATGGACTTTCATGGACTAATGGTACTGAAGGTTGGAATGGTGGTGATATAAGCGAGACCCGTGAAGATCATATTACTTTTGGTATTGAAGCGGGGGCTGGTTTTTCATGGGGTGAAATATACGGTTTTTATGAAATGGAAAAGCTCAATATGGATTCTGATTTACGTTCAAATGCGTTTAAAGTCAGTGCGCACTATAAAGTCCTTGGTAACATAACTGCCTATGGTCAAGTTTATGATTATAACGATTCAGGTTTTGGTGATATCAGTGAGCAAAATACAGTCATAGGAATTGGTTATGTGGGCTGGTCATCGCCTGACTTTTGGTTTAAACCGTTTATTGGTGTTCATGAAGTTAAATCAGGGCAAAGTGATACATCGTTTGATGATATTAATGGTATGAACGGTGCGATGATTGGCTGGAATATGGGCATGAACTTTACCATCGCCGGTGAAAAATTTATGCTAACCAACTGGAATGAAATTGAAGTGGACCGTAACAAAGATTATGCCGAGTACCAATATGGTGAAACCGGGTTAAATGGTGGCATTGGTTTATGGTATGACATCACTGAACGCGTTTATACCGGCATTCAATATCGATACTTTCAAAATAAGTTAGGTGTAGATGGATATGGTGATGCAATAATTTTCCGTGTTGGCGTTCACTTATAAAGAAGTAATTACACTTTTAATAACCACTGTACGTATTTTTAACGCGCTTATGAATTGAGCCAATCAAGTTAATGCCACCCTAGTTGGTGCTAAGTTGATTGGCCGTATTTTTTATTGGGTGGTATATTTAAAAAACACGAAAATTATTTTTCTGCATCTGGAACTTTTCGTTAAATCAGTAGGTCTCATCGTTATACTTTCTTTTAGCCATCCTTTTTTTGCCTATAATCTGTGTTTTCTTGCTTTTTCATTTTAATTATCCTAATAAATAGAACGTTTTAATGAAAATATATATGTTATTAACAATTGCTTACTAATATATAATGCAGTTATTAATAAGCTCAGGTAAAATCTGAATAATAATGATACTAATTCTCAATACACGCTATGTCTGAAAATCTGGTAGAAATAAAAAACTTAAGCTTTCACAGGGAAGAGCGATGCATCTATGATGATATAAGCTTAGTTATTCCAAAAGGTAAAGTGATCGCAATTATGGGGCCAAGTGGTATCGGTAAAACGACACTGCTTAGACTTATTGGTGGTCAACTTAAACCAAGTAATGGCCAAATCCTGTTTGATGGGCAAGATATTCCTAAACTTTCTCGTTCTAAATTATACGAAGCTCGCAAAAAAATGAGCATGCTGTTTCAATCGGGCGCGTTATTTACTGATATGTCAGTTTATGAAAATATTGCATTTCCTATTCGTGAGCACAGTAAATTACCTGAAAACATCATTGAAAAAATGGTGATGATGAAATTAGAAGCCGTAGGCTTGCGTGGCGCCATGCACTTACAGCCTAGTGAATTATCTGGTGGTATGGCACGTAGGGCAGCATTAGCACGCGCTATCGCACTAGATCCTGAATTAATATTATACGATGAGCCATTTGCTGGCCAAGACCCTATTTCTATGGGCGTTGTTGTACGATTAATTAAAGATTTGAACGATGCCTTAGGTTTAACCTCCGTCGTTGTGTCACATGATGTTCCTGAAGTGATGAGTATTGCTGATTATATTTATATCGTTGCTGAACAAAAAGTTATTGGTGAAGGTACGCCGGAGCAAATTCTTGAGCAACAATCAGAGTTAGTACAACAGTTTATTAAGGGCGAAGCCGATGGTCCTGTGCCATTTCATTTTCCGGCCAAATCTTATAAAAGCCAGTTATTAGGAGAACAGTCTTAGTGTTGGATAGAATTCAAGCATTAGGTCATACCGTTATAAATATTATTATTGGCTTGGGTAAAGCCATGATGATGTTACTTTCGGCGATTATACAAGTACCAAACCCGAAAAAGGGCTGGCCGTTACTCGCACATCAACTGTATTCAGTGGGTGTTTTATCATTATTGATCATCATTGTATCAGGTACTTTCATTGGTATGGTGATAGCTTTACAAGGGTACACTATACTTATAGGTTATGGTGCCGAGGCTAGCTTAGGGCCAATGGTCGCTTTATCGATATTACGAGAGCTTGGCCCTGTTGTTACGGCTTTACTTTTTGCTGGCCGTGCAGGCTCAGCATTAACGGCTGAAATTGGCCTTATGAAAGCGACAGAACAGTTAAGTAGTTTAGAAATGATGGCGGTAGATCCATTACGTCGTGTTATCGCACCGAGGTTTTGGGCAGGTATGATCAGCATGCCACTTCTAGCTGCAATATTTTCAACGGTAGGTATTTTAGGCGGTCACCTAGTTGGTGTTGATTGGTTAGGCGTTGATTCAGGTACTTACTGGTCGGTTATGCAGGCTGAGGTGGATTGGAGTGATGATGTACTCAACGGCATCATTAAATCAATTACATTTGCGTTTGTAGTGACTTGGATTGCCGTTTACAAAGGGTACGATTGTGTACCTACGTCAGAAGGTATTAGCCGTGCTACTACTTCTACTGTAGTGCAGTCGTCTTTGATTGTTTTAGGTTTAGATTTTATTTTAACAGCGTTAATGTTTGCAAATTAAACATAATTAACAAGCTATTTTTTAAAGAGTTGGTGGTTTGACATGGTGTCGAAAAAAATTGAATTATTGGTTGGTCTCTTTGTTGCGTTGGGTATTGCTGCGCTACTTATGCTGGCGTTAAAAGTTGCAGATTCAGGTATAAAAGGTAATGGAGAAACTTATCAACTATACGCTAAGTTTGACAATATTGGCGGGCTAAAAGTGCGCTCTCCAATCAAAGTTGGTGGTGTTGTTGTTGGCCGAGTAGACAGCATTAAGTTAGATCCAGAAGATTATGTGCCAATTGTCACAATGGACATTTATAGCGAGTACAGTAACTTCTCTGAAGCTACCTCTATTTCCATACTAACTGCCGGTTTATTAGGCGAGCAATATGTAGGATTATCTCCTGGTTTTATTGATGAAGAACTGGGCATTGGTATTTTGCAGCCAGGTGATTTTATTGAAGACACCAAACCTGCTATTGTATTAGAAGAGTTAATTGGTCAATTCTTATTTAGTCAAGGCAGTGAAGATTAATCAAAGGGAAAAGTAATGAAGCAATTATTAGTTAAGTATTCAGTAATTTTATTAGCCTCAATTAGCTTTTTAGCCAGTGCTAATGTATCTGAAATAAGCAAAACAGATCCTTATGTAATGATTGAGGAAGTGTCAAAAATAACCTTTGACCGTTTTGCTCGTGAAGAAAAGCAGATTAAAGAAAATCCAGAATTATTAAAAGACATCGT
The DNA here is from genome assembly GCF_031583575.1 of Thalassotalea nanhaiensis. Lineage (NCBI taxonomy): Bacteria > Pseudomonadati > Pseudomonadota > Gammaproteobacteria > Alteromonadales > Colwelliaceae > Thalassotalea > Thalassotalea nanhaiensis. The sequence goes on along the minus strand of NZ_CP134146.1, from coordinate 3,789,073 downwards.
TCGTGAAGAGTTAATGCCGCATATTTTTTACCAATATGCCGCATTAAAGGTACTTGGAAATTACCGTAAAGGGGCCTCAAAAGAAGATCTTAAAAGTTTTATCATTGCTTTTAGAGAGTATTTAATTACGTCTTACGCGCAAGTGTTTACGCTGTATGAACATCAACGAGTCGAGTTTGAACCAGCTAAAAAAATTGATAAACAAAAAATTGTAATGGTAGGTGTTGATATTATCGATGAAAATCGACCACCAATTAACATTAAATTTAAAGTGAGAAAAAACTCGAAAACCAATGAGTGGCAAGCATTCGATCTAGTTGCTGAAGGCATTAGTTTGCTCGATGCAAAGCAAAAAGAATTACGTAGCATATTGGCGCAAAATGGTGTTGCTGAAGTTACCGAAATGCTTAAAGTTAAAAGTGCCCGAAAAATTGTTTTCAAGAAAGACGAAGATGTGGACGCTAAGCTTAAAGAGCAAGAGGCTAGTGAGTAATTGTGGCAACTCAATTTAATATAAACATAATTACGACTGAAAAAACTGAGTTAACTGGGCAGTTAACTAGGCAAAGCATTGCAGGTAAACAAGAGCGTACTTTCGCAAAACTGACCAAAAATAAATTACAAGACATTGATTTATCTAAGGTAAGTAAATTTGATACTGCTGGTTTAGCTTGGCTGCTTGCATTAATCGAGTATGCTAATAAACAGCAAACTGAAATTACCTATTCCCAAGTGCCTATAGAATTAGTTAAACTCGCAAAACTAAGTGGGGTTGATACCCTGTTACCTATTTCAGCTTAATCGCAAAAAAATTTAAAAAGTGGAGAAATTAAGTGGACGTTTCAGATATTGAAAACCTTCTTAAAGAGCAGCTTACGTTAGATGATTTACACGTAACTTTTGATGGCTCTCAATGCAAAGTAATTGCTGTGGCTGATATGTTTGACGAAATGAGTCGAGTTAAAAAGCAACAAACTGTATACGCACCTTTGGCTGACGCTATTAATTCAGGCCAAATTCATGCAGTAACCATTAAAACTTTCACCAACGCCCAATGGCAACGTGAAAAAATGTTTAATATCCCATCATAAAATTATAAGATCGAGTACCCTTTGGAAGCATTTCGTATAAATAGTGGTAATAAGTTACACGGTGACGTTACCATCAGCGGCGCAAAGAATGCCGCTTTGCCTATCCTTTTCGCGACAATATTAGCAGAAACACCTTTGCAAATAAGTAATGTGCCAAAGCTAAATGATATTGAAACAACCATTAAGCTTTTAGCTGAATTAGGTGCTAAAGCTTCATGGTCTGCTGATAACGCCATTGACTTTGATGCAAGTAATATTTCCAATTGCTTAGCGCCGTATGATTTAGTAAAAACTATGCGCGCGTCTATTTTAGTTTTGGGACCACTATTAGCTCGTTTTGGCCATGCTGAAGTATCGTTGCCTGGAGGCTGTGCTATTGGCGCGCGTCCAGTTGATCTGCATATTCAAGGGTTGAAGCTCATGGGGGCAGATATCAATGTTGAAAATGGTTACATAGTTGCCAAAAATGATGGTCGCCTTAAAGGTGCAACCATCTTTATGGATGCGGTAAGTGTTACTGGTACTGAAAACTTAATGATGGCTGCAGCTTTGGCTGAAGGAACAACCATCATTGAAAATGCTGCACGTGAGCCGGAAATTGTTGATTTAGCCAATTTCATAAATGCGATGGGTGGTAAAATCACAGGTGAAGGAACCGATACCTTAACCATTGAAGGTGTAGAGAGTTTATCTGGCGCTGATTACTCGGTGATGCCTGATAGAATTGAAACAGGTACATTCTTAGTCGCGGCAGCTGTAACAGGTGGAAAAATCCGTTGTCTAAATACAGACCCAAGCTCACTGGATGCCGTACTCAGTAAATTACAAGAAGCTGGTGCAACGGTGACAACCGGTGATGATTGGATCGGCCTAGAAATGAATGACAAGCCAAAAGCAGTTAATATTAGAACTGCGCCACATCCAGCATTTCCAACCGATATGCAAGCTCAATTCGTAACTTTAAATGCAATTGCTGATGGCACAGCAACAACGGTAGAAACGATATTCGAAAATCGCTTTATGCATGTCCCTGAGTTGCAACGTATGGGAGCTGACATCAAATTGGAAGGTAATACCGCTATTTCAGTTGGTGTTGAGCAATTAACTGCAGCACAGGTTATGGCAACAGACTTACGCGCGTCTGCGAGCTTGGTAATTGCCGGCTTAGTTGCAAGTGGTGAAACAATTGTCGATCGTATTTATCATATTGATAGAGGCTATCAACACATTGAAGATAAATTACAGCAACTCGGTGCAGATATAAAACGTTTTAAAGTGACAAGTTAAAACTTGTTTACCATCAACAAGGTTGGCATCGCCAACCTTTTTACTTCAGGGAAGAAGGAATGCAAATCGCCATGGACCACTCCATCACATCCTGTGATCGTGGCACAGTATTACTATCCTATTTTCTAGATTCTTTATATTCTAAAATCTTAACCGGTACCGTCATTAAGTTATTTTGACGGTAAATCGAAAAGTTAAGGACAATTCCAGGATCTGTTTCAGCAACAATATCTAACGCGTGGTTAATACTAACAATCTCTTGATCATTGATTTTAAATACTACATCACCTTGTTGCAGACCGGCCAAATGAGCCGGGCTATTAGGTGTAAGGCTGCCAATAACGAAACCTTTAAGTTGTGGATTATACTGCTGAGAACTTACTCCAAGCCAACCACGTACTACTCGACCATTACTAATTAATTCCTGTAAAATTTTGGCGGCAAGTTTATATGGAACGGCAAAGAAAATCCCTTGTATATTGGTTTGCGGATTAAGTCGAGTAAACTGTGCAGAGGTGATACCAACAAGATCACCATTTGAATTAACAAGTGCACCACCCGAGTTGCCATCGTTGATAGCGGCATCCATTTGTAAAAACTCTCTATAACTTGTACTACTTAGGCCTGTACGACCCGTTGCACTGATTATCCCTTGGGTGACTGTTTGACCTAAGTTTAATGGATTACCAATTGCTAAAACCATATCGCCAACTAAAGGCACGAGGTTTTCATCTACTGAAATTACAGGTAAATTGGTTGCATGAACTTTTAAAACAGCTAAATCAGTAAGTTCATCGCTGCCGATCAGCTCTGCACTTAATTCTGTACTGTCTTGTAAAACGACGGTAATGATATTGGCATTTCTAACAACATGGTAGTTAGTCAAAATATATCCGCGTGTATCCATTATTACGCCTGAACCTAATTTAACACGTTGGATAGATCGATTTTGATAACGCGTATCATTTTCTATTGTTTCAGAATAAATATTAACTACGGCAGGTGCTGCTTTTGCAACTGCGCTAGAAAATGAAATTGGCTTAGGTTTATCATTTACTGGTGAGAAAATGTTAAAAGAAAGGTTATTACCATCACGCAAATCAGGAACGAGTATCAGCAAAACTACAGCGGTTAAAAGTCCGTAACTGGTCGCGCGTAAAATATAGGTAAGTGCAGGAATTAATTTCAAAATATGCGGCAAAATAGAGTAATTGATGCATTAGATACTAGCACTTATTTTTAAATGAACAAAGCGAACTTTACTAAATTCCGTTGATGTAGGACTACAAATTTAAAGCCCTTTTCAGCATGGAAGTTGTATATGCCGCGAGCACATGGATGTGATGGAGTGGTCCATGGTAATTTTCATTCCTTCATCCATGAAGTAAAAAAAAAGGAGGAATAAAATTCCTCCAATCTTAATCTTATGACTCACTTTAACCAGTAGAGCCTAGCGCATCATTAAATATAGTTCGGTATTGCCGCGAATAACATTTAAAGCCACAACGCCTTTTATTTCAACGAGTGCGTCTCGTAAAGCGGCTAAATTATCAACCCTTACACGGTTAACTCCGGCAATGATGTCACCTTTTGTTAATCCTACAGCTGCTGCAGGAGAGTTTTCAGCGATATCTGTTACGACAACACCAGAGCCTTTTGTATTAGAACTAAGCTTTGCACCTTTTAGCATAGGGTGTAAGTTTGCTGCGGCAATGTTGGCGTCTGGCGCTGCTTTTAATGTAACTTCAACTTCCTTTTTGTCGCCATCACGTATTAATGTTAACTCTACAGTTTTACCAGCCCCGATTGAGCCAATTTTTCCGCGCAACTCATTAAATGAACGAACTTTTCGGCCATTAACTTCGATGATGATATCGCCAGCTTTAATCCCTGCTTCTTCAGCGGCTGATTTTGGTGCTACTTGGCTGACAAAGCCACCTTGATTTATATCCAAGTCCATTGCTTTAGCAAGTTCAGCATTAATTGAATTACCGGTGATACCCAGTACGCCGCGTCGAACTTCTCCGTGTTCAATTATTTGGTCTATCAGGTTTTGCATCATACTTGAGGGAATAGCAAAGCCAATGCCGACATTGCCACCACTAGGGCCAAGAATGGCGGTGTTAATGCCAATAAGTTCACCACGCAGGTTTACTAAAGCACCACCGGAATTACCGCTATTAATAGCGGCGTCAGTTTGAATAAAGTCTTCGAGTTGCTCTATGTTTAAACCGCTACGACCTAGGGCGCTGACAATGCCCGAAGTTACCGTTTGACCTAAACCGAAGGGGCTACCAATAGCCACAGCAAAGTCGCCTACTCTTAAATCATCAGAGTTGGCAATTTTAATTTCTTTTAAATCTTCAGCTTTTATTTGCAGTAAAGCAATATCACTTTGGGCATCGCTACCTATTTTTTTAGCTTCAAATTGGCGACCATCTTTAAGGTTTACCAATATTTCGTCAGCTTCATCAATTACGTGATTATTGGTAACAACATAACCCTTTTTAGCGTCAATAATTACCCCGGAGCCTAATCCTCTAAAGGGGCGCTCTTGTGGTTGTTGGCCGCGTCGTTTACCGAAGAAAAATTTGAAAGGATCCTGACCTTGTTTTACTTCATGGGTACCTGCCACAGTAATACTAACCACTGCAGGTGTTGCTTGTTCAAGCATAGGCGCTAGAGAAGGCATTTCTTGACCGTCAACCTGGACTGGCAGAGCGGCATTTGAATGAGTAGGTAAAAAGGCTAGTGCACCAACTAACAGGGCTACAGGGGTTAAAGAAAAGTTTTTTTTCATTTGTTGAGACTCCAAAAATTATTTCCTAAATATTGATATATGATCAAATATTTAAATTTCAATTTTTAAATTTAGATCAGCTTAATAAAACTGATCTAAAGATAATAACAAGGTTGTTATGAAGACTTAACGGTAAAACTAAAGTTCCCAAGAAGGGATTAATTAACTTGGGCTATTTGTAACAATTTGTTTGTCATCGTTAAATAGTCCACTTGGGTCACTCGAATAATCTAGAGGTGCTTCGGTGATTTGTTCTTTTTTTCTAGAACGTGAAGACTTTACCTTTTGTGGATTCGAACGAAGTTGTTCTTCAGTTTCTTTCGAAAAATACGGCATGGCATTCGTTTCACTATTTGCTTTGTTCAGCAATAGCGTGCTTTTTTCCATTTGCGTCATGGCTGTTTTACACGTTTCATTCATTTGCGCAAGCAATTGTGCTGAGCTATCAAGATGAGCCGCTACTTCTTGTTTGTATTGTTCAAGTGATGTTTTACTTTCATTCACCTGTTGTTCTAATTTATTGTAGTCTTGTTCGGTAGCCGATAATTTTTTACTAACAAAGAAGCCACCAACACCACCGATAACTGCACCGATGAAAAGATAAAGAAATTCCATAATGTTTCCTTTTGAATATTTGAAAAGGGAATGTTGAGATAAAGATGCCAATGCAAATCTTATTCTTTTATAATAGCTGTAAATTTAACGTTTCACATCACTTAGTCGGTATTTTTTTGTAATTTTTCAATGAAATACAGCATAAAAAGTAATAAATAGTATGATCAAGTTAACACCTTACCAAAAATACCAACAAGATCTTGAGCAAGAAGGGTTTGCTTTTGATGCTGCTCAAGAAAATGCCGTTAAACATTTACAGCGTTTGTACGATGATTTACAAACAAAACCGTTACCTGTCACAGGTTTTAAAAGAGTATTAAAAGGTTGGGTTAAAACCTATGGTAAAACTAAGCCACAAGCAATACGCGGTTTATATTTTTGGGGCGGAGTAGGGCGAGGTAAAACTTACCTGGTAGATACCTTTTATGACTGCTTGCCTTTTGACAATAAAATGCGAGTGCACTTCCATCGTTTTATGCACAGGGTGCATGAAGAACTCAAAGGCTTAACGGGGCAATCTGACCCATTGAAAATTATCGCTAAAAAATTCGCCGCTGAAACCTGCATTATTTGTTTTGACGAATTTTTTGTATCAGATATCACCGATGCGATGTTGCTAGGTACATTATTTGAAGAGTTGTTCAGTCATAATGTCACCTTGGTTGCTACCTCGAACATCATCCCTGATGAGTTATACCGTAATGGTTTGCAACGAGCGCGCTTTATACCTGCCATTAATTTAATTAATGAAAACTGTGAAGTGGTTAATGTTGATAGTGGTATTGATTACCGACTAAGAACGCTAGAGCAAGCTGAAATTTATCATTTTCCACTTGATAAGCAGGCTGAAAATAATTTGCACCTTTATTTTAAACAGCTATCTGTTGAAGAAGGAAGTGTCGGTAATACGATTGAAATTAATAATCGCGCACTAAATACCATTGAAGAATCTGACGGCGTTGTTCATTTTGAATTCAATCAACTTTGTGAAACTGCTCGTAGTCAAAGTGACTATATGGAGTTAAGCCGGATTTATCATACCGTGCTTTTAGCAAATGTTACGCAAATGAGCCGTGACTCTGATGACAGTGCTCGTCGGTTTATCGCTATGGTAGATGAATTTTATGAACGTAATGTAAAACTTATTATTTCAGCAGAAACTGCCATGGACGAGCTTTATACTGATGGAGGGCTAAATTTTGAATTTAAGCGCTGCCTATCTAGGTTGCAGGAAATGCAGTCACATGATTATTTAGCATCGGAACATTTGCCTTAAATAAATAAAACGAGAGGCTAGGAAGAACAACGAGCTACGAGAAACTAGAAGCGAAGTCTGGATTTTAAAATGAGCCCGCTGAACTCTGTTCTTCCTGAATTTATTTCAAGATCTCTATTACAATATTGAACCAAGATAAAATACTTGCCTTTCGTTTCTCCATCCGCTTGTTTCTCGTGTTTTTTAGTTTTAAACACAATAAATAACAAAAAACTTCAATTGTTTTAAAAATATAGGTGATCTTTTATGCGTTTATCTATATAATTCGCGGCTCCCAACGTTACAACGCTTGAAAAAGCATCAGGCTCGATACTCGAAGGGGTAATTGCGTAGTCTATTTAAACCGATAATCAGATAACTGATTATTAATTTATGTAACTTTATTTAAAATGGGTTTCTTTAATGAAAACTTTTACAGCTAAACCAGAAAGCGTTCAACGCGAATGGTTCGTAGTGGATGCCGAAGGTAAAACTTTAGGTCGTATCGCTACACAAATTGCTACTATTTTACGTGGCAAGCACAAACCAGAATACACTCCAAGTGTTGATGTAGGCGACTATGTTGTTGTTATCAATGCAGACAAAGTTAAAGTAACTGGTAACAAAGCGAAAGGTAAAATTTACTACTCGCACACTGGATTCGTTGGTGGTCTTAAGCAATTAAGCTTTGAACAGCTTGTTGAAAAAGCTCCTGTACGTCCTATCGAGTTTGCAGTTAAAGGCATGTTACCAAAAGGCCCATTGGGTCGTGACATGTTCCGTAAATTAAAAGTGTATGCAGGTGCTGAGCACATGCATGCTGCACAACAACCTAAAGTTTTGGAGTTATAGACAATGGCTGATAATCAATATTACGGTACTGGTCGTCGCAAGAGCTCTGTAGCTCGTGTGTTTATGAAAGCTGGTAACGGTGCAATCACAATTAACAATCGTGACATCGAAGTTTACTTCGGTCGTCCTACTGCTCGTATGGTTGTTCGTCAACCTCTTGAGTTAGTAGAAATGGTTGAAAAATTTGACCTTAACATCACTGTAGTTGGTGGTGGTATTTCTGGTCAAGCTGGTGCAATCCGTCACGGTATCACTCGTGCATTAATGCAGTTCGACGAAACTTTACGTTCTAATTTACGTAAAGCTGGTTACGTTACTCGTGATGCTCGTAAAGTTGAACGTAAGAAAGTTGGTTTACACAAAGCACGTAAACGTCCACAATTCTCAAAACGTTAATTTTACCGTTTGTATATGCAAAAAGCCGACATTTATGTCGGCTTTTTTATTTCTCTTTTCAGCACTCCCTGTGCAGCCAAACAGTCTTATATAACATAGGTATTTTACCGTTGTTATGCCTATTTTAACCTCCTAAAAGACAAATTCAAATAGCATAATCACTGCGTTATTTATCCTGATTTGTCAGTTGCCATTCTATTCACACATTACCTTGCATTTTGCCATGTTAATTTTCTCTGAAAAGACAAATAATTAGTGCAATTGGTATAAGGTTTTACCTTGTAATAAAAGCGTCATTTCTTTATCATGTATAAAAATTTTTTATACATTTTGTCTTATATAGTTACCGTTGAGTAAAAATTGATGAGATGTAATAGAAATTGCTGTAATTAATTACCTCAAATTCTATATAAATGGCCTATTCCTTAGTGACTTGGCTGATAAAACAAAATTGAAAACTATGTCTAATAATTGGAGAAATGAAATGAGCAATGCGCCCGTGAATAACGGCCGTCGACGTTTCCTGACAGCAGCTACTTCGGTAGTTGGTGCAGCAGGCGTTGCTGGTGCAGCTGTGCCATTCATCGCTTCCTGGAATCCAAGTGCCAAAGCTAAAGCTGCCGGTGCTCCAGTTGAAGTTAATGTAAGCAAAATTGCCACAGGTCAGCTAATTCGTGCTGAATACCGTGGTAAACCTGTGTATATCGTACGTCGCAGTCAAGAAATCATCGATAACCTAGGTGGTCATGAAGACCAATTGCGTGATCCTGAATCAGCTGAAGAGCAACAACCTGAATATGCACAGAATCAATACCGCTCAATTAACCCTGAGTACCTTGTTGCTGAGGGTGTTTGTACTCACCTTGGTTGTGCACCAACGTATCAAAAAGGTGATTTCTCTGAGCAAGTTGAAGGCGTAGATTACGGTTTCTTCTGTCCGTGTCATGGTTCTAAATTTGATATGGCTGGTCGTGTATTTGCTGGCGTTCCTGCACCACTTAACTTAGTGGTACCTGAGCATTCATTCCCATCAGCAGGTACCTTAATAATTGGTATCGGCAAAGGAGACGCATAATGTTTGCAAACTTTATGGCTTGGTTAGACGCACGTCTACCAGTAACAGATGCATGGAATAAGCATTTAGCCCAATATCCTGCGCCAAAAAACTTTAACTTTTGGTACTTCTTCGGTTCATTAGCAATGCTAGTACTTGTTAACCAAATCGTAACGGGTATTTGGTTAACAATGAACTATGAACCATCAGGCGAAGGTGCATTTGCATCTGTAGAGTACATCATGCGTGATGTAGATTACGGTTGGCTTTTACGCTACATGCATTCGACAGGTGCTTCAGCATTCTTTATTGTTGTGTATTTGCATATGTATCGTGGCCTTATGTACGGTTCTTACCAAAAACCACGTGAATTACTGTGGATCTTCGGTATGTTAATCTACTTGGTATTAATGGCTGAAGCGTTTATGGGCTACTTGCTACCTTGGGGTAACATGAGTTACTGGGGCGCACAGGTAATTATCTCACTATTTGGTGCAATACCTGTTATTGGCGATGATTTAACAACTTGGATCCGTGGTGACTACGTTATCTCTGGTGCGACGTTAAATCGATTCTTCGCATTGCATGTTGTTGCTTTACCGTTAGTGCTAGTTGTTCTGGTTTTCTTACATATTCTAGCATTACACGAAGTAGGTTCTAATAACCCTGATGGCACGAACATTAAGAAGAAAAAAGGTTCTGTTCCAGAAGATGAGAAAAGCAAATTTGAATTCCACGAAGCATACTCAGGTAAGTATGACATCGTAGATGCTATCCCATTCCATCCATACTACTCTGTTAAAGATATCATGGGTGTTGTTGGATTCTTAATCTTATTCTGTTGGGTAATGTTCTTCTTCCCTGAAGGCGGTGGTTACTTCCTTGAGGCGCCAAACTTTACCCCAGCAAATGGTTTGAAAACCCCTGAGCACATTGTGCCAGTATGGTATTTTGGTCCTTTCTACACAATCTTGCGTGTAGTTCCTGAGAAGTTAGCGGGCATGTTATTAATGTTTGCTGCTATTGGTATGTTATTTGCCTTACCTTGGTTTGATCGTGGTATCGTTAAATCGTTCCGTTTCCGTAGCAAAATCCACTTTGCAAATTTAGTACAATTTACTGTGTGTTTTATCGTGTTAGGCGTGTTAGGTACAATGCCAGCATCTGATTTAGCTAACTTAATTGGCCGTATTGCAACATTTGGCTACTTCGGTTTCTTTATCGCACTTTGGTTCTACTCAAAAGACGAGAACACTAAACCAGTTCCAGAAAGGGTGACTAAATAATGAAAAAAATACTAATTGCTCTATTTACTTTATTACCAACATTAGCATTTGCAGCAGGTGGTGGTGCACCACTTGATCATGCAAATAATGATATTACTGATAAAGCGTCACTTCGCAATGGTGCTGCAACCTTTATGAACTATTGTTTAGGTTGTCACCAATTACAATACCAACGTTATAACCGTACGTTTACCGATTTAGAGATCGATGAACAAGAAGGCATTGAAACGTTGATGTTCACTGGTGAAAAGGTTGGTGATCATATTACTAATACTATGCCTGATAAAGAAGCAGCGGCTTGGTTTGGTGCTGCGCCACCAGATTTAACATTAGCCGCTCGTTTTAGAAGTACTGATTGGTTATACACATACCTTCGTTCTTTCTACAGCGATAGTGAGCGTCCATTTGGCGTGAACAATGCTACATTTAAAGACGTTGGTATGCCGCATGTATTCCAACAGTTACAAGGTGTACAAGAGTTAAGCGCTGAAGCAAAAGCTATGTTACAATTGCCTGTAGCAGAACAACGTCCACTTGCTAATTCTGATTTAGTTCTTACTCAACCGGGTACTTTAACACCGGCTGAGTATGATGTTGTGGTACGTGATTTAGTTAACTTTTTAGAATATACCGGTGAGCCAAGCAAAGTTGAGCGTCATCGTTTAGGTTACTGGGTTCTTGGTTTCCTAGTAATTTTATTCATCTTTAGTTACTTATTGAAGAAAGAATATTGGCGCGACGTGCACTAATTGCCGTACATCAATATTAGTTCGTTAAAATAATATTATTGGGGCTATACTGTTAACGTAATTGTACGTTAAAAGTAATGAGCCCCTTTGTCGTACTTATTACCTATATATAGCTAATAAGAACAACGCGTTATCCAGTAGTTATATCAATTTTATTTGTTGGTATTAAACTTTTTAAACATTCTTTGGAGGATATATGGCTGTAGCCGCTAATAAACGCTCTGTCATGACCCTGTTTTCACATGCCGATGATATGTACAGTCACCAGACTCGTATCGTACTTGCTGAAAAAGGTGTAGGTGTAGATATTCATTTAGTTGAAATGGACAATTTGCCAGAAGATTTAATTGACTTAAATCCATATGGAACAGTACCAACTTTAATCGATCGCGAACTAGCTTTGTATGAAGCTAAGATCATTATGGAGTACTTAGATGAACGTTTCCCTCATCCACCACTAATGCCAGTTTACCCGGTTGCTCGTGGTCGCAGTCGTTTAATGATGCATCGCATTGAAAGTGACTGGTATAGCCTTGCTAAAACTATCCTTAACGGTAGTGCTGATGAAGCAGATAAGGCTCGTAATGACTTACGAGAGAGCCTACTAAGTATTGCTCCAGTACTTAATGAAGCACCATATTTTATGAGTGAAGAATTTAGTTTAGTCGATTGTTACTTAGCGCCGCTATTATGGCGTTTACCTGCTTTTGGTATTGAATTATCAGGTCAAGGTAGTAAAGAGTTGAAAAACTACATGTTGCGTTTGTTTGATCGTGAATCATTCCAGGCATCATTAACTGAAACCGAACGTGAATTACGTTTTGGTCGTCCAGCTTAAGCTGCTATGACTGTTGAAATGACGTCAAATAAGCCCTATTTAATTAGGGCTTTTTACGATTGGATTCTTGATAACGATCTGACTCCCTATATTGCTGTTGACGCTAACTATCCACAAGTGATGGTACCAGAGCAATATATTGATGAAGGCCAGATTGTACTTAATATTGCTCCTGCTTCCGTTGGTGCAATTTCAATGGCAGGTGATGTAATAGAGTTTAGTGCTCGCTTTGGCGGTAAAGTACAAAACTTATATGTCCCTTTTGAAGCTGTAGGTGCCATATACACACGAGAAAACGGTGTAGGTTCATCGTTTTCTGTGGAGTATCCTGAAGAGGCTGAAGGTATCGTTGAGCAAGCTGAAGCTGCTAAGCCTGAGAAAAAGGGCAAACCAACACTCTCTATCGTAAAGTAAGAAAAACGAGAGGCTAGAAACGAGACACGAAAAGCCTGAAATGTTTTTGATAATGGGAATAATTGCAATGCAGTTATTCCCATTTTTATAAATTCACTACCAACTTAAATAGAGTAAGAAATAACGTCATCCAGAGACGCTTTGGTACATTGCTTTTCGTTTCTATTAATCTCGTTAATGTTTTTTCTACATAGTTTGAAATGCTTTATAAACGCGGCTAACACCGTTTACATGGCGGACAATATCTACTGCGACATTGGCTTCATTAGCTTTAACCAGCCCCATTAGAAACACTTCAGAGTCCTCTGTTACTACTTTAATAGCAGTGCCATCGATTTTATCTGACGCAAGCAATTCTGTTTTTACTTTCGTCGTTAACCAAGAGTCATTTGTGCGTGTACCATAGCTAGTTTTGTTGGCAATTCGAATTTGATTATGCACCTTTCTAATGCCTTGAATACCAGAAATAATATTTATCACTTGCGTTCTTAAGGCTTTATTTGGAGATTGGCCAACAACTAAAACTGTGCCATTCAAGCTTACTACTTGCACACGAGTTTTTTCATCGAGTTCTTTAACTTCTGCAATTAAGCTATGCGCTTTAACTTCAATAGATTGGTCATCAACCTGAGCACCTAAGGTACGGCGATCATTTATTGATGCAGCACCGGCACCTATACCGGCAACAAGAGCTACGGCACAACCTTGTAGTAAGGTTAAGCTGATCATTGCAATAGCGAGTTTTTTCATTGTTATAATTCTCTAATTAACTTTAACTTTCTGCTTGAGGGAAAAGTGTCGTATCAATAATTTCACATAAACAGTGGATTGCTAATAAATGTACCTCTTGGATACGAGCAGTTCGACCCGATGGTACACGAATTTCCACATCGTTCTCACCAAGTAGTCCGGCAATTTCACCACCGTCGTTTCCGGTTAGGGCTACAATTTTCATGTCTCTGGCAACGGCTGCTTCAATCGCTTTAATGACATTTTTTGAATTACCACTGGTAGAAATAGCCAGTAATACATCACCGCTATTTCCTAGCGCTCTGATTTGCTTTGAGAACACTTCTTCATAACTGTAATCATTGGCAATTGATGTAATGGTTGAGCTGTCAGTTGTTAACGCAATAGCTGGTAAGCTTGGGCGCTCAGTTTCATAACGATTTAACAGTTCTGACGAGAAGTGCTGAGCATCACCAGCAGAGCCACCATTACCACAAGATAAGATTTTGTGACCGCCTAATAAGCACTCTACCATTACCATGCCGCCCTTTTCGATGGCGATAGGAAGTTCTTCGCTTGCCGCTATTTTAGTTTCAATACTTTCGCGAAAATTATGTTTTACACGTTCTAACATTATTAAACTCCGTTAAAGGCATTTTTTAGCCAGGTAATTTCAGTGGATGCAGCGGGTCCTTTAATACTTACTACATCAAACCTACACAGGGTATTATATTCATTCAAGCCATGCTTTTGCAGGTATATTTTTGCTGTTTTACAAATTTTTTTTTGTTTAGCTGGTGAAACCATTTCAGACGGCTCGCCAAAGTTTGTTGATTTTCGGTATTTGACTTCAATAAAGACGATAAATTCCTGCTCTTGCATAATTAAATCGATTTCACCTAGTTTACAGTTGAAATTACGTTCAATCAGCGTCAGTTTTTGTTTTAGTAAATAATCTAGAGCAGCTTGCTCATAGATATCACCTTGAAGCTTAGTGGTTATTTTACTGCATATTAACATTCTGTATCCGTGACGTACGATACTTACCCCAGGATAACGTTCTGCTAATAATTCTATTTGCATCCATTTGCAGAGTTCCTGTTTCGCCTTTATGTCTTAACATAGGGACAAGTTGCATGGCTTTAACTTTATCTACTAATTGTAGAGCATCAATACCCATTGCATAAATACGTTCAAGTTGACTATTTCTATTTGGCCATATCTTCTTGGCATCTGCCGACATTAAAGGATTTACTTGTTTAGATGGTAATAACCATGGAATTTCAGTGAAGGTTAGCCCATTAAGATCTCGCCTGGTATTTCTGTCAGTATCAACGTTGTAACTTCTTGAACTGGCATACATTGGAATAGCGTTTGCGAACGGACTGATATTTACATCAATATAAGGTTTTAGCAGCCTGGCTTGATCTGGGGTGGCGAACATGTAAATCATATCAACATCGCGACGGTTTCTCGCTTCGGCCTTTACGTTTTCTTTTATTCTATTGCGCATTAAATAAATGCGCTCGTCAGAAAGGTTTACATCTAAACCCTTCTTAACAGCCTGTTGCATTTCTTTACCACTTGGGTAGTAGATTATGCTGGCATCAATGTTGGTTTGTCTTTGCCATTGCTGGGCAAAACTGTTTGCCATTCTTTTCCCAATAGCAGTATTTTGACTTAATATTAACGCTGATTTATAGCCTTGTTGGCTCAGTGAAAATGCGGCTTGGCTAGCTTCATCTTCAGGAAGCATCGATAGGGCAAATTGCTGTTCACTTAAGAATGAACTTTCAGGCAAATTTAATAACAAGGTATTCCAAGTATGAGATTGTTCTGTGGGATTATTTTGTAAACCTGTAATAGTATCAATCTGTTGTGCGGCAATAGGAACTTCTACTGAGTTATTTATATGGTACTGGTCATCTAAATAACCATTATCTGTTTGTTGCAGGTTAGTGGCTAAATAACTGTCAACATGCGTTTTTAATAATGGACCAATAACAAACTCTGGTTTGAAGTCATGTAAATTATTGACAATATCAGCCATATTTTCAGCATTAGTATCAATAAACGTTAATTGTCGTTCAGGTTGTGCTTGATACGCTGCAATAATACCGGCTTGGATGGTTTTACCTAGCGGTGCTTCTCTACCTGATAACGGAATTAACACGGCAATATTTTTATAGGCAGATGCATTCTCAACTTCCAATACCGAGGCATTTAGATCAGCGGTTAATAAGTTTGCTGGATGCTGCTGGTATTTGTTTTGCCACTTATTCAAAGCTGAATTCAATGCAGATGAACTGTATGCATTATTAGCAACAAGTTCTGTATAGGCGAGCCACCCAGTAAGGTCGGTAGCGCTGCGCTTTGTTAATGCTCGCTTTTGCCAAGGTGTTAACTGGCTAAATAGTGATGATACATACGCGGCTTCATCAACAGTTTGTACGGGGAACTGTTGATGATAGTTTAAGAAACTGATAATTCCATCAACTAATAAGTCTTGTTGTATATTTAAGTTAGCTTGTAGGAAAAGTTGTCTCTTAACCGGGTTTTCGGTGTCAATTTTAGCGAGCTCTGCTGCCGCTAAATCAATATACCCCAGTTCAAATAACGCTTCTGCCATATTTAGTTGGTTATAATTTTTTTGCCCTTTACTTAGCTCTAACTTACTTAATTCAATGCTGATATGCAGTGATTGTTCAAGCTGCTGTTCATAAATAAATTTAGCAGAGGCCTGTAAAAGTAAAATGGTTGCTTGATTATTGCTTTCAGTACTTGCTGCCGATAATAAATCAAGAGCGGAGCGCTCGCTGTCTTCTATAATTTCAACTTCGGGAGTTATTGGTGTTGTAACTTGTTTGCTTGGTGTTTTCGAAACAGGCGCAGCACAGCCGTATAATAAACTTAGGGCAGATAAGGAAAGTATTAGAGAAGCGTTTTTCATTGAACTCGTTATTTTTATCACCGGCAATTGGTCCGTTTAGGTAATTAGTATAAATGAATATTTTATAGTGAATGACAACAAGTATATAATAAACCGCATGCTCACTGTTGAGCAATAGCTGAGTTCAAATGGTACCAATATATTTATGAGTCAAATCACTGTTAATTCTAGCACTTTCTATGTGGTAGCAACGCCAATAGGCAATTTATTAGATCTTAGTCAACGAGCAATAGAAATACTTAGCCAAGTAGATATCATTGCTTGTGAAGATACGCGCCATACTGGCCGCCTGCTATCTGCCTATAACATTAAAAATAAAACCTTATCATTGCATGATCATAATGAGCGCCAACGCCAAGAATATATTGCAGAGTTACTACAACAGGGTAAAAGTATTGCTCTGGTTTCTGATGCCGGCACCCCTCTTATTTCTGACCCAGGTTTTCATGTTGTAAGACATCTTAGAGAGCAAAATTTACCAGTAGTTCCTGTACCAGGAGCCTGCGCTGCTATTGCTGCATTATCGGTTGCCGGTTTACCTACTGATAGATTCACTTTTGAAGGCTTCCTACCGTCAAAGTCGGGTGCCCGCCAAAGCAAACTGAGTGAACTTGCCAGTGAGCCAAGAACTATGGTGTTTTATGATGCACCGCGCCGGGCAATAGACACCGTCCAAGATATTAATGATGTATTAGGCGGAGACCGTCAAATTGTTATTGCCAGAGAGTTAACTAAAACCTTTGAAACTATTCATGCAGATTCGGCTGAAAATATTCTAACTTGGCTAAATGAAGATCCAAACCAATTAAAAGGTGAAATGGTACTGATTATTGAAGGGGCGCATATTGACCCTAATGACATCCCAGAAGTCGCGATAAAAACCTTGAAACTTCTCCTTAATGAAATGAAGCCAAAAACCGCCTGTGCGATTGCTGCAGAAATACATGGGGTGAAGAAAAATGCCTTGTACCAAATCGCACTTGAGCTTAAATAAAATAATTTAGACCTAAACCTAATTATTCTGTACAATCCCCGCCGAGTTGGCCAGACAATCGCTGCTTAATCGTTGTATCTGATGCGCAAGTTGATGATAGACAGATTAAGGGGAGGAAAGTCCGGGCTCCATTGAGCAGGGTGCCAGGTAACACCTGGGCGGCGCAAGCCGACGACAAGTGCAGCAGAGAGAAGACCGCCAGCAGTTTACTGCCGGTAAGGGTGAAAGGGTGCGGTAAGAGCGCACCGGGCGACTGGTAACAGTTCGCAGCAGGGTAAACTCCACCCGGAGCAAGACCAAATAGGGTTCCGTACGGCGTGGCTCGCGTTGGAACCGGGTAGGTTGCTTGAGCTATAGAGCGATTTATAGCCTAGACGAATGATTGTCGCTTCTTCGGAAGTAACAGAACCCGGCTTATACGGCCAACTCAACAATTATTGAAAACCGCAGTTAACAAAAGTTAGCTGCGGTTTTTTGCTTTTATAATATTTCAATAGTTCGCAGCAGGGGTGCTAAAACTACTGGCCACCCGGAGCAAGACCAAATAGGGGGCCAACCGGCGTGGCTCGCGTTGGAACCGGGTAGGTTGCTTGAGCTATAAAGCGATTTATAGCCTAGACGAATGATTGTCGCTTCTTCGGAAGTAACAGAACCCGGCTTATACGGCCAACTCAACAAATAAAACAAAACCCGATGTATGAAAGTACATCGGGTTTTCTTTATCTAAATTTTAAAATTTACGCCGTCATTCCGTAATCGCGTAGCGATATCAACAGCCTCCAGCAGTTTCAAAGTGGTTTTTAAAGATACTCATTCTTTTGTTTTATTGCGGCTTGATATACCGCTTCAGCAACTTTTTGATGAGCTAGTTTGTTTAAAGATGCCGGTACTAATGCGCCATCTCTTGCTAAATTTGATAGTGTTTCAGACACGGCAATTTTCATTTGATGGGTGATATTAATAACCCCCGCATCTAATGTACCTTTAAATAAACCAGGAAAGGCAAGCATGTTATTTACCACTTTACCGCACGTGGCAAATAGAGCGCCGTTTTCAAGAGCAGCGCTTGGCTCAATTTCTGGATCAGGGTTTGTTAATGCCATAATGATCTGGCCTTCACGAACCATTTCAGGTTTTATTAGGCCTTTAACACCTGTTGTAGCAACGACAACATCTGCGGTTTGCATTACTTCATCAAGACTCATTGGCGTACCACCTAATGAGCGTAGCTTTTTCTGAGCGTCGGTATTGAGATCACAACCAACTACTTTTTTTACACCGTACTCTGAAAGTAAATTGCAAATTCCCATGCCAGCGGCGCCTAGGCCTATTTGACCAAAGACTTTATCTTTTAAATCAACGCCAGTTTGTTTTGTTGCAGATAATAATGCCGCTAATACGACCATTGCCGTGCCATGTTGGTCGTCATGAAAAACTGGTTTTGGTACTCGGTTTATCAGTTCATCTTCAATGGTAAAACACTCTGGCGCTTTGATATCTTCTAGTAATATCGCACCAAAAGATGGGGCAATAGCTTCAACAATCTCAATAATTTTAAGCGGGTCCTTTTCTTTGATTAAAATTGGTACCCCAGATAGGCCAACAATTTCGGCAAGGATTGCTGCTTTACCTTCCATTACCGGCAGACCAGCTTCTGGACCTATGTCACCGAGCCCTAAAATAGCTGTGCCGTTAGTCACGATTGCGACAGTATTTTGAATGTTGGTAAATTCTTTAATTTTACTCGGAGTTTGTTGTATGGCTTGACAAACCCTTGCTACACCAGGCGTATATAAGTCACGTAATATTTCCAGTGAGTCAATCCTAATACGGGAGACTGTTTGAATTTTGCCTTGTTTGTGACGATCAAATACTCGATCTGATTTACCCGTAATGAAGGTATCGGGGAGCAAATTTATTTGTTCAAATAAAGAATCAATGCTGAGTGAATCATCATATTCAACCGTAACTTCCCAAATGGTATCTTTATCAAGGCGTCTAACCGCATTCAAGCCTTCAACTGTCGCACCAAACTCACCAATTACACCAAGAACTTTAGCCATATAACCTGGCTTGTGTGGAGCTTCAACGAGTAATATTTCTACAATGCGCATAGGCAATCCTCTTAACAAATAAATAATAATGTAAATCACCATATCAGGTCGGACCAGTTTTGGCGAGCAATGATATAGAAAGATTGGAATTAGTGAGTCTTTATTACTTCTTTGCAAAAGTAACAGCAATGCTCTTATTAAAGAGCATTATTGCAAACTAATATATAGGACTTTGGTCAAAGGACACTATCCCCATTAGGGTAGTTTTTGAAATATACTGATTAATTCTCTATTTTCTGATTGACCAAATCGGTGGCTTGATCATAATCATACCCTTCAATGGCTAGACGTAATGATTTAAACCAACCGTTTGTATCTATCGTTCTTAGAGTCACTTCGTGTTCATTGATATAGTCACCAGTATCAGTATCATAATCAATAAGCATCGTGGCAAGCTTTGCTAAAACAGGCTGTACGTCTACATTTGTTGCAGTTGCCTGTTCAACTTGCTTGTATTTGTTAACTGCAAGCACCGGCGTTAATTCAGTTAAAACCTGACTGAGTTTATTTTCAACATCCTGTACGCTTCTGCTTGTTACTTGGTTGGTTGCTGATTGAGCTTCGAGTAACTCTGCGGCTTCAAACAGCTGTTTCGCGCCAATATTGCCAGCCAAGCCTTTTAAGGTATGCGCTAAGCGAGTCGTCAACTCTGTATCGTTGTCATCTAAGGCATCATTGTATTGTTCGATAAAGTGCTGCTGGCCTTCGCTAAATTTGTTGAGCAGTTTTAGATAAAGTTTTTTATCGGCCATGGTCCTGGTTAAACCATCCTCTATATCGATAGTTTGTAGTGAGTCACGTAAATAAATCGTTATTGGCTCTAACTCCGCCTCAGTGCCTGCTACTTCGAGTTTTAAAGGTTTTATCCAATTTGCCATAATTTGAAACATAGAAGCGACATTGATCGGTTTAGGAATATGATCATTCATTCCAGCTGCTATTGCTTTCTCTCTATCTCCTGCCATTGCATTTGCGGTCATCGCAATAATTGGCAATTCAGAAAATTTAGGATTTTCTCTGAGTTTTTGAGTTGCAGTATAACCGTCCATAACGGGCATTTGGCAATCCATTAAAACGCCATCAAAGACTTGTTGTTCAATCATTTGTATTGCTTCTAAGCCGTTGTTGGCAATACTACAATTGATACCATTATTGGTTAATAAGCCCATTATCAACTCTTGGTTAACTTCGTTATCCTCAACCGCTAAAATATCTGCACCTTGTAATAAGCTGATAGCATCTTTAGATTTATCTCGACGAGAATTATTATCTTGTATGTCAGAGTGTGTTGCACCTATTGAATCGACAATAGCGTCATTTAATGACGAAGTAGTTAATGGCTTAGTTAAAATGGTGGCGACATTCAAATTGTCTATTTGCATGTTTAATTCTTCACGACCATATGCGGTTACCATGAAAATGGTAGGTGGATGTTTTAAATTTAATTTATTTTCAATAATAGTGATGGCTTCAATACCATCCATGGTTGGCATTTGCCAATCCATTAAGAGCAACTCAAACGGCTTGCGTAAATCAGAGTCTTTAAGTAACTCAAGCCCTTTAGCCGCATTTGCTACAACTTCTACCTCATAACCTAAAGAGGTTACCATTTTAGAAAATATTTCCCTGGCATGGGCATTATCATCGACAACCAAAACACGGGTAACTTGTTTTGCTGGGGTTATTTTCTTTCTTTCGCTCTGCTGTTGGCGATTGAATGTTATCGAAAATGAAAAGGTACTGCCCTTGCCTAGCTCACTTTCAAGCGAAATTTTCCCGCCCATTAAGCGTACCAGTTTCTTTGAAATTGCCAGGCCTAAACCTGTTCCACCATGCTTTCTTGTCGTTGAGGCATCAGCTTGGGTGAATGGCTGAAATAATTTAGCTTGTTGCGCTTCTGTCATACCAATACCGGTGTCTTCAACAGAGAATTTCAACTCAGCG
The DNA here is from genome assembly GCF_031583575.1 of Thalassotalea nanhaiensis. Taxonomy (NCBI): domain Bacteria; kingdom Pseudomonadati; phylum Pseudomonadota; class Gammaproteobacteria; order Alteromonadales; family Colwelliaceae; genus Thalassotalea; species Thalassotalea nanhaiensis. Next base: position 3,767,705 of record NZ_CP134146.1, on the reverse strand, counting down.
TATTGTTCATTTACAAAATTATTACTGATACTGAGTACAACCTCACCTTCAGAAGTGAATTTAACCGCATTATTAGCTAGGTTGATTAAAATTTGTGTTAAACGTAGTGGGTCGCCGGTAAGATTCATAGGCAAACCAGCTTCAATATCAAATAATAATTCTAATTGCTTCTCTTCTGCTTTAATGCTGACAAAGTTAGTAAGGTTTTCTAGTACATCGCCCAAGTTAAAGTTAACGTTCTCGATATCCAGCTTGCCAGCTTCTATTTTAGAAAAGTCTAGTATGTCATTAATAATACCAAGCAATGACTCCGCACTACGATGGACCTTATCAATGTAGTTACGCTGCTGTCTATCGAGCTGGGTTTCTAGTGCAAGGTGCGACATGCCAATTATTGCATTCATTGGTGTGCGAATTTCGTGTGACATATTTGCTAAGAAGTCAGATTTAGCCTTGTTTGCATCTTCGGCAACTTGCCTTGCTTGTTCAAAATCGAGCTCTAGTTTTTTACGCTCTGTAATATCAATATGTACACCGGAAATACGAGTTGGCATGCCTTGTTCATTTGTTTCAGTGGTGCGACCAATATCCAATATCCACTTATACTGACCATCTTTACAGCGAATGCGAACTTCGTGCCTGAACTCTTGGTTATCTGAGGAGATGTAATCGCGCATGTATTGTTCAGCTTGTTCTCTGTCATCCGGGTGAACAAGCTCTCGCCATTTTTTCAATCCACCTTTAACGAAAGACCATTTTTTATCATCTTCCATTATTTCGCCAGGCGCATACCCCAACATAGTGGCCCACATAGTATTGACACGAGCATTTACTTTTTCAGGGAAAAACTCCCACAAACCTATGCGTGCACCATAAGTTGCAGCGTCTAAGCGCTCTTCACTTTCTTTCAAAAGTTTTTCTTGCTGATGTCGTTCGGTGATGTCTCGGATAACGCCAATAAATACTTTTTGTTTACCCAGTACACCAGCCTTAACCGATAAATCCATTGGAAAGATTTCACCGTTTTTGCGCTTACCATCAACCTCTCTTACTTGGTCAACGACAGTGGATGATTTTTCTGTTTGATAACCTTCTAGAATTTCATCATGTTTTATGGCAATCGTTTCAGGCTGTAGCATATTGATGTTTTGGCCAATAACTTCATCAAATTTATAACCGAATATACGCTCAGCAGCTGGGCTAAACTCTTGCACAATCCCTTTTTGATCAATAACTATAATGCCATCAGCGACACTTTCTAAAATTGCTTTGAAGCGGATCTCACTGTCTTTTAATTCGGCTTTCAGTTGTTCCTGTTCAGTTATATCGACAATTGATCCATCAAAATATCGTCTTTTAGCTTTAGCATCTGTAACGGTTGTCGCTCTAAGTTGAACGATATGGATATGTTTATTTTTGTCATAAAGTCTGAAAGTTACCAGGAACGGTTTGCCACTGTTAATAGATAGTTCTACCTGCTTTTCTACGTCAGGCCAATCTTCAGGATGAGCAATTGTACTTATTGCTCTTTTCGGGTTACTTCCTAAAAAGTCATCAGGTTCAAAGCCGGTGATCAGCTTTATTTTATCGGTAATATATAATAATGGACTGTGCTCTCGCCAATTTTCAAAGAGTTCATAACGAAATACAGCGCCAGCTAAGTTAGACACGATAGAGCGGAATTGATTTTCATTTTCAGACACTTTAACGAGTGCTTCTTCACGTTCAGTAACATCCACAAGCGAAAAGCGTACTTCTTCATTATTACTATCAGGTACTGCAGAGGCAGCAATGATTAATTCTTTGCCTTTTGCGTTGATTATGGTGATATTGATATCGTTACTGATGATGCCATTGCAACCGTCTTGAAAAATCTTTAATCCGCCCTTAGCGCCATCATCGGCAGGCAATAAATCTTGCCAATGTAAATCATCAAACTGATCTTGTTGGTAACCGGTTAATTTTGAGAATACTTTGTTGTGTTTACTGAATTTGCCATTGTGCAATACGGTGGCATGAGCAACAGGAGAGTTTTGATATAAATCCCATAATCGACTTTCTCTATCTGAAAGTTCTTTGGTTCGCTCTATTACTCTGCCTTCAAGATCTGAATTGGCTTTAATTAAACGGTTGTTCATACGTTTTACAATATTAGCCGCAATATTGGCTAGTAATGACGTTAGAATAATGATGGTGAGCAATACCGCTGCAATTGTTATCCGTAATTCGTTATAACCACCTTCTACTTCTTTAAGGTCGATTTCTGAAACAATGCCAAAACCTAGTCCTTCATTCCATTGCCAAGCACCCATAACATTTTGGCCACGGTAATCTCGATAGCCGTCACTATTTTTACCGTCTTGTTTGTTGATTATCTGTTCGGCACTTAGTATATAAGGACTGTCTTTATCGCCTTTGCTGTAGGGAGAGTCAGCTGTAAGCTGATAACCAGGGTCTCGCAGTTCAATATTTAAAATACTCGACTGGCCACCTTTTAATAAACCAATTTCAGCCAGTTGTTTTTCAAAGCGACTGGCTGAAATTAATAATCCTTCATCATTAACAAAGTAAGTTTCACCGGATTTTCCAACACGGCCACTGGCCGCAATTCTAAACAGCTCTTTATATGGATCAATTCGTATAGCGAAGGCTGCAAATATGTCACCTTGCTTATTAATAAGAGGGCCAACCATAAACATCGTAGTGTTATGAGCGCCCAAGCCTTTTTGTAATTTGTGTAAGGAAATATCGCTAATGATTGGCGGGATCACAATGGACTCGCCATTAAATGCTCTGGCTAAAAGTTCAGGTTTTTGTTGGTAAATTAAATTTAATTCTCCTAAATTTTGATCTCGTGATGAACCAAAATTTTGAAAATCTTTTGAAATAATAAAAAAACCAACATGCTTATACTCTTCAGGTAGTGCATTGTAATTATCTCGCAATTTACCTAAATGAATATTGCTTTTTAAGGTTGCTTTGTTTGATGCGATAAGTTTTTCTGCCAAAGCAATATTTTCTTCGTTTTCAGTAAAAACGTGCAGCGCGGCAATGCGCCCTTCATACCAAGCATCGAGTGATGAATTTGTTGTGACAACAACGGTTTCAAGAGAGGCAACAGCTTGTTCTTTAATTTGCTGTTTAATTTTATCCATGCCATAAACGACAATTACTGAAATTATCAGTAAAAAGATCCCTACAGCCCCTACCACTAATTGTTTCGATTTTTTGTTGCCAAGTAAGTCAGCAATGTCCTGTTGAGTTTGTGAACGTATTTTTTTTATAACAAAAACGAGCAATGCAATAAGCAATATAATGGAAGCGATAAGGGATTGGCTAAACATAAAAAGTAACTTCTAATATAAATATTGTTAACTAATTATGTTAATCATAGCAGTAACTTAAATAAAAAAGCACAGAATTGTCTCTGTGCTTCTTTAATATTTTAGTGATGGCTATTTTTTAGCTTTGATGAGCTTGTAATAATTAATAAGTTCACGGGTGGAACTATCATGATTAGCCACTAAACTTTCATCTTTAATTTCATCATAAATGCGGTTTGCCAGGCCTTTACCTAATTCAACGCCCCATTGGTCAAATGAACAAATTTCCAGGATGATCCCCTGGCTGAAAATTTTGTTTTCATACAAGGCAATTAGGCTACCTAATGATTTAGGTTCAATTCTATCTAATAAAATAGTATTGGTTGGTCGATTACCTTTATGTACTTTATGTGGGGCCACTTTATCTATGTATTCTTGCGTGCGGCCTTTGGCCTTTAAATCTTCACGAACCTGTTGCTCATTTACACCACTCATCAGCGCTTCTGTTTGTGCAAAAAAGTTAGCCATTAACGTATCGTGGTGTCCTTGTACCGGCGTCACAGATTCAACAGAACCGATAAAGTCAGCAGGTACCACATTATTACTTTGGTGTAAGTACTGGTAAAAAGCATGTTGACCATTAATACCTATTTCACCCCAAATAGAGGGGACAGTAGCGTAATCGACTTCTTTGCCTTGCCAGTTTACCGATTTACCGTTGCTTTCCATTTCTGCTTGTTGCAAATAAGCGGTGAGTTTATGCAGAGGTTGGTCGTAAGGCAGAATAGCTTGAGATTGAGAACCTAAAAAGGTGCAATTCCATACACTTAATAATGCCATGATCACTGGTGCATTTTGCTCTAATGGTGCATTTTTAAAATGCATATCCATTTCATGAGCGCCCTCGAGCAATTCGATAAACTTGTCAAAACCTAGGTCGATAGCAATAGGCAATCCAATTGCTGACCATAAAGAAAAGCGGCCACCAACCCAGTCCCACATATCAAAGATATTTTCTTCTTTAATACCAAACTCACAAGCGTTCACTTTGTTAGAAGAAACTGCAACAAAGTGCTTACCAATAGCTGATTCATCAAATGCTGAGGTTACTAACCATTTCATCGCGGTTTGCGCGTTGGTCATTGTTTCTGTGGTGGTAAAGGTTTTACTTGAGACAATAAATAACGTGTTTTCAGGATCGAGCGGTCTTAATATGTCGGCTATTTGAGTGCCATCAACGTTAGACACATAATGTACACGGACACTGTTGTCGCTGTAATGCTTAAGTGCTTCCGTCACCATTTGCGGGCCTAAATTTGAACCACCAACGCCAATATTAACCACATCTTTTATACGTTTGCCTGAATATCCCTTCCACTGTCCGGTACGAACTTTTTCTGAAAATTCGTTAATTTGCTCAAGCGCATTATTAACTTTCTCGGTTAGGTTCTCACCATCAACAATTAACGGAGTACCTGAACGATCACGTAACGCAACATGTAAAACACTGCGATCTTCGGTACTGTTAATACGATCGCCTTTAAACATTTTTTCACGCCACAGCTCAAGTTCACAATCTCGTGCCAAGGTGAATAGTCCTTGCATCGTTTCTTTAGTGATTAAGTTTTTTGAATAGTCGAACAAAAATGCCGGTAACTTTAAATTAAAATCATTAAAGCGATAATCGCTATTTTTAAACAGATCTCGCATATGATGCAGTTTCATGCTTTTTGCGTGATCCTGTAAAAACTTCCAACTGGGTAAATTGGTTCTTGCAGACATTAATTAAGTCCTATTTGTTTAATAGTGATAGCACTGTATTTACAACGTTTTCGCTGGTAAAGCCAAAATGTTCAAGCAGTACGTTACCTGGCGCAGATTCACCAAATGTTTCCATACCTATTACTGCTCCTTTTCGGCCAACATATTTGTACCAAAAATCTTTATGTGCAGCTTCTACTGCAACAATATTATTAACAGTACTTGGCAATACCCATTCTTGATAAACGTCATCTTGAGCATCAAACACATTGGTACTTGGCATTGAAACTACACGAATGTTATGGCCTTGCTCAGTTAATTTATTGGCAGCTTCAATGGTAATAGTCATTTCTGAGCCAGTTGCAATTAAAATGGCATCTGGCGTGCCAACACAATCTTGCAAGATGTAACCACCCTTAGAAATATTCTCAACTTGGTCTGCTGTGCGAATTTGATGCGTTAACCCTTGACGAGAAAACACTAATGCTGAAGGGCCATTTTGTTTCATCACGGCATGTTTCCAAGCAACCGCACTTTCAGTTGCGTCACATGGACGCCAAGTGGTCATATTAGGTGTTAAGCGTAAATTTGGTACTTGTTCAACCGGTTGATGAGTTGGGCCATCTTCACCTTGGCCAATAGAGTCATGGGTATAAACAAAAATATTTTGAATGCCCATTAATGCCGACATACGTACAGCATTACGTGCATACTCCATAAACATTAAGAAAGTTGCGCCATAATTAATAAAGCCATCATGCAGTGAAATACCATTCATGATGCCGCTCATACCAAACTCACGTACGCCGTAAAACAAGTAGTTACCTGAGGCGTCATCGCTGGTGATGCCTTTTGAACCTGACCATAAGGTTAAATTTGAACCGGCCAAGTCGGCAGAGCCACCCAGTAACTCTGGTAATAATGCACCAAAGGCTTCAATGGTATTTTGTGATGCCTTTCGTGAAGCAACGTTAGGCATACTTGCTTGCGTTTCTTTAATAAAGTTATCAGCTTTTTCGGCAAAATCGCTTGGTAAGTCTTTGGCGATTACTCTTCGTTCAAACTCGCTAGCTAGTTCAGGGTGAGCATTTTTATATTCAACAAATGCTGCTTCCCATTGACTTTGACTGTCAACACCTTGTTGTTTCTTGTCCCAGCCAGCATAAACTTCATCAGGCACAACAAAGGCTTCTTTCTCGTCCCAGTTCAAAAACTCACGAACAGCTGCAACTTCATCATGGCCTAGCGGTGCACCGTGGCAGTCGTGGCTACCTGACTTGTTTGGTGAGCCAAAACCGATCACTGTTTTACAGCAAATCATTGTTGGCTTGTTCGATTCTGCTTGCGCGGCTTTTATCGCATTACTTATGGCAACTGGGTCATGTCCATCAACATCGCTGATTACATGCCAACCGTAAGCTTCAAAACGGGCAGGGGTATTATCAGTAAACCAACCTTCAACATGGCCATCAATTGAAATGCCGTTATCATCCCAAAAAGCTATAAGTTTACCCAAGCCTAATGTGCCGGCTAACGAACAAGCCTCATGCGAGATACCTTCCATTAAACAGCCGTCGCCTAAGAAACAATAAGTGAAATGATCGACAATTTCATGATCTGGTTTATTAAATTGTGCGGCTAAGGTTTTTTCAGCAATGGCCATACCGACAGCATTTGAAATACCTGCGCCTAACGGGCCAGTCGTTGTTTCAACACCTGGGGTATAACCATATTCTGGATGTCCCGGGGTTTTAGAATGCAATTGGCGGAAATTTTTCAATTCATCAAGTGCCAGGTCGTAACCTGATAAATGTAACAAAGAATAGATCAGCATAGAGCCATGACCGTTCGATAATATAAATCTGTCTCGGTCTGGCCAATTAGGGTTTTCGGGATTATGTTTTAAAAAATCATTCCACAATACCTCGGCAATATCTGCCATGCCCATTGGCGCTCCCGGGTGACCAGAGTTTGCTTGTTGGACTGCATCCATAGATAACACGCGAATAGCGTTGGCTAATTGTTTACGAGTGGTCATGATATACCCTAAAATTTTTATGCTGATAAATGAATTGTCTATTATTGTAGCAATTGAACAGACATACAATAACTCTTTGATAGGTTTTTGTTATGGCTTAGAATTATATAACAATTCAGTTTAGTTTGTTTGTAGCGCCGTTTATTATCAATACCCTTTCAACCGATAAAACCCACTAAGCTACACCGGGTTCACAATTCATCTATGTTTTTGTCATAATTCATGCCGATTTGAAATTAATTTTTGGGATATATTTACCCTCAGGTTCCACAAAGTTCCACATAATAAGCAACTTAGCGCTAACCCTTATTTTTTATAGATCTTGCTCCGCATTTTATTGCGTTTTCTTTACTTGACAATGATTGACTGTTATCACTAAACTGTACATAAGTGGGAAAAAGTGGAGAAATGTGGATCATTCAACTATTGTTTAAAAAATGAACAGTTAAAAATAAGATCCAGATAGTAGCAAATATTATGTTTAGAGGCGCAAGCAACATAACCTTAGACAGTAAGAATCGTATCACGATACCAACCAAGTATCGTGAGACTTTGTATGCTGACTTCGACGGTAAAATGATTTGCACCCTGCATACAGAAAATCGTTGCTTACTACTTTACCCTTTACCCGAGTGGGAAGAATTAGAGCTGAAATTAAGTCGTTTATCAGACATGAACAAAAGTGAACGTGCAATTAAACGTATATTACTTGGTAACGCTACTGAATGTGAACTCGACAAAAATGGTCGTTTATTGTTAAACGGCGTACTTCGTCAACATGCCAACTTAGACAAGAGTGTAATGTTGGTTGGTTTATTTAATAAGTTTGAAATTTGGAATGAAGCAGATTGGCAGTCTGAAATGCAAACGGGCATTGATGATATTCAATCTGGCACATTGGAATTAACTGAACGACTACAAGATTTTTCATTATAAGAAAACATATGACGACAGAATTTTCACACATTTCAGTTTTATTACAAGAGTCCGTTGATGGTTTAGATATAAAACCAGACGGTACTTACATTGACTGTACCTTTGGCCGAGGCGGTCATTCAGGTTTGATCCTGAACACCTTAGGTGACAATGGCCGATTGATAGCGGTCGACAGGGATCCGTCAGCAATAGAGTCTGCGCAAAGATTTGCTGACGACCCCCGCTTTTCAATAGTACATAACGGTTTTTCTAATTTAGCTGATATAGCAAGTGACTTGGATGTTACCGATAAAGTCGACGGTATCTTATTAGACCTTGGCGTGTCATCACCGCAACTTGACGATGCAAGTCGTGGTTTTAGCTTTATGAAAGACGGTCCATTAGATATGCGTATGGATACTACGAAAGGACAAACTGCCAGCGAGTGGTTAATGCATGCTGATGTAGAAGATATTACTTGGGTGTTAAGAACTTTCGGCGAAGAAAAGCATGCTTGGCGTATTGCCAATGCCATTGTAGATGCCCGTGAAGAAGAAGAGTTAACGACCACGAGTCAGTTAGCCAAAATTATTAAAACGGCTGCGCCGCAACGTGAAATTAAAAAGCATCCTGCAACGAGAAGTTTTCAAGCAATTCGAATGTACATCAATTCAGAGCTTGAGCAAATTGAGAATGTGCTTGTTGCCGCGCTTGATGTATTAAAAGAAGGTGGTCGATTAGTGGTGATCAGTTTTCACTCATTAGAAGACCGCTTAGTAAAACAATTTATGAAAAAACATAGCACAGGTAAAAAAGTACCTCGTGGTATGCCGATCACAGAAGACGAAATTCAAAAAGGTAAAAAACTTGCCTTAGTAGGTAAAAAGCTTAAACCAAGTAAAACTGAAGTTAGCGAAAATGTACGTTCGCGCAGTTCAGTATTACGAGTAGCGGTACGTTTGGCCAAGGAATAAACAATGGCGTTGGGTAAATTTGTATTAACCCAAGAAATTTGGCAAGACATACGTCGATTTGGCGGTACCTATAGCTTAGTGTTGTTGGTGCTGCTTTCTGCGTTTTCGGTGATCTATTTAACGCATTTAAATAGGCAAACAACGATAGCGGTAGAACGACTATATACCGAAAGAGATGAGTTAGATATTGAATGGCGTAACCTGCAATTAGAGCAAAACTCTTTAGCAGAACATAGTGAAATAGAATACAAGGCCGACAGGATGTTGCATATGCACCGGCCGAAACCAACAAACGAAATAATAATAAAGATACCATGACGGTTAAAAAAGCTAAACGCAATCAAGATAACTACAAACCGACCACCATCGCGTGGCGGTTTTATGTTGTCTTGGGTTTAATTTGTTTAGTGTATACCGGTTTGGTTGCCCGCGCGGCTTACATTCAAGTTATCGAGCCAGGCTCGTTAATTGCGAAAGGCGATAATCGCATTCATCGTAACATGCTTAATGATACTCACCGTGGTGCTATTGTTGACAGGAACGGCATCGAATTAGCCATTTCAGTACCAGTGCAAACGATTTACGCCGATCCTAAAATTGTGATTGAACAAAACGGCTTAGAAATGACTCGCCGTTGGAATGCCCTGAGCCAAGTGTTAAACAAAGATGTTGATAAATTAAAATCTCGCATTGGCACTAACCCTAAAAAACGTTTTGTTTATCTTGCCAGACAAGTGTCGCCTTCGATGGCTAACTACGTAAAAGAATTGAAAATACCGGGTATTTATTTAAGAAAAGAATCGAAACGATTTTACCCTGCGGGTGAAATTAGTGCCCATTTGGTTGGCTTTACCAATGTTGATGATAAAGGGATTGAAGGATTAGAGCGTTTATATAACGATCGCTTAACTGGCGAAGCTGGCAAGAAAAAATATATAAAAGATGCAAAAGGTAGAAAGATTGAAATTCTTGAAAATCAAGATGCAACGGACCCTCAAGATGTTGTGTTATCGATTGATCAAAGAATTCAGGCACTGGCATATCGCGAATTAAAAGCGGCAATAAAGTCGTTTAAAGCCACATCAGGCTCAGTAGTGGTTGTGGATGTTAAAACCGGTGAAATTTTAGCTATGGTGAATGGCCCTTCGTACAACCCGAATAATCGCAAAGGCACGGCAACGCATCGTTTTCGTAATCGCGCTATTACCGATATTTTTGAACCTGGGTCTACCATGAAACCGTTAACAGTATTAACGGCATTGGAGTTTGGTACAGCGCAAACTGATACGGTGATTAATACGTCTCCCGGCTCAATGCGAATCGGTGGACGTCGGGTTTCAGACCCGCGTAATTATGGCAAGCTGAGTCTTACCGAAATACTTAAAAAGTCATCAAACATGGGCACGACAAAGCTGGCTCTTGATGTGCCAAAGGACTTTTTGTTAGGCAAGTTTTTTGAAATGGGGTTCTCTGAAGATACCGGTACAGGGCTTGTCGGCGAAAGCTCAGGTATGTTGTCAGATAGAAGTCGTTGGTCAAAATTTGAGTTGGCGACATTATCTTGGGGTTACGGCTTAGCAATTAGCCCATTACAGTTAGCAAGGTTCTACTCTGCTGTAGGCAATGGCGGAGTTAAAATGCCATTAACTGTATTAAAAGACCCTAGCTTTTATGAAGGTGAGCAAGTACTTGACTCAAGTAATACCCAAGCCGTGTTAGAAATGCTTGAAAAAGTAGTCACCGAAGGCGGTGGTAAAAAAGCAAAAGTTGAAGGTTATCGCGTTGCAGGTAAAACTGGTACGGCGATTAAAGCTGCTGCGGGTGGTGGTTACGGTAATGATTATGTAGGTTTGTTTGCCGGCGTTGCGCCAGTGTCAGACCCTCGCCTTGCCATTGTGGTCGTTATCAATGAACCAGGCGGAGATTTGTACCATGGTGGTGAAGTTGCCGCGCCTGTATTTTCAAGAGTTATGGCTGGCTCATTACAATATTTAAATATTGCGCCTGATGACGAAACGCAAATCAGTCGATGGAGCAATACGTTTAGTGAGAAACAATCAAAAGGAGCAAATGATGCCTAGCTATTTTGCTGCTTTTTCAATTGCCAATGCGTTAGCCAAGTTTGATATTAATATCGATGATATTGAATCAAAACATTTGGTAAATGACTCAAGGTTCGTCGAAGCAGGCGATATTTTTGCCGCAGTTACGGGGACATTTTCTGAAGGTAATGAGTATATAAAATCAGCTGTCGCCAAGGGCGCTAGTTTAGTCATTGCCCAATGTAAAAATAGCAACGAGCACGGCACTATATATAGTGTAACCGAACAGAGCAATACGGCTACAGTTGTTAACTTTTTTGAATTGAATAAACAGTTGTCGTTGGTTAGTGCTTACTATTATAACGAACCACATAAAAATATGAGTTTGATTGGTGTTACCGGTACAAATGGCAAAACAAGTTGCTGCCAATTGCTCGCACAATTATTCACAAAAAATAATCATAAAAGCGCTATTATTGGCACCTTGGGTGCGGGTACATTAGACGACTTAGAAAATATAAATAACACCACACCAGGGCCGACTAAATTACAGCAATTATTAGCACAATTCAGTGCAGATGGCATTGAAAATGTTGCTATGGAAGTTTCGTCGCACGCATTAAGTCAAAATCGTATTGACGTTAATATGATTGATATTGCCGTTTTTACCAATTTAAGTCGAGACCATCTCGATTATCATGGTGATATGGGTACATATGCCGATGTTAAAAAGCAATTGTTCTTAGGTTCTTCAGAACAAGTGTTGGTATTAAATGTTGATGATCAATACTGCCAATCTTGGCTTGGTGAGTTACCTAAAGAAAATCGTCGGGTAATGTATAGCGTTAATGAAGCAAACCAACACTTATTGGAAAATAGCGAATTTCTATCAGCAAGTAACGTTGTTTGTCATAACCAAGGCGTGAGCTTTAAGTTAGCTTCTAGTTGGGGTAACTGTGACATAAACAGCGCCTTATTAGGTGAGTTTAATGTTGCAAACTTATTAGCAGCAATGGCAGTACTATTAGTAAAGGGTGTTGAACTTAGTGATATTGCTAAATGTACTGAACATCTAGTGCCAGTAACTGGGCGAATGGAAACATACTTTGCTCCTGATAAAGCAACGGCTGTTGTTGATTATGCACATACACCTGATGGCTTAGAAAAAGCATTGGAATCGGCTAAAGCACATTGTCAGGGTGAGCTTTGGTTAGTCTTTGGCTGTGGTGGTGATCGAGATAAAGGCAAACGTCCAATGATGGGCAGTATCGCCGATCAATACGCGGATCATATTGTATTAACCAATGATAACCCCAGAAGTGAAGAGCCGTCACAAATTACTGCTGATATTAAGCAGGGCATCAAAGCCAAAAATAAAGTAGATGTAATTATTGATAGACAACAAGCGGTTATTTCTGCATTAAGCCGTGCAAAAGAAAAAGATATGGTCCTGTGTGCAGGTAAGGGTCATGAAGACTATTTAATTATTGGCGATGAAACCATCGATTACCATGAGCGAGAAGTTGTTCGTCAATTTTACCAGGGAGGGGCAAAATCATGATCCCATTATCCTTAACTGAAATAGCTGGCGTTGTTAACGGTGAAATCGTTAACAAACATTCTGAAATTATTGTTGAAAGCGTTTGCTCTGACTCAAGACAATTGCAACAAGGTGATTTATTTATTGCCTTGAAAGGCCCAAATTTCGATGGCCATCGCTTTGTTGAACAAGCGGCGACTATAGGCTGTGTTGCAGCATTAGTGACTGAGAAACAAGATGGAAATCTACCGCAAATTGTTGTTGGCGACTGCTATAAAGCCCTTGGTGATTTAGCCGCTTATGTTAAAGCGCAAGTTGCACCTAAAACTGTTGCTATAACAGGTAGCAGCGGCAAAACCACGGTAAAAGAAATGGTCGCGGCCATTTTATCTCGTTTAGGTACCGTACTTGCGACAAATGGCAATTTTAATAATGAAATTGGTGTGCCATTAACCTTATTACGTTTAGAAGCACACCACGAATATGCCGTTATAGAACTTGGTGCAAATCATATTGGCGAAATAGCCTATACCACAGGATTAACTAAACCCGATGTTGCGGTAATTAATAATATTGCTGCAGCCCATTTAGAGGGGTTTGGCGATTTGTGCGGTGTAGCTCGAGCAAAAGGTGAAATTTTTGAAGGCTTGGGTGAGCAAGGGGTTGCATTGTACAACCAGGACACACCTTATGCGCATAAATGGCAATGGCGTTTAGAGGGCAAAAATGTTCGTAAGTTTTCGTGCATAAACCCAGCTGACGCGTATTGCACAGATATTCGAATGAATATTAAGGGTTGTACAAGTTTTACTTTGAATACCCATAAAGGTGTTATTGATATCGAAGTGCCTGTACCAGGCAGACATAATGTGTGTAATGCCGTTGCTGCAGCTGCAATAGCACTGGAGTTTGGCGCGACACTTGAAGATATAAAACTTGGCTTACGCGATATGGCGCCTGTTAAAGGCCGATTAAATTTAATTAATTTACCAAACAATTTTACATTAATTGATGACACCTATAACGCCAATGTTGAATCAACGAAAGCAGCGGTTGAGTTACTGGCAAGTTATCCGGGACGTACTGTATTAGTGTTGGGTGATATGGCCGAGCTTGGCGAAGATGCGCGTAATTATCATCAAGAAATTGGTGAGCATGCTTTAGAACAACATATCGATAATATTTTAACGCTTGGCGTACTTAGCCAAAGTACATCTGCCGTATTTGAACAGGATGGAAAGCATTTTTCATCTCGTGATTTATTAGTTGAACATTTAGCACATTTATTAGAACAGGAAAATCAAGCTATTACCGTATTAGTAAAAGGGTCTCGAAGTGCCCGCATGGAATTAGTGGTTAAAGACATAAAAGATTGGCGCGAAAAGTCAACAAAAGATGAGGTTTCACCATGTTAGTTTGGTTAGGTCAGTACCTTACTGAGTTTTATTCTGGGTTTAATGTATTTCAATATTTAACCTTTAGAGCTATTTTTGCCACGCTAACTGCGCTTATAGCGTCGTTATATCTTGGCCCAAAATTGATTCGTTATTTGCAAAATATGCAAATAGGACAAACCGTTCGTGATGATGGTCCTGAAAGCCATTTATCGAAATCAGGTACGCCGACAATGGGCGGCATTCTGATTTTAGGTACAATTTTATTAAGTGTTTTATTGTGGACAGACTTAACCAACAGTTACGTACAGATAGTTATATTTGTAACGGTAAGTTTTGGTTTGATTGGCTTTGTTGATGATTACCGGAAAGTGATCCGCAAAGATGCCAATGGTTTAATTGCCCGTTGGAAGTACTTTTGGCAGACCGTTGCCGGTTTAGGTACCGCGTTTTACCTATATTCGATTTCGGCACCGGCCGATACCACATTATTAATTCCTTTTGTTAAAGAAGTGATGCCACAACTTGGTTTGTTTTATATCGTGCTCACTTATTTTGTCATTGTCGGAACATCAAATGCGGTGAACTTAACCGATGGTTTAGACGGTTTGGCAATCGTACCGACAATTTTGGTTGCTGGTGCATTTGCAGTATTTGCTTACGTAACCGGTAACGTTAATTTTTCTGCTTATTTGAATTTGCCTCATATTCGTGAGGTAAGTGAAATTGTGGTGGTGTGTACCTCTATTGTCGGGGCCGGTCTCGGATTTTTATGGTTTAACACATACCCAGCACAAGTATTTATGGGCGATGTTGGCTCGCTTGCGCTAGGCGCATTACTTGGTGTAATTGCCGTGCTGGTTAAACAAGAATTAGTACTATTTATTATGGGCGGTATTTTCGTAGTGGAAACATTGTCGGTAATTTTGCAAGTAGGCTCTTACAAATTAAGAGCAAAGCGCATATTTAGAATGGCGCCTATACATCATCATTATGAATTAAAAGGTTGGCCAGAGCCGCGGGTAATCGTGCGCTTTTGGATCATATCAGTGGTATTAGTGCTAATTGGTTTAGCAACACTGAAATTACGTTAACAAACAAAAATAAAAAGGTTTTAACCGCTAAATGATAACATTGGCATTACTGCAAAATAAAAACATTTTAGTGCTTGGCTTAGGCGCCACGGGTTTATCCTGTGCGCGCTTTTTGACATCTCAACATGTTAGTTTTGTCGTAAATGACTCTCGAGCAAAACCGCCTGGTGTTGAGCAGTTAAATCAAATAAATAGCAACGTTAAACTTATCAGTGGCCAGTGGGATAGCAATGCCATAGCGAATGCCGATTTAATTATCGCGAGCCCTGGCGTTGATATTAACTTGCCTGAAATAGCGGGAAATCGCAAAGCAGGCAGTGAATTGATTGGCGACGTTGAATTGTTTTGCCAGTTGAGTAACAGCAATGTCATTGCAGTTACAGGCTCTAACGGCAAATCAACTGTTGTCTCATTACTTGCCCATTTAGCTGAGTACTGTGAAATAGATGCAGCTCTTGCCGGTAATATTGGTTTGCCAGCACTAGACGTTGTAAACCAACAAAAAGATTTTGTTATTTTAGAGTTGTCGAGTTTCCAACTTGAAACGATGACGTCAATGCAGGCAGTTGCGGCAACAATTTTAAATATTAGCGATGATCATTTAGACAGACATCAAACGATCGAAAATTATGCACAAATCAAGCATAAAATCTTTGACCAAAGTAAGCGTCGAGTTATAACTCGTGAACAAAATTTATCTCAGCCAATTGACCAATGCAAAACAGATGTTAGTTTTGGTTTAGATAGTCCTGCGGATGGTCACTTTGGTATTGCCAGCGTTTCAGGTGTCCGCTACTTATGTTTTGGTGCCACAAATTTAGTCGCTTGTAATCAATTGCCTATAGTTGGCAAACATAACGAATTGAATTGTCTTGCCGCTTTAGCATTAGGCTATTGTGCCGGCTGGCCTTTAGATCGAATGGTGAATGGCTTGGCATCATTTGAAGGGTTAGACCACCGCTGTAAACAAGTTGATAGTGGTGACGACATTATTTGGGTTAATGACTCAAAAGCAACCAATATTGGCGCAACGTTAGCGGCCATAGAAGGGCTAGCAAGTAGCCACCACAAGTTAATTCTTATTGCCGGCGGCGATGGTAAAGGAGCTGATTTTAATGAACTTAAACCGGCACTTGCCAAGGTAGACCACTTAGTTACTCTGGGTAAAGATGGCGGTCAAATAGCGGCATTAAAAGCGGATAGTATTGAAGTTGCTACCATTCAAGAGGCGGTAAGCTCAAGTCGCAAACTTGCCAATGCAGGTGATATGGTTTTGCTTTCGCCAGCGTGTGCCAGCATAGATATGTTTAATAATTATATGCAACGCGGTGATATGTTTATTGAAGCAATCAGGGGGGCAAGTTAATGGCTATTTCAATGCCTTCAATTAGGCTTCCTGAGTTACCTTCTTGGTTGTTTGAAAGTCAAACGGCGAAAAACCAAGTAACCTTTGATCGAGGTTTCATTGTTATTGCAATGTCAATGTACCTGATTGGTTTGATTATGGTGGCCAGTTCTTCGATGCCGATTGGTGAAAAATTGTTTAATAACCCTTTTCACTTCGTTATTCGTCATGCCATTTACATTGTCATGAGCTTATTTATTGCCGCCATTGCCCTCAGGATAGAAATGCACCATTGGCAAAAGTCGAGCTGGGTTTTACTACTATTGGCAATGTTTTTATTGGTTGCTGTACTCATTGTTGGTCGCACCGTAAATGGCTCAACACGTTGGATTATGGTCGGCCCGATAAACATTCAAGCAGCAGAGCCCGCTAAGCTATTTTTCTTCTGTTATTTGTCAGCTTACCTGGTGAGACGGCGTGATGAAGTTAGAGAGAATTTTAAAGGCTTTTTTAAACCATTATTAGTGTTATTTTTGTTGGCATTTTTGTTATTATTAGAGCCAGATTTAGGCACAGTAATTGTGATGGCAGCTACTGCACTTGGTTTGTTGTTTTTAGCAGGTGCAAAATTATGGCAATTTATTGCAATTGTTGCTGCAGTATTAAGTGCAATTGTGATGTTGATCGTTTTCGAACCCTACAGATTAGCAAGGCTTCTATCGTTTTTGAATCCTTGGGCAGATGAGTTTGGGACAGGTTATCAATTAACCCAATCATTAATGGCATACAGTCGCGGCGAATTTTTTGGTCAAGGCCTAGGTAACAGCGTACAGAAACTGGATTATTTACCAGAAGCACATACTGACTTTGTTATGGCTGTTGTCGGTGAAGAATTTGGCTTTATTGGTATTGTTATTTTATTAGGCCTTTGTTTAACGTTGGTGATTAAAGCATTACTGTTAGGCAGACGAGCATTAGAAAAAGAGAAGTATTTTGAAGGTTTCTTTGCCTATTCCATTGGCATTTGGATGAGCTTTCAAACGGCAGTTAATGTTGGTGCCAGTGCAGGTGTTTTACCAACGAAAGGGTTAACCATGCCGTTAATTAGTTATGGTGGAAGCTCAATGATAGTCATGACTTTGGCGATAGTGGTATTAATTCGCATCGATCATGAGTTACGGTTGCAGTCGATTCAAGCAACCTCAAAAGGAGGGCGTAAGTAGTGTCTAAACGTCCAACTATATTAGTAATGGCAGGTGGCGATTGGGTAGGTCATATCTTCCCAGCGCTTTTCATCGCCGAAAATTTACAAGTTTTTAATGGAGGGCGTAAGTAGTGTCTAAACGTCCTACAATTTTAGTGATGGCAGGTGGCGATTGGGTAGGTCATATCTTCCCAGCGTTTTTCATCGCCGAAAATATACAAGTTTTTAATGGAGGGCGTAAGTAGTGTCTAAACGTCCTACTATTTTAGTGATGGCAGGTGGAACTGGAGGTCATATCTTTCCTGGGCTTGCTGTTGCCGAAAGTTTACAAGCACAAGGTTGGCATGTGCATTGGCTTGGTACGAGTGATCGTATGGAAGCACAGGTGATTCCTGCAAATGGCATTGATATTTCATTTATCAATATTGCGGGCTTAAGAGGTAAAGGTATTAAATCTTGGCTAACTATGCCATTTAAAGTACTGCAATCTATTTTTCAATCGCTGAAAGTATTAAAACAAGTACAACCTGATGTTGTCCTTGGTATGGGCGGCTACGCAAGCGCGCCTGGTGGTGTTGCCGCCTGGTTAAAACGTGTGCCATTGGTTTTGCATGAGCAAAATGCTGTTGCTGGAATGACGAACCGCTATTTAGCCAAAATAGCGACACAGGTATTAAGCGCGTTTCCAAATGCATTTGCCGCGCCTATTACCAGTAAAGTTGTCGGTAACCCGGTGCGTAGTGATATTAGTAAATTATATACCTGCGATGAGCGTGTAATCACAAAAAAAGTGTTAGTGGTTGGCGGTAGTCTTGGCGCAAAAATTTTAAACGATACCGTACCACAAGCGATAAGCCAAATTAAGTTACAAGACATTGATGTATGGCATCAAACAGGTAGTGGCAATAGTGCTGCCATAACTGAGTCTTATGAACAATATGGTGTTAATAAAGACAAAGTAAAAGTAGCAGATTTTATCGAGGATATGTCGGCTGCTTATGATTGGGCAGACCTAGTGATTTGTCGTGCGGGTGCGTTAACGGTTTCTGAATTAGCAATGGCAGGTAAGCCAGCTATTTTTGTTCCACTGCCACATGCGGTAGATGACCATCAAACAAAAAATGCCGAGTATTTGGTTAAACAAGGCGGTGCTAAATTACTGCCGCAAGATCAGTTTAATGCCACGGTATTGGCGCAAAAATTAAATTTGTTGTTTAGCTCCGATATGGCGCTACGCAATATGGCAAAAGCCAGTAAATCAGCTTCAACTCCCGATGCTACCGAAACGGTTGCAAATATTTGTAAGGCATTGGTGAAATAATGAATGAAATAACTATGAAAATTCCTGAAATGCGTCGCGTAAAAGTTATCCATTTTGTTGGCATCGGTGGTGCTGGCATGGGTGGTATTGCTGAGGTGTTACTTAACGAAGGTTATAAAGTAACGGGATCAGACATTAGCGTTAACCCTGTTGTTAACCGTCTCACTAAGCTTGGCGCTAGCATTACCATAGGCCATAAGCCGGATAATGTACAAGGTGCCAGTGTGATCGTCGTTTCAACGGCAATAAATAAACAAAATGTTGAGCTTGTCACCGCACAAGAACAACGCATACCAGTAGTGCGTCGTGCAGAAATGTTGGCTGAGCTTATGCGTTTTAGACACGGTATCGCAATTGCTGGTACTCACGGTAAAACAACGACTACAAGTTTAATCGCCAGTATTATGGCAGAAGGCCAACTTGACCCGACATTTGTTATTGGTGGCTTGTTAAATAGTGCTGGAACGAATGCCCGTTTAGGTAAAAGCCGTTATTTAGTTGCTGAAGCTGATGAAAGTGATGCGTCATTTTTACATCTGCAGCCAATGGTATCAGTTGTAACCAACATAGATGCTGATCATATGGAAACGTATGACGGTGATTTTGAAAAGTTAAAAGATACTTACATCGAATTTTTACATAACCTACCATTTTATGGTTTAGCTGTTATGTGTATCGATAACCCTGTAGTGCGCGAGTTATTACCTAAAATAGGTCGTCAAATTACTACTTATGGCTTTAGCCAAGATGCTGATGTTAGAGCTATTAATTACCAACAAGCTGGTGAAGTGAGTCAGTTTATTGTGCAACGCGCAGGTAAAGAAGATTTAGCGATCACGTTGAACTTACCTGGATTACATAATGTCGCTAATGCCTTGGCTGCTATTGCAGTGGCAACCGATGAAGGCGTGAGTGATGAGGCTATTGTTAATGCTCTTGGTAAATTTGAAGGTATTGGTCGTCGTTTTGAGCATTTAACTACGTTAACACCACAACAAGGCGATATTACGGTAATTGATGACTATGGTCATCATCCAAGTGAAGTTGCCGCAACCATTAAAGCAATGCGTAATGGTTGGCCAGAGCGCAGGTTAGTGATGATGTTTCAACCACACCGTTATTCACGTACCCGTGATTTATATGAAGATTTTGTTGAAGTGTTAAGCGAAGTTGACTCTTTAGTATTACTTGATGTCTATGCTGCTGGAGAAACGCCAATTACCAATGCTGATTCTAAGGCGTTAGCTAGAAGCATTCGTTTGCGTGGCAGTGTTGAACCTATTTACGTTAGCTCAACAGAGCAACTTCCAGAGATCATGGAATCTATCCTAAAAGATGGTGACATGTTGATCACGCAAGGGGCTGGTAACATTGGCGCTATTGCTCGTGAGTTGATTACTGCCAAACGTTTGAATTTAAGAAAAGGAGCTAACGGTGAGTGATCAATTAATTGATCTAGCTTCTTTAAAGCAAGAAACCATAGCGGTGCTATTTGGTGGTGACAGTGCAGAGCGTGAAGTATCGCTTAGCTCTGGTGCTGCAATTACAGAAGGGCTAAAAAACGCAGGCTTCAAAGTAAAAGCTATCGACACTCAAGGTTTCGATTTAGCGAAGCTGAAAACCGAAAATATAGACCGCGCTTATATTGCTCTTCATGGCCGTGGCGGTGAAGATGGTTGTATTCAAGGGGCGCTTGAATATTTAGGCATTCCATATACTGGCTCTGGTGTTTTAGGCTCCGCCTTATCTATGGATAAAGTGAGAAGTAAACAAATTTTTAAAGCAATGGGTTTACCAACGGCAGAGTTTGCAGTGGTTAGCCAAGAAGACTTTAACAAAAATACTGCTGAACTGGTTTTAAACCAACTTGGCAATAAAGTAATGGTTAAACCAGCCAATGAAGGTTCGAGCATTGGTATGGCGATTGCCAACAATGTTGAAGAATTGAACGCAGCCCTAATGAATGCGTTTAAATATGATCAACAAATACTTGTTGAAGCTTGGTTAAGTGGAGCTGAATTTACTGTTGCCATTTTAGGTGATGAAGCGCTACCGGCAATTTCGATGGTAACGCCACATGAGTTTTATGATTACCAAGCCAAGTATCAAAGTCATAGTACTCAGTATTTATGTCCTTGTGGATTAGATACCGAAGTTGAAAATGAATTAAAAAGCATTTCATTAAAGGCATTTAAAGCAACCGGAGCAAAAGGTTGGGGACGCGTTGATTTGATGCAAGACGAACAGGGCAACTTTAACTTATTGGAAGTTAACACGGTACCGGGTATGACAGTAACGTCTTTAGTACCCAAAGCCGCTAAAGTTGCAGGCCTAAGTTTTGAGCAATTGGTAACGCGAGTTTTACAGCTTAGCGACACTAATTAAGGATTAATTGAAGAGTATGAACAAACAAACGCAACTTGATTTAAAAAATGCACCCTGGACCTTTTGGTCTGGGTTTAGTTTTTTTATTCTAGTTTGTTTGTTTATTGTAATAGGTAGCTATTACCTTTTCGATTCAATGCTCGAAGATGAAGCTGTACCTGTTTCATCATTAGTTATTAAAGGAAATATTCCATATACCAAAAACGAAGAAATTGTTGCGGTATTAAAGCAAAATACGCTTGGCAATTTTTTTCAGTTGGACGTTAATAATGTCCAACAAAGTTTAGAGCGTTTGCCATGGGTTTATTCTGCGTCGGTACGTAAGCAATGGCCCAATGAAGTACGTGTGTATGTAATCGATCAAACTCCGGTTGCACAATGGAATGATGATTTTTTTATCAATAAGCACGGCGTGATTTTTCAAGCAGATAAATCACGAGTAAAAACTAAATTGCCAAAATTATTTGGTCCGGAAGGCAGTGAAGTACTGGCTTTGGAAAACTATAGAAATTTAAATAATTTATTAACCTACATTCAAGTAGGCATTGATGAATTAGTTTTAACCGAACGCCATGCTTGGCAATTAACCTTGGCAGACGGTGTGTTTCTTGATTTAGGTCGAGAAGATAGAGTGACAAGAGTGCAGCGCTTTATGGATGCTTACCAGCAAATAAAAGCGTATGCGAAAAAAGACATGCAAGTTGATTATGTTGATTTGCGCTACGACACAGGAATGGCTGTTGGCTGGAAACCAGTGTTGAATGATGATTTAAAACAATTACAAGAGCAAAAAACAAATGCCTAAAGCCATAGAAAGAAATTTAGTTGTTGGCCTGGATATCGGAACATCAAAAATTGTTGCGGTAGTCGGTGAAGTAACACCTGATGATGAATTAAGCATCATTGGTGTAGGTCATCATGCTGCACGTGGTATGGATAAAGGTGGTGTTAACGATCTTAACCTGGTTATTCAGTCTATCCAGCGCGCAGTAAATGAAGCTGAATTAATGGCTGATTGTCGTATTGGCTCTGTGTATCTAGGTATATCGGGTAAGCATGTTAGCTGTCAAAACGAAAATGGCATGGTACCAATTAACGATCATGAAGTAATGCAAGAGGACGTTGATAACGTAATACATACTGCTCGCTCAGTACCAATGTCGGCAGAACGTCGCATGTTGCATGTATTACCACAAGAATACAGTGTTGATGTACAAGAAGGTATTAAAAGCCCTATTGGTATGTCTGGTGTGCGTATGGAAGCAAAGGTTCATATCGTAACGTGTGCTAACGACATGGCAAAAAATATTGTTAAGTGTGTAGAGCGCTGTGATTTAACCGCTGACCAATTAATTTTTTCAGCATTAGCCTCAAGCTATTCGATATTAACAGACGATGAAAAAGAATTAGGTGTATGTGTTGTAGATATGGGCGCCGGTACAATGGATATTTCTATCTTTACTGGTGGTGCATTACGTCATAGCGCGGTTATCCCTGTTGGTGGTAACCAGGTCACTAACGACATTGCCAAAATATTTAGAACACCACTGAGTCATGCTGAAGACATTAAAGTGCAATATGCCTGTGCACTTCGCCAAATGGTTAGCATGGAAGAAAATATTGAAGTACCAAGTGTTGGAGGACGTCCTGCTAGAAGCATGTCGCGTCATACACTGGCTGAAGTGGTAGAACCACGTTACCACGAATTATTTGAGTTGATCCAAGAAGAGATCAAAGAAAGCGGCTTGGAAGATCAAGTTGCTGCAGGGATCGTTTTAACTGGCGGTACTGCAAAAATGGAAGGCGTTACTGAGTTTGCCGAAGAAGTTTTTCAAATGCCGGTACGCATTGGCAGCCCATTAGATATTCATGGCTTAAGTGACTATGTGAATGATCCAAGCTACAGCACTGTTATCGGCTTATTAAAATACGGAATTGAAGCGAGCGCAGAAGGCACAACAAATTCAACAGCGGGTGAGGGCGTAGTAAGCGCACTTACTCGTATGAAAAACTGGTTTAAGGGACAATTTTAGCAAGAAGCTAAAACTTAAAAACAAAAACAATTTTTTTGGTGGAACAAAAAATACAATAGAACGGAGAGAAAATTATGTTTGAATTAATGGAAGACCACAACGAAGAAGCGGTGATTAAAGTCATCGGCGTTGGTGGAGGTGGCGGTAACGCTGTAGAGCACATGGTGTCACAAACCATAGAAGGTGTTGAGTTTATTACTGCCAACACTGACTCGCAGGCGCTACGTAACTCATCTGCTAATGTAACGTTACAAATGGGCTGTGATGTAACTAAAGGATTAGGCGCTGGTGCTAACCCTGAGATTGGTCGCAAAAGTGCTGAAGAAGATAGAGAGACGATACGTCAAACTCTACAAGGTTCAGACATGATCTTTATCGCTGCTGGTATGGGTGGTGGTACAGGTACTGGAGCGGCACCTGTCGTTGCTGAAATAGCGAAAGAAATGGGTATTTTAACGGTTGCCGTTGTAACTAAGCCATTCCCATTTGAAGGCAAAAAACGTATGAACTATGCAGATCAAGGCATTGAGTTCTTACAAAATAATGTTGATTCATTAATTACTATTCCTAATGAAAAACTGTTAAAAGTATTAGGCCCTGGTACGAGTTTATTAGATGCTTTTAAAGCAGCTAATAATGTATTACTAGGTGCGGTACAAGGTATTGCTGAGTTAATTACTCGCCCTGGTTTGATCAACGTCGATTTTGCCGATGTTCGTACAGTAATGTCTGAAATGGGTACGGCAATGATGGGGTCTGGCCAAGCATCTGGCGAAGATCGTGCTGAAGAAGCTGCAGAAGCCGCTATATCTAGTCCTCTTCTTGAAGATGTAGATTTAGCCGGTGCTCGTGGTATTTTAGTAAATATTACTGCTGGTATGGATATCTCAATTGATGAGTTTGAAACCGTTGGTAATGCCGTGAAAGCCTTTGCTTCAGAAAATGCTACTGTAGTAGTGGGTGCTGTAATTGACCCTGAGATGACTGAAGAGCTGCGCGTAACTGTTGTAGCAACAGGTATTGGTCAACAGCAAAAACCTGAAATTTCAATTGTACCTCCAATTCAAAAACCTGAGCCTATGGTAGTGAACGCAAGTTATGCACCAGCTCCTGAGCCAGAAGTTGCGAATAACACGTACAATGAAACCAGCGCTGCGCCGCAAGCCGCACCAGCTGTTGAAACTGATTACTTGGACATTCCTGCATTTTTACGAAAGCAGGCTGACTAGGCGGCACACTAGTGTCGTCCTGAATTTGTTTCAGGATCTAAGTGAGTTATATAGGATTAGTAAAATCTGTTCAGCTTATGTTCAGTTTTTAGGTGTTAAGTTAATTGCGAGTTTGTGCACTATTTGCTGTTTAATTACAACTAGTTACAGTTGGTAATGAATTGTTAGCAAATTTTGGGCCATAACCGTTATCTTTTGACTGCAAAGGGAATTTTTGCTATATTACGCGTCCACTAAAATTAACAAGTTGTTAATAGTGTCGGTTGGAACGCAGATTTAAGGCGAATTATGATTAAACAACGTACTCTCAAACAAAGCGTAAATGCTACTGGTGTTGGTTTACATAAAGGTGAAAAGGTGCAGATCACTCTCCGTCCTGCGCCTGCAAACACGGGAATAGTATTCCGTCGTGTTGACCTTGAACCTATGGTAGATATTCAGGCTACACCTGAAGCTGTGGGCGAAACTACGTTGTGTACATGTTTAGTTAATGAGCAAGGTGTTCAAGTTTCCACCGTTGAACATCTTCTAGCCGCAGTAGCTGGCTTAGGTATTGATAACTTAGTAGTCGAAGTAGATTCTCCTGAGATCCCGATTATGGATGGTAGCGCTCTACCATTTGTATACTTGATCCAATCAGTTGGAATTGAAGAACAAAACGCAGCTAAGAAATTTCTACGAATTACTAAAAAAATTCGCGTTGAAGAAGGTGATAAGTGGGCTGAATTATGTCCACACGAAGGATTCAAAGTTAATTTTGCTATCGACTTTGAGCATCCGGTAATTGCCAATACTACGCAAAACATGAGCATGGATTTATCTGCTAACTCTTTTATTAAAGAAATTAGTCGCGCTCGAACGTTTGGATTTATGAAAGATATTGAGTTTTTACGCTCGCACAACCTTGCATTAGGCGGCAGCTTAGAAAACGCTATCGTACTAGATGAATACCGTATGCTTAACAGCGAAGAGCTTCGTTATGATGATGAGTTTGTTAAACACAAAATCTTAGATGCAATCGGTGACCTGTATATGGGCGGCGTAAGCATTTTAGGCGAAATGAACTCGTATAAATCAGGCCATGGTTTAAACAACATGCTATTACGCGAAGTATTTAAACAAGTTGAAAGCTGGGAATGGGTAACGTATGAAGACGAGCGTCCATCACCAATTGCTTATCAAGATGCCGTTATCGCGTAAGTGAATAAATATTGATTCTTAAAACCAGAGTTTTCACTCTGGTTTTTTTATGTCTGAAATATCTTAGAATCGAGAATCGAGAAACGAGAAACGAGAAACGAGAAACGAGAAACGAGAAACGAGAAACGAGAAATAAGTTACTTTTTTCCGTGCTTAGCCAAGCGCAATAATACTTCTTTTAAACCCGGCGGTGCGTTTTCAGCCACTTCATAAATATGCTCTGCAGTTTCTGCTGACATACTCTTATTTGGTTTTACTGGCTCTTTAACGGTTTCACGGCGATTACCGTGCGGATTTATTTTTATTTCAATACGTCGAAAAATTCCCTGAGTTTGCAATGCCAGTTGTTGTGAGATATTGTTACGCTCGAACTGTAGGCGTTGTCCCCAAACGGGTGATTTAGCCTCTATTACAACCAGATCATCTCGGCAATTGGCTATTTGCCAAGCATTTTCTGGTAGATCTGGACAAATTTGTCGTATAATGTCGTCTAGTATTTTAAAAGATTGCGCTTTAGTAGAGAAATCTGCCATTGTACCACTGGCTTTTTTAAGCAAGCTGTTTAAGTCTTGAGGGGCTTTTACAATGCGTTTCATTAACTGGTTTACCTTGAGCGATTACATTTACGAATCAGATATAAGTATTTAAATGAGTTTAACACTATTATACCGCGGACAAAATGTTCGTTTTTCAATGAAGTTAAGTAAACCAAGATGGCTTGCCATTGTTGGTGGCTTTGCTGTGGTGTCAGGCTTTGTTATACACGCTGTTATGAAGTCAGAAGAAGTGCCAGAGCACTTAATGTTGGCAACACAGCCGGTGCAGCCAACCGCAAATTTGACTACTGACAAACAAGTTGTTGCCTTAAGCGCTAAAATTGCCGAGTTACAATCCCATGTACTTCGCTTGAATGCTTTGGGTGAACGCTTGGCTGAAGAAGCAAATATCCCAAAAGAAGAGTTTAATATGGTGGCACTGCCTTCTTCAGGTGGGCCACTACATCAAGAAGTGTTAACTAGCGAGTTTTCTATGGTTGATTTAGAAACTCAACTGAATAATTTGAATGATAGTGTTATTCAAAAAGAAAATCAGCTTAACCTACTTGAATCTTTGGCATTGGGTCACCATATCGAAAGTACGAGTTATTTATCCGGGCGTCCAATTGGCAAAGGCTGGTTGTCGTCATATTACGGAGTTCGTAAAGACCCATTCACTGGTAAGCCTACACAACACAAAGGTGTAGACTTTGCCGGAAAAGAAAATGCTGAAATATATGCCACTGGCTCAGGCGTTGTTAGTTTTGCTGGCGAACGTTGGGGTTATGGTAATTTGGTAGAAATTGATCACGGTACCGGATATAAAACTAGATACGCGCATAATAAAACGCATTTAGTTAAAGTTGGTGACGTGGTGAGTAAAGGGCAAGCAATTGCCAAAATGGGAAGTACCGGCCGTTCAACTGGCCCGCACGTTCATTACGAAATCCTGCGTAACGATAAACAAATAAATCCAACTAAATACGTTTATCGCAAGCCTAAAACTTAGGTTCATAACTCTGAGTAAATTTTTTAGATCAGTCTCTGACTGATATTTTTTTATCGCCAAAAATATAATTGGCAAAATTGGTTTAAATAAAATGTTTGTAAAATTAATGACAAAGCTGTTTGGTAGTCGCAATGACCGCCTTCTAAAGCAAATGAACAAAGAAGTACTGAAAATTAACGCCCTAGAAGAAACAACAAAAGCGTTAAATGATGAAGAGTTAAAAGCTAAAACAGCTGAGTTTAAAGAGCGCATTGCCAACGGCGAAGCATTAAACGACATTTTACCTGAAGCATTTGCCGTAGTACGTGAAGCCAGTGTTCGTGTGTTTGGGATGCGCCACTTCGATGTACAAATGATTGGTGGTATGGTTTTACATCAAGGTAAAATTTCTGAGATGCGCACCGGTGAAGGTAAAACCTTAACCGCAACGCTGCCAACATATCTAAATGGTCTTACAGACAAAGGCGTTCACGTTATTACCGTGAATGATTACCTTGCTAAACGTGATGCTGATTGGGCTCGTCCATTATTTGAATTCTTAGGCATGACGGTTGGTTGTAACATTCCAAATATGGCACCTGAAGAAAAGCAAGCGGCATATAACTGTGATGTAACCTACGGTACCAATAACGAATTTGGTTTCGATTACCTACGTGACAATATGGCGTTCACTCCACAACAACGTGCTCAGCGCCCATTACACTTTGCCGTAATCGATGAAGTCGATTCAATCCTAATTGATGAAGCACGTACGCCATTGGTTATTTCTGGCCAAGCTGAAGACAGTTCAGAGCTATACCGTTTAATCGATTCTTTAGTTCCTATGCTAGAACAACAAGAAGCTGAAGATGAAGAAGGCGTAGAAAGTACTGGTGACTACACTATTGATGAAAAATCAAAACAAGTTTACCTAACTGAACGTGGTCAGGTTCGCGTTGAAGAAATCTTAAAAGAGCGTGGTATGCTTGACGAGCATGACTCTTTATATGGTGCATCAAGCATCGCGTTATTACATCACGTGATGGCAGCTCTTCGTGCGCACAAATTATTCCAAAAAGACGTTGACTACATCGTTAAAGAAGGCGAAATAGTTATTGTTGATGAACACACTGGCCGTACGATGGAAGGCCGTCGTTGGTCTGAAGGTTTGCATCAAGCAGTAGAAGCTAAAGAAAATGTAAACATACAAAATGAAAACCAAACACTAGCCTCTATTACATTCCAGAATTACTTCCGTTTATACGAAAAGTTATCAGGTATGACGGGTACTGCTGATACAGAAGCATTCGAATTTAATCATATTTATGCTTTAGAAACTGTTGTGATCCCAACGAACCGTCCTATGGTTCGTAATGATATGGCTGATTTAATTTACCTAACACAAGAAGAAAAATATGAAGCAGTAATTGCTGATATTAAAGATTGTGTTGAACGCGGTCAGCCAACACTTGTTGGTACCATCAGTATCGAGACATCTGAATTTTTATCAGACATTTTGCGTAAAGCAAAAATTAAGCACAAAGTACTTAATGCTAAATTTCACGCGGAAGAAGCCGAAATTGTTGCCAATGCCGGTAAACTTGGCGCAGTAACGATTGCAACAAACATGGCCGGTCGTGGTACCGATATCGTGTTAGGTGGTAATTTAGGTGCCGATATCGCTAAATTGCAAAACTCTTCAGACGAGCAAATAGCTAAATTAACGGCAGAATGGCAAGAAAATCATGAAAAAGTAGTTGCAGCAGGTGGCTTACACATTGTTGCAACCGAGCGTCATGAGTCACGTCGTATCGATAACCAATTACGTGGTCGTTCTGGTCGTCAAGGTGACCCAGGTTCAACACGTTTCTACTTATCTATGGAAGATGGCTTAATGCGTATCTTCGCTTCAGAGCGTATTGCAAATATGATGCGTAAGCTTGGTATGGAACACGGTGAAGCGATTGAGCATCCATGGGTAACTAAATCGATTGAAAACGCTCAGCGTAAAGTTGAAGGCCGTAACTTTGACGTGCGTAAGCAATTGCTTGAATACGATGATGTTGCTAACGATCAACGTAAAGTAATTTACGAACAACGTAACGAACTTCTTGATGAAGGCGAGATTGGCGACACTATTGCAGCTATTCGCGGTGACGTTGTTAACGGTATGATTGATGCACATATTCCGCCACAATCTCTTGAAGAAATGTGGGATGTCCCTGCGCTTGAAGAGCAGCTTAAAGGCGAGTTAACATTAGAATTACCTCTAGCTAAATGGTTAGAAGAAGACGACAAGTTAAACGAAGACTCACTGCGAGAACGTATTTTAGCGGAAGTTGAAACTGCATATACTGAAAAAGAAACGCAAGTTGGTCCAGACGTTTTACGCCAGTTTGAAAAAGCAATTATGCTACAAACTCTTGATGGTTTATGGAAAGAGCACTTAGCGGCGATGGACCATTTACGTCAAGGTATTCACTTACGTGGTTATGCTCAAAAGAACCCGAAACAAGAATATAAGAAAGAGTCGTTTGAGTTATTCTCAAACATGCTTGATAACTTAAAATATGACGTAGTAAGCGTGTTATCTAAAGTTCGTATACAACAAGAGTCAGATGTAGAAGCGGTAGAAGAGCAAACTCGCAAAAGCGAAGAAGCACCGAAGCAATACACGCATGAATCAAGTGGCCAGGCAACGCAAGAAAACGAAGTACCTCGCGTTGGCCGTAACGAACCGTGCCCATGTGGCTCAGGTAAAAAATACAAACAATGTCACGGTAAGTTAAGCTAATTTCATTTTATTTGAAACGAAGTTAAACAAGGGACCGTATGCTTCAGATTAATATCACTGTTTTATTTTGTTTTATTTGCGCTTTCCTCCCTTGGGGAGCGAGTCAATTCCTCGGATTCCATAACGACTTTTTTGCCATTATGGATTCGACATTGTTATCTCTCTCTCTTTGGTGGGGATATCTAGGTTATTGTTATTTTGTAAATAAAAAAACTGTAGAAATAATTTTTATATTAACTGTAATTATCTTAATATTTTTAAAGGTTAGTCAGGAGTATTTTATATTTTTTGAATCCTACATTTCGCTTGAAACATTAGGATTATTCAATGAGGTATTATTAGGGATTAAGAATTTTGTTTCAATTCCTATTTTAGCTTTGCTTTTTCTTGTCACATTTCTATTTTTTACTTTTCTGTCCAAGACTAAAATAGAATTAGTAAAACCAAATAGAATCTTTTTTTACACTTTGATTAGTGCAATTTCCTTTATTGCTTTCTTTGTTCAAAACACACATTCGCAAAAATTTATATTTGAAAAACTTGATGAACAAAATGAATTTTCCTCTTATGAGTATCAGGAAGAAAATCCAATAATGTTTTTAGTTCGCGAATTGGTAAACAAAGTAATTGTAGATGAGATGAGTAATGCTAAACAAAAAGAAGTTGACTTTCTAACAAGTATTATCCAAAAAAACCAAAATAAATTTCTTCCTCCAGAATATCATTTTGATAAATTCAAAACGTTAATTATTCCTTACCCGGAGTTTAGCCA
This sequence comes from Thalassotalea nanhaiensis, assembly GCF_031583575.1. NCBI lineage: Bacteria > Pseudomonadati > Pseudomonadota > Gammaproteobacteria > Alteromonadales > Colwelliaceae > Thalassotalea > Thalassotalea nanhaiensis. Next base: position 3,736,817 of record NZ_CP134146.1, on the reverse strand, counting down.
CTCTGGATTAAATGTCGAACCATTTAAATTTAAAAGTGAAGATTTGGGGAGCGCATCAGATCATAAAAAAACAAGAAAAAACGTTATTTTGATTGTGCTGGAAAGTGTTCGAAAGTATGAGACAGAAAAGTATAACGGAATTTCATTAACACCTAACCTGAATGAAATTGCAAAGTATGGAGTTTCTTTTGAAAATTTTTATAGTACATCTCGTTACACTATAAAGTCAGAGCAAGCCATATTATGCAGTCTATTAGATGTACATAAACACGTCCCTTATTCTGTACATTTTGGTAAGTTTAATGGGCAATGCCTTCCAAAAATTCTAAAGAAGAATGGTTATCATACTTATTGGTTTCATGGGAACACTAAAGAATTTTTTAATAGGGACGTTTTCCATCCTAGTATTGGTTTCCAAAACTTAATCTCTAAGGAATATTTTGAAACTAAAAATCTTGCCAAAAATGAAATCATAGGTTGGGGAATTAAAGATGAAGATGTATTTAATGAAGCATTTAAAATTTTAGAAAATAAGACTGAACCTTTTTTTGCTGAAATATTGACTTTAACAAATCATCAACCGTTCAACTGGGATTATGGTAAGCATGTCTTTCCTGACTTTGTATCTTATACCGGCGAAAATATTTACAAAAATTATAGGAAAGGTATTAACTATACTGATTATGCATTAGGTGTCTTTTGGAATAAGTTTATTAACAGCCCTTTAAGTGATAATACTATTCTGATTATAACGGGAGATCATGGTGTCCCATATTACCCTGAGATTATTCAGTCAGATGTTGATCAGTTTGAAACACTGTTCAGGACACCTCTTGTTGTATATGGAGTCGATGATTATGTTGATCCAGGTATGCAGTTAAGTCATTTAGACATAGCACCTTCAATACTTTCTGAGTTAGATATAAAGCAAGATTTTTCATTTTTAGGACGTCCATTTTTTGGGAAGCAAAAAACTGTAGACAATAGACCTATATTTAATATGGATATAGATAATTATGCATTTAGGTTGGGTAACACAAGATGTTTACCTGTTGAAAATTTATGTGTAAATAAAGCTATTGAAACTTGTTATAGTGAGTACAGATTTTCTTGTAATATTGAAAATATTAATGATATTGCTTCAATTGTTGAATCGGAAAGTTTAATGAAATTTCTAAAATTGAGTAACCGTGCTGGATATCCAAGCTTCTAATGAAGAAAAGAGTACACGTAGCTGTAGGCGTAATTTACAAAGACCAGCAATTCTTCCTCACCAAACGCCTTGAACATACCCATCAAGGCGGGAAATGGGAATTCCCAGGTGGTAAGGTGGAAAATGATGAAACAGTTCATGAAGCGCTGCATAGAGAGCTTAAAGAAGAAATAGCTATCGATACCCTAGCGATACGACCATTGATTGAAATAAGCCATGATTACAGCGATAAACACGTGTTGTTAGAAGTATTCTTGGTAGATCAGTTTTTAGGAGAGCCAACAGCTCAAGAAGGGCAGCAACAAGGTTGGTTTAAAAAAGGAGAATTAACAACTATCGACTTTCCAAAAGCTAATACGCCAATAGTGAATAAAATACTTGAACTCAACATATAAAGTCTGATTCTATTAATTTCTAATTTCTAATTTCTAATTTCTAATTTCTAGTTATAAGTGAGTCCCACATAGTTTAAATAACCATCTGGGTGTTTACCATTTGGATCTTTATGAGTCCAATGCACAACGCCACCTTTGTCATTCCACTCATACACACCCGAAAAACCAATATCATCGCCTGCTCGCAAAGAGTTAACTCTTGAGCCAATATCAATATTATGTGCAACTAACACGGTTTGGTTATTTTTGAGACGAACAATGAAACGTTGGTGACGTGAACCATCGTTATCATCAGGCAACATTTTTATTACGCGACCAAAGCCACGTACTTGAACATTGGATAACTGATTGTCAAAAAGGTGATTAATTTTTTCTAGATCTGACAGTTTAGATAAATCGACATCACGAGTAAATTTTACCTCTGAATCAAATGCATGTGCAAGCATATCATCAGTCGATGCCAATACGGCTGGTTTAGTATTAACTAATACCGTTTCTTCAGGAGTTGGAAATAGAATATTGAAATAAACGTATACGCCAACAAAGGCTAACAAAGAAAATATAAGTAAATTTTTCATAATCCGTTAAGTTGTTCTTTTGTCCAAGATAAAATAATTATGCCTTATTTTTCGTATGGATTTCAAGTCATTGAAAACAACAAAAGATAAGCTTATTCGGACTCAACGAAAAACTTATTATTTTGCAAAAATTCATCCTCAAGTGCATCTAGCATTTCTTCAGATAAAGGCTGTGCACCTTGCACCGGTTGCGAAATTTTATGTCCTTCACTGGCCCACTCACCTAAATCAATCAATTGGCAACGTTTAGAACAAAATGGACGAAATTCAGATTCACTACACCAAACAACTTCGGCTTGGCAATTAGGACAGTTTACTTTTGTAGTCATAATATAAACAGATAATTAAAAAGAGTAGTTTAACCTATTACGGCAGTGTTGATAATACCTAGATTGAATCGGTTTATTGGTTAACACTTAGATAACTGAAACTTTACTGTATCAGTAATGTATTGCTGGCCTTTGGTTTCACAAAGTTCCATGAATCGAATAGAGTATCGATATCTATTGCCACTTACTGACGGAAAGTAATCAACAGCTTCAGGTAGTTTAATTCGTAATAGTAATAAACCTTCACCATTATCTTGATAAAAGCTGTTGCCAGCTTCAACATCTTTAAAAGCAGATTTTTGACGGATAAATTTTAAAATTATGACCAACGCCTGTTCAATGGTACTTAATGCACTCAACCATCGATCAACATCTTGTTGAATAAAAATAGGTGGTTGATTTAACCAATAAACAAGAGCCGGTAAATCAAATCCGCAATATGCACCTTGCAAAGTAAAGCGCTTGCGCATACCGTCTAAAAATTTATCATCTTTCAAATTCGCCCATAATGGCTGTTTTGAACGAAGGTTAGTGGCTAGAGTTTTTGTTTGTTCAAGATTAAGCTGTAAGGCTTTTGAATTTACATCTGGTGATTTTGACCAAAGGATTAAATTTTGTTCAAGTTTTTCTAGATCCTTAATAACATCACCGCGTAAATCGGTTCTGTCTAAAGTATCTAAAATGGCAAATAAAGCATTAAAAAAAAGAGTATGGCTTGATGAAAACTCTTGCGCTAGACACGAACGCGCCTGAACAAATAATTGTTCAAGTTTCAAATAGTTACGAATCCGTTCGTTTAGAGGGTGTTCATAAAGAATTTCAGTCATGTTTTTATAATTTTTGTTCTGATCTTTTCTATACTAACCAAGGATTTAGTTAAAGGCTATTATTTTTTTTGGGGGAATGTATGGTTGGCGTGAATTTATTCGCGCGTAATGGCTTAGCCACTAAAAATAATGTCCGAAATCATCGGCGATCTTCACTCGTTATGGAATTAACCAACGACTAATTTTAAAAATTCTCTATGTAATACTTCAACCTGCGCTTTTAATTCTTCAATTGAGCAATCGTCGTTGTTTATCACATAATCTGCATGAGCTAAACGCTCTTCACGAGATACTTGTGCGTCTAAAATTTTCTGAACTTGCGCAGCAGTATTATTATCTCGGCTTACTGTTCTGCTAATTTGAGTTTCGGGCTTGACATCAACGACCAAAACTTTTTCAACCGTTTTATTAATACTGTTTTCTATTAATAAAGGGGCAACAAGGAAACAATAAGGGCTTTTAGCTGTCTTGCATTGTTCGGCCATAGCGTGTCGAATGAGAGGGTGCAAGAGAGCATTTAACCAAGCTTTATCGGTTTCACTAGCAAATACCTTATGGCGTAATTGAGTTCTGTCTAAACTACCGTCCGCGAGAATAAAATCAAAGCCAAAATATTCTGCAATTTGGTTTAGTGCAGGTGTTCCTGGCTCAACAACTTCTCGGGCTACAATATCAGCATCGATGATATCTATACCATATTCACAAAAGATATCAGCAACGGTGGTTTTACCGCTACCAATACCACCTGTTAAACCGATTACTAACTTTGACACTTAGCTTCCTAATACATTTTAGTGGAATAACTCTTTCCTGAATTTATTTCAGGATCTAATTGATAAATAATCTAAACCAACATTCCCAAATACCAAGCCCAAATGCCTTCACCCCATAATGCGGTGATCCAGCCAGCGATGGCTAAATACGGGCCAAATGGAATAGGTTTAGAGCCTTCATGGTTTTTATACACCATCATACTAATACCAATAATAGCCCCAACCAAAGAAGCCATTAAAATTAGCAACGGTAGTAATTGCCAGCCAAACCAGGCACCAAATACAGCAAACAGTTTAAAGTCACCATAACCCATGCCTTCTTTGCCTGTTATCAGTTTAAATAACCAAAAAATAGACCATAAACTCATGTAACCAACAATTGCGCCTATAACCGCTTGATCAATAGATACAAATACATCATTTAAGCCAAGTATTAATCCTAGCCAAACAAGTGGCAGGGTGATTTGGTCTGGCAAAATCATTTTATCAATATCAATCATGGTTAATGCAATTAGTGACCAAGTTAATACCAGCATAAACAATACTTGCCAGCTAACTCCAAAATACATCGCAATAACTAGAGAGGTTAACCCTGTAATCGTTTCAATTATTGGGTATCGAGCAGATATAGGATTTGCACAAGAAGAGCATTTACCTTTTAGAAATAGCCATGAAATAACAGGAATGTTTTCAAGTACTTTTATTTTATGGCCACATTTTGGGCAGGTAGATGCAGGCTTTGAAAGTGTTAACTCTTCAACTTTTGCTAATTCTTTAGCTGGTTTTAATTCCTCTTCTAAAAACTCTCTGCATTCACAACGCCATTCATTTTCCAGCATTTTAGGTAAACGATAAATTACAACATTTAAAAAACTACCAATGATTAAACCTAAAACTGTAATAGTGACATAGAAAGTTTCAGGGGAATGCACAAATAGAGCTATAACATCAGAAAACACAGTGAGGCCTTTTATATTGTCTTGAATTAATTGTCACAGTAGTGACTGACTGACTGAATTTATTTCAGTTTCAAATCAGGATTTTATTATTGTTATTAGTTATGTAAAGTATTATCCCGTTCATTACACGGGACTTTTTATATAAATAGGTGATTATTACATCATTGAACCCATAGCAAATATAGGTAAATACATGGCGATTATAAGACCACCAATTACAACCCCTAAGACTGCCATAATCATGGGTTCCAATAAGGCTGTTAAATTATCCACAGCATCATCGACTTCTTGTTCATAGATCGTAGCCACTTTTGCTAGCATATCATCAAGTGCACCAGACTCTTCGCCGATGGCTACCATTTGTATCACCATATCTGGAAAGATTGGGATGTTCCGCATAGCTAAGTTCATTTGCATTCCTGAAGTAACTTCACTTCGAATCTCATTAATACTATCGCGATAAACAGCATTGCCAGAGGCACCCGCTGCTGAGCCTAAAGCATCTATAAGTGGCACGCCTGCAGCAAATGTAGTAGATAAGGTTCTAGCAAATCGAGCTACAGCTGCTTTATCTAAAATCGCTCCTATCACAGGTGTTTTTAAAATTAACCTATCAATTTTATCTCTGAAATCTTGGCTTTTCAGGTGTGTTTGTTTAAAAATATAACCAACACCAAACATTATCGCTAAAGCCACCCACCAGTATGCAACCATGAAATCAGAGATGCCCACAACAAATAAAGTAAAGGCGGGAAGTTCAGCATCAAATCCTGCAAATACTTCTACAAAAGTTGGTACTACAAAAATAAGCAATATAGACGTAACAATAGCTGCAACAACTAGTACTGCAATGGGATATGTCATTGCCTTTTTTATTTTAGATTTAAGTACTTCTGCTTTTTCCTTGTATATTGCAATTCGATCAAAAATTGTTTCTAAAGCGCCTGATTGTTCACCTGATTCGACAAGGTCGCAATATAAATCATCAAAATATTTAGGGTGCTCTCTTAAGCATTCTGATAAAGGTAAGCCAGATTGAACTTTGTTTCCAATATCACTAAGAAGCTTGCGCATATTTCCATTAGGGTTGCCCTTGCCAATCATTTCTACAGTTTGTACAAGAGGCACTCCTGCGCCTAACATGGTTGCAATTTGCCTAGTTATTACAGCAATATCCATTGGTTTTATGGCTTTATCACCACCTAAGCCGAGAAAAGGTTTAGGTTTTTTTTTCGTTTTTAATGGAGTTACCCCTTGATTTCTAAGTTGAGCTTTTAGCTCCATCAAATTAGTCGCAGAAAGCTCACCTTTTATTTTTTTTCCTTTGCGGTTAACCCCTTCCCACAGAAAAACTTCCAATGGTTTAGGTTTTGCTATTTTTTGCTGCGCACTAGGGATGGCCATATAAGATCCTAAATGTTTTAAGTGATTATTATTTTATTTATGCAGTCACTCGACTTACTTCTGATAAGCTTGTAACTCCTGACTTTGCCTTTAATAGGGCTGATTGACGTAAATTGTTATACCCTTCACTTTGTGCTTGATTGGCAATATCCAAAGAATTTCCTCCTTCCATAATAATACTAGCGGTTTTTTCACTTATCTTCATCACTTCATAAATACCAACCCGGCCCTTATAACCTTTGGTGCATTCATCACAGCCTACGGCTTTAAATATTTTTAGAGAAGATACTTCTGTAGGTTCAAACCCAAACTCTATTAGTGCGTGTTCCGTAATATCATCCTCGAGTTTACAGTGGTTACATAACCGGCGAGCAAGACGTTGGGCAATAATCAGACTCACTGAGCTAGCTACGTTATAAGAAGGTACTCCCATATTCAATAAACGCGTTAAGGTTTCAGCAGCCGAGTTAGTATGAAGGGTAGATAATACCAAGTGACCGGTTTGTGCCGCTTTAATCGCTATTTCAGCAGTTTCCAAATCTCGGATCTCACCAACCATAACAATATCAGGATCTTGTCGTAAGAATGATTTTAATGCACTGGAAAAGTCTAATCCGGCTCTATTATTAATTTGTACTTGGTTAACGCCTTCAAGGTTTATTTCAACAGGATCTTCAGCAGTAGATATATTACGCTCTTCGGTATTAAGAATATTCAGGCCGGTATAGAGGGATACTGTTTTACCGGATCCGGTAGGGCCAGTAACTAGGATCATGCCTTGTGGTTTAGATAATGCGTCTAAATAAAGCGCTTTTTGCTCATCTTCATAACCAAGTATATCGATTCCTAATTTTGCACTTGAAGAATCAAGGATACGCATTACTACTTTTTCTCCCCACATTGTTGGTAAGGTAGATACGCGAAAATCGATCGATTTTTTCTTAGAAACGGCTAGTTTAATACGACCATCTTGTGGAACTCTACGCTCTGCAATATCTAGCTTCGACATTACTTTCAATCGTGCAGTCATTCTGCCTGATAGGTTCACCGGAGGCGTAGCTACCTCTGTTAAAATACCATCAACACGAAAGCGAATTCTAAATTTGTGCTCAAATGGTTCAAAATGTAAATCTGAAGCGCCTTTTTTTATCGCATCTAACAGTATCTTATTAATGTATACAACAATTGGTGCGTCATCAGCACCGGAAGATGTTTCTTCTTCTTTAATATCATCTTCTACATCTAGATCACCGAGTTCTTCGTTATCTAAATCTGAAATATCTAAAGCTGAAGTGTCATCTTCTAGGAGGTTATCTATTGTGCTTTTTAGGATGTCTTCTGGTACTAATACCATTTCTGTATTAAAACCCGTATTAAATTGGAACTCCTCTAAAGCATCAATATTAGTAGGGTCGGAAACTGCAATAAATAGAATGTTGCCTCTTAAGTATAGCGGTAAGGCATTGTGTTTGAGTATCAATTTTTCGTTGCGAAGGCCATCAGGAAGTGAGCTTAAATCAATTTGTTTTAAATCTAAAAATGAATAGCCAAAGCTTTTAGAAAGTACCTTTGCGAGCATGCTTGGGGAGACTTTATCTTCATTGACGAGATAATTTATTATAGATTGTTTTTTCTTTTGACTTATTTCAAAAATAGCTGCCGCTTTATCTTTAGCAATAATTTCATTTCGAACTAAGGCTGATAATAAGCTTGATTGACGATGAATTCCTTTCATAAATTATTTTTATTCTATTTTTATGATGTAAACTAAATATTACTATAAACAAAAACAAGTATATATAAAACAAAAAACCCAGCATAAGCTGGGTTTTTTATCACAAAAATATACTAACCTTGAGTACAGTTTTTGATAAGTACGCCTTGGTTACCTGTTAAAGTACAGTTCCACTCAATGTTACCACCAATAGCTGAAGGCGCTGTTGGAGATAATTTTGCTGAAACGTTGCCGCTTGTAGCTGTTAATTCTGGTGGAGTACCAGCACAATTAGCGATATTTACACCATCGTTAGTACAAGAAAATGCACCTGTAGTTGTATAAGTTTCAGCAAGTTTAACTTTACTACCTGATAATGAAGCAACAGCATTAGAAGCATCAGCTTTCACAATGTAATCTTGATATGCAGGTAAAGCGATAGCTGCAAGAATACCGATGATCGCAACAACGATCATTAGTTCGATTAAGGTAAAACCTTTATTATTTTTCATAGTATTAATTCCATTAATTAATTAATTGTTATTATGGGGGCTACAGTCAATATGTAACACATAGTTACAAAAGTAAAATGTTTTTTGTTCAAAATAGGCTGTTTTCGGCAATTACTTGCCATTTTGTACAGTTTTTCGGCGATTGATTGCCGTTTATGGCTGTATTTACCAAGGTATTTTTAAGGTTTCTATGAGTTAATTAGAAGTGTAGCTTTGTATGATTTTGAGCTTCTGGATACTAAACTGGCAGGAATTATGCCCTAAAATAAGTTCTGGAAATGCAGATGTATGGATTCCTGAACAAGCCGGAATGTCAGAAATTATAAGTCTAGAATAACGGTGGTAAGTTCGGGAGGTTATTAAGAGCAGATCCTGAAATAAATTCAGGAAGTGGAAAATATGGATTCCCGAACAAGTCGGGAATGACAGTAAATAGATTGTATTTAATTAAGCAAAACGCATCGATAAATCGATAGCCTTCACGTGTTTGGTTAATGCGCCTACTGATATAAAGTCTACTTTTGCCGCAGTGTATTCTTTTAGTATCTCAATCGTCATGTTGCCCGATACTTCGAGTTTGGCTTTGCCTCTTGTTAGGCCTACGGCAGTTTCAATCATATCGGTGGTGAAGTTATCTAACATGATGATGTCTGCCCCAGCGTTTAAGGCTTGAGTTAGTTCATCCAGGCTTTCTACTTCAACTTCTACAGTTTTACCAGGGTGGTTTTGTTTGGCAGTTGCTACCGCATTGTTAATACCACCACAGGCGTTAACATGGTTTTCTTTAATTAAGAATGCATCAAAAAGACCAATTCTGTGGTTATGACCGCCACCACAAGTTACTGCATATTTTTGTGCGCTGCGCATGCCTGGAATAGTTTTTCGGGTATCAAGTAATTTAGTTTCGCTGCCTTCCAGCTCTTTTACGTATTGGCTAGTAAGGGTTGCTGTGCCTGATAAGCTTTGTAAAAAGTTAAGTGCGGTGCGCTCACCAGTTAAAAGTAAACGGGCATTACCGTTTAATTCAAACAAGGTAGTATTAGCTTTCACTGTTTGGCCGTCAGCAACAAACCACGTGATTGCTGTTTGTTCATTTGCTGATGCGTCTAATTGTTTAAACACTTCATTTACCCAAGCAACACCTGAGATAACACAGTCTTCACGACAAATTACTGTAGCCACTGCGTTGGTATTCGCTGGTATTAAACACGCAGTAATATCATTTTCTGCTTTTGGCAACTCGCCAGGAGCTGCACCTAAATCTTCAGCCAGTGCCCAAGTTACAGTAGATTCAATGTCATTTTGTAGTTCAGGGCTAATTTGAAGATCAAGACTGTGCATTAGTATTCTCTTTGTTCTGTTAAATAAAGGTATTGTCCAGATTGACGAAACTCTACTTGTTTTAAAGCACTCATGCCTAACAATATTTCGTTTGTATTCATACCTGGGTTTATATTTGCCGCGACATTATACAGAATAATATTACCAATACTCAATTGATCTATTTGAGTTTGATATACCTTTACTCGCCCATTAGCCGTTTGCACGTAGTGATTACCCAGATTTGGCAGGTTAAGTTTGTCGGCCAACTTTGCTGGAATTGAAACATTGGTGGCGCCAGTATCAAGTAAAAATACGACGCTTTGGTTATTAATGCTGCCAGCCGACAAGTAATGACCATATTTATTTCGCTTTAGAGTAACTTCAGCTAAACCATCACTTGTAAGTGCAACTTGCGGTACTTGATTAGGGTTTTGTTGCTTGTCTAAGAAACCTTGGAATGCCCATACTAATAATGCAAAAAATATGATCCAGGCTATCCACATCATACCTTTGCCTAATTTTACCGTATCATCTGTGTTGCGCATGTATTAGTTTGCTCTTTAAATAGATTGCGGCATTTGCCACAATGACGTTAATCTTAAGGTCATAATGACACTTTACCAACGACATATTATATAAGGGTATATAACAGTAGTATGGAGACAAACGTTACAATCGACAATGGTTGGATAGAAATATCTGCTGAAAATCGTTTTCCAGTTTCACACTTTCCATCACCTCATTGTGATGAAAGGGAATGTGAAGATGTGAGTTTATTGGTGATCCACAATATATCTTTACCGCCAGGTAAGTTTGGTTCAAATCACATCACTGAATTCTTTTTAGGAAAGCTTAACCCTGATGATGATGAATATTTTCAAAGCATTTATCAAATTAGAGTATCTGCCCACTGTTTAATTCGTCGAGATGGAACGGTCGTGCAATATGTGCCATTTAATAAACGAGCTTGGCATGCAGGTGTATCTTGCTTTGAAGACAGGGAAAAGTGTAATGACTTTTCTATTGGTATTGAAATGGAAGGCACCGATGAACTGCCTTATACTGAACTGCAATATGAATCACTGCAATTGTTAACCATTGCGATAAAAAACAACTATCCTGATATTAATACCAATAGAATTACTGGCCATTGTGATATTGCCCCTGGCCGTAAAACCGACCCCGGTGAAAGTTTTGATTGGAAAAAGTATAAAAATGGCTTAAATGAATAGTTTAAAAACTTTATTTTCTGGCATTCGATGGGTTGTCAGAGTAAAATTTTATAAGAAGAAAAATATTTGAATTTAAATAAGAACAACAGGAACTTAAATGACCCTTATTAGCTTACTAATCGCTTTAGCCGCTGAGCGAGTTTTGCTATCGAAACATTGGCACTTTAACTTTTATTATTCTCAATACCTGAAGTTTGTCCGTGGCTTTGTTTCCAAAGGCGAGATCAGCAAAAGCAGTTTAAATGTTTTTGTGTTCGCTTTAGTTCCAGCTTTAGTAGTTTGGGGGCTGTTAGCGTTAATTGACAGCACGCTCGTTACCTTTGTTGTATCAATATTATTATTGATAATCTGTTTTGGGTGTACTGAGGCAAGAGAATCCTATAAAGGTTTTTTAAATGCAGCAATGCGCGGTGATGAAGTCGCGGTTTCTCATTATCAAATGGAGTTACAGCAAAACCAAGAGTTTGAAGGTGAAAGCTTTGGTCAAACTTTAGTATGGTTAAACTATCAATATTATATAGCAGTTATGCTGATATTTATTTTCTTTGGTATAGGCGGAGTTATTTTATATCGCATACTTGTGGCAATTGGTAATAATGTTAAAAACTCTGAAGGCGAAGCTTATTTACCTGAAACTGCTGTAGAGCATGGCCGTGATTTATTGTTTGCGATAGATATTATTCCGTCTAGATTTGTTGCTTTTGGCTATATGTTAGTCGGGCACTTTTCTAAAGCGTCAACTATTTGGCTTGAAGGTTTATTGAACCTTCACCAGTCTTCACGTCGTTACTTGTGTACTGTTGCTAAAACCTCTGAAGAATATACGGTTGAAGACGAAGATTTAACTGCAGAGCCATCTTTGCTAGTCCGATTAGCTAAACGCAATGTTTTATTATTACTTGCCACTTCGGCCTTTATGACACTTGCTGGCGTATTGAGTTAACGTTTAATTAAATCAAATCTCTAAAGGCCGCTTTTTAGCGGCTTTTTTTTGCTTCATGGATGTGCTTATCCTGCCGTACCATGGATGGGGGAAAGGGAGGGGGTCATCACGGATGAGGCAATGCAAATCACCATGGAGGGTAATAGATTTGTAGCAAGTATGGCCTATACGGATAAAGCTCTCTAATACACGCCTCATTGTCGTAATGTGATCATGGCATACACCAACTGAACCCACACTTACATTCTGCCATTCGATTTAACTACTATTAAAAGTCCCAGTCAATATTGGTCTTACCAATACGTATATTTCTCTAAATTTAGGTCAACTCAGGTAGAGGTCGAATAATGTAATAATTTTACATTTAGATCAAAGTCTGTTACTTTATGTTGAATTATTGATATATTGGTAAGACCAATTTACCAGGTGTCCTGAGCTTAATTCGACTTGTATGCGTAATATTAACTATGACTTTTAAAAAGATACGACAGCCAAAACTATCTGACGTAATACTTACTCAGTTAGAAGATATGATTTTAGAAGGGAGCTTATTGCCCGGACAAAAAATACCTCCAGAGCGTGAGCTTGCTGAGCAGTTTTCCGTATCAAGGCCGTCATTACGTGAAGCAATTCAAAAGCTTGAAACCAAAGGCTTGGTTTATCGCCGCCAAGGTGGTGGCACTTTTGTAAAAGAAAGTTTATTAGAAGGAATGTCAGATCCATTATTTGATCTGATGGCTAATAAAGGTGAAGCGCAACTGGATTTATTAGAGTTTCGCCATGGTATTCAAGGTATGGCTTCTTATTACGCAGCAATGCGTGGTACGAAACAAGACTTTAAAAATATCGAAGAAAAGTATGATGAAATTACTGTGGCACAAATTGAAAATACACAAATTAGTGAGAATTTTCGCGGCGAAGCCGAAACAGTTTTTGAGTTTTACTTAGCTATTTGTCAGGCGTCGCATAATGCGGTGATTTTACATTTAGCCAGAGCCATGGGCTCGTTATTAATCGATAACATTGAAAAGAATTTACAAGTGCTGGCTAAACGTCCTGAAGTACCTGGACGAATTGCTCAATACAGAAAGCAATTAATGGAAAGCATTATAAGTGGTGAACCGAATAAAGCTTGGGGGGCGAGTCACAAAAACCTAGCTTACATCGAAGAGGTCATGCTCAAACTTGGCGAAGAAGACAGTCGAGTTACTCGTTCACTAAGACGCTTCCAAACAAGCTAAAGCTTGGAAGTAGCTAAAAGAGCTAAAAAAGCCGTATAAATTGTAATTAACGGCACTATTTACTAAGGGTTGTTCGAAATTTGAACTATCTTTAAATGCAAATTAAAAATTAATATATAAACAGAAATCGTTTATCAGAATCGGAGTTAAAAAATCGTTATGACTGAATTACTCAATCACGATATTGATCCTCAAGAAACACAAGAATGGCTAGATTCAATGGAAGCTGTTCTTGAACAAGAAGGTCCAGCACGTGCACATCAATTACTAGAATCTTTAATTGAACGCGCTCGTCGCGGTGGTACACATTTACCATTTGATGCGACAACAGCTTACGTAAATACTATCCCTGTAAACCAAGAACCACAAATGCCAGCCGACCAAACCATTGAAGCTCGTATCCGTGCTGCAATTCGTTGGAACGCTTTAGTATTGGTTTTACGTGCCTCTAAAAAAGATTTAGAGCTGGGTGGTCATATAGGTTCATTCGCATCTTCTGCGATGCTTTACGATGTTGGTTTTAACCATTTCTTTAAAGGTGCTTCAGAAAAAGGCGGTGGCGACTTTATTTTCTCGCAAGGTCATATTTCTCCTGGTATATATTCTCGTGCTTTCTTAGAAGGCCGTTTGACCGAAGAACAAATGAATAACTTCCGTCAGGAAGTAGATGGTAAAGGTTTATCTTCATACCCACACCCACATTTAATGCCAGACTTTTGGCAATTCCCTACTGTATCTATGGGCTTAGGTCCTTTGCAAGCAATTTACACTGCTCGTTTCTTAAAATACCTTACCGACCGTGGCATTAAAGATTGTTCAGGCCAACGTGTTTACTGTTACTTAGGTGACGGTGAAACAGATGAGCCAGAATCATTGGGTGCAATTGGTTTAGCATCTCGTGAAGGTTTAGATAACTTAACGTTCGTGATTAACTGTAACTTACAACGTTTAGATGGTCCTGTTCGTGGTAACGGCAAAATCATTCAAGAGCTTGAAGGTACATTCCGCGGCGCTGGCTGGGAAGTAGTAAAAGTTATTTGGGGTTCATATTGGGATGCATTAATCGCTCGTGATACGTCAGGTAAACTTTTACAACTTATGAACGAAACAGTGGATGGTGAATACCAAAACTGTAAAGCTAAAGGTGGTAAGTACACCCGCGAAAACTTCTTCAATAAGTACCCAGAAACGGCTGCGTTAGTAGCCAATATGTCAGATGAAGACATCTACCGCTTAAATCGTGGTGGTCACGATCCTGTTAAGGTTTTTGCCGCTTACAAAAAAGCGATGGAAACTAAAGGTCGTCCAACAGTAATTCTTGCTAAAACAGTTAAAGGTTTTGGTTTAGGTGCTTCTGGTGAAGCATTAAACATTGCCCACAACGTTAAGAAAATGGATGTTGAGTCAATTAAGCATTACCGCGATCGCTTTAACATTCCTGTAGCTGATGAAGATATTGCTGACTTACCATATTACAAATTCCCTGAAGACAGTGCTGAATACAAGTACATGATGAGTCGTCGTGAAGCACTAGGTGGTTCATTACCTGCACGTTTAGAACAACCTGAAACTGCTCTAGAAATACCGCAATTGAAAATTTTTGATGCGGTTTTAAAAGGCTCTGGTGAACGCGAAGTTTCTTCAACGATGCAATTTGTTCGTATACTGAATAACTTATTAAAAGATAAGAAAATTGGTAAGCGTATTGTGCCAATCATTCCTGATGAAGCTCGTACTTTTGGTATGGAAGGTTTATTCCGTCAAGTGGGTATATATGCTAATGAAGGTCAAAAGTATGTGCCACAAGATGCTGATCAAGTTGCTTATTATCGTGAAGATAAAAAAGGCCAGGTACTTCAAGAAGGTATTAACGAATTAGGTGCAATGGCTTCATGGGTTGCTTCTGGTACGTCATACTCAACATGTAATGCTACAACCATTCCATTCTACATCTACTACTCAATGTTTGGTTTCCAACGTGTTGGTGATTTAGCATGGGCAGCGGCAGACAGTCAGGCACGTGGTTTCTTATTAGGTGCAACGGCTGGTCGTACAACGCTTAATGGTGAAGGGTTACAGCACCAAGATGGTCATTCACATGTACAAGCGGGTCTTATACCAAACTGTGTTACTTACGATCCTACATACGGCTATGAAGTTGCTGTTATCGTTCGTGAAGGTTTACGCAGAATGTATGAAGAAAATGAAAATATTTTCTTCTACTTAACGTTGATGAATGAAAACTACCAACACCCTGAAATGCCAAAAGATGCAGAAGATGACATCATTAAAGGTATTTATAAGTTAGAAACAGTTACGCCGAGCAAAAAAGCAAAAGCTAACGTGCAACTTATGGGCTCAGGAACTATTTTATTACAGGTTCGTCAAGCGGCTCAAATTCTAGCAAACGACTTTGGTATTTCGTCTGACGTGTACTCAGTAACAAGTTACAACGAGTTGGCTCGTGAAGGTCAAGAAGCAACACGTTACAACATGCTTCACCCAGAGGCAGAGCAAAAAGTACCATTTATCAGCCAAGTAATTACTAGTGAGAATGGTCCTGCAATTTCTGCAACCGATTATGTTAAAGCATATTCTGATCAAGTACGTGCATACATAAATACCGATTACCGTGTATTAGGTACTGACGGTTTTGGTCGCAGTGATTCACGTGCAAACTTACGACGTCATTTTGAAGTTGATCACAATTACATTGTTGTTGCTTCACTATACGAACTAGCTCAACGTGGCGAAATTAAAATGGCAGTTGTTACTAAAGCGATCAAAGACTTTGGTATTAACACCGACAAAATTAACCCGCTATACGCATAATTGGCTAGAGAAGGAAAATACAGATGTCTGATATTAAACAAGTTCTAGTCCCTGATGTTGGTGGCGATGAAGTTGAAATTATTGAATTATGTGTTGCCGTTGGCGATACAGTAGAAGTTGAAGATGCACTGGTAAGTGTAGAAACTGACAAGGCTTCTATGGATATTCCTGCACCATTTGCAGGTACTATCACTGAAATTAAAGTTGCTGTTGGAGACAAAATTAACGAAGGTGATTTAGTTGTAATGATTGAAGTAGCTGGTGCGGATGCACCAGCGGCTGAGGTTGAAGCTCCTGCTGCACCTGTTGCCGTAGAACCTACTCCTGTAGTTGAAGCTGCGCCAGCTCCTGTTGCTGCAGCGGCTCCTGCTGCAAGTGCGGTAATTGAAGTTACAGTACCTGATATTGGCGAAGACGGTGAAGTTGACGTTATTGAAGTATTAGTTGCTGCGGGCGATGTTATCGAAGCTGAAGATGGTTTAATTACTCTTGAAACTGACAAAGCAACAATGGATGTACCAAGCCCTGAAGCCGGTACGGTTGTTGAAGTTAAAGTGGCTACTGGCGATAAAGTTAAGCAAGGCAGCTTAGTGATTATGCTTGAAACAACATCTGGCGCAGTTGCTCCAGAGCCTGTTGCAGCACCGGAGCCAGTAAAAGAGACTACTGTTGTTGCACCTGCAGCTCCGGTTGCACCAAAAGCTGCGCCGGTACCGCATCACCCAAGTGCGGGTACTAAGCAAAGCCAAGGTCATATTTACGCATCACCTTCAATTCGTCGCATCGGCCGTGAATTTGGTGTTGATTTAACATTGGTTAAAGGTACTGGTAATAAAGGTCGTATTTTAAAAGAAGATGTTCAGTCTTACGTTAAATACGAATTATCACGTCCTAAAGCTACCGCTAACACGTCTGTTTCAGGTGGTGCTGGTGGTTTACAAGTTATTGGTGCTAAATCTATCGATTTCTCTAAATTTGGTGAAATTGAAACATTACCATTAAGTCGAATTCAGAAGATCTCTGGACCATTTTTACACCGCAGTTGGGTAACGGTTCCACACGTAACTCAGTTTGATGAAGCCGATATCACCAACGTTGAAGCATTCCGTAAAGAACAAAACGTGATTGCTGAAAAGAAAAAGCTTGGTTTTAAAATAACGCCATTGGTGTTTATTTTAAAAGCCGTAGCAGATGCATTACGCGAATTCCCGGTATTTAACTCAAGCTTGAGTGAAGACGGTGAAAGCTTGATCATGAAGAAATACATCAACATTGGTGTTGCGGTAGATACGCCAAATGGCTTAGTAGTACCAGTGGTACGCGATGTTGACCAAAAAGGCATTCACCAGTTATCTAAAGAGTTATTAGAAATAAGTCTTAAAGCCCGTGAAGGTAAGTTGAAAGCTGCAGATATGCAAGGTGGCTGTTTTACTATCTCTAGCCTTGGCGGTATTGGTGGTACAGCGTTTACACCAATTATTAACGGTCAAGAGGTTGGTATTTTAGGTGTATCTAAGTCTGAAATGAAGCCTAAGTGGAACGGTAAAGATTTTGAGCCTAAGTTAATGTTGCCATTATCTTTGTCATATGATCACCGTGTAATTGATGGCGCTTTAGCAGCACGCTTTACTGTGCACTTAGCGTCAGTAATGACTGATATTCGTCAGTTAATTCTATAGTTATTATAGATATTTGCTTAGTTGTTAGGGTAAGAACTAACAGCTAAGCAAAAGTAACTAGTATCCATTCCTATTAATTTTATTTATAGGATTCTGATACATAGTAAAGGCTTGTTAAAGCAGATTTATCAACTAAGTTATTTGGTAATAAATGTATTTAGTTGTAAGTGCCAATGAAAACATACAACTTAAGTCTAAAAGTTTACTAATTTTGACTTAAAAGTTGGCGATTTTTTGTCACAGCATGTAAACTTGCCCCCGAAAATGCACCTATACGTAAATTGATTTAAAAATTTAGGTATATGGTGAAAAAAATATCGCTTTGCGGCGATTATAAAGAGTTTAAATTCATACATGTCATGCCTACTTTTTAGGGGTGATATAAAATGGCTCACTTACAATCAAGTTAGCCAATTATTTATAGGTATTTGAGGTAAACATGAGTAACGATATTAAAACCCAAGTCGTTGTTTTAGGCGCTGGCCCTGGTGGCTATTCTGCAGCTTTCCGTGCTGCTGATCTTGGTTTAGACGTAGTATTAGTAGAAAGCCGCGCTACACTTGGTGGTGTTTGTTTGAACGTAGGTTGTATTCCTTCTAAAGCATTACTTCATGTTGCTAAAGTAATCGATGATGCTGCTGCAATGGCATCACACGGTGTTACGTTTGGCACTCCAAAAATTGATTTAGACAAAATTCGCAGCTGGAAAGAAGACGTAATTGGTCAACTTACTGGTGGTTTAGGCGGAATGTCTAAAGCGCGTAAAGTAAAAACAGTTACTGGTTTTGGTAAATTTACATCAGACAAAACTATTGCAGTTGAAGCAAGTGACGGTACCGTTACCAACATTACGTTTGACAACGCAATTATCGCTGCTGGTTCATCAGTAATTGATTTGCCATTTATTCCTAACGATGACCCACGTGTTATCGATTCAACTGGCGCACTTGAATTACAAGACGTACCTGGTGAAATGTTAGTTCTAGGTGGTGGTATCATCGGTTTAGAAATGGGGACAGTTTACTCAGCGCTAGGCTCTAACGTTTCTGTTGTTGAGTTTGCTGACCAATTAGTACCTGCAGCTGATAAAGACATCGTTAAAGTTTACACTAACTACAACAAGAAGAAGTTCAACATCATGTTGTCTACTAAAGTTGTTGCTGTTGACGCTAAAGAAGATGGTTTATACGTTACTTTTGAAGGTAAAAACGCACCTGCAGAGCAAGTACGTTACGACAAAATTTTAGTTGCTGTTGGCCGTAAGCCAAATGGTCACTTAGTTGCTGCTGACAAAGCAGGTGTTAATGTTGACGAGCGTGGTTTCATCAACGTATCTAATGAATTACGTACTAACGTGCCTCACATCTTCGCTATCGGTGATGTTGTTGGTCAACCTATGCTAGCTCATAAAGCGGTTCATGAAGCTCATTGTGCAGCAGAAGTTATCTCTGGTAAGAAACACATATTTGATCCTCGTTGTATTCCTTCAATTGCTTATACTGATCCAGAAATGGCTTGGGTTGGTGTTACTGAACGTGAAGCAAAAGAGCAAGGTTTAAACATTGAAGTTGCTAACTTCCCATGGGCGGCTTCAGGTCGTGCTATAGCTTCAGCGCGTACTGAAGGTAAAACTAAAATGATCTTCGAAAAAGACACTGGCCGTGTTTTAGGTGGTGCTATCGTTGGTATCAATGCCGGTGAAATGCTTGGCGAAATTTGTTTAGCCGTAGAAATGGGCGCTGATGCTGAAGATGTTGGTTTAACAATTCATGCTCACCCAACGTTGAACGAATCAATCGGTTTAGCTGCAGAAATATTTGAAGGCTCAATTACTGACCTTCCAAATGCAAAAGCAGTGAAAAAGAAAAAGTAATTTCGCTTTAACTTAGATTATAAAAACGCCAGCATTAGCTGGCGTTTTTGCACATGGAAGTGCTTATCCTCTCGTACCATGGACGGGGCAAAGAGAGGGTTTTCAGTTGGAAGTGCTTATCCTCTCGTACCATGGACGGGGCAAAGAGAGGGTTTTCAGTTGGAGGTGCTTATCCTCTCGTACCATGGATGGAGGAAATAGAGGAATTGTTTATTAGATCTAAAACGGTCTAACTACAGCAATACCTACAACGGTAGATGTTTCACCATCAACAAAATCTGCTGCAATTGTTGGTTCAAGTTCAAAACTCCCTAACGGAATTGCATAACTGGCAGATAGTCGATACAAATCTTCTTCATGACTTGGATGTCCATGGGATTCATCTGATTGATGATGACCTGCAGTAGCGGGCACAGCACCTACTTCTTCTTGTCCAAAACCTGCGCCTAATCGTAAGTGCTCGGTAGGATGAAAATATATCGATGCCAGTGCGACTTCTACGCCAGCGCCTTCATGCGCGTCTTCGGTTTTTTCCCAAGTAAGGCCAGCGCCCCATTTGCTATTGAACTTATATTCGTATTCGAAACCATATGAAAAGTCAGTTTGACTTTCTATTGTCGTTGCGCCAATGAATATCCCTGGGAAGTGCTTTTTATCTGATGCGTGAGCGATGTGCGAAGTACATGCTATTAGGGCTAGTCCATAACAAGCAACTGTAAGTTTTTTCAACATTATGATTACCTTAAGTTAAACAGATGAATAGTTAAATTCAACATATAATAATTTTGGCATCTGCTAAAAAAGCAAATGCCAATGTTTAATCTTAAAAGTATGTTTCAAGTATGAAACTAGTGCAGTGAATTCATATTCTTGAAGTCATGAACATGCTTTTAAACAAATTTAGATAGGTTTTTATGCGGCGAGTTTAACGTACCGCATACTAGTATTCCTATACGTGTTTTGTTGAGTATTGTAGTAAATTGTAATTTGCTCGCTAATATCAACTCGGAAAATAGAAATACTAAATAAGTGCTGCTACTTAAGGGAAGTTAGTTACAACCATCTGCATTTAAGCAGAGTTTATCGCCATCTGCCGGTGCTTTACCAGTTTTATCAGCCATACCATTAAGTTTGATATTTAAATAACTCGGAGTATTCCCCTTTAGTCCAACCCACATAATATGATCCATATTAATACCATCTCTGGCATTCATTTCTCCACCAGTCGTCGCAATTTGAATATAGTCTTGCCCTAATCGTTTGGTATATTTATATGAATGAACATGGCCGTTAAAAACTGTGTAGTTATTACCTTTCAGAGCTTGTTCCAGCTTTTTAAAGTTTTTCTTTTTACCATCTTGCCAAACGGGTTTATGCATGAATAAAAATGTCCAACGAACATCTTTATTATCATTAATTACTGTTTTGAAATAGTCGGTTTGCCTATCACTTATTTCACCAAACTTACGCTGATCCATTTGTGCGTATTCAGTATAAGGAAAGTCATTAGGATCTTTTTTGTACACTTTAATTGCTTCATCACGTTTCATTTGCAATTCGCTGAAAAAGTCGTGGCTAAAATCTTCGCTGTCGAGCACTAAAAATAGCGCATTTTTAAAAACAAAATGATAATAACGCGGACCAATCGTTTCTTCATACCATTTGCGCATTGTTGTATTTGAAATGTCGTGATTTCCTACTGTTGGGTAAAATGCAATGTCACGGTTATTTAGTTTGCTATTAAATGCCTGCCATTCTTTATCCATTTGAACGATATCTTTTGTTCCACCTTCAATCAGGTCGCCAATACTCATAATAAAGTCAGGTTTCATCGCATAAATACTTTCTGCGCCAACATTAAACACGCCTTGACGTTCGCCGCCGGTAAGGTCGCCAATAATTGCGAAGCGAAGTAACTCGTTATCAGCTACTGGCGCTTGAAATGTTTGTATTTCAGCAGATGTTTCAACAGGGTCTGTACTTTGAGTAGAGCACGAAATAAGTAACAGTATTGTAGATAAAAACACAGTTATTTGTTTCATCTAAGAATGCCTTATATTTTTGTTGATAATGACTCAATTATAGAATCATTTTAAATTTTGGCTTTGTAGGCCGATTTTATTTGGGTAAGTAATGGCGCGGTAAGGTATGTTGCAAAGATAATATATCCACAGGCAGCACCAATTTGTAATATCCGAATATAAAATTTTCCGCCCGCACCTGCATCTCCTGTACTCCCTGATGAAATCAGGATGATCACCGTGGTAATGGCCATGGCAAATAGCGGTGCAAGAGGTTTATCTGAAAAAATCAGCTTGGCAAAATATATATTTACCACAGCAAACAATAATACTAACGCTGTATAAGTTGGGGCAATAAGCAAGAGCTTATAGACTGCTATAGCAACTAAGCCACCAATTGTATTACCAACTAATAGTGCTTTACTACCTTGCATGCCCATGAGTAAATCTGGTTTTTGCGCCAAAATAGCGATGAATACTAAAATTAGCATTGAACTTGTTAGCCCAAAATAAAAGAAAAATACGATGGCTGGCATGATAATAATCGTGCTCAATAACGCTAACTGGAAGCGAGTAGACTGCAGTTTCAAGCCTTCTTTTTCTTCTTTATCTTTGTATTGTGTATTTGGTTTATCAGGAATTAGTTCATGCATGATCATAGTAATTACCAACGCCATTAAGCATGAAAATAAAAAACCGATTGTTACTACGCTGGCTACTTCTTGTTTAAATAAGCCAAGCATAGGGACCAAAGTAAAGCCTACTAACAACATAGTGATAACAAAATCATTGCCACCAGAATAGCCCCAATAAGACACTAAAAATATGATCAATGTCATGATCAAAATAAACACAATAGGGAAGGGCAATAAGAAACGAGTGACTAATATTCCGGCACAAAACGCGGTAAGGCTAACAATGAAAATACCCAGTAATACTTTAAAGGGAAGTTTTTCTGCATCAGTCCCTAAAAATTTGGCAGTGAAAACCGCGGTTATAAACGCCAATGGCCAGTTAAAACCAAATGAAATGGCAATAGCCAAGGTTAAACCCACCGTAAAGCGAATGATCCTTATTCGCTCTGGTGTTTGTTGGTGCAGTGCGTTATTGAATGCTGCGATCATAAATTAGTACAAATACGTTAAGAAGCTGGTGATCCTTACCCATATTTTACCTAATGTATTAAAAATAAAACTGTCTCCGGTGTAAGCTATTACATCGGCTTGCCCACCTTCTCTAAGTAATCGTTTATCTGGTTCATCGGTAAACTTTATTATGGTGGTAAAGCGTTGTGGATCTCTCATCCATCCTTGCGGCTTTTCGGGGGTTGGCAGGTCACCTGGTTGGCTTTTGTCAAAACTTACGCCAAAGCCTATGGTGATAACTTCGCCGGCAAACACTTGTCCGGGAGCCGAATCTAAAACAATATCTACCGGATCTCCTGATTTAAGATTACCTAAACTATTTTCTCTAAAGCTAGCTTCAATCCAAACATATTGATTTGATATAAAGGTCATTATCTTACTGCCTTGCGCAGCATAATAACCAACATTTACTTTCGCATAAGAGATAACACCATCGTTTGGCGCTTTGATGATTGTTCTGTCTAAATTTAACTGGGCTGTCGAAACTTCAGCTAATGCACTGAGTAGCTTAGGATTGTTCTCTCCTTGTTTACCAAGTTTTTGTTGCGCTTCTTCATAAGATGCTTGCGCATTAACTACTTCAAGTTCGGCTTGCGTTAATACGCCACGAGCTCTGTCTCCGTCGAATCCTGAAATAATTCCTTGCTTTTCAAGTTCGAAGACACGATTAGCGTTGATGCGTTTTACGATTAAATCGGCATTGGCTTGGTCTAGACTTGCTTTAGCAGAGCCTACCATTGCCGTATCAGCTCCAATTTCTTGGCCGGTTAACTCCAAACTTGCTTTTGCTTTATCAAGCGCAAATTTAAAATCACGATTATCTATTTCAAATAACACATCATCCTTTTTAACTATTTTGTCACCGCCAACATATATGTTAGTAATTTGCCCTGATACTTGCGGCACAATCGGGATAACAAATGCTCTTACTCGGGCTTGATCTGAAATAGGGGTAAGCCTGTCACCAATGACATACCAAAGAAAATAAAGTAGTGCCAAACTCAGTATTATTTTGCTTAATCGTTGGGCAAAATCTGGCTTGGCAGTTTCGTTAGTCGTCTCATTAACGTCTTCATTAGTGGTCTCTGACCCGTCTAACTTTTCGTTAGCTTCTTTTTTTACAACATTGGTGTCAGTCATTACAGTCCCTATAGATATTTATTCAGATTGCTCGGCAGCAGTTTCTTTTTTGGCGTGCTCTGATTGTTCTAACCACATCATCATCAACTGGTAACCTAAAGCTAAGATCACAGCGCCAGTAAATAAACCAATAATACCTGAAACTATCATACCGCCAATAGCACCGAGTAGAATAACTAACATAGGAATGTCTGTTCCGCGCCCTAAAAATATTGGTTTTAATACAGCATCACTGCTACTAACCACTATTGAATAAACCAGAAAAATAACTGCAGGTGTTGTATCAGCTACTGAAAAATAATAGGCGGCAATTGGGCCTAGAATGATAATTGGTGGTAATTGCACGATGGCTACCATTAATACTAATAACACCCAAACACCGGCAGCAGGTATGTCAGCTACGACTAGACCAATGCCTGATAATACCGCTTGAGTAAATGCAATACCTAAAATACCAGCCCCGACACTTCGAACTGTCGCTACTGTATTTTTCAGTACCGCATCAGCCTTATCACCCATTAATCGACTGATAAATGAATGGCACCCTTTGGTGCAAGACTCTGAATTAGCTAAAAACATCGAGGCAATAATTACCGATAAAATAAATTGTAAAATAACGCCACCAAAGCTTGCCGCAGCGCCAAGAACTTTTGAGAAGGTATTTTTAATTTGCTCAGAATATTGGCTGGCAAATTTCTCTAAGTTATCAGAGGCTGTAAGCCAGGCTGGGTAGATTTTTTCGCCAACTAAAGGCCATTCTTTAACTTTTTCATCTGGTGCTGGTATATCAATAGTGCCTTCTTGAAGACCTTCAGATATCTGGGTTATTGAATCTACAGCTGACGTTGAAAAGGTAACAGTAGGGATAACCAATATGGAAATTCCGACCAAGGCAAACACTGTGGCTGCTAGGCCTTTTTTACCTCCAAACCAATTCACCATTTTTGTATAAAAGGGAAAAAGTGCAGTGGCAATAATAGCCCCCCATGCCATAGGCATGATAAATGGTCTTAAAATGTCAAAGCACCAAGTTCCAATAAGCATTATGGCGATTATTTTGATTGCGGCATCAATCATATTGGCAGAAAATAATTTACTCTCTGCAGAGTTTGTAGAGTTATTCATGGTTTGCCTCGTGGGTTTCATTTGATTGTTTTTGGCTAGAATTTGAAATTTTAGATCCGACTAAACTAGCCACTAAAATCGCTAAGTAAAATTGACCAACTATTGCCTCAAAATAGACTAAGAATCTGGTGACAGGCATTGCTGGCGATATGTCCCCAAAACCAAGTGTGGTTAAGGTGACAAAAGAAAAATATACAAAATCTGGCATGGTTTCATACCACAGTTTACTGTCGGGCATGCCATTAAATGCATTTAATGACGCTAAATGGATCAAGGTGTAAAGTAGTGCCCAAATCAAGCCCAATAAAATATACAGGCAAATCGCACCGAGTATTTTATTACCATCTATTTCACCAGTAAAAATCACTTGTTTAGCTGTTTGGTAGGCGGTGGAGATGAAAAAGCCTAATAATAAAAACAAATGCGCATAATTTAAGTCTATATTATCCAGGTAATAACTTAACAACGAGGTGAAAATAATTGCGACGGGGAAGATAAACGCTTTTCTAAATATATATTGTTCATCTTTAACGCCCCAAACGGCTACTAACAACGTGACAACCGTAGCCGATTGCATCAAACGTTGAACTGAGGGATCAAAAAATTGCTGAGCCAATGCCATACCCAAAAGTAATAAAATTAAAGAGTAGGTGAGGTAAATAAAGTTATCGTGCTGGGTCATTTTCGACATTATGTATTAAGCCATGCGTTTTATTGTTATTTTTCTATCTTTAAATTTAGCTTAAAAACTAGCAATATCAACATTTTAATGAATTATTTTATCTTAACTTTGTTCGGTTATTACAGCAATGAAATGTTGCTAAAATGCAACAGCTAAATATTGAGCGATACTACCTAGGTATAATCAATACAAGTAATCGAGCGTTGTATAATTATTGTGAATACCAGATATAAATACTATTTCTGGTTGATTTGTTCAGTTTTATACTTGGATCGCGTATAATCGCCGCGATAAATTTTAATAATGATAGTGAATTTACTTCATTGTGATTCATTTTCCAGATAGAGAGGAAAGCGTTGTGCTTCAAGAATATCGCAAACACGTAGAAGAACGTGCCGCTGAAGGTATCGTACCTAAGCCATTAGATGCTGAGCAAGTAGCTCAATTAGTTGAATTAATTAAAAACCCACCAGCAGGCGAAGAAGAGTTCTTATTAGACCTTCTTGTAAACCGTGTTCCTCCTGGTGTTGATGACGCAGCATATGTTAAAGCTGGTTTTTTAGCTGCTATCACTAAAGGTGAAGCAACGTCGTCAATTTTATCTGCACAGCGTGCAACAGAATTACTAGGTACAATGTTAGGTGGTTACAATATCCAGCCTATGATTGACCTTTTAGAGTGTGACAAGTTAGGAGAAACTGCTGCTTCTGGTCTTTCTAAAACTTTATTAATGTTTGATGCATTCCATGACGTTAAAGAAAAAGCTGAAGCAGGTAATGCACAAGCTAAAGCTGTTATGGAATCTTGGGCTGCTGGCGAATGGTTCACATCTCGCGATAAAGTTGCTGAAAAGATCACTGTTAAAGTATTTAAAGTTACCGGTGAAACGAACACCGATGACTTATCTCCTGCACCTGATGCATGGTCTCGTCCTGATATTCCATTACACGCAAAAGCGATGATCAAAATTGGTCGTGATGGTATCACTCCTGATGAAGAAGGTGTTGTTGGTCCAATCACACAAATTGAAGACTTACAAAAAGACGGTATTCCGTTAGCATACGTTGGTGATGTTGTTGGTACTGGTTCTTCACGTAAGTCTGCTACAAACTCTGTTTTATGGTTTATGGGTGATGATATTCCTTATATTCCTAACAAGCGTGGTGGCGGTGTATGTTTAGGCGGTAAAATCGCTCCTATCTTCTATAACACAATGGAAGATTCAGGTGCATTACCAATTGAATTAGACGTACAAGCTATGAACATGGGCGACGTTATTGATATCTTCCCTTATGAAGGTGTTGTTAAGCGTTCAGGTACTGACGAAGTTATCTCTACATTCGAGTTAAGCCCTGTACTTCTTGATGAAGTTCGTGCTGGTGGTCGTATTCCTCTTATTATCGGTCGTGGTTTAACTGGTCGTGCTCGTGAAGCTCTAGGCTTAGCAGAAATAGAATTATTTGCTAAACCTGTAGACGTTGCTGCAAGTTCTAAAGGTTACACTTTAGCGCAGAAAATGGTAGGTAAAGCATGTGGTGTTGACGGTGTTCGTGCTGGTCAATACTGTGAACCGAAAATGACAACTGTTGGTTCTCAAGATACTACCGGTCCAATGACTCGTGACGAATTAAAAGATTTAGCATGTTTAGGTTTCTCTGCAGACCTAACTATGCAATCTTTCTGTCACACATCAGCTTATCCTAAGCCAGTTGATGTTATTACTCATCACACATTACCAGATTTCATTATGAACCGTGGCGGTGTATCACTTCGTCCAGGTGATGGTGTAATTCACTCTTGGTTAAACCGTATGTTATTACCAGATACCGTAGGTACTGGTGGTGATTCTCATACTCGTTTCCCATTAGGTATTTCATTCCCTGCTGGTTCTGGTTTAGTTGCATTTGCAGCTGCAACAGGTGTTATGCCTCTTGATATGCCTGAATCTGTATTGGTACGTTTTAAAGGTGAAATGCAACCAGGTATCACCTTACGTGACCTTGTACATGCAATCCCTTACTACGGTATCAAGCAAGGTTTATTAACTGTTGAGAAAGCAGGTAAAATCAATGAATTCTCTGGTCGTGTATTAGAGATTGAAGGTCTTAAAGGTTTAACTGTAGAGCAAGCATTTGAATTATCTGATGCATCTGCAGAACGTTCTGCTGCTGGTTGTTCAATCAAACTTGAAGAAGACGCAGTTGCTGAATACTTAGAGTCTAACATTGTTATGCTTAAGTGGATGATCAGTGAAGGTTACGGCGATGTACGTACAATCGAACGTCGTATTGTTGCGATGCAAGAATGGTTAGCAAACCCTGCATTAATGGAAGCTGACTCTGATGCTGAATACGCACACGTTATTGAAATTGACTTAAACGAAGTTAAAGAGCCAATCGTTTGTTGTCCAAATGACCCAGATGATGCCAAGCTATTATCTGACGTTGCTGGTGTTGACGTAGATGAAGTATTCATCGGTTCTTGTATGACTAACATTGGTCACTTCCGTGCTGCAGGTAAATTACTTGAAGATTTCGGTGGCGTACTTAATACTCGTATGTGGGTTGCTCCGCCAACTAAAATGGATAGAGATCAACTTACTGCTGAAGGTTACTACTTTACTTACGGCAAAGCTGGCGTTCGTATTGAAACTCCTGGTTGTTCATTATGTATGGGTAACCAAGCACGTGTTGCAGAGAAGTCGACTGTACTTTCTACATCAACTCGTAACTTCCCGAACCGTTTAGGTAATGGTGCAAACGTATACTTAACATCAGCTGAGTTAGCTGCTGTTGGTGCTATCGTTGGTCACTTACCAACTGTTGCCGAGTACATGGAATACTCAGCTAAGTTAGATACAACTGCAGCTGATACATACCGTTACTTAAACTTCCATACTATGGATAGTTACACGAAGAAAGCTAAAGAAGTTGTTATCGCACAAAGCGTAGCGTAACCATAACGTTAGTTATGCCCTGATAATCGACGCACTAGCGTCGTCCCGTTGAAGAACGGGATCTACTCAGGTTTTTTCTTGTTTAATAAGGGCCGCTAATGTAGCGGCCCTTATTGTTTTAGAAACGAGAAACGAGAAACGAGAAACGAAAAGCGAAAAGTTAATCTCACCTGAGCTCCTGAAACAAGTTCAGGAAATGGAAGGGGTAATCTTCTGAACTTGTTTCAGGAGCTATTTCAGCATCTAATTTTTCTTATACTTACTCATTTTTTTAGCCATAAATTCTCGAAAATACTTTTCCTCATCACTTTCACCGCAATCACTAAATGACGTTACCGTACCTAGGTTATCATCAATAAACGATAAATCGGTGGTTTGCATACAGACACCATTTTGCTTAACAAACGTTTCATTACCAATTTGAGTCGTCGCTTCCGCTTTTTTTTGCAGCTCAGACTTTTGAAATACGCTATGAGGCACCGCTTTGGGTAGTGTCTGCATTGCCGAAAAACCTGTGTTTAATTGTTCTTGTTTAAAGTCGTTCATCATTTTCTGATTAAGCTGACGTTTAAATGAATTTATGCTGTTATAAGGGTTAAATTTAGGTGGCGGATTTGTTACTGATGCTTTTATTGGTTGTTCATCGGCTGTTACAATTTTAGAAACATTTATTGCTTCATTGTCCTTAGCTTTATCTTCTAACTCGCGTACAATCCTTTCAGGTTTAACAATGGGGATGATTGCAGGCTCTACCTGTTGATTTTCTTCTTTATTTTCTAATACTTGCTTAACAATAATTTTAGGTGCTTGGTAAATATAGCTTTTTATTGGTGTTGTTTGTTTAGCTGGTTGCGGCTTTATATCTGTTGGAGCAGATATTGGGGTAAATAGAAAGCCCCAGATTAATAAAGCGTGTATTGCTAAAGAGATAACTAACGCTGTAAATAAACTTCGAGTCACTGCTTTAGCATCCCTAACGACCTTGTTAAAATATTGTTAATGATAAGATTGTTGAATTATTAAAAAGTTCACCAACGAAAATATTATTAAATTCATTTTCAGGCTCTATACTTGTAACTAATCGATAAATAACGGGAAAACATGGAATATACTTTCAAAACTGACTTTATCACTGGTCTTCCTCTCGCTCAGTTTAGTTTTGGTCATGAGGCTTTTGGGCCATGGCTAGAACAAGAAGTGAGTAAAGATTTGGTAAAGCTGGAACGCACTATTGAATTTATCGTTAATATTAAGTCTCAAACAGACTCCCTTATTGGCAAAGAATATACGCTAACGGTTGAAAACGATGAAGTTGAAGTTAAAGCCAATGTGGAACATATAGAAAGCGAGTTACCTGAAAACCTGTTAGACGACGTAGATGATTTCGAGCATGATTCAATGGCACTATGTGGCGTTGAGGATTTTTTAATTATGCTCGAAAGTTGGCAACAATTTATTCGATATTGATATTAATGACCAAATGTTAATAAGCGAGTTGCGTTATCGCATAGCAAAGTGAATATTTTATAATTACTATTTTAAAATATTTATAAGTAAATTAATTATGAACTCCGTTGTATGGGATCAAAATGACACAGTTAGATGTAAATACCAACCAAGAAAAAAAATCTAAAGTTAAGCTATTTTTAATGCCTCTATTTATTATCTTAGTGGGTTTTTTAGGCTTAACCGCAATGACGTTAATGGCCGCAAAACCAGATAAGAAAGACATGGAAGTAAAGCCGCCGTTAGTGAATGTGATTGATATTCTTGTCGAAGATGTAACGTTCACAATTGCCAGTCAAGGCTCTGTAGTACCTAGAACTGAAACAGTACTAATTTCTGAAGTCTCTGGACAAGTCATAAACGTTTCACCAAAACTCAGAGTTGGCGGTTATTTTTCTAAAGGTGAAATGATGCTAGAGATAGATCCCATTACCTATGATGTGAATGTATTACAGGCACAATCACGTTTAGGGTCTATGCAAGCGGCATTAATACAAGAAAAAGCAAAAGCTGAACAAGCAAAACAAGAATGGGGTATGACTGGAAAACCACTTGAAGAAGCACCTTTATTAGCACTAAGAATACCGCAACTACAAGAAGCAGAAGCCGATGTAAAAGCTGCAGAAGCAGATTTGAAAGAGGCACAAATAAAACTTAAACGCACCAAAGTTGTGGCACCTTATAATGCCTTACTTACCGAAAAATATGTAGATATTGGACAATATGTATCGACTAATGGGCAACTAGCCAAAACCTTAGCTATCGACTTTGCTGAAGTGCGCTTACCTATAAAACAGTCAGATATTGCCTATTTAGACTTACCTAAATTAAACGAAATGGGCGACAAAAGTCGCACCCTGACAATTTCATCTTTACAAGCTGGTAAACAGTTACATTGGGACTCTTTTATTGCCAGATATGAAGGCGTGGTGAACAGTCAATCAAGAGTGCATTATGTTGTCGCTCAAATTGACGATCCTTATAATTTGGTTAATGATGAAAGCGATATTGAATTGCGTGTTGGTATGTTTGTGAATGCCAATATTAAAGGTAAAACTGCTGAAAATATTGTGGTGTTGCCAAGAGAAGTGTTACATGGCGTAAATACAGTATATTTAGCGAAAGCAGATAATACTTTAAGTGTACATACGGTAAACGTAATAAGGACCGATGCTGAAAGCGTTTATGTTGAAAATAATTTTTCAGCAACCGATCGGGTGATAATTACCGGTATGAGAACGCCAGTAGAAGGGATGCCAATACGTGTTGCAGAGGATTTTTCAGCTAAAGCACAACCTGCAGTCACAGACAGCGAAGCGAAATAACCGCTATGACAGAGATTAAAGAAAACTTAACCGGCTTTATCGCATGGTTTGCGCGAAATAGTGTTGCAGCCAATTTATTGATGGTATTTATTTTGGTGATGGGAGCATACTCTTATCAAAATATTACTAAAAAAATGTTCCCTGAATTTAGCCCAAATACCATTTTGGTTTCTGTAACTCATTTAGGGGCATCTCCTGCAGATGTTGAGCAATCTGTAGTACTTCGTATTGAAGAGAAACTTGAAAATATTCAAGGGTTAAAACGCATAACCTCAGAGGCAACTGAGGGCTTGGCTACGGTTACAATTGAAATTAATTCAGGTTATTCCTTAGAAGAAAAGCTTGATGAAGTTCAAATGCAAATTGATACCATCACAACATTTCCTGCACAAATAGAACGACCGCTGGTAATGAAACAAGAGTTTCAAATGGATGTGATGTGGTTAGCCGTCAGCGGCGATATGGATAGACGAACCAGACAAGAATTGGCACAGGATATACGTGATGACATCATTGCCTTACCCGATGTTAATATTGCAGAAGCTGTTGGTATCAGAGATTATGAAATTTCGGTAGAAATATCTGAGCTGCAACTTATCGAGTATGGCCTCACCATTGATGAAATTAGCCAAGCAATCAAACGCTCTTCTTTAGACTTACCAGGTGGTACTATCAAGTCGAAAGGTGGCTACATTCAGATCAGAACCGAAGGACAAGCATACACTGGCCTTGAGTTTTCAAATTTAGTTCTAACAATTAATGAGGACGGCACTCGTCTAACCCTTGGCGACATTGCAACCGTTAAAGATAGCTTTGTTGAAGATGAAGGTTATGCACAATTTGATGGTAAAAATACGACCAGCATTAGAGTGAGATCGACCAGTGATCAAAACGATTTAGAAATAGCCAAGCAAGTAAGAGCCTATGCCATCGAAAAGCAAAAAACCTTACCTCCTGGTGCAAATATTGATGTTTTTGCTGATTCGTCATATTACCTTGATGAGCGCTTGGACATGATGATTTCAAACTTGCTTCTTGGGGCATTGTTGGTGTTTATTATTTTAACCTTATTCTTAAGAGTACGTGTTGCTCTTTGGGTAATGGTGGGGATACCAATTTCTTTCTTCGGCGCATTTATGATGATGCCACTACTGGGCGAGTGGTCAGTAACGGTTAATATGCTCAGCTTATTTGCCTTTATCATGGTATTGGGGATCGTGGTAGATGATGCCATTGTAATCGGCGAAAGTGTGTACACAGAAGTACAACGAAAAGGACATTCAGTTGATAATGTTATCCGTGGTGCACACCGAGTTGCGATGCCTGCAACCTTTGGGGTATTAACAACGATTGCTGCGTTTGTTCCGTTGTTATTTATTGATACGTCCTTTTCTGGATTCTTCCGAGCAATTGCCTTGGTTGTTACGCTGTGTTTAATTTTCTCAATTATTGAATCTAAATGGATATTACCGTCGCATTTAGCGCATATGAAATATAAAGAAATTGATCCTGATAATGCTCATTTTGTCCATCGTATTCAGTTAAGATTTAAAGCTTGGCTTGACAATTTTATCGTCAAAAAATACCAACCCCTATTGCGTAAAGCCATTGAGTATCGATACAACACTATGGCGAGCTTTATTTGTGTTCTATTACTATCGATGGGATTAATTGCCGGCTCTTTTGTTAAAGTTGAAGTGTTTCCTAATGTGCCAAGTGACTTTGTTCAAGGGCAAGTCATTATGGTTGATGGCACGTCACCACAGCAACGTAATAAAGCACTCGAATATGTAATGGATTCCGGCTATAGGATGGCTGAAAAAAATACCTTCAATGGTGATAGTTTTATTGAGCATACAATGGTGTTTACTCGAGGCGATCTGCAAGGTGGCTTCATGATGGAGCTAAATAAAGCTGAAATGCGCGAGCTGGATGCTTTTGAGATTGAAAAACTATGGCGTGAAGAGGTTGGTGAAATACCTGGAGTGCGTGAATTACGGTTGTTTGCCGGTACGAATGCTAGTGGCGGCGCGGCGTTAGAATTTCAGCTAAATGGTAAAGATGAATTAGAGCTTGAGCAAGCCGCACTCGAAGTACAGAACAAGCTTAAAGAGTATGACGGTGTATTCGATATTCGCAATTCCTTCAGTCGTGGCAGTAGTGAAATAAAATTAGCTATGCGACCTGAGGCTGAAGTGCTAGGTATTACCTTGTCAGATCTTGCTAAACAAGTACGCCAAGCTTTTTATGGTGATGAAGCACAACGTATTCAACGTGGCCGAGATGAAGTTAAAGTCATGGTACGTTATCCAAAAGCAGAACGTCGCTCAATTACTGATTTAGAAAATATGTGGGTTAGAACACCAAGTGGTGATGAAGTACCGTTCTATCAGGTGGCTGATGTTGAGTTAAGCCAAGGCTTTTCTAAAATAACACGTATCAATCAAAAGCGAACTATTAAAGTTGCCGCTGAAATTGACAGTGCAAAAGTTGAGTCTAGAAAAATATTGACCGAGTTTAATGATGACATTATTCCAACTATTTTAAAGAAATACCCAAGTGTGAAATATGGCATGGAAGGGGCGAGTAAAGACCAAGAGGACTTTATTCAACAATTAAAATTTGCCGCTATTACGGCGTTATTTTTAATTTATGGCCTTATTGCCATACCGACCAAATCTTACTCACAACCAATAGTGATAATGTCGGTGATCCCATTTGGGATCATAGGTGCAATATTCGGTCATTGGGTACTGGACACCACGATTAATATGATGTCTATGTATGGCTTTATCGCTTTGTCTGGTGTTGTGGTAAACGACTCATTAATACTGGTTGATTTTATCAATAAAGCGAAAAGTACTGGCATGCGTATGCGTGATATTGTCATCGAATCAGGCATGTTACGCTTTAGAGCGATACTACTAACTTCACTTACAACATTTTTCGGTATTCTACCTTTGTATTTTGAAACTAGCTTACAAGCACAGTTTATAATCCCAATGGCAATATCGCTGGGCTTTGGTATTATGTTTGCGACCGTTATCACTTTATTCTTGATCCCTTCCTTGTATATGATCAGAGAAGATATTAGGGTTAGAATTAAAGGACCCGATAAAAAAACAAACTTATTTGTGAATTGATACAAATACAAACTTTGGCTAGGTGCGCATAATGAAAATAATTCTTCTTCATGGACTGTTTATGAATAAAATCATTATGGCACCGTTGGCTAACCGCTTAGAAACTCTTGGTTACCAAGTTGAAAATATTTCCTACCCAAGTACCAAGGCTGATAAGGCTAGATTGTTTAAAACCGTAGATAGGTTGGTTGGTGAAGGCCCTGCAATTTTAATTGGTCACTCACTGGGCGGTTTGGTGATCACTGAGTATTTATTTACTCAAAAAGTTTCCATAGAAAAAGTGCCATTAGTTATTACTATTGGTACTCCTCATCAAGGTGCAAGGATTGCTAAAGATATGGAAAAATTCAAAATGGACAAACTGTTGGGGTCATCAGTGCAATTTGGCTTACTGCCAAAAAACTTTCAAAAGTCATGGCCTGTTCCGCAACAGTTAATTTCAATTGCTGGAAACGTAAAGCTGGGCGCAAGACCTCTGCTAGATCGCGTATGGGGCGAAGACATTGAAGAGTCGGACGGTACAGTGAGTATTGCCGAAACAAAAATCCCCGGCATGACCGAACATATCGTGGTAAAACAATCTCATACATCAATGGTTTACTCACGTGAAGTGGTAAAAATCATCCATCAAAAAGCCTCCCTTTATTCTGCATAAGTCAGTGTTTCTATTTACGAGTCGTTGCCGTTAATTTCCATTTATATCTTGTTATAAAATTGTGATGTTCTCGTGAGCTTTGCGTGATTTACATTATTCATACTCAAAAAGTAGTTAATTTAATTAAAGTATGGAGAGTAAAATGAAATCATTAAAAGCGATGGCTACGTTAGTACTGTTAACTAGCACAATAGTTGTAAGTAATTCAGCTGTAGCACGTGATAAAGGCCGTAATTCAGAGGGAGCACCAGTTGTTTTTGTTACCTCTCAAGGGCTTTATTATGACTCTATTGCCTTAGGCGATTTACCGCCGCGTGGTAATTTTCAGCAACTTGTTCCAACGATGAATGGTTTAACCACAGAGTTTGGTCCTGGAGATGAAGGTCATTTGGGTGGTCGTTGGTGGATTGATCTAACGGATGATGGCGTGATGAATGAAGGAGATAAATTCTTCCTTTGCCCATTACTTGGCCCCGGCAGAACTACACTGTAATTGTCTACTTTTAAAGACGGCATATGCAGTTTATGCCGTCTGATATTATTACCATACTCACTCTAATTAGAATTTCACCCTGCAGTTAAAAACCAATCAAACTGAAACTTCTCTATGGAAAATTTC
The DNA here is from genome assembly GCF_031583575.1 of Thalassotalea nanhaiensis. Taxonomy (NCBI): domain Bacteria; kingdom Pseudomonadati; phylum Pseudomonadota; class Gammaproteobacteria; order Alteromonadales; family Colwelliaceae; genus Thalassotalea; species Thalassotalea nanhaiensis. Next base: position 3,700,673 of record NZ_CP134146.1, on the reverse strand, counting down.
AGATAGTTTGAGATTCTCATTCTCTAGGAATATTTTACTTTCAATAGGTTAGAAATAACGTGTTTTTATAAAAATCGCTATAAAGTGAGATTTTTTAACACTAAATTCCTATAATTTGAGATTATTTTACGCACAATGATTTTGATAAATCAAAGGGCAAAATTTGACAAAGGGTTACTCTAAAATTTAGGCTTTAAATTAATAAAAATCAATATTGAGCCTGAAATAATCAGGCTAGATGATAATGATAATGATAAATATGGGTATGTAAAGGGAATCTTTGGGGGAGGTGGTAATTAGAAAATATTGAGTTCTAGCTGTGTGCTATTTTTCATTTTTATTAAACGTACTAAATCTCGGTTTTTAAGGTGTCGAGAGTTTCTGAGTAATTGGGGCTTTGAGATGATTTTCTTTTTAATCGCAAGTGAAATATCATCGACTGACATTCCGGTCATATCCATTATGTTGGTAACACTTGTTAGCTCATTCTTTATTGATTTAATGTAATTTAACGCAAACGCTTGAACTGATCCTGGTTCAAAAAATACTGAACTCTTCAATGAGGCTTTAGGGTTATATTGAAAGGGGATCTTTCCTTCATAGCAACCGACTAATAAATCACAGAAATTGACCAAATAGAGAATTCCCATTTGCTCTAACTCGTAATAAGTTACTGCCTTTTTTATTGGAGAGGATGATGATCGTAAAAAGTCGATCAACAAATGGAAGTTCATTTTTGATTGCTGATTAAGCACGTCATTAGTCATATTCAATAAACCCACATTAATCAACTTTCTAACATCTTCTTTTTGGAAGTTTAATAATGTAAGAGCCTGTTTTAAATTAAAAACCAGTGGTTCTTTGCTTTGTGTTGCTCGTGCGGGTAAATGCTTACCTTGCTTACTTTCCTTGGATATGGAATGAATAAAATTAGCTAAAGGCCACTCACTCTTTAACGATTTTATTAGAATGCTTGCGCTAACGTTTTTAAGCTCATCTGGAACATCTGAATTTTCAATATGCAGTGTGTTTAACCCTAGATACCAATCGCTCACTTTTGGCTTTTGCGTTAAAAAATAATATCCCGATAGAAAACTCGCCGTATGAGAATCAAACCGTGATGTCAGTAATGGGGTTACATTAGTACAACCAATATTTTCCAGGAAATAGGCGGCGGTGAAGCAATCTAATATTTGTGATTCGTTAAGTGCAAAGAGTGCTTTATTCGGGTTGTGGTGAAATAGGAATTTATTGCATCCCGTGTTCGTACAATTTCCTGTCAGTAATTCAGTCCCCCATTTTAATGCCTGCTCGCAATGAGAGCAGGTGTCAATGAGCAGCGTATTGTGTGTTGGGCAGTGGGTCGTCGTTGCTTTTTGCCAGTCCTTTTTTAAGATACCTTCTTCTCTGGCACAGGAGGGGCATATTCTTGGGGTATAGATGTGATTTCGTTTAAAGATAGGATGACTTATTGCATCGTACTCAAATTGGGTGAAATGACTAAAATGTTCAAAGTTTGATGCCTGAATTTTAACAACGTCTTTAGATAGTCGGCCCTTGCTTACGGCATTGATAAAGCTGCGGTTAAAATATTCTCCTGGCTCCCTAAAGCCATTTCTTACAATCAACCTAAGTAAATATGAAATAAGGCTTTCATCTTTTTTACTGTATGGTTTAACAGATAAGGTCATCAGTCGGCTCCATTTTATGCGTCATGCTTTTGATTGTATGATCCGTAAATGCTTCTTCATTGAAAGGGTTGTCGGGTTTTGGGCAAAACGCTAACTTATAGGCACGTTCAAACATTTGCATCGTCGATGATGTGGCAAACTTTTTTGTGGAAACAATAAACATCAACTTTTCTAAGAAGCCTAATCGCCCCTCCGTTGCGACATAAATTCGGTTTAGCAAAAGCTTATTTGTTGCGATCTCCGAAGGTAAATTAAACTTATCTAAAAAGAACTGTACGCAGTCGATCCAACACTGTGTTCGTGGAAAAATGGTTGGTAAATTCAATGGGGCTAACATTCGACCTGAGACTTGTTCTTCATCCGTCTTTACGAGCAATAGATTGTCATTGTTTTTACCAAATCTAATGTTCACTAAGCGCTTTGCGCTTGGTGTGCCTAATAGTACGAATGGAATTCCCGAGTCATCAAACAGGCGACAAAATTGTTTGGCCATCTCTTGCGCTTGCTTACCATCAGATTGGGGTAAGCAATCCTGCACTTCATCAATAAATACCATTTGAACACCGTGCTCAGGAAATAGCTTTGTTAATCTTTCTTGCACGGTATGTGGTTTTGTACCTGTCTTAGATTCGGGTCCCCCAAGGGCTAGAATTATTTGATTTAATACATCTACCGAACTTTTAGCGCCATTCAATTTCACATAGAGTATTGGAGTCTGCTTTACACCATCCAAATGGAACGGTTGATGTAATTCAGCATATCGTATGCCAATAAATGATTTTCCACACCGAGAAAGGCCCGTGATCAACAAAGAATAAATGTCGCCAGCAAGGGACGCTTGATGCACAAATTCAATTTGCTCAACAATGTCGATGAGGACAGGGTGCTTAAATACTTCAGGCCCAAAGAATAATTCAGCTAACTGAGTACCGTGTTCATTAGATAGCATTAGTTAATCCCACTCTTTGAGGTTGTCGTGTTGATTTTTATAATCTGAATTAGAGTGTTCCGAAGCATGTGACTCCTCTTCTAAAGGAGACTTTTTAGGTCTCGTTGCTTTAAATAAATTTGATTGGTTAATGCGATTAATCGATGACATACCTTTTGCCAAGTTTTCTTCATACGAAGAAACTGGTTTGCCAGAGCGAGGTGTCTTTCTCGATTTTGATTTTTTTATGCCGTCTGGGTTTACTCTTAGAATGACTTCATCCATTTGAGTCAGCACGGTTTCATTAAGGGCAAACATATTGAAATCAGGTTTTTCCTTCGCGAAATCAAAGCTTTTAGCTTCGTTAATAATGTCAAAATCTAAGTTCTTCAAATCCATTTTTTCACCGATGTCTGTCTCTTCGTCGAGTCGGACAATAGTGACACTGCGAAGGTCGAATCGATCATGATAGATCGTTGTTTCTGGACTTTTTGCCGATGAATTATTTAACCACTCGTTGCGATAAACGTTTAGCTCAGCATTAGAGAAGTGTTCATAATCAAGCGACATTGAGCCTCTTTCGTAAATACTTCGACCCTCATCACTTTCTACATGAAATCTTTTTCGAATTTCTTCATATGAAGGCTGCAATACATCCATATCATTAAGAGCCGCATTCCAGGCTTCTTGTGGCACAAGGTTCGCGGTTTTATGCTTGGTGTTGACGTATTCAATCAAGTGATCATTTAAAGCGTGTAAAAACTGTCGGTAGGTTATTTTGACTCTATTTTTAAGCTTTGTGGTTTGATAGGAGCTTAGTTCTTGATTGTGATATTTCTTCTCATAGCCTTCCAGTTTCGCTTCGCAAAATTCAACTCTAAGCTTATTGAAGAAACTCTCAATGAATGGTTTGTGTTGAGCTGCGCCTGTTGCCGTTCTAACATAGCTAAGCTCCAGTGCTTGGGTTAATTCATCAATCATTATATTGTTGAACGCAGTGCCATTATCTGCAATTACGTACTGTGGTAAGCCAAAAGCATTCAATTCATTACTGGATTCAATGAACATATTGCGAAACAAATTGAGCACCCCAGCAGAATTCTCACCACCACCGAATTGAACGACAACGGATAGGGGGTAACGAGTTTTTACATCTATAGCGACGTAGAGAATAACTTTAGTGATAACTTCACTGGTTAAATCATTAATAAGCGCAACGTTTAAGTGCAAGCAATCGATTTCAACTCGCTCAAGTGCCTTATCAACTCGAATCTTTCGCTGACGTGTCAGAGATAACTTTTTTGCACTTTCTTTGTCGCCACAGGCAATAGCCCAGTCGAGTTGCGTAATTTTCTTTAAACGGCGGCGCATTGTAGATATATCAGCGACATTTAGTGTTTCATCTTTCCAGTTGGTTCTACAATCCCCTACATAGCGCTGATACTTACGATGCATTTGCTTGTTATTGCAATTACTGCCTAATCCACTGTATAAAAAGCTCATCAAACACTCTTCATCATTGATTTGGAGTTGATTGCATCGAGGTTTTCTGTCCTTTATGGATAGTTCTAAATGGCGATTGTTTTCATTGTATGCCTTGAACCATTTACAAATATGCTTTTGGGAATAGTGCTTAATTCTGCCTGCAGGCATAGGGACAATTTTAATGAGATCTTCATACGTTTTTTCTGTGCTGTAGCAGTAACCCTCTGAAATTAATTGCTCTAGAGCATCGATGTAAGGTTTTCTGATCTTCGCCTGCTCTTTTTGGTAGGGCGTGATCACATAACCTTCATTAGAGGCGATTTTTTCGATATTGTTTAAAATACGCTCTTTATCGAAGTCGTTGCGGGAATACGGTTCGACATCTTTAGGATCATCTTCATTTACAAGGTACAACATATTGTTTATATGAAAATAAAATATCCTAATGATATTGTCAGAGCAGATATATTTTTCACCTATGGTTGGGGCTTGATGCATAATTAATAGTTCCTATACAACAGTGAGTCATTGGTTAATGGCTTATCAATATCAAAGATGTACCAATGCTCTGCAAGCATCGCTTTAAGCAGTTGCTTATACATGCGATGAAACTTACCAAGGTATTGAGCCAGTTGCTCGAAGCTAATTTCAACGGGTAACTCTGTGAGCTGGCATAGTATTGTTTTTAATTCGAATTTGTTTTTAAAGTAATACAAATTCTGTAGCGTTTTTAAGGCTTGTTCACTCACGCCTAAGTCAGTGATAAGCGTTAACGGTTCATCGGAATGTTCACGAATGTACTGTTGATAAGCGGCGAACTTTTCCTGGTATTCATCATTCAATAAGGCAGGGTGATGAACTTCAAAATGAAAGCTAGTACCGTCAACGTACTTCACTAAAAAGTCAGGAGTATAACTGCCTACTGGAGAATGAATACTTTCAACTTGTGAGGCATAAGATTCAACATCATCGTCAAACTCAAGCAGCAATGCGAAAAGCATCTCTAAATAAGATTGGCACCAAATAGGGCAGTGATTCTTTTTGCTAAAAAACCGAATCGTTGGTCTCGAACGATGTTTTCGGTGTTTTCTTTTATTTCTGTGCATTGTACTTCCCACCTTTTGTTGTGCTTAAAAATGAGGTAACTAAATTTTTGGCATGCAAGACCATATAAATTCATTGTAATTGAAATTATTTTAGCGTAAATTGTATATTTTGCTTGTTTTTTTTATGTGAGGTATGGTGTTTTCTTAAATCATTGAAGGCTTCCTAAACGAGTATTCATTGGTAATGCTAATGCCTTTCTTAAAATCTTGTCAATTTAAAAATTTCAATAAAATCAATGTTTAACTGGTAAAAATGAGTTACA